>JADGDO010000009.1:3870-140309 GCA_016744855.1 Candidatus Fermentibacteraceae bacterium | reverse complement strand
AGTAGAAGGGTATTGCTGGTTGAATAGTCATGAAACCAAATCCGTAAATCATGAAGAATGCCTCAAATTTAACGAATTCCTTATCACCCTTTAATACAGATCCAATGCTCTTGAAGAAATCTGACAGGCTGGACTGAGCAACAGCAACAGGGTCCTTCATGCCACGAGCCATTAACCCCATAACTGAAGCCTGTGCACAACCCATAACACCCTCTATTACGAATAGCCATTTGTAGTACGAGAAGTCAGCATCAAGAAGGGCACCTACAAGCATAGCTGCCGGTAAGGCAAATAGATTAAGTGCACTCATTGTCCAGCCGAATAGAAGTCCTCTGTGGCCCTTCTTATACCTGCTGCGCATGGCTGCGTTCTGCCCGGGAATTACAAGGCTGTTACTTCCGAAGTAAAGGAACAAAAGAATCAGCATAAGATTCACATTGCTGGAGAAGAACATCAGAGCAACCGGTAACCGCAACGCTGCGCCGATAAAAATAGCAGTAGAATGCCTATTGGTACTGTCCACAAAGTGACTCACCAGAACGCTGAACAAATTACTGACAGGCCAGATCATAGCAAGCAGAGTTATCTGTGTTACACTTGCACCAAGCCCGTTGGTTGCAATGTAATCGTGGTTCATCAATACACCTGCAGCTACGGCACCAAGAATCTGGCTTGTAAGATGTAGTTTGAATGCACTCTTCTCATCTTTGGTAAGAGTTATTCCAAAAAATGAGCGATCCGCCATACCGGGAGGAACAGCTCTTCTATTGAAAAACATTCTACTGAGCGGGAACTATTCCCATATCCTCAAGCTTCTTAATCACTTCAAGGGCCGATTCTTCAGGAGTCTGCTTATCTGTGTGAAGATGAACTTCTGGCTTTTCCGGAGCCTCGTAAGGAGCACTGATTCCTGTGAATGATGGAATTATGCCGGCTCTAGCTTTTTTGTAGAGACCTTTAGGGTCTCTTTCTTCAGCAACAGCAAGAGGAGCATCAACATATACTTCAACAAAATCACCATCGGCCTGGATTTTTCTTGCATTATCCCTGTCAGCAATGTAGGGGCTGATAAATGCGAGAAGATTGATTGTGCCAAAGCTTGTAAAGAGTTTGCCGACTTCACCAATTCTTCGAATATTTTCAGTTCTGTCTGCAGGGGCAAAACCCAGATCATTGTTCAAGCCCTGTCTGATGTTATCACCATCAAGAATAGCAGTGCGAACACCTCTCTCATGGAGCATTCTAGCAACGTAATCAGCAACAGTTGATTTGCCGCTTCCGCTGAGCCCGGTGAACCATACAGTGGCCCCTCTGTGGCTGTTCAACTCTTCGATATCTTTCCTCTTAATAACAACATCATGCCATGTAAGGTTTCTCTCTGCCGCTGTAGTCACAACTTCTCCTTAGATTTTCGGGTTTAAGCCGGGAATATACACAGGCTGGCAAATCATAGGTTTAATTTCGTATCTTACGGGGATGAAATTAACTGAATCAGGAAGCTCTTTCATGGAGGAAAAATGAACAACAAAGAAGCTGTTATCAGGGAAAACCTGAATAATTGTCTCACTGAAACTGCAGAACTGGGTATAGGTAAGTGCAAACGAGGTAAGGTAAGAGATATCTACGATTTTGGCGATAAACTTCTCCTTGTTACTACCGACAGACAGAGCGCATTCGACCGTGTTCTTGCTTCAGTTCCTTTCAAAGGACAAGTTCTTAACAGAGTAAGTGCTTGGTGGTTCAAGCAGACTGAGCACATTGTGCCCAACCATGTAATCAGCATTCCACATCCAAATGCAACTCTTGGTAAGAAAATGGAAGTCTTCCCGATTGAATTCGTTATGAGAGGCTACCTCACAGGAAGCAGCAGCACGAGTGCCTGGACTCTTTACAACCGCGGAGAAAGAAACATCTGCGGTAACCTTCTTCCGGATGGAATGGTTAAAAACACGAAGTTCCCTGTTGCCCTGATTACTCCGACTACAAAAAGCGAAGTGCACGATGAGTCAATCACTCCAGAGGAGATAGTTTCCGAAGGCTTCATGACACAGGAAGACTGGGACAATGCTTCCAGAATAGCCAAAGAGCTGTTTGCTTTCGGTGTGAAGACCGCTTCCGAGCGTGGACTGATACTTGTAGACACCAAGTATGAAATGGGCAAGGATGAAAACGGTAACATCGTTCTGATAGATGAAATTCATACACCCGACAGCTCCCGCTATTGGCTTGCTGAAAGCTATGAGGAACGTCTTGCTGCCGGCCAGGAGCCAAAAAATATTGACAAGGAATTTCTTCGCTTGTGGTTCAAAGAACATTGTGACCCATACAATGACAAGGTTCTTCCTGAAGCTCCTGCAGAGCTTGTTGCAGAACTTTCCTCAAGATACATCACTCTCTTTGAGATGATAACAGGTGAGGAATTTAAGCCTGTTGAAGGAGATCCTGCCCAGAACCTTCTTGATGCAGCTAAAGATCTATAAATAAAGAATATGGGGGCGAGACTATTGTCCCGCCCCCATGTAGTATTCAGTTCTTATAATTTAATTCACATCACCCAGATAAGTAATGTGATTGGGAGATATGCCTCTTGAAAGAGCATTCCTGAGAACAGCAGGATAAAGCATATAGTCGGCTAAACTCTCAAGCGGCAACCATTCCACACCGGTCTGCCACTGGTCTGTTTCACAACCCGGTGCAGGCTTTGCATCGTCAGAAATACTGCACTGAAACATGAACTCAACCTGGTGAGCATCATTATCGGTTTCAGCAAATTCATGATTCCGGGATATGTAGTCTCTTATGAAAACAATGTCTCCTATTTCAACGACTACAGAAGCTTCTTCCATACACTCTCTTGCGAGGGCTTCTCGAAGTGATTCGCCATGATTCTGTCCACCACCGGGCAGAAGGAACCAGTCTTCCCCGTCTGTAGTATTCTTTATTACAAGAAGCTGATTATCGCGGATAATTATCGCTTTAGCTGAATTCCTGATGGCTCTCACTTATTTGTCCTCAAAAAGATCCGGTGTACCACTCTCGAATTTCTTCAGAATATTGCTCATTCTGTTTTTCAGAACTTCAGCTTCGGCACTGATCTCATCCAGTGTTTTTTTTGGTTCCTGAGGCAGAGCTATGGTGGGTTCATCAGGCTTCTCCTGCTCAGTGTCCTCTTCGGGGGCTATATCTTCGGGGTCAGGTTCATCAAGAATTTCAATTGCCTTCAATGACGAAATAACCTTTTTACCACAAAGCTGAATACCTCTGGCCTTTACCCCTTTAACGGTGATATCGGAGATGAGTAATTCACCCTTTCGTGTCTTCATATTCTTTCGTCTCTCGAACCAGAAATCAAGAAGAACATTGTCCTGATCAAGAAAAACCATCAGCTCGCTTTTCTCCGGCATGAAGAGATACTCACGATCAAGGATATAACCACCTATTGCGAATCTCTTAACATAAGCAATACGGTTCTTTTTGTCTCTGTAGACACAGCCATAGACCTTTTCCTTATCGCATGGGCCACACCAGAGAACCTTTCCCTTGATCATCAGTTTTTCCTGTACCGGTACAACCTTGTAGGTTCCGTCGTCCAGGAAATAGAGAATTCTGTCCAGTTCAGAAACACTCCAGCTTTGAACTCCCTTAACAGCAGTTCCAATAAACCCGGTTTCCGGATCATAACCGAGCTTAAGGTTGGCAATTGCGACTTCTCTTTTATTGATACCGGAGAATGTTTCTATCGATGATTTTCTTGGAAAAAACTTTCCGTATTTTGTAAGAAATCCCTCAAGTACATCGACAGCATAATCGACAAGATTTCTTAGTTTCTTACGCGCAACCTTCATTTTGGACTTGATATCGCCAATCTCTTTTCTATGAGATTCAATATCAAATCTGCTTATTCTGCGAATTTTAAGAGCGAGAAGACGTTCAATGTCGTCAAGAGAAACTTCCCTGTCGTAACCTTCCAGGAAAGGAACAAGACTGCTCGAAACGGTATTCCTGACCTCATCAAGAGTCGGGCATTCCTCAATGGCCTTGTAAAGTCTGTTCTCTATGAAAATCTGCTCAAGAGTCATCCAGTGCATACGATCCTGAAGGGTGGCAATCTCAAGCTCAAGCTCACGTCTCAGCAGTTTCTTCAGAGCCTCTGCAGAGTATTCTATCAAGCCGGATACAGTCGTTTCTACAGGTCTGCTGTTCATGATAACGATCATATTTGCAGAATGTGAAATTTCACAATCGGTGCTTGTGAAAAGTCTCTGAATTGTTTCATCCGCAGAAACACCTCTGGCGACAGTAATCTCTATTTCAGCTTTATCCGTAGAATAGTCATCTATGCTGGATATCTTTAATCTGCCCTTTCGGGTAGCACCTTCGATTGACGCAATAACAGACTCTGTTGTAGTTCCGAAAGGGATTTGCGTTATAGCAACTTTCTTGTTACCACGTCTCTCGATTCTGGCTCTGCATTTAACTTTACCCCTACCGTCTTCATAGGCGGATACATCAACGGCTCCACCTTGAACAAAATCAGGAAACAACTCGAATTCCTGACCTCTGAGACAGGCAATCTGTGCTTTTAACACTTCGTTGAAATTATGCGGGAGTATTTTAGTTGACATTCCAACAGCGATTCCCTCTGCACCGAGGAGCAGAACCACTGGTACTTTGGCAGGAAGTAATTCCGGTTCTTTATTCCTTCCGTCGTAACTAGTCCCAAAGTCTGTTGTGTCGTTGTTAAAGAGAATGTCTCTGGCCATCTGAGTAAGTCGGCATTCTATATATCTTGGTGCAGAAGCATCATCACCGGTTAGAATATTACCGAAGTTTCCCTGCTTATCTACAAAGAAATTTCTGTTTGCCAGAGAGACAAGAGCGGCTCCGATTGACTGATCTCCGTGAGGATGGTATCGCATTGTATGCCCGATAACATTCGCTACTTTGTTGAACCTGCCGTCATCCATTTCAGACATAGACCAAAGGATTCTTCTTTGAACCGGCTTAAGACCATCTGCAGCATCTGGAATGGCCCTTTCCTTGATGACATAAGAAGCAAAATCAAGGAAGTTGTTCTCGTATAGTTTTCTTAGTCCTGTCATCGGAGGTTCTCCATAATGTACTGTTTTCTCTGTGGTGTATTCTTACCCATATAGAATCCAAGCATTTCCGGAATATCCCCAATTCGATCAATTCCCACTTTTTCGAGTCGGATATCCTCACCTATGAATTGCCCGAACTCCTTGGGGCTTATCTCACCAAGACCTTTGAATCTAGTTACTTCGGATTTCTTACCCAGCTTCTTTTCCGCAGCAGATTTTTCCTTTTCAGAATAGCAGTAAATGGTCTGTTTTTTATTCCTGACGCGGAAAAGAGGGGTCTCAAGAATAAACAGGTGCCCTTCAAGTACAAGGTCCTCAAAGAAATGGAGAAAGAGCGTCATGAGCAGGTTTCTGATGTGCAACCCGTCAATATCAGCATCGGTTGCCAGAATTACTTTGTTGTAGCGAAGGCCTTCGACACCACCTTCAATATTCATAGCCCGCATGATGTTATAAATTTCTTCATTCTTATACACAGTGTCACGACGATGAGAGTATACATTCAGAGGTTTGCCTTTTAGGGCATATACTGCTTGAGTGAAAACATCCCTGGAAGCTACAAGGCTTCCTGCTGCACTCAATCCCTCTGTAAGAAAAATTGAGCTTTCCTCTTCTCTTTTGTGACCAGTGCCAAGATGAATCTTACAGTCCTTAAGTTTCGGTATTCTGATCGCTGTCTGTTTGGCGCGTGCTCTGGCCTTCTTCTTCACAGAGAGAAGTTCAGTGCGTAGTTTCTGGTTAGCCTTCACCTTGTTAATCAGCAGGTCTGCAAGAGAAGGGTCCCGGTGCAGCATCTGTTCTATTGCTCCTTGAACCCTAATAACAATGTCACGCCTGATATCACTGTTCCCGAGCTTGTTCTTCGTCTGGCTTTCAAAAACAGGGTCTTTCAGCTTTATTGAAATCGCTGCAATTATTCCATCGCGAACATCATCACCGGTAAATTTCTCTGAACTGTAAGCATTAACACCCTTCAGAATACCCTCTTTGAAGGCGGAAAGGTGTGAACCACCGGCACTTGTATACTGACCATTCGCAAATGAGAGATACCTCTCACCGTATGAATTTGTGTGTGTAAAAGCGAATTCAAGTGTGCTTTCACGGAAGTAGAAAACAGGATAAACAGCTTCGTCACCGGCCTCGTGTTCGAGAAGGTCCTGCAAGCCGTTTTCAGACTGGTAAACAAATTCGTTAAACTGAATTTTCAGCCCAGAATTGAGAAAGGCGTAGTGTCTAATTCGTTTCTCGAGAAATTCTTCTCTGTAGGCAAACTGGCCGAATATCTCCTCGTCGGGTGTAAACTCGACAAAAGTACCGTTGCGTTCTTTTGTCTCGGTTGAGATATCCTCAACTACTACACCTCTGCGGAAAACGACTTTTCTGCACTTGCCGTCTCTGTAGGAGCAGACCATAAAATGTTCAGAAAGTGCATTTACTGCCTTTGTACCGACACCGTTCAAACCAACACTGAACATGAACACATCGGTATTGTATTTTGCCCCTGTGTTAATCTGAGAAACACACTCTAGAAGCATTCCCAGAGGAATTCCCCTGCCGTAATCACGAACAGAGCAGGTATTGCCGTTCATTTTTACGCGTATTCGCTTCCCGTGTCCCATTATGAATTCATCCACTGAATTGTCTATAACTTCTTTAAGCAGGATATAGATTCCATCATCAAGATTCGAGCCGTCACCAAGACGACCGATATACATTCCCGTACGAAGGCGAATGTGCTCAATCGAAGAGAGGGTTTTTATCTTGCTTTCATCATACTTCATTGCGGTGTTCCCGCTCATCATACCACCATATCTTGATTGCCTCGTAACTTACATGTCTACATAGTGTGTGCCGGTATTAATCCCCAAGAGTAATGGAACATGTGGTGGCACGCCAAAGGCAAGTATACCACATTTGGGCTTATACTGGAAGTCTGATTCATAAGCTTGTCTGACATCTGACACTTGGAGTAAGGCTATGGCTCGAGTCAGATTTCCTCTAACAGGAGGATTTAGCAACCTGCCTGTAAATATTTGCAGTTCGTGCGTTTCGCACGTTATCAAGGATTACTTATGGATAGTGGGCCCGAGACCTTTAGTCGCCCTGTCCTTTGAAGCCCCTCAATACCCTGGCGGCTTTCCCCATGGCTTTCCCCGGCTCGGTAAGGAGTTCTCCTGCCCAGCGGCGCATGTTGCCGAAACTTGTGATTTTTCTCCAGCTGCGGTATCTCTCTATTCGATGCTTCCATGATATCACATCATCAACGCTGATGTATGGAAGACGCATATTCATTACCTCATGGGCTCTGTTTCGAGCGGGGTCAAGAAGCTCCGGATTAGTATCTGAAGCGAGATAACCGTTCTCAATCGCCCAGTCATGAATGTATCTTCCGGGAATAGCTGTAGAGAAATAAACAATGATATCATCCGGTTTCAGTTTTTTCAGCAGGTTATAGGTTGCTCTAAGGTCTTCATCTGTTTCAAGAGGGAATCCTATCATCAGATTTGCAGTGGCCTCCACCTTGAATTCATGGCACCAATTGAAAGCTTCTATTGCCTGCTGGGGCGTTGTTTCCTTCTTGTAAAAATCAAGAATTTTCTGGCTTCCGCTCTCAACACCGAACGAGATAACATGACAACCGCTCTCTTTCATTACTCTTATTTTATCGCGATTGACAGTATCAACTCTGCTGTTACAGTGCCACTCCAGATCAATTCCGGCTTCATTAAGCTCATCTCTGAATGTTTCAAACCAACTGACAGGATGCATTGTGATAGTGTCATCCTTGAAAAAGATCCTCAAGCAGGAAACATTCCTCAGTTCAGCCAACTGTATTATCTCAGCGACAACATTGCTGGCGGATCTGTATCGGATTCCTCCACCGTAAATCATGTCTGTGCTCGGTTTACAGTATATGCACTTGAAGGGGCAGCCTCGGGTTGTCACCATGCCGTATTCAGACATTCCATTTTTCAGATAAGAATCATAGTCGACCACGTCACGAGCAGGAAAAGCTATGCTGTCAAGCAAATGAGGAACCGGTCTTCTGGGATTTTCCTTAAAAGAACCATCCTCGAGGAAGTAAGCAAGATTCTTTATACTCTTATAGCTTTCTCCCTTTTCTGTTTTATCTGCGAGTTCAACCATTGCCTCTTCAGCTTCACCTAGAATTGCAATATCAGCTCCGGTGCCCTCAATAGACTTATCTGCAAAAATACTCGGATAAGCTCCACCAACGACAAAAAGAGAATCCGGAACAACAGTTCTTAAATGGTTGGTTACAAAAGAAGCTCTCTCGAGCTTTGCGGCGGCAGATATGGCAACTGCCACTATTCCAGCGCCTTCCACAAGATGATCCAGCTCTGTTATTTCTGAGCAGAAAGAGTAATCCATGTAAACAGGCTCATGCCCGGCATCACGCAGTGCACTTACCAGGTGCATAACACCCAGGGGCTCCGAAAGCCCGTTGTACTCAAACCATTTGAATCTCGGGTAGACCAGTGCAACTTTCAAATTGATTCCTCCTTCAATGAAGAGGGAAGATAATTTATTATCTGCCGCATGTCACAGAGAGAAAAATGCGATTGGGAGTTCCGAAAACACTCAAGCGCAGTAAAGAGCAGCCTAAGTTATAGTTAGGAAGATTAATGCACTGTCAAAGCGTGCAATAACCACAGCGTTATGATTAGGGAAACTGCTCCCCTAGGACCTGAGACCGCTGTTTCTGCCGGGAACTATCTTCATTCCTCCCGATAAGAGCCATATTACGGCGAATGAAACCATTGAAATAGCTGCATTTACTACGAAATTAAACGGATTCAGAAACAGAATTACAAAGGAGGGAATCACTGCAAGAACAGGTCTTCTTGCTCCTCTTATAAAACCGGTAGCTCCATATTTCCTGTGAAGGTCCCAGGAAAGCATTACTGCTATAGATAAAAGCAATACAAGATGCGCCAATGCTGCACCTGCTATCCCGGCTAATGGGATAAGAATAACAAAGAGAGCTATCTCCAACCCGAGTGCAATAGCGACAACAGGAACAGCCCTGCGCTGTCTGTCCATCGAAATAATTGTTGCCATAAACATATGAAAAATGTATGCCACAGGAAGTGTGATAAGTACTATTCTAAAAGTAGCGGCAAGCTCGGAGGGAGATACACCGCGCAGAAATTCACTGCCCCAAACAAGTAATAATAAGCGCTGTTCAGAAGCCCATAGGGGAATAATCAAAACAAATGCAATCACAAGAAAGAGCTCTGTCATCCAGGCTATTCTCTCTCTGGCTTCTCCCCAACCAGCTTGAACAGACTTACACAATGCGGCAAAAAGAGCCCCGGGAAGAAGTGTCGGTGTAACAATAAGAATAAGAGCTTCCAGTATTTTGACACACTGCTGATAGGCTGCTATTGCCTCGTCACCTAGTAAAACCTTGATAAAAACGGAGTCAAGTCTTTCCCCCAGTGCACACAGCATGCCCATAAGACCAAGTGGAACGGCTGCCTTCAGGAGCGGAATAACACTTGAAATTACACCTGAGGATAATTGCAATCTGAATGACAATTTTCTGGGCAAAGTTATGTATGCAAAGACAAGCGCTGGAATCTCTCTGTATATGTATGTTGCACCAACAAAGTATACACCCTGATTGGTTTCCCAGGCAAAAACTGCAAGACTGACACCTAGAAGCCCATGAATTACTCTTGTCACAGCTTCAAAAACCATCTGGCCTCTTGCACGAAAAACGGCGAAAGAAGATTCACAGAAACCATCGAGAACAAACCCGGTGGAGACAAGCAGAATCAGAATCAACTGACTGCTTGAGTAACCAGCAACAGTCCCTGCCAGCATCACCGCAGAAACAGTTATCAAAGACAATCCTGTACGCAGGAGAAGAGCAGACGAAAGAATGGAGTTTGTTTCACCACCCGCCGCAATCCTTCTGGTGATCAGTATCGTGGCACCCATGTCACTAAGAAAAATTACTATCAGGCCTATTGAAACAGCAAAAAGAAGCTCACCGAATGATCCGTCAGAAAGCAGGCGGGAATAAATCATCAGCGACGCAAAAAGCCCCGCTTTTCCGAAAACCTGCCCAAGAAGCATGTAAACACTGTTTGCCTTGCGACCGGCCATCAGGGCTGAAAGATCTCGCTGGGAGACAAACCGGCTTCTTTTAGAGCAGCATTCCGCTTCATCTTCTTAGTTGTAGTTTTGGGAAGTTCATCCTGGTAAATGATAAAACTGGCAATACGTTTGTGTATCTCACACTTGGTATTGTAGGATTTTATGGCCTTACGCATAGATTTAATTTCATCTTCAGCAGTAATCTTTCTGTTCTGATGTTCTGCTTCCTCAATGAGCAAATCCCGGTCGGGTACGAGAAGAACGCATATCTCCTCCCCCTTTGTTTCAGATTTCTTTCCGAAAACCATGCACTCCTTGATGTAAACTGATCTGTTTAGCCTAGTCTCAAGTTCCTCAGGATAGACATTTTTACCGTTCTTTGCAATTATCACATTCTTTTTCCTGCCGGTGATAAAAAGAAATCCGTCTTTATCAAAATAGCCGTAATCACCGGTTCTGAACCAGCCGTCTTTGGAAAGAACTTCTGCTGTTGCTTCCGGATTGCCGAAGTAACCCAGCATTACATTTGGCCCTTTCACCACGATCTCACCCACACCCAGATCATCTGGATTATCAATGCGACCCTCTACATCAGGGAAGAGTGGACCGACACTACCATATTTATTTGCACCAATTCGATTAGCAGAAATAATCGGTGCTGTTTCAGTAAGACCATAACCCTCTACAATCTTGAATCCCAATCTTTCAAGGCCTTCGAGAACCTGGGAGTCGATACCGGCTCCTCCCGAAATCAGTAGACGCAGTTTTCCACCAAATCTCTCATGAACCTGGTCGAATACTTTTCTTCTGACACCCTTTATTCCGAGCTTCTCTGTTATTGTTGAAAGTGCAAGACCAACTCCCAGCTTGGTTTTTCCAAGAGAAGCTGATTTGATATTTACCATAATTCTTCTATAAAGAGTTTCCCACAAAAGAGGAACGGCAATCAGTATGGTCGCACCTGTTACAACAAGATCATCCGCAACATATCTAAGGCCGTGAGCAATAGAAATTTCAGCTCCGATAGCGAGTGGTAGAAGGAATCCGCAGGTTCCCTCATACATATGGTGTACCGGTAGAACGCTCAAAAAGATATCTGTCTGGTGAATACTGATGAATTGAAGAGTTTGTCTGACATCGGAGATGATAGTAGCCTGTGAGTGAACTACTCCCTTTGCAAGACCTGTGGTTCCGGATGTGTAACTGATAACCGCCGGTTTATCGGTATCATAATTTGCAGGAAGATCGAGTTTGCTAACCCTTCCTTTTCTTAAGATGCTGTTAAATCTGATGTATGTGTCCTGGAAGCCGGCGTTCATTGTGATGGCCACGATCTCGTTCAGATCTTCAAACCAATCTTTGTAATCGGCATCGTGAAATACAATACTTGCACCGGAATAATGAAGAATAGTATGCATGTCTGACTTGGGAAGAGCTGGGTCGATAGGAACGATAATTCCACCTGCTCGATGGACAGCAAGATAAGTTGTGTACCAGGAGATACTGTTTTTACCAACAACTGCAACAACAGGCTGTTCATTGATTTCCAGGATTCCACGGGCAAGCCAGTCTATGTTGTTAGCCAGTTGTCTGTATGTGAGTGATCTGAATTTTCCAAGCTCTGCCGGTTCTCGAACGGCAACACTGTCAGGAAATCGGTTCGCCGAATTAATTAGAAGCTGCGGGATACTGGGTAATTCAGGTACTGAATTGAGAGGTCCTCCGGGTATTACTCTTTTCATACAAATTCTCCATCTCTGCTTCTAGTGATTTTCTGTAATATCCAGCGGGAAGCCTGAAGCCACAACCCTGAATCCTACAAACGGATAACCCAAATCATCACCAAGCACTATTCTTGATTGCGCTGTGCAGTCCTCAATCGATGAAAGCCAGCTTCCTCCAGCCGCAATTCCTTCTGAAGACGTCCATTCCCATACATTTCCCTGCATCTCATACAACCCCCAGTCACTCTGCCCCATTGATCCGGAAGGTGCCGACTCCGCCCAGCCGTCATCAATTTCAGGATGCCGGTTCAGGATCATCTCATTGACATCAGACAGGTTCACCTCCAGGTGAGATCCAGCCAAAGCAATTGTACTCCACTCATTGCGTTCTGCAAGTCGGAACTCGAGATCGCTATTGCTAAGAGATGTAAGCCATTCACAGTACCATTCTGCTCCACCTCTGGTAACACCGACCATTGGATGAGATTCCATACCCCGGAGTGGTGCATATGCCGTGGTATCATGGTTGAACCCCACAGGGCCACGCCAGTTACACTTCAGTATGCTGTCCATCAAACAGGTTCGGCCATACAGGCAATTGGAATCTGCGTAAAGAGCAATATCTACGGAATTCATAAAGACAGAAAACTGTGATGCTGTGACCTCATACTTGCCTACAGTCAGTGGACCCATTGCAAAGGGAAGAAGATCTCTCGGAATAACAGCAAAATCCAGTCCGCTGCTCTCATCAGTAAACTCAAAAGGAACTGTAATTTCAACTAGTCTTGTACCGGGCGTGAGCAGATTCACAGAGCGGGTTACAGAAATACCCATACTTCCAAGAGCTGTTATCTCGATAGAATTTCCTGATTCCACAACAAGTGAACAGGGAGAGACTCCCGAAAAATTGCGTGAGATAATCTGACAACCGGGTGGTGTGGTATTTACTATAAGTAGGCAGCCCTCTTGCAGTTGGAGAAACAAGGTGTCAAGAGGTGATTCGATGAGAGAGTCCGATAGAAAAAATCCATCTTTAGCGACCTCAACAAAAGAGCCCGTCAGGGGAACAAATTGTGTTACAGGAGAAAGACCTGCGGAAACACCATTAACTAAAACTCGGGCTCCGGAGGGTATAGTTACAACCGTGAGTTGCTTCATTCTTATCTGAGGAAAGAATCGGTCCGCAATAAAAACGGAGATTACAATGAGCAGGATACCGGGCAGCAATTTTTTCAAAGATCAGTCACCCCAGTTATTAGAGAGAACTGCCTTAATATCGTCCCAGAGGTATCCCATACGAATGTCTCTCCAGAATCTCTTCCATATGTAAGAAGGTCTGAAGTAGAACTTCCGGTGAAACATACCGTAATACTTGCGGATAACATCCCAGGCTAGATTCTCATGCTCCCAAACGTCTGTTGTGCTGTGAAAATTATAGATATCCCAATTCTTTGACTTAATTCTTCCTTCACTGTCGATCTGCTTAAAAAGAGCACTCGACGGGAAAGGAAGTGTCATAGAAGCTTTCGCGTATGTCAGGGGAAGACTGCAGGCGAATTTCATAGTTTCCCGGATGGTTTCCTCTGTGTCTCCTGGAAGCCCAATCATAAAAAAGCCTACGGTCTCCAGTCCGGCTTCATGAGCCATGGTTACAGCTTTTCTGATCTGCTCAGGAGTCTGATTCTTGCCAACGTTTTTCAGTACTTCAGGAGATGCACTTTCTATGCCGAATGAAACCATATAGCAACCAGCGGCGGCGGCCAACTGAAAGAATTCACTATCAACGTCGTGTATGTTAACACCTGTTGGCAGTGCCCATGGCGCGGGGAACTTCTTCTCTATAAGAAGGCGACAAACCACCTTGGCTTTCTCAATATCTGCTGTAAAATTATCATCTTTTATATGTATGTCGTTGAATCCGAGATCAAGCATCCTGAACATCTCATCAACAATTCTCTCCGGACTTTTCCATCTGACATTGTGGCCGAAAATTGCCTGACTGCAATATGTGCAGAAATGATTGCAGCCTCTGTTAGTCTCCATATAACCGACAGGGTTTTTTCGTGAGGCTATATGAGGTGACCGGTAATACTTCAAATTGTATAGATGCCATGCAGGAAGAGGCAGATCATCCAGGTCGAGGATTGGAGCCCTCTTCTCTGTTACAACACATTCCTCTCCATCGAGATATGCAATGCCGGAAATGGTTTTTAACTCATTACCAAGACAAAGTTCTCTCAGGGTGTTTTCCCCTTCTCCAATAACGACAACATCAAACTCACTTGTTTTAAGTACCTCTTCTGGAAGTGTAGAAGCGTGAATACCTCCGGCAATAATCATAGTTTCCGGACAGACTTCTCTTGCTATACCGGCAAGGAATCTGGCTTCTGATACCAAGGGAGTCGTGAAAGTAATTCCGACATAGTCCGGCTTCCATTCGCGGAGCGTGTTCTTGTATGCATCAATTGGATTGGCTTCAATCATCAGGTCTGCTACACGAACATCATGGTTGTCCATTAGAACAGCACCTGCAAGAGCTCCAAGAGTAACAAAGGGTGCAGAAGTAATAGCTACTCTGATTTTGCTATCACTGTATACATCTATAGAAGATGGTGGGTTCACCAGTAAAACTCGAGCCAAATCAATCTCCTTACAAGAATGCCCCGGCGCCACTTAGACGCCGGGGCTCATCAAATTATCGATCGATAACAACCAGTCTTGAAACCGCTGTCTGACCGTTGCAGGAAGCTACTACAGGATAAATACCTGCCGGCAGTCTTCTTCCATTGGAATCAGTCAGATTGAACGGAACAGTGACATCACCGCCCGGTACAGACCCGTTGTAAACTGTGTTGATTATTCTTCCAGACAAATCATGAACCTGAAGAGTAAGAAGACCGCTGGATGGAATACTGCAGGAAAATGCTGTTGATACGACAGCAGGGTTTACTCCGGAGAGTCGTACCGAAAGATCTGCTGCGATATCGCCATCCTCCACAGAGAGAGCTCCAGTAGCCCAGATCTCTACGTTGTCTATGTTCCAGCCGCAATACTCCCAGCCGGTATCAGTGCTACCCATAACCCAGCGAATCCAGACATTCTGCTCTGAATCTGCGAATGATGAAATGTCATAAATCTCAAGATTCCAGTCGCTGTCAGTGGTTTCTTCAGCACCGTTTGCCCAAACTACATACCAGTTATCTCCATCTGATGATACCTGTACCGAGGCTTGATCGAACTCATTACCCTCGACACCAAGCCACCTCTGGAAACGCAACTGTGTACCATAGAGATTGGAACAGTCAATTGCCCCTGTCGTCAGGTACATTTCATCGAGACCTGGCTGGTAATCACCCTCAAGATTGTAACCGTATACATTATCACCGTTCTCCCCTGAGGTAGGATCAGGGTTACCGTGTGAACCACCGAGTCCTTGAGGTACTCCCCATTCCCAGAGACCATCGGTATCCCAGTCTGGATCCATATCCATGTTCCATCCGTAAATAATACCAGCATCTCCGACAATGAGAACCACAGTGCGAGTTGTATTCCCGGCACCGCTTGTAGTGTTTTCAAAATCAACATCAGCAGTGTATACACCAAATGAAAGATCATCAGCTGTAGAATTTACTGACGCTGTTATCTCAACAGTTTCACCCTGAGAAATTGAGCCGGAAAGTGTGCCCGTAATATCAAGCCATTCTACAGCTTCAGGAATAACCTGATACTGAACAGCACTGACGCCCATATAATCGATTGTCCATGTATCCGATGCAGGAGTGAAAGGTCCACCGACCTCTCCCTGGAAATATGCACTCTGTTCAGGAGATACATTGAGTCCAGTGTGGGAGGCAAGGAGTTTCAGGCAGAAATTTCCTGTGCCCGGGTAAGGATTAGCCGCCCAGGTGTAAAGATCATGCCATGATCCGTCGAAATACCAGCTTTCATTTTCAGAGGCAGTGGATTCAACAATAACCCTCATAGATGCTCCCAGAAGAACAGGCACTTCGGCGGTTCTGTCGAAAGGATAACCTCCATCGGAGAACTCCATTACAAAATAGACACTGTCTCCATCCTGAATATCAAAGGGAGAAGTCAGGTCGACTGTATGAAGCCCTATGAATTCAGAAAATCCTGTTTCAGTTGTAATAAGATCCGAGAGAACTCCCCCGCTGAAGCTGCCGTAGAATGATGCGGTGTAATCAACAGAATCCGCAGCAGAGAAAAAGGAAAAAGAAGGTATAAAGTGATCATCGAATGCCTCAAAGGCATTCATTGCTTTCTCGATACCTGTGAATGTGTCGCGCCAACCGTGGTAATCATGGTAATAGAATTCATCAACGGCCATTGGCTCTACATTGGTAAAGGAAACCGCTCCCATAAATGGCTCTCTTGCACACCATTTATCCCAGTAACTGATGAAAAAATAACCGTCAAATCCCCAGCCGGTTCCCCAGCTGTTTTTGACGACCCATGCGCCCGGTTCAGGAGCTTGAGTTACTTTTTCGTCATCCCATCCGATAATTGTAACAGCATGATTGGGAAGTTCGGTGGTTGTAGGAGGCTGATAATGAATGTAGTCGGTCATATAGGTAGAGGTAGAGTAATAACATGTAGCAACTCCACCGTTATCCATTATAGCAGTTTTAAGATTCTCGAATGAATCAAGATCTTCCCCAACGGTAAACCACTCGACATCAGCTGGGTAATAGTAATGAAAATCCGGTGAATTGAGTTCAGGAGGGACGCTGAAAGACTGACCATCGATGTCACGTACTGCACCATCACCACGGGAGAGATACGCCGTAGCAACAAGGTAATCTCCTCCTTCATGTACTGTTAATCCGCTTCCGGTAGGTGGCGTAAGGTCTGAATTGTTCCACTCATTAAAACCGTTCCACCAATCAAGGTGGTACTCGGCCAGAGCGGGTTCGCCAACCTCACCGTTGTCAGCCCATGCATCTGTGATAAGAAGATTGGATTCCATTGCGGCCATGGTTGCATGAGTCCAGCAAGTTCCGCCCTGCTGACTCTTGATTGACGTAACATAATTCACCCCATTGTAATCTCTTAGATCAAATTGAGCAGGCAGTTGAAGCTGCGTCAGGGCAAGAATAAATACAGCAATAAACATATTGTTCCTCCAAAATGAAACACGTTTTGCACAGCAAGATAAGAATTCCTCTTACAGTACACTTGCGGGGAATATTACTCTTTATATACTACAGTCATGAAGACTCTGGTAGCTATTCCTGCACTGAATGAAGAGATCACAATAGAGCGAGTGGTCTCAGCCATTCCGCGTCAATTAAACGGCACACAGGTAGAAGTTCTTGTTGTGGATGATGGTTCCACAGATTCAACCGTAAAGCTTGCAAAAAAAGCTGGGGCTCAGGTTATTTCTCACGGTAGAAATATGGGTTTGGGAACAGCATTCCGGACAATGCTCTCTTATGCGAGAGAAAACGGTTTTGATTTCATGGCGACAATGGACGCCGATGGTCAATTCAATCCAGAAGATCTTCCAGCATTATCAGAACCGGTTATCAATGATGAGGCTGATTTCTCCACCGCAAGCAGATTCATGGATCCAGCTCTGCTTCCAACCATGCCAAAAATAAAAAAATGGGGTAACGCACGAGTTGCCGGCCTGGTGAGCAATCTTGCAAGAATCAAAATACACGATGCTACCTGCGGATTCAGGGTATACGGGCCGAAAGCAATCGATAGAGTTTCCTGTTTTAGCAGGTTCACCTACACCCAGGAAGTTCTTATCGACATAGCGAGAAAAGGTCTCAGAATAAAAGAGATTCCAACCCGGGTCCGTGGTGAAAGAGAATTCGGCAAATCTAGAATTGCTTCAAATCTTTGGCGATATGCACATCTTTCTGCGGAAGCTATGTACTCTGTAGCACACGGTCATTCACCCTGGAAATTTTATGGAACACCTGCTTTTTCTTTAATTGGGATTGGTGTTCTGCTGGACATCTTCACTCTTTGCTGGTGGATTACAACCGGGGCTATAAAACCTTTCACTGCATTCGGAATTGGCGGGTTATTCTCTATCACCTTTGGAATTCTTCTTATTCTGTTTGCCTCAATTGCTGATATCTCAGCTGCAAACAGAAAAATGCTCGAGGAAATCACTGCAATGGAGACCAGACGAATCAGGGAAAAATTAAGCACTGAACATCTTTAAACCGAGAGGTATTTCTATGTCTAACTCCTGGGATAGTACTGTTGGAACGAAGGAATACAATGAAACACTTGTTCGGGCAGAAAATATAGCAGCAAAATCAGGACTCTCGCTGAATGAAGATTCTGAGCGTGTTCAGAAGGTTATAGGACTCATGACAATGAACCTTCAATCTGCCGGGAACTACTTCTGTCCCTGTAAACAGAGTCATCCTTTGGATGCTTCAAAGGATGTTCTTTGCCCCTGTCCTGAGATCAGTGACGAGATAAATGCTGATGGGTGCTGCTTCTGCAAACTCTTTTTTGAGAACTAGACGACTCTTACCTTCTCAGACGAAAGGAACTTTCAATGAACATCTCCTCTGAAGAAAAAAGCTATGAGCAGCTAAGCCCATTCGAACTCAAGGACAAGCTCATACAGATGGCTGAGAAAAGGTCAGAAAAGCTGATGCTGAATGCTGGTAGGGGAAATCCCAACTGGGTTGCTACAAATTCAAGGCATGCATTCTTCCTTCTCGGTAATTTTGCCATGGAGGAAGCCTACAGAATAATGAGCAGGCCCGGTCTTGCCGGTGCACCTGAATCTTCGGGATCTGCTGACAGGCTGCGAGACTTCTGCAAGATTCACAGCGAAACAAGAGGGGCACAATTCCTGACGGATGCAATGAAACATGTTACCGATGTAATGGGCCTCGATGGTGATGAATTCACAGGTGAGATGGTGGATGCTATTCTGGGAGATCACTATCCGACACCAGACCGTGTACTGCTGAATACTGAAAAAATTGTAAGAGCATATCTGGACGTGGCAATGTGTGACTCGAGACCTCCTGAAGGAACAATGGATATCTTTCTTACAGAAGGTGGCACTGCAGCAATGACTTACATATTTAACACACTGCAGGAAAATCATCTAGTGAAAAAGGGAGATAAGATAGCTATCGGAACTCCCATATTTACTCCATATCTCGAAATTCCTCTTCTGAATGATTTTGAACTTGTCATCGTGGATGTAGAACAGAATGAGGAGAGCGACTGGCAGTACACAGACGCCGAAATTGAAAAACTGGCTGATCCCGATATCAAGGCTTTCTTTCTGGTAAACCCGTCCAATCCTTCATCAGTCAGCATTGCAGAAACGTCCCTGCAGAAAATTTCCGATCTTGTTAACACACGAAGAAAGGATCTCATCCTTCTGACAGATGATGTTTACGGTACTTTTGTGAATGGTTTCAGATCTCTTGCAGCAATAGCACCCAGGAATACTATTCTGGTTTACTCCTATTCAAAGTACTTCGGAGCTACAGGTTGGAGACTCGGTGCAATCGGTATAAACAGCAACAATGTAATGGATGAAATGATTGCTGCTCTTCCTGAAGCAAAGAAAAAGCAGCTTCATCAAAGGTATGTAACTATCAGCAGAGATCCGGATTCAATTAAGCTAATTGATCGACTTGTTGCAGACAGCAGAACAGTTGCCCTGAACCACACGGCAGGCCTCTCGACACCTCAGCAGGTAATGATGGTTCTCTTCAGCCTGCAGGAGCTTCTTGATCTTGAGAGCAGGCTTTACCGGAAGGAAGTCCAGAATGTGGTAAGAGAGAGATACAATACTCTCTACTCTGCTCTTGGAGAACCTGTCGTTGAGCTAACCTGCTATGCTAAATACTACACTACCATAGACATCCACAAACTTGCCTTAAAAAGACACGGTGCTAAATTTGCCAAGTGGCTGCAAGACACTCACGAACCGATCGATTTTGTCTGGAATCTAGCAGATAAAAAAGATGTGGTTCTTATGGATGGAGGCGGATTTGCTGCTCCTGAAATGTCTGTGCGTGTTTCTCTTGCAAATCTGAACAAAGCTGACTATGCAGTAATTGGGAAAGCCATCAGCGACCTGCTCGAAGACTACAAGACTGAATGGGAGGCAGGCAAGTAATGGGAATTCTTCACGGAATTGCTGAGATCTGCCGTAACAACCCCTCAATTCTTCTCTTTGCAGCACTTGCGGTGGGCTATGCTTTCGGAAAAGTAAAATTCGGTACTTTCTCGTTTGGTTCCACAACAGGTGTACTGCTTGTTGCAATTGTTATGGGCGCTCTTCTTCTCAAGAATACTGAGTTTGAGCTGGGCATAATAAAAACAGTTTCCTTCGGTCTTTTCATCTTCACTATCGGGTACAAAGTCGGCCCTGATTTTGTCGGTGGCTTGAAACGGGGAGGAAAGAAGTATATCGCAGTCGCTCTTTTCTTCTGTATTGTTGCAGTTGGTGTTGCACTGGCCGTTGCAAAGCTCTTTCATCTCAACGGCGCATACGGCGCTGGAATTGTAGCTGGAGCTCTCACCCAGTCATCTGTTATAGGAACAGCTGATGGAGCAATTATGTCGCTTCAATCCGGTGCTCAAACCACGGTACTTAATCTTAAATCAGACGTGGCCGTTGCATACGCTGTTACCTACATCTTTGGAACAGCTGGGCTGATAATGCTACTGAAAGTTCTCCCTAAGATGTGGAAAATCAATCTCAAGAAGAGTGCGCTGGAAGAGGAACGTGAGATGGGTACCGCAGAGGGAGAAGACACAATTGAATCTTTTCACTGGTCGAGCATCGTCGCTCCGAGAGCATTCACTGTAATCAACGACCCTCCAACAGGCAAGACAGTCTCTGATATTGAAAAGGAATTCACAGAGCGCGTGGCAATAGAAAAGCTGGAGAGAAAAGGGAAGCTGATTGACCCCTTGCCAGGTAGTACAAATGTGCAAAAAGATGATATCGTGATTATTACGGGCCACAGAGCTGCTCTATTGCAAGCAGTTGAACTCATCGGACCCGAAGTGGATGATGATATTCTTAAGGAAATGCTCGGTGAGATTCTTTCAATTTGCGTTACTGAAAAAAAATATTGTGGAGAAAAACTGGGAACCATCCTCGCAGAGCTTGGTCACGGCTGCTTCGTTCACAAAGTTGTTAGACAGGCTCATGATCTTCCTCTGAACAAGGGGCTTGTAGTTCACTCTGGTGACAGCATAACAGTAACAGGCGCAAAATCTGATATAGAAAGACTCGCAGGAACGCTGGGATATGCAGAAAGAACCACTGCAATCACTGACCTAATCGCTGTAGGAGCAGGTATTATTGCAGGCACACTTATTGGTCTTCTT
This sequence comes from Candidatus Fermentibacteraceae bacterium, assembly GCA_016744855.1. Classification (GTDB taxonomy): domain Bacteria; phylum Fermentibacterota; class Fermentibacteria; order Fermentibacterales; family JCC-6; genus Sabulitectum. The sequence continues at coordinate 118,996 of JADGDO010000009.1, read as the reverse complement.
TCAGTTACCATAGGCGGTGTTCCAGTTACTCTGGGAGCTGGAGGCGGAGTTCTGGTCAGCGGTCTTTTCTTCGGATGGCTCCGATCGAGAAAGCCCGTTTGGGGGCAGATTCCGATTCCAACTCAATGGGTATTCACAGATCTGGGTTTGAATTTCTTTATTGCCTGTGTTGGTCTTTCAGCGGGTCCTAGAGCGCTTGCAGCCTTAAAACAGGCAGGACCTGAAATTCTACTTGCAGGCATTGTTCTTACTGTTCTGCCACATCTTTTAACATGGCTCTTCGGGCTCTATACACTGAAGTTAAATCCTGTTCTGCTTCTTGGTGCAATGACCGGTGCAGGTACATGCACTGCAGCCCTGAATTCTGTAAAGGACGACTGCGGAAGCACATTGCCTGTTATAGGCTACACGGTGCCTTATGCCATCGGTAACGTTCTTCTTACAGTAATGGGCGCTCTCGTAGTAAACATTATCTAGAGTTTTGCCTTTAAAGGAGTCGGCCCTTCCGCCGGCTCCTTTTTTGTATAGTACCGGCTACTTACAACAAAAAATGGAGAGAACAAGTGAAAATACTGTTGATAATAATTCCTGTGATTCTCATTCTTATCAAACTGCTGACTTCCAAAGCAGATGTAAAAGGAGAGCAGGTAGTGAAGATTCTTGCTTCAGGAGGAAAAGTCATTGATGTAAGATCACAGTCAGAGTACAGGAGCGGTCACATAGAAAACTCGATTAACATTCCGCTGGCTGATATTCTGAATGGAGTAAAGAAAAACGGAATTCAAAAGGAAACACCTCTGATTCTTTACTGCGCTAGCGGTGCCAGATCTGCCAGTGCAAAGAGATTTCTTGTAAAAGAGGGTTACACTAAAGTGTTTAACGGTGGCTCGCTGCACCATCTGAGCAGAATGACATAACCTGCGGTTGAAAAAACTGCAGAAATCCGGTAGTTTCCGACTTGAAAAAACAGAAATAATTCCCATGAACGAATACAGTCAGGTTGTATGATATGATCCAGAGTTATGTGCTTCTTGTAATCGGCTTTGTTCTGCTTGTGCTGGGTGGAGACTACCTTATTAAAGGAGGAAGTCGCCTATCCGCTCTTCTGGGTGTATCACCCCTGCTTATCGGCCTGGGCATAGCAGCATTCGGAACGAGTGCTCCTGAAGCTGCCGTTTCTATAAAAGCAGCAGTCAATGGTCACTCAGCTGTTTCAATCGGAAACGTTCTTGGAAGCAACATCGCTAATATCGGACTGGCTATTGGTCTCGCCCTTCTTTTCTTCGGGATCAGAGGAGACCATAGAAAACTTTGGAAAGAAGTTACATTCGGTTTCATAGCAACACTTCTTCTATTCATTCTCTCCGTTACTCCAGTTTTCAGAGAGGGAAGCAGTGGATTGAGCAGGCTCGCAGGATGGGTTCTTCTTCTCTTCTTTTCGGGATATCTCTTCTACTTAGTAAGAATGAGCCGGTTGGATAAAATAGACAGCGGTGATTTGGATCTCGATCACATAAAAAGTATTCCCATTGAATACCTGAAATCAATAGTTATGACCGTCGGTGGAATTGCAGGAGTCATTTTCGGAGGAAGCTTCGTCGTCGACCATGCAGTTATCATTTCTGAATCTTGGGGTATCTCACAGACTTTGATAAGTGTTACCATCGTAGCTCTCGGAACCTCACTTCCTGAAATTGTGGTTTCAATAATGGCCGTTCGCAAGAACCACTGGGACATGGCTCTTGGAAATATCCTGGGAAGTAACCTTTTCAATATTCTATTCGTTCTGGGAACAACAGCAACTATCAAACCGATGGTATTCTCCAGCTTCAATCAGTTAGTCCTGCCGGATATGCTAATCACATTGGGGATTACGACACTTCTTTTCTTCATAATAATGCGGAAGAGCAAGGCGACTGACTCTTTGCTTCCGAGTCGAATGCTCGGACTTGTTCTGCTTGCTGCTTATTCAGGATACATCGTTTTTGCAATAGTTCGCTGACTATCTGAGAATAGTAACCTTTGCAGTAGCAGCAGTCTGGCTGGCACATCGGGCAAATATCAGATATACACCTGTCGGCAATGTTTCTGTATTCCAACTCAATGAATGAGACCCTGGAGAAAGGTAACCGTTCTGAATGGTATCGATCTTTCTACCCGCCATGTCATAAGCAAATACCTCGGTTTCTCCTCCTGCGACAGTAATATCTATAGTGACCTGCCCTGTCGTGCATGGGTTTGGCCGCGGCCACCCGAGCATTAAAGGAGTACTGTAGAGAGAACCATTGCTGTAACCCGGAGTCGGTGTTTTGAGGATAAGCCATTCACCAGCATCAGGGAATCTACCATATGAGATATCTACGGTTTGATTGTCATACTGGACCTGCTCGATTGTAGAGATATAGGGATTATCACCCTCGCCTGCTACAATTCGTCCAAGCTTAAAACTACCTCCACCTATAGGTAATCTGAACGGAAGATGTGTACCTTCCTTCCACTCGTCTCCATCTGCCCAAAAGAGCATATATGCATCTGTCGGGATCATTGTACCCCGTGCGGAAGACCATGGGTCGACCTCTGAAGAATCCGAGTCGAAGAAGACAAGAACTCCTGCATCGATGTCATATCCGGTTCCGTTGTAAATTTCTATCCAGTCTGAAGACCTGCCCCAGTTATCCAGAATAGTATTAGTGTTTCCTGCCATCATCTCGTTCACAACAAGACCGTTAAAATTCGATGGGAAAAAGAATGCTCCAATATCTCTCCGGCTTCGGTCACTATCCTCTTCTGTTGGATTTCCCGAATTGATGCAGGCTGAATTCCAGGCCGGGTAAAAACCCTGGGTCAGCCCCGGGTCTCCGTGAAGATTTCCTGTACCCGAAAGCTGCTCTGTATCCGAGATTGACCAGGATGTACTCACCACTCCCTGATCGACTCTGACCGGGATAGGGCACCCGTAGAAAATAGAGTTGGACAGAGATGCAACTCCGCCCCCCATACCGGAAGTTTTTTCGTAAGAATAAACTGCAGTTTCGCAGTCTGAAAAAACCATTTCTCCCGCTTCAACCGCAGCACCGTCTTTCACACCGATACCGATTGGACATCCGGTAACAATGCTGTTGGAAATCCGAACCAGGGTGCCGCTTCCACTGCCTCCTGTGGGAGCTCCGATGGAAAAACCCTTATCGGTAGAGTTCGACAGCTCCGTGTTCATAATGGTAACGGAAGATGCATTCATATCGATGCAATCCCCGTCGATGTTTGCTACGGTACAGTTATCAACCACAAATTCTCCGTCTGAGCAGAGGTGAAACTCTATACCGTCCATGCTGGAGGCAACAGGGTCATACAGGTTGATGAAATCAGAATCAGTAATGGTGGCAGCATCTCCATCCTGAATAAAGAAGAGCTCTCCTCTGTTGTTTACAAACCTGCTGCTGTCGATACTGACAGAGCCACCGATCATCTTAATACAGCTCCAGTTATCCCGGAAAGAAGAATTGTCTATAGATAGCGAACCACCGTGGCTGCAGATAGCTGCAAAGTCAGCACCGGGAGAAGAAGAATACCCTCTTGAACCGGTAACGCTTGTGTGGCACAGGCTGATAAGCCCTTCAGACGAGCGTATTCCCCGCCAACCGGAAGTGGAACTCTCTGCCATAAAATAAACTGAATCCGCAGGTGTACCCTCTGAAATAAGTTCACCCAGGCAGTTGATGGAACCATCTTCCGAGAGGAGAACAGTTACTCCCGGTTGAATCAGAAGCTGTCCATTACCGGGGATTGTAACCTCTCCCTGAATCAGATAGGGAGAAAGTGTTTTGTAGAGGGTTGTGTTCTGTTCAAGAGTACCGGAGAGAACAGAAGGTTGAACAACAGTAAAAGGATTGAACCTGGGAGTTGCTTCGGTAATGCGCCATCCCGATTGTGCATCCGTCTCGACAACCCAATAGTACTCACCGGGAGCAAGACCCGTAATTGTATAGGTGGTGTCGGTTAGCCCGTCGACACGAAAAAACTCCGGGGGGGAGGTCCCCAGGCTGTCTCGTACAACCAAACTGTAGGTAGCGGGAGTTCCCTGAGGGGTTTCAGTAGGCTGCCATGAAACTGTCAGATTTCCTGTGGATACGGTATCGGATCGCAAAGATCTAAAACAATAATATCTGTTCTGAAACTGCCACTCGAGGTCCGTTCTTCTTAAAACCAGGCTATCCAGAAGCGCTTCACTAGCTTCAAGAAATCCTTCATAATCTGTTCTGTCACAGTTATCAAGGGAAACCGCTTCCTCAAGAACAATTTGCAGAGAGTCTGTCCAGAACTGAAGCTTCTCTTCGGTGAGATAAACATCATAAAAGGTTTCAACTGAATCCATGAAAGCTTCTCTGTACTCAGGAACAGCCAGAGTTCTCGCATGCAACGGATTATCATACCAGTTTCGGGTCGTGCAGGCACCATACCCTATTTTGCAATTGTTATACCAAATCTTGTCTACATCCCAGGGAAGCATTGCCCAGGCTCCTGTACCCTCTACATCATTGTATAGATAGTAGTTATGGTAGTATGTGCTGTTGTTTGCAAATGCTGCGTTGATGGCAAGCAATCTGATAAGACCGTAAGATCCGTACATTGTAAAGGTTGACTCCATGAACAGCTTAAAATTATCGGGAGTTGTGTATTCGGTATCTGATATAAGTTGAATCAGGTCAATCATACCAGCTGATTCATTTGTTTTCTTTGCCCAGACTGAATCAATATCATCGTAAACGGTTGCACAGGAACCATCCCGCTGGGCTTTGTATAGATTACCTTCCGTGTTAAAGGAATTCCTTTCAAGAAAAGCCCTGTTTACCGGCTCAAGACGAAGAAAAACACCCCGGTTCTCACCGTTCACCGAAAGATTGGAATGAGAGACTTCAAAACAGGGAAAACCCATTTCAGAAAGAACTCGTGAAAAGAGCCATGATTTCGTGTAAGAATAGTCAAGAACGTCTGCATTGAAATTCCATGCAGTTCTTCCATCGAGCGGTTGATCAGGGGGAAACTCAATTCGGTAGGACTTCTTTTCGAATTCTCTCGAAGTATCGCCGCGAATGCGCATTGAGCAGTTTTCATACACAACACCTAGATGCTCAACAGTGCAGGAAACAAATATCTCTTCACTCCAGTTCTCCCACATAACCTGGAAGTGATCGGGATCGCATGTGACGTTGTACTGGGGTACAGATGAAAAAACGAGGAGGCCGACAATTACCACTAAATTCACAGTGCCAGCCTCCCCATTGTTCGAATAATCTATTCAGCCAGGCGAACAGTCTCCCTGGCAATCATAAGTTCTTCATTTGTTGGTACGAGAAGAACAGCAACTTTGCTGTCAGGTTTTGAGATAATTCTCTCAACACCCTTTACCTCATTAGCTTCTTTGTCCAACTTAATACCGAAGACATCCATATTATCACAAATCTGTTCTCTAAGTTCCCAGCCGTTCTCTCCGATGCCGGCTGTGAAAACAATGGCATCGAGTGTTCCAAGAGTCGCTGCATAAGAACCTATGTATTTCTTGACTCTGTCAGCAAAAATATCGAATGTAAGCTTGGCTCGCTCGTCGCCGGCAAACATCTTCTCTTCGATGTCACGCATATCCATTGAAATTTCGCTAATTCCGAGAAGTCCACTCTCTTTGTAAACCATATTCTTTACCTGATCGAGAGTCCAACCCTTGTTCTCCATGAGATCGAAAAGAATAGCAGGGTCAACATCGCCGGATCTTGTTCCCATTACCAGACCGCAGAAAGTTCCATATCCAAGACTTGTGTCAATGGATTTCCCACCCTGTACCGCTGTAATAGAACAACCGTTGCCCAAGTGACAGGTAATGATGTTGAGATCTGCAATTGGTTTACCCAGAATTTCAGCAGTGCGCTGAGCAACAAACTGATGGCTTGTTCCGTGGAAGCCGTATCTACGCATTCCGTGCTCTTCGTAAAGCTTGTACGGAAGTGCATAAAGATAGTTGACCTTGGGCATTGTCTGATGGAATGCAGTATCGAAAACTGCAACATTTGGAACACCGGGGAGTTTCTTTATCGCAGCCTTGATTCCCATAATGTTTGCCGGGTTGTGAAGAGGAGCCATATCACTGACCTCTTCCAGGCCCTTCAAAACACTCTCATCGACAAGAACAGAACTTGTAAATTTTTCTCCGCCATGCACCACTCTGTGCCCACAGGCACCAATTTCTTCGAGGGAAGCAATCGCACCAACCTCAGGGTCAATAATTGTTTCAAGTACCATATCAAGACCAGTCTCATGGTCGGGAATGGGCTTATCAATAACAATTTTTTTACCTGCGCTTTTGTACTTCATTCGACCTACATCCATACCGATGCGTTCCAGAAGACCGGATGCGACCATTTGTTCGGTATCGCGATCAATGATCTGGAATTTGATGGATGAGCTTCCGCTGTTGATAACCAGTATTTTCATATCAAGCCTCTTGTTATGTTTAGATCCAAAATTACTGAAAAGGGGTTAAAAACGCGTTTGAAACATACAAAAATTCAGTTGTTTTTCCAACTGCTTATTGACGGTTCTTCCTTATTGTCTCGAGAACAGCAAACAAAAAAGCCCAGAGACATGTAAATCTGTAATTCGTAATAAGAGAACCGCTGAAAGCTGCAATAGTTAGCGCTGTGAAGGAAGCTGTTAGCCAGAGGGCAAGTACGGTATCACCCGGATTGTCCGCTCTTGTTGCATAACGGAAACTCCCCGCAATTCCTCGAGAATAGAGCAGAGCAAGAACAATCGAGCCCGAAAGACCGAGGTTCAACAAAAGCTGGAAAAAACTCCCATCTACAAACGGAATTGAAACACGGGTAAGAAGGTCAGGTCTGAAGTATGTAATTTCTGCTCCAAACCCTTTACCGAAAATCAGGGTAAAAGGTGACTCTGTAACTGTCCGGATAATTTCCCACCATGAAAGAAATCTTGCCCATAGTGAAATATCTCCTGTAAGTCCTCCATCTCCCCCTCCCCTTGCAACAACATCACTGGCCGAAAGAAGACCGGCTGCGGCAACGAAAGCAATTGATCCGCCAATGAATACGAGAAGAAGCATGATTCTTGACAGAAGCCTGCCAAGCCTGAAACCGTCTTCTCCCGTTCTGCTCATATCTGCAACGAAAGCCAAAAGCACTCCGGCCGCAACAGCGAGCCACAAGGCTCTGGATTGTCCGAGGAGAATTGCAGCTCCCATTACAAGAGTAAAAGCAATACCGGGAAGAAGAGGTACTGTCTTGTAACGTTTCCAGAGAAGCATAGCTATCAGAAAAAGCCCAACAACAACAACATTAACCTCGCGGGAAGATACTCTTAGACCTGAGGTTGCCCGAAGGTATACACCATCTCCTCCGACAAAGCCCTTGAAAATAATCCAGACTGCCGCAATAAGGGATGCAATCAGAAAAGTGGTAAGCAAAATCTTTAAGTTGGAGCGGTCTTTCAGTATCCACATTGCAGGGAAGAAGAACAGATAGCCGAGCATTGTTTTAAAAAATATAGCAGCTGTCTTAGGATCGCTACCGGAAAGAATACCATGAAAAAAGGCAAAGAGACTCAAAACTACAAGCACAAGGATCAACTTGCCCGACCTGGTTGAAGCAACCCTTCCCTCTCCGTCTACAAGCGCTCCCGCCCAAAGCAGGAAAACCCATATTTGAAGAATACCGTCAAAGCCGATTCGAAAGGGCCCAGCGTAAATACTTAAACCGCTGAGGAAACTTGTAGTAAAGACAATCTGAATCCCGAAAAGCATAGCGGCCAGCCTTGGTGGATAGGCCAAAAACATTCCACCAAGCAGAGAAGCAATCAAACCACCGGCTATGAGATAGACAGTGTTTGTGACGACACCGATAACAACTAGAACTCCAATAACGATAAAACCGTACAGCGCTGCTGCATCGGTTAGTTTATTCGGCAAGTTTGAATCCTGTCAGCAACGCAACAGCTTCAGCTGTAACGTCGGCAACCCACTTGAGAAGCTCTGTGTCAGGGTCACCGAAAGCAGCAATTTTGCCTGAATCCAGATCAAGTTCACCAACAAGTTGATTGTTCCAGAGAACCGGTGCAACAAATTCGCTCTTCACGTCCGGGCTGCATGAAAGGTAGTTTGACTCTGCACTAACATCATCGACAACAAAGACGGACAGGGTAACAGCTGCTTGACCGCATATGCCCTCCCCGAAACCAATTCTTGTGTGGTCTGTTTCATTCCCGGCAAAAGGTCCAAGAACAAGTTCAGATTCAGTATTCTTGTCCACAAGATAAAAACCGACCCAATCATATGTATCGATGCTGTTTCGTAAAACATCGCAAATCTGCTGAAGTTGATCTGAAGCCGAATCATCGTTATCCAGAATTGCTGTGATCTCAGCTTTTATTTTCTCATTTCTCAAAAGTTTCATCCTTTTCAAATGACTCCCACAATGTCATCGCTTTGCGGACATGGGGTACCGTGATTGTTCCACTTACGACCATTCCGATACCAAGTGCTTCCGAAATTTCTTCTGTGGTAACATTGACCTTGTAACACTGATGTAAGTGCCAGGCGATGCAGTCGTCACAGCGAAGCACGAGGGAGGCTGTTAAGCCAAGAAGCTCTTTTGTTTTTACTGTAAGAGCTCCTTCGTTGTAGGCAAGTGAATCAATGCTGTAAATCCTCTTAATTACCTTGTCTGCATTCCTGAGGACAGCCTCGTTCTGCTCTTCTCTTCTAGTCAGAAAGTCGTTCAGCATTTCCTAATCCTCTCTTACACTTCTGGCAACAACAAGAGCAGTAACATCATCTTCCTGGTCACCTTCTTCTCTGAAAGCTTCAACCAGAGAACCAATAGTTTCTATAATTCCCGTACCTGCTTCCAGACAGTGCTTCACTACAACATTGCACAATCTTTCCACACCAAATGGTTCATCTGAAGGAGACATTGTTTCTGTAATGCCATCGGTGTACAGAAGCAACCGTCCTCCGGGATCAATGTGAGATCTACCCATCTGATACTGCGCATCGGGCATTACGCCAAGAATAAGACCACCTTTGTCGAGAGTATCAGAAGAAGTTGATTCTCCTGATACACACAGTATCGGAGGATCGTGCCCAGCGGAACAATACTCTATATCTCCGCTTTCTAAATCAATAAATGCAAGGAAAAATGTAATGAATGTAGCATCAGGCATTCTGTCGCAAAGAGCCGTGTTCAATCTTGATGTTGTTACTTCAACTGCAAGGTTATCCTTCAGGAGAGTACCCAGACTTGCCTGAAGAGCAGCCATCAGCATTGCAGCCGCTGCACCCTTCCCAGAAACATCAGCAATTGCAACAGCAAGTCTTCCGTCAGAGAGCTCAAGAACATCGTAATAATCGCCACCCATAACTCTGGAGGGAATGCTGATTGCAGCGATTTCCCAACCTGCAGGCTGAGGGAGGCATTGAGGCAAGAGCTCTTTCTGGATGCTTCTTGCTAATTCCAATTCTCTTTCAAGAGTCTGACGTTGAAGTTTTTCCCCGAATAACTGGGCACTTTGAATCGCTTGTGCGATTTGCCTGGAAAAGCTGTCGAAGAGTCCTCTTGTGAACTCAACGAAATAAAACTGCTTAGCACTGGCTGAAATTATAACTCCCAGCCGCTCTCCCCTGACTTCAACAGGTGCTGCAACCATAGATGCTATTCGTGTGAAAGCGCCCGGGTTTTTCTCCTTTTTGCGAAGAGTGCTTCTGCGGTAGTTGTTTATCATAAAACCACGTCCGGTAGCATCTATCCTGCGCCCTACACCGGTGTACCATTCCTCTCCGATGTTTTCGAGAACATTCCCAAGTTCCTTACCTTTTCCATAAGAGTAATCACCGGCACCGTCATTGAGATGAAACCAGCAATAATCCGAGTCAGTAAGTCTTGCTCCCAGCCGGACAGCTGCGGCTCCGAGTTGCTCAGGTTCAAAACTTGAATGCAGAGTCTGGCTTAAATCCTGGAGGGTTCCAAGCTCTTTGTATCGCTTTTCAAGTATTCTGGCAGTTGGTAACTGAAGCAGCATTGTTATAAAAGCAAACAGTACATAGATAGTCACGATTAGAATAACCGCAACACCGAGACCACCGGTACCCGGAAAAGCATTTCCAGCAAGGTAGTAGTAAATACCCCGTCCCATTAAAACACAAACAAATGTAGCCACAATCAACAGCAATCTGGTTCTTCTTGTAAGGTACTGAACCCATCTCTGACAAAAGCCCAGTCCCACCGCTGAGAAAAGCAGAAGCAGACTGGAAAGATCAAGTTCTATACCACTAAATACTTCATCTGTGGAGCTTAGAATAAAATTTAGTCCGATCACATGAAGCAGAGATGTAGCAAATGCAATTCCTACTGTTATCCTGTAGAGCCAGACAGTAAATGGAGTTCTATCCACATAAACAAATCCTCTGACTGCAGCGAGTAAAACAAGCGAAACAGCCAGAATAGCCAGATGGAAAACAGGAACCATAGCGACCGGCTTACTGCCTGTTTCACCATTACCGGGCAGAGTATCAATCCCGGTTGATGTATCTACACTTGTCGAAGTTAGAACGGCGTCTATGAGAACGCCTGCAGCAGCGCCGCTAACCTCGCCTACAGTCTCCAAAAAGTGTCCGGTCTGACCGGTAAAAGTAGAGTCCACAAAACTCTTAACCTGACCGCTACCGGCTTCGGCTACATTGTCTATTCTTCTGCCCAGTTCGCGAACTCGTTCTGCTCTCTGAGAATTCTCAGGCAGAATATCAGGTGAATCAAGAATACCTACAAAGCCGGTCAAACCCCACAGAAGCACTATAGAGAAGAAACAGAGGACCAGTCTTCTTGAAAGGCTGAGCCCACTAAGAATTTCACTTAATCCGAGGTAGAAAAACAAACCGGCAACGACCATCAGAACGCTTGAAGAAATTCTGGTTAGCGAGTTACCCGATAGACTGGAAGGGAAAAACACGATAAACAGTGCAAGCACTATAAGTGTTGCCCGGAAAAATCTTCGCTTCCCAAAGAAGGCTAATTTTTTCATTCTTTTTACTTCAGTCTCCCGATTAATTCGTCCAACGTACCGGTAAATACTGATCCGTCATCAATATTCTTCATCTTGTACATGGCTCCGTCAGCTCCAGCTGTAACAACTGATGTTATTCCATATCTGGTTGCTTCACTGAACTGCTTATTCATCTTCTTTCCGGAAACATCCATCATAACCCGAATGCCTTCTTTACGAAGCGATAAAGCCAGCCGAGCTGCTGAAGAAACAAAGTCTGGAGAAGAAACGGCGATATAGACATCTGCTGCCGATGCCTCTTTAACGGAGACGGGAATTAGACCGTATGTTTCTAAAAAGAGAGTTAGTGTCAATACACCCAAGCCAAATCCCACACCGGAAATTTTCTTGTTACCGAAAAGACCAACCAGATTGTCATACCTGCCTCCACCACAAAGAGATCTATTGTTCTCTCCGCCGGTATCCACCAATTCGAAAACAATACCAGTGTAGTAATCAAGGCCCCTGACAACTCCAGGAGAAAACTCAGCGCTTTCTATACCTGAGCTCAGAAGTAATTCATTGAAACGCTCAACTTCTTCAAAAGCAGCGCTTCCAGCCATCAAGTCAATAAGCCACTTACTGGATGGTGATTTGACAGAGACAAGAGATAAAACCCGGTCGGCAACATCGGAATCACCGCCACATTCACCGAGAAGAAAAGTGTACCAGGCATCTTCTTTCATTTTATCACGTTTATCAATTGCAGAAAAGACCCCGGGTGCACTTTCCGGTTCAACCCCGCATCTTGAAAGAGCTTCAGCCATGAATCTTCTACTGGACCATCCAATTCTGTAGATAGAAGAAGGGGCATTGAATGATTTCATAATATCCTGAAGCACGAGTATTACTTCGAGTTCTGCTGCAAGATTCTCGGAGCCCAGAATATCCAGGTTGAATTGAACAAATTCCCTTACACGACCTCTCTGGGGTCTCTCATACCTGTAGCAAAGGGGCGAAGAGAACCAGCGTACCGGTAGCTGCAGTTCTCCCTGTGCAGCAATCATCCTTGCAAGAGATGGTGTCACTTCAGGTCGGAGAATCACTTCTCTTTTTCCTCTGTCAACAAAGTTGTAGCTCTGTCGACCGACAAGTTCACCACCTGATTTGGCAGCAAAAAGAGAAAGAGGCTCAATCAGAGGACAATCGTATTCCTCGAACCCAGCGTTCAACGATGAGAGCGAGAGTGTTTCAACAACATATTTTTCTACTCTGAACTCATGTGGAAGCCTCTGGCGCATACCGCTTAAAGGCTTGGTGGAAAGAGTCATATATAGCTCCTTATACTTTATTTATTGCAAACCAAAAAACAACACAATACTTTGAATATTCTACCCTCATCACTACCTCTTTGCAACCCCTGCAGGCGCATCTGGTAAGTTAAATTCACTGGTTTTTTGGGGGGGAGGAGAAAAGGAGCAGATCAATAATCATCTATCAGATAGTTCTATAAGATAAATCTTCGTCCTGTTCGTTTGCAACCGAATGTAAATCCATTAGTTCATGAATTGTTATGCTCTCTGTCCCCTGTTTAAGCTCATTCATTTTTTCTGCACCGAGATCTTTTTTTAACCCGCCGATTAGTTCCATGCAGAACCCCTCAGCCTCAGAATCAGCTGCAGGATTGTGGAGAAGAGTTAGAGCGGTAACAGCAGAGCGAACAAGATTGCCGTGCATGCTGTCGAGAACTGCCAAGCCGTAGAGAGCTCGTATGAGTACAGGTTTGTTACCGGATCGGTTGGCAATAGAAGCCGCTCTCTTGAGAAATGAGTCCGCCTTCCCGGTGTCTTCAGTGTCAATACAGTTGAAAGCCAACCCACACAACGAATTGGCTATGATTTTTTCATCATGAACCATTTCACCAAGTTCAAGTGCCTCAGCATAGTTCTTTTTAACCTCTGCGACTTTCCCTCTCATCTGGTTAACAATAGCAAGGTTGAGCTTGATACCTGCCTGCCCCTGTGCGCTTCCAATCCTCTTAAAATACTCCGCTGCGGCAATATAGTGCTGTTCTGCTTCCCCGAAACTCCCCTGGCTGGCCTCAACACCGGCCACCTCGTTGAGAGCCATGGCACAGAGACCTGTATATCCTGCTGTTTTAACGGCGGAGAGGTATCCGAGAAAAGCCTCTCTGGCACGTCTGTAATCTCCATCTGCAGCTGCAAGATTGCCCATATACAATCTGGTTTTCCATTCTCCGGTCCGGAATGAGTACTTGCGACATCTTTCAGCTATTGAAGGAAGGATAAGTCGGACATGATTGTAATTACCGCTGAGAAGGTCACATTTCATTATCTCAAGCTCGACCTCAAGTGCCTCAATAGCTTTATTCTCCTTCGAGAAGATGATGAGGGCTTCTTTCAAAAAGCTATCGGAGGTTGAGAGTTTTCCTTGGTCCACCAACATCCTGCCCTTTGTAAAAAGAGCTGTTGCTCGATCACTATCTGTTAAATCAACGGTAAGAGTAAGGGCTTCCTCTATCAATTGCCTTGCAACACGTGCACGGCCCATTCGAAAAGCAAGAAGACTCTGATTTGAAAGAATTGCTGCTCGAAGGCCATCCGGTAGTTTGTTAACAGAATCAGAAACGGCTTCTTCCATCATATGAAAACCAGTACGGAATCTTCCTCTGTCCATGCAGTAAATTGACAATGGGTTGAGCATTTGCCTGAGGAACCGATATCTTCCATGCTCAATTGCAAGCTTCCATGCAAGGGAAAAATCACCGAAGGAAGTTTTTATACCATCAAGTCCTTTACCGGCTTCTCTGCCCGTAAGTGCCATTTCACCATACTTCTCTGCTTTGAATGCAAAAAAACGACAGTGCATTTCTCTTGCGACTTCGAAACCGCGGGATGAGGGATTCAGCTCCTGCATGATAAAATCGCTGGTCATTGCCGGGATGTGAATTCCCTGGTCGTCCCGCAGTAGAAATGATCTGTCGACAAGAGACATTATCATTTCCGGAGGTACATCAGAAATTTCCTCAGCTTCTTCTACGGTAAAATGTCCTGCAAAAACTGTAAGCCTGCATGCTGCGTTTCTTTCTACAGGCGACAACTGTTCCCACGACTGATGGAAAAGATCAGCCAGCCCGTCAGTTGTTTTTTCTTTATCAGTTCCACCGAGGAAGGATGGGTTTGCACGAATTCGCTTACAGATAGAGGAGACAGACATGACTCTTATCCACGATGCAGCAAGCTCAATCGCCAAAGGAGCACCGTTCACGAGACCACAGATGTCCTCGACAACGTTCAGATTCAGATCTCCGGTAAACCTGATTCCAGCGAGTCGTTCAGCTGCCTGTATAAAAATACCGGCTGCATCTGAAGGCACATCGCTGGATGGTCTCTGTGTTGAAACTCCTGTAACAGGTACAAGAACTTCGCCCTTAATATTCAGAGGGACTCTGGAAGTCACGAGAATTGTCAATTCATCACATGTTTGAATCAGTCGAGAGATAAAAGGAACCGTCTCGTCTCCGGAGCTGACATTCAGAAGAACAAGAAGCATTTCAGCGTCTGCAAGAAAACTGTTTATGCTTATCTCAGCATCTCTTCCTGAAGGAAGGGATAGCTCTGAGGCAAGTCTGACTGGAATATCATTATCGCAGGATTCACAATCTATGAGACAAATGCCGGTGGAGAACATCGAGTCATTCAATGAAGCGGCTCTGATAGCCAGTCTTGTGCAGCCCATTCCACTCATACCTTTGAGAGTGATGAGTCTCGCTCCGCTTTTCATCAGTTCTCTGATAACACCGAGCTCATCCTCGCGTCCAAGAAAGGGGGTCAGATCCGCTGGAAGGTTGTTAATCTCTGCTGTTGAGCCGACGGCCAGTCTGTTACCGAGAGGAAAATTCATGCAATCTCCTTCTATCCGATAACTACCACTTTTACTGATAAGGTACCCGCGTCTTTCAAGATGCCTGATTCCTGGAGCGAATAGTCCGGGAAGACCATCTGTCTCGCTGTGAAACCATTCAAGAAAGTACACCGGGGGATCCCACAGCAATACTGATCTGAACCATGCTCTACAATCTTCCTGGGAGATAGAACCTAGTCGGATAGAAGCAGAAACCCCACCGAAATCACTGCCTTTACTCAACAGGTTTCTCTCTGTGGAAGCAGCAACAATCATCCAACCGGGATAAATAGAATAAAACTTCAGCAAATCCTCTATTGATTCTCTGTCCATAAGATGCATGTCTTTTAAGAAAATACCGAGACACATGGAAACCCCTGCATGAGAATAAAGTGCATTTATAACGGAATCACAGGAGGGGTCACACGAAAGTGCTGCTGCGAGGGCAGAATGGGGAGTATGCATATCGGCTCTTGTTCCGGAAACTTCAAGAAGTTTGTAATCGCTTAGAGAAAGAAGCGCAGCAACCGAATCGAGGAAAAAGCCTTTTCCGGCACCATCAGGACCAAAAACAAGGAAAAATCCTCGCCCTTTATCTCCAGCATCCTCTGAAAACAACATAAATGAGGATAGTTCTTTTTCTCTTCCCAGAAGGCGAACTTCGTTGCTGTTGAAATTGTCCGGTTGATTGCAGTCATCAACAGCAACAATTTTGTTGCGCCCAGTTCTTTTTGCAGTGTACAATCGCCTGTCTGCTGTATCGAAAAGCTCTCTTGCGGAAAGTCCATCAATTGGATATTGAGCAATTCCAACACTCAGTGTGATAAAAAGAGGTGGATTTCCCTTGAACTCAGTACCGGTAACTTTTTCCAGAAGACGTCTGGAAAAACGTACAGCTTCGTCGCTGTCGGCCCCAGGAAGAATGCCGGTGAACTCATCTCCACCATACCGAAACATCATGTCTTCTTCACGGGAAACATCTAGAACTCTTGAACCGAATTCTGACAAAATCCGGTCCCCGCGGCTGTGTCCAAAGCCATCATTAACACTTTTGAAATGATCTATATCGATAATAATCAACGTAAAAACGGAAGTATCTACTGATTTATCTGATATTATGTGCGTCAGCTTACGGGAAAATGATTCTTTATCACCGAGTCCAGTAAGAGTATCATGCGATGTATACCTAGCACCCTTGCTACCGTGAGCATCTGACAAACCACCCTCCTTTTCCCGTTCACCCATTGATTTATAAGCAGTATGCGTCCGGATGCAAAGGGAGAGTTTATCAGGTATTTTGAAAGAAGTTGTGTACTTCTGCCGGGAATGTACCTGTTACCTCAAAAAAATGGTTCTGCAAATCATCCCCGGATAATTCTCCACTGCTAAGTGATCGAATAAGCTTCCCGTTGTGAATAATCCCAAAGCGTTTGCAGTGAATTGAAGCAATAGCGAGGGTATGTGTCGAGATCAGAACCACAGCCCCTTCAGCTGCCGCAGCTTCTACCATCCTCCAGAAGGTTTCTGCAGCTGGTGGATCAAGACCGACCAGCGGTTCATCAATAACATACAGATCCGGTCGCGCTACGAATGCACTGGATAGGACTACTCTCTGAATCATCCCGTGAGAATAGGAGCCTGATCTGTGATCCAGCCAACCGTCCATTTCAAAGACTTTAGAACAGAGCTTCATGCGCTGATTGATTACATCGGGCTCAATTCCACGTAGCCTTCCTGTATAATTGATGAATTCTCGCCCAGACAAATTGGGAAAAACAGAGGGTTCATCAGGGACATAGGCAATCCTTTGTCTGGAGGTGGAGACATCTTCACCATCGAGTAAAACAGTGCCGGAGTCTGGAATTATGAGACCACTGATCATTTTCAGTGTTGTCGTCTTACCAGCTCCATTTGGGCCGAGAAGAGCATAAATATCGCCCGGATTGACTGTTATTGACAAATTGTCAACTGCTCGTTTATCTCCATAAGACTTTGTGAGTAAAGAGATCCGGAGACCTCTCTGCTCAGTCATTTCCTCCGACAATTGCTTCAACAAAGGTCCTTCCGTCAAATACTACCAAATCGTCAGCGCCTTCACCAACACCAATATATCTAATTGGCAGATTCAGTTCTCTTGCCATTGCAAAAACTGATCCACCTTTTGCTGTTCCATCAAGTTTGGTAACCACTATGTCTGTGACCGGAATAAACTTCATAAACTGCTGCGCCTGAGGAAGTGCATTCTGACCCACAGTTCCATCAAGTACAAGAAGAACTCTGTGAGGAGCACCTTCCATGGCCTTACCGGCAACCCGGTAAACTTTGGAAAGCTCATCCATAAGACCTTTTTGAGTCGGCAATCTTCCAGCAGTATCTATTATCACATGATCCAACTTTAAAGTCTGCGCTTTCTTAATAGCATCAAAAGTTACTGATCCGGGATCGGTGCCTTCAATACTTGTGTGAACAGGAATGCCCAATCGCTCTCCCCACAGGGCCAGTTGCTCAGAGGCAGCTGCTCTGTATGTGTCAGCACAACCCATAAGCACTGAATGACCATCTCTCGTAATAGCCTGAGAGAGGCGTGCAATTGTTGTTGTTTTTCCTGCCCCGTTTACACCGACTACCATTGTTACAGCTGGCTTTGCGTCAGAAGACCAACTCTTATTTTCCGGTAGAAGTTCCTCAAGAATATCTACAAGAATTACTTTCCAGCTGCTGTCACGGTTCAGTTTGAATTCTTTTCTGAACCGTTCCAGCACAAGTTCTGTAAGTTCCCAACCCAAATCGCTGGCGAGCAGTATTTCCTCTGCAAGCTCAAGGGTATTTTCATCTACTCCCTCGCCGAAAACCAATCCAAGTTTCCGGTTCAGGGCATCTCTGCTTTTTTTCAGTTTTTCTCTAAGATTCACTACTCCTGCACCATCTCTTCCAGGCTTACTGATGTGATAGTACTGACACCCTCTTCGGCCATGGTGATACCATAAAGCACATCGGCGCCTTCCATTGTTCGTTTGTTGTGTGTTATCACTATAAATTGAGTGTTCGCGCTGAAATCTCTCAAAATTGCAACGAACTTGTCTGTATTAGAATCATCGAACGGTCCATCGAGTTCATCAAGCACGCAGAATGGAGATGGCTTGACCAGATAAAGGCTGAAAAGAAGTGCAACAGCCGTAAGGGCCCTCTCACCTTCTGAAAGAGCAATCACATTCTTTAATTTTTTGCCCTTAGGTCTAGCGAGAATGTCAATTCCACCCTCAAGAGGATCATCCCCTTCAATTGAGATAATGTCACCTTCTCCTCCACCAAAAAGCTTAAAAAACATTTCCTTGAAGTTTTCTCTTACCAATTCGAAGGTTTCTTTGAATCTTGCGGCTGCTTCAGTGTTGATTTCTGCAATAGCTCTCGAAAGTGAAGCCCTGGCGCTGTCCAGGTCATCCCTCTGCTGAACCAGATAATCGAGCCGTTCTTTGGCTTCGTCAAATTCAGAAACAGCGAGCATGTTAACGGGACCAATCCTGTCAAGAACAGCATTTCTTTCTATTAGCTCGCGCTGAAGCTGCTCCGGAGATTTTCCCAAGAAAGGATTTTCCTCTACTGTGCAATCACCTTCCAGATTATTCAATTTCTCTTTGAGTGATGCCGTTTGGGCCTCAAGTTCAATCATCAGGCTTTTAGCTCTTCCTAGCTTCTCTCTAACCTGCTGTACTTCCTTCTCCAGAATTGCTGTGCTTTCCATGAGAGTATTTCTCTCCTTGGAATAATCATTTCTTGAGCTTTCTTCTACTCCGCGCGTTGTTTTCAGTTGACCGCTTTCCCTGCTCAATATCTCAATTCTGCTTTTTAATGAAGCAATACTTCCTCCGGAAGTTTCGTTCTCCCGCTGAAGTTCGTCCAGAAGGTCATGAAGAGTATCTGCCTCATTGTTGAGCATATCTATTCTTCCTGAAATCTCCTTCTGTCTCGTCTGGTTTTCTCTGAGATTAAAGCTGCATTTGTCCTGTTCACGTGCAGCCTCAGCCAGCTTGGCCTCGGCCTGAGAGACGAGAACACCACTTTTTTCTTCCAGAGCTGCCGCTTCTCCTCTTGTTGCTTCGGTAGCAGCAATACTCTCTTCAACGGCAAGACCTGTTCCTGCAGAATCAGAGTTCTCCAATTGCGCAAGCTCCTTCTTTAATGAGAGCACCCTGCTATCGAGAGAGGAGAATTCCTTCTCATGGTTTTCAAGAGAAGTCTGTGTTACAGCAAGCTTCTTCTCATTGATTCTCAGTTCATCCCTGATTACTTTTATGGAGTCTACGCAACCTGCAAGTTCCTCATTGAACCCTTTGAGAGAAGCGCTCTGTTGATCTCTGCTTTGTGTAGTCTCAAGAAGCTGTAAATCAAGATCCTCCAATATATCGGTAAGCTCAAGTGCCCCGGCGTTGGTCTCGGATACACCAAGTCTCACGAGTCCTTCGGGTCTGAAAATGTCACCATGTTTCGTAACAACAATGCGGTTAAATCCTGCCTTGATCCATTCATTAGCAGTAGTCGAATCAGCAGCAAGAACACCATAGCTGAGAAGGTTGGCAACAAGCTGATCATCGTCATTCGTTTCCACACACTCAATCAGTGACACTGCCCCAACGGGTGATTTTCCCGTAAATGTTGATACTGGAAGCATATACCTACTGCCATCGGAAGGAGTATCCGAGTTTATGCTTGCAAGATATGTGGCAGAATCAAAGCTGTCCAGATATGCTCCAATAGCCTTCCCCATCCCGGGAAGCGGCTTAATTAACAAAGATATTGATCCAGCTGTTGAAGATTCCTTAAGAAGAGTGTTCACCCTTCGAACCTGTTCTTGCAGTACAGCAACAGCCTGACCTGATTCAGAGATTTTTTCACCTAGCTCGAGTGATTTTTCTCTAAGAGAAGATTGTAAGTCAATCTTATCACTGAGTGACTTTTCTATACGTTCAGTTCCGGACTTCAGTAGAGCCAGATCTTCGCTGTAGCGAGAAATACTCCCTGAAAGGATCCCTTGCCTCTCTACCTGTGAGTCAATCGATTCTCTGACGGTTGAAAGCCTTTGGATACGGGCTTCTTCCATCCGGATTTGCTCGCGGTATTTTTGGCTCAGCTTCTCGAGTTCAATGTCCAGCTCGCGTCTGGCTCTTTTTGCTGCGGTCTGATCTGAATTCAATCTAACGAGATGCTGTCTAAGGTCTGTAAGGTTCTTCACGGATTGAGTGTGATTGTCTTCAAGTCCTTTGAAAGAGAGAACAAGTTCAGCCCTCTCATCCTCCAGTTTTTCAGAGTCAGCAGTATAACGATGGATGCGTTCGCGCTCTCTGGCCAGCCTTGCATTATTTTCCGCGATTCTCATTTCAACAGAAGTAATTCTTTCAGTTGTAACAGCTGATTCTCTATCATTGGATGCAAGCCTGGAGTCAAGATCGGCACACTTTCTGTGCGCTTCATCCAATCGGTTCTGGACTCTGCTGAACTCCATTCTGGCCTCTGCAAGAACTGTACTCTTAGATGAGAGTGCAGACGTTTCTCTTCCCACCACTGAACCTGTTTCATCAAGAAGCTTTGCCTTTTCCTCAAGCCTTGCTCTGATTTCAGAAGACTCTTGAAAGCTCATCGCCTCTTTTACAGCCGTTATGACTTCGGAAACTTTACTGTGTCTTCGGTAGGCAGAAACCTGCCGTTTAAGGCCGTTACAGGTTGTCTCTACCTCTACGATAATATCTGACAGTCTTTCCAGATCACTTGCGGCAGATTTCAGTTTCAACTCGGCACGGTGTCTTTGAATTTTGTACTTCACGATACCTGCGGCCTCGTCAAAAAGAAATCTTCGATCTTCGGGTTTGCTTGAAAGAATAGTACCGACCATTTTTGACTCAAGTATCCAGTAACCGGTTGAGCCAAGGCCTCTGTCAACTACAAGATCAGTAATATCCATGAGACGGCAACGACTACCATTAATACTGTATTCACTGTCACCTGTACGGAACAGCTTTCGGGAGACCGATACCTCGTCGAAATCGAGAGTAAGCAATCTGTCGGAATTGTCGAAGGTAAGTATAACTTCAGCCATTCCAAGCTGTTTCCGCTTTGCAGAACCTGAAAAAATAACAGATTCCATCCTATCGGCTCTGAGTTGTTTGGGACTCTGGTTGCCCAAAACCCACCTGACGGCATCGGCAACATTGCTTTTACCACATCCGTTTGGACCCACAATAGCAGAGATTCCATTCTTGAAGTCAATCCTAAAAGGATCTGCAAATGATTTGAATCCAACAATCTCAAGTCGTTTAAGCCGCATCAGTATCTCCTCTTAACTTGATCGCAGTATACACATAAGTGGTAAAACTGAAGAGCACCATAAAAACAGAAAGTAAGCCAAGTAAATCTGTATTCCAAAGAAAGTCTTCGCTAGGTAGCTGAAACCCGATAAAAACTGCCTGGCGCAACATGTATACCGACAGAAATAATGTTGCAAGCTTGCCCCATATGTTGGAAGAGGGAGGTTTTTGATGACGGTAGAAAAGAAGACCACCGATAATTATCAGCAGATCTCTGATTAAAAGCACACCTATAATCCACAAGGGGATCAGATCAAGAAGAAGAAGCGTAAGAGCGAAAACAGCAAAAGCAACCTTATCAGCAAGTGGATCAAGAATTTTCCCCCAGTCACTGACTGTTCCGGTCATTCTTGCAATTTTACCATCAAGTGCATCGGATACAATGGCAAGAACAACGAACAGAAGAGTTAACGCGGGATTACCCTCGCGGAGGAAGAAACATGCGGTGATAGCTAGTGGGATTCTGAGTATGCTGACAACATTTGCTGCAGTGAAAAAACGACCCGCTATCAATTGGTTCCTCCAAGAAGAAGGGAAGCATGATGTTCCGCACCTGCACCGCCACCCAGCAATCGGGCAAGCTCCTTCAACTGTTCCGGTTCTGAATCAAGAACTGAAACCAATGTTGTCGGCAAGCCTTCACTGTAAGTTTTAGTAACTGCAAGGTGCCTGTGTGCCCTGGAAGCAATTTGAGCAAGATGGGATATAACAATTATCTGTCTGTTATGCGAGGCTTTGAGCAGTGATTCAGCAAGATTATGTGCCGTCTCACCGCCTGTACCTGCATCTATTTCATCAAAGACAAGAGTAGCTGGAGAGGATGAATCAGCAACAACAAGGGCAAGTGCCAGAGCAACCCTGGAAAGTTCTCCACCGCTAGCAACGGTTTCAAGCGAATCCATAGGAATTCCCTTGTTCGCCGAAAACATAAACTGAACGGATTCAGCTCCACACGAATCCAACTGAAGTTCTGCCACCATAGAGGGGGAAGCGAAGGGAGGATTAAACTGGATTCCGAACTGTGCATACGGCATATTAAGTTTTTTCATCTCAGCAACAGATTGCGCAGCAAGTTTACCGGCAGCAGCTTTTCTTTTCTCTGTAAGTTGCCCTGCAATTACTCTGACTTCTGCTGTAAGCCCGGGTAATTCTGCTTCAATGGATTTCAACTCTTCACCTGCATCAGAATACTCCTGAAGCCTCAAGGAAAGGGTTTCTCTGTGTTCGAGTACAGATCCAATTGTTCCACCGCACCTAGATATAAGAACAGAGTATTCATCAAGCCTGCTATCAATACCTGAGATTTTGACAGGTGCATCTTCAAGAGCAGAGATTTCCAACATTATAAGATTGGATGCCTCATCTAGTGATATTGTCGCCTGGGAAATTAGTTCAGCCAGCTCCTCCCTTTCGGAAGCTTCCCTTTGAAATCTTCTAAGAAGCCCGGAAAGTACTGTTGCAACTCCATCATCACCCTGCAATGCTTCCATAGACTGTTCAAACAGAGTTGCCTGCTCCATAGTTTTTCTTACCTGCAGTCTACTCTCTACCAGTGAATTGTAATCTTCGAGCGAGGGTTCTATCTGATCGAAAAGAGACATCTCATGAAGAAGCAGTTCCACAGTTGCATTAGACTCACCGAGAAATTTCTTCAGCTTCCTGCTTCGTGCATTAGCTGAATTCCATTTTGTAAACATCTGCAGATAAGTTTCCCGCAACGGCATAACACCGGCAAAACTATCCAGGACATCCATCTGCCTGGAAGCTTTAAGAAGAACAGGTGTAGATCTTTGGCTGTGAAGGGTAATGTAATCCTGAACATTAGTGCGGACTTCCTCAAGAGTCGATAAGGCGTCATCCATAAACACCCGACTTCGCCCTAGAGCACTGATTTCTCTTCGTATCAGAGTCTCTTCGCCGTTTGGTAATTGGAAGAGTGCTTCAACAGAAGCGGTTTTTGTTCCGGGTCTGACAAGAGCTTTGTCCGCTCTGGCTCCGATAGCAAGCATGAGACCATCGACAAGAATGGATTTTCCACTACCGGTTTCCCCGGTAATTACATTTAATCCTTTACCGAACTCCATTGAAGTATCGCTTATTGTTGCCAGATTTTTTAGGGAGATAGAGCGCAGCATCAACATCCGGCTAACCTCTGTATCCCCAGCCAAGCTTCTTACCGAGCATGGCATAATAATCTGACCGTCTACCAGTTCTAATTACCGGGCACACAAGAGAAGATAATTCAACAGTAATAGTATCTCCTTCAGTCATTGATCCACACTTTGCCATTCCATCAGCCAGTATCAAAGGGTTTTTCCCTCTGGAGCGCAGAATTGAAAACTCAATTCTGGCAGAGAGTGGAACTACTATAGGTCTGATAGCAAGAAGGTGAGGGCAGATAGGTGTAATTATAGCAACTGGAAGGTTCGGGTGTAGAATAGGGCCACCACAGGAAAGATTGTATGCCGTTGAACCGGAAGGTGTTGAAACAAGAACACCATCGGACGCAACGACAGCAACCTCTCGGCCATCCACAAGAACTTTTATATGAAGAATTCCGCCTTCAGCAGAACGGCTAATACAAATTTCATTCAGTGCCCTGACTCGAACACCCTTGGGGCCTGTGGTCTTCAGAACGGGCAAATTATCTACTTCATAATCACCGGAAATCAGGCAGTTCAGTGACTCTTCTATCTTGTCAAACTCACAATCCGCTAGAAAACCCAGATGCCCAGCGTTTACGCCCAGAACGGGAAGATTCCTTCCAAGAAGAGTGTCCATAACCTTCAGTATGGTTCCATCTCCTCCGATTGCAACGGCAGCATCTGCACAGTCCGGTTGATCCACTACATTGATCCCTGCGTTAACAACTAAATCTTCGTGAGTACAAACATGGTCAGGAATATAGATGTTTCTAACTGGCTTCATGTATGGCCTTTACATGCTTCTCAATCGAAGCAGCTACCCCAGTGGGATCAAGTCCCAAATCTGCAAAGAGCTCGCTGGTACTACCGTGTGGAACAAATTCATCCGGAATACCGAGACAAAGAGTACTGCATTCCGGTAAAGATGAAGCAAGGAACTGACCGAATCCGCCACAAATAGAACCCTCTTCCAGGGTGACAGGAAGGCGACTTGAGGCAAGCTTCCGGAGCTCTTCCACAGGCGCTGGTTTTAACCATATTGGATCATAGACCATTACACTGATACCTCTTTGTTCAAGTAGTTCTGCAGCATGTACCGCTGTGGAAACCATCGATCCTGCAGCTACCAGAAGAACATCATCACCCTTACGCACAACCTGTCCGGTTCCCTTCGGTAGAGAGTCCGGCGAGGGGAATCTCAATTCCGGTTCCTTCCCCCTGGGGTAGCGAATACCGGTGGGTTCGGAAAGGTCGGAAAGTACACTGGAAACCAGTTTTTTCAAGACGGTACAATCTCTTGGGGCAGCGAGGCAGAGTTGTGGAATTGAGAGAAACATTGGAATATCAAAAATGCCGTGATGAGTAGGACCATCTGCTCCGACAACCCCCGCTCTGTCCATCGCGAAAAGAACTGGAGCATTTTGAAGTGCAACGTCATGAATGACCTGGTCATAACAACGCTGCATAAAACTGCTGTAAACAGCCACAACCGGCTTCGTCCCACCAAAAGCAAGCCCGGCTGCAAAGGTAACAGCATGTTGTTCAGCAATACCCACGTCGAAAAACCGAAGAGGATATTTCTTTGCAAATTCTGTAAGGCCGGTGCCGTCCGGCATGGCAGCAGTAATTGCTACCACCGTAGGATCCTTTTCTGCAACGTCAAGAAGCGCTTCCGAGAAAGCCTTTGTAAAGGTGACTCCTGGATGTTTAATCTCAGCACCACTGATACCGTGATGTGATACTGGTTGTATCTCTGCAGGGCTGTAACCCTTCCCCTTCTTTGTAATAACATGGACAAGAACAGGACCCGGAATATTTTTAACTCTCTGCATTACACCCGTAAGAGCTGCAAGATCATGACCCGGAATCGGCCCGAAATAGGTAACTCCGAATTCCTCGAAAATACTGGCTGGTGTAACAATTGTTTTCTTAATTGCAGAGGAAACCTCATGTGCGGCTATTCTCATTCTATCACCAAGGGAAGGAAGCTTGCCAAGAGCTTTCCACACTCCATCCTTGAACTTGTTGTAGGTAGGATCCGTGAGCAGCTTATTCAGATGCTTCGAAAGAGCACCAACATTCTTTGAAATAGACATTTCATTGTCGTTGAGAATAATTGTCACGTCAGTTTGCAGAGCGCCGACATTATTGATGCCTTCTAGAGCAAGCCCAGCTGTAATTGAACCATCTCCGATTACAGCCACAACCCTCTCAGTTCTACCTGACAAATCGCGAGCAGCAGCAAAACCGAGTGCTGCACTAATTGAAGTGCTTGAGTGCCCTGTTCCAAAGGTATCGTATTTACTTTCGCTTCTTCTGGGAAAACCGCTAAGTCCGCCGGTTTGTCTGATTGTATGAAAAAGCTCTCTACGACCGGTAAGAAGTTTCCAGGGATAGGTCTGATGACCGACATCCCAAACAATTTTATCATTTTCCGGATCGTAAATTGTTAGCAAAGCAATTGTAAGTTCCACAACACCGAGGCTCGACGCGAGGTGACCTCCGGTTTTACAGATAACACCAATAATTCTCTCTCTGATCTCTGCTGCAAGAGTAACCCGTTCTTCGAGAGTAAGATCAGCTATCTGAGATGGATACTGAATTCTGTCAAGAATCTGTAACACTATTTCCTTCTTTCCGGAAGGTATTCCACAAGTTCTCTGATCATTGTCCAGTCACCGTTAAGGGAATCAAGGCGCTTCATAATAGAGGCTGCATTTCTACGGGCAAGTTCCCTTGCACCTGTGACTCCGAGCTCACTGACTGGGTTCCACTTCCCCATTTCGGCATCCTTTGAAACAGCTTTCCCCATTTCAAGTGAGGTTCCGGTAACATCAAGAATGTCATCAGTGAGTTGAAACAACCAGCCCGTTTCATTTCCAATAGAAGAAATCATAGAGAGTTCCCGGTCTGAAACACCGGAAACCATCGCTCCGAGCTCCATGGAAACTCTTATCATGGCAGATGTCTTGCCGGTGATCATTCGTTCGGTCCATTTGCGGTCAGCGCAAGAAGGATGATACATATCCATGAACTGTCCTCCTACAAGGAAAGAAGCACCTGCTGCTGAAACAAGTTTTTTCAGCATAGCCCTCACCTGCAACGCAGAGCGATTAGTTCGGATAAGAGTTCTGAAGGATTCCAACAGAAGTCTGTCTGCTGCGAAAACAGCACTCTCTACTGAGCAGATCCTGTGAAGAGTAGGCTTCCCTCTACGGATATCATCATCATCCATTCCGGGTAAGTCATCATGTATGAGAGAATAAGTATGAATCATCTCCACCGAGCATGCAGCAGGTAAAGCATCTTCGGGGTTCCCCCCAAGAGATGAACAGGCCTGGAGAACAAAAAATGGCCTGAGTCTCTTCCCTCCAGCTTGGAGAGAATAATAGCAATGTTCCGACTGTGGGCTCTCTTCAAAAAAAAGAGGAAGTTGATTCATGGCTTCCTCAACCTTGAAAGCACTATCTTTAAGAGCACTCTTCAATCGACTGGACATACTCATATACACGCCTTACTTTGGAAACAGCAAGTTTTTCATCCAGGGTAACATCAAAACCGTTAATCATCTCTCCACCGGTTGCAACACACAGTTTACTGTATCTATCACTCAGGAATCTACCGATTGAAGATTTTACATCCATCCCGATTACCCCACGGGACGACCCGCACATTCCAAGATCGGTAAGGTATGCTGTTCCACCGGGCAGAACCTGATCGTCAGCTGTTTGAATGTGAGTATGTGTTCCTACAAATACACTTACTCTTCCATCAACATAATGTGCCAGAGCAAGTTTTTCACTCGTTGCCTCTGCATGAAAATCGACTATTCTGACATCGGCTTCTGTGGTGCGTAAAATTTTGTCTGCAGTCTTAAAAGGACAATCGCCTTTAAAATCTGTAAAAACTTTCCCCTGGAGGTTTATTACCTGAACGGATGTACCACCCACGTTCAGCGTGACAACACCGGTACCGGGTTTGTCAGGAAAATAGTTAGCGGGGCGCAAAACCACAGATCCAGGAGAAGAGAGAATTGGAAAAATTGAATCCTTTTTCCATATATGATTCCCCGAAGTAATTACATCTACACCTGAATCAAGGAAAGACTGGGTTATCTCGGGGGTAATCCCGAAGCCTCCGGCTGAGTTTTCCCCGTTAACTATAACAAAGTCGTATTGATCCCTCACCCGGGGAAGATAGGATAAAACTGTCTTTCTACCCGGTTCACCGACAATATCACCTAGAAGAAGGATCCTCATTGGGGCTACCTGGCAGTTTCTGAAGCTCTCAGCTCCCGGATAACAGTTACCTTTATCTGTCCTGGATACTCCATCTCGTCCTCAATTTTCTTGGCAATCTGCCTAGCCATATCAACCGCAGTTTCATCTGAAACTGCCTCTGGTCTGACTGCTATGCGAAGTTCTCTTCCAGCTTGTATTGCATAGGATTTTCTTACTCCGTCGAATGAATCTGCGATAGTCTCCAGCCTGCTCAAACGCTTGATGTAGAGCTCAAGTGTTTCTCTGCGAGCACCTGGTCTTGCACTGCTAACAGCATCTGCTGCCTGTACCAGTACAGCATATAGACTACCCGGTTCGATTTCTTCATGATGGGCGCCAATTGCGTTTGCAACTATTTTGGGCTCATTGAATTTTCGAGCGAGTTCCATTCCAACCATTGCATGAGAACCTTCAATATCGTGATCTGTAGCTTTACCGATATCATGAAGAAGACCAACGCGTCTAGCCATAGCCGGTTCAAGCCTGAGTTCGCTTGCAAGGAGACCGCACATGTGAGAAACTTCGAGGGAGTGCTGATACATATTCTGCCCGTAGCTGGTTCTGTATCTGAGCCTTCCCAGGTGTCTTATAAGCTGAGGGTGCAGTCCGGTAACACTTGCCTCCATCGCAAGCTCATTACCAAGCTTTCTAATTGTTCGTTCCATCTCGCTGCGTACTTTTTCAACTACTGATTCTATTCTACCCGGGTGAATTCGGCCGTCGTTAATCAGTTTATCGAGTGAGAGTCTGGCTACTTCACGTCTGACAGGGTCAAAACAGGACAACACAACTGCCTCAGGAGTATCATCAATGACAACATCCACACCGGTAGCTTTCTCGAAGGCTCTAATGTTGCGGCCCTCGCGTCCAATAATCCGGCCCTTCATATCGTCATTAGCTAGGTTAACTACTGAGATACAGCTCTCAACAACATGGTTTGCAGCACATCTTTGAATAGTGGTTGCCAAGATGCTGTTGGCCTTGTCATCAGCTGATCTCTCTGCTTCGTCCAGAATTCTTCTGGTGAGTTTGGCAGCTTCCATATCAGTCTCTTCGCGAAGGTTTGAAAGGAGAAGCTCACGGGCCTCATCACTGGAAAGTTTTGCAACTTCCTCAAGTCTGGTATTGTGTGCCTCAATGAGCTTGTTGGCTCTCTGGTGTTTCGCGAGAAGAGCCTGCTCCATTTCACCCAGAGCAGTCTCCTGCTGGGAAAGTGAATCAGCCTTATTTTTAAGGTTCTCTCTGGTTCTGTCAGACTGCTGTGAAAGCCTGTTGATGCTGTTTTCACGTTTATCGAGTTCAGATTGCTTCCTGCGAAGTTTTTCGAGCTCCGAAGTACGTTCTTCTGCTATCTTTTCTCTGCCTTCGAGAAGAGCTTCTTTTTTAAGGGACTCTATCTCTCTTTTAGCATCATTAAGAATGCGATCCGCTTCTGCGGATGCTCCACCAATCTCTTTTGCTACAAGCATTTTGTGTAGGTAAAAACCCAATATAAATGCAAGTGCAGCAATTCCTATAGGAATTATTATCTGCATACTCCACTATCTCCGTTTCAGGCGCAGGAAGCGATCTATATTAATCGGAGAAACAGCGGCAATCTCCAGAACCCTGCGGCACATTCGGGAGCGCTATCCTCCGAGGACTAGGACTGTTCTTTAGGATTACCCGGGCTGGAGCGTTGAAAAATTGGAGGGGTGTCGGTATGACTGATCTGGAGATTATCCTGTTGTGCGGGGGCTGATGCTTCCGGTGAACCGTCTTCCGGAGCTAGTATTTCGTTAATTTTATCCGCAAGGGCGGATAAGCACATCTGATGACTGTCTTCCAGCTCCTCAAGTTGCCTGGTTTTAGTAAACAGTTCATCAGTTATGTTCAACGATGCCAGAATTGCCACTTTCGCAGTAGAAGTCATGGCAACATTTTCAGTCATCTGCCGCATACGCATATCAAGAAAGTGGGCGATCTCCGCTATGTACGATGGATCGCCCTCGCCTCTTATTGAATATTCCCGTCCGTATATGTTAACTCTGGTGGTCTCCGGACGGTCAGTCATTAGTACCTTGTCCCTGTTGGTCTTTCAACTTTTCCAGTTTACCAAGCAAAGCTTCTAATTTCTGCTTCAGCTCCTGCCGTTCGTGCAGAAGCCTGGCATAATGTATCCTGAGGAGATTATACCCCTCTGAATCTGCATTGCCCCTCTGGTACTCTACCCTGTTTTCCAGCTCATCGACTTTACTTCGAAGCCGTTTATTTTCTTCATCAACCGACTCATACCTTAGTATAAGCCTGTCTACAGCTTCAGCAAGTCTATCTGATGCGCTGGCCATGGGCAACGCAAAGCCTCCCTATTCTACTGAAGTCCCTTGCGGGCAACTTCAACAATTTTCCCGAAAGCTACAGAATCTTTTACAGCAAGATCTGCAAGCATTTTCCGGTCAATAAGAACTCCGGCCTTTGTAAGACCGCTAATAAGGACACTGTAAGTAATTCCGTGTTCTCTGGCCGCAGCATTGATACGGGTAATCCAGAGGGCTCTGAAATTTCTCTTTTTGTTCCTTCTATCTCTGTACTGGTACTCGAGTGCTTTTTTGTTGGCATCAGCAGCAACTGTATACAGCTTACGCCTTCCACCAAAGTTTCCCTTGGCTGCTTTAAGTACCTTTTTGTGCCTCTTGTGCCTGGCAACGGCGTTCCTAACTCTACTCATTTTTCAGCCTCCGCTGTTACTTGGGCAGGAGAACTCTCATGCGCTTGGTATCGGAGGGTGATGCGATTCCTGCTGTGCGCAATTTGCGTTTCCGCTTACTACTCTTCTTAGTTTTAATGTGACCGGCATGACTGTGTCTAACACGAATCTTGCCAGTTCCTGTCTTCTTGAAGCGCTTTGCAGCGCCCTTGTGAGTCTTCATCTTGGGCATATTGATCCCCGTCTCTTCTGCTACTGGGTGTTCTTTTCCCGCCTTGGGGCAAGAATCATTGTAAGAAACCTGCCTTCCATGACCGGTTGTCTCTCTATCTGTGCAAGATCCTCCACATCAGCCGAAAGTCTGTTCAAAAGATCATAACCTTGATCTTTGTAGACCATCTGCCGTCCGCGGAAAACCACTGTTGCCTTTACTTTGTGCCTGGATTCAAGGAATTCCCTGGCATGCTTCATCTTGAAATTGTAATCGTGCGTATCAGTATTTGGTCTGAACTTTACTTCTTTGAGACCACCGGAATGCTGTTTCTTCCTGGCTTCTCTTTCTTTCCGGTTCAACTGATACCGATACTTGCCGTAATCCATAATCCTGCAAACAGGAGGATCACTGGCGCCACTGATTTCCACAAGGTCAAGATTCACCTCGCCAGCCATTTCCATGGCCTTGGCAAAATTCACTACCCCGACATGCTCCCCATCCTGATCAATCAGCCTGATTGTCTGACTTCTGATCTCACCATTAACACGGGTGGAGTTTGCGATTTCCTATTACCTCCATTTCGGTAACGCAGGCCTGACGCAGGCGTCAACAACAGTTTTCAATGCCTCTTCAACGGGCAATGTACCGATGTCGCCCTCGCCATGTCTGCGAATAGCCACTGTTTCAGATTCGACTTCGCGTTCCCCGACAACGAACATATAAGGAACCTTGTCTGTCTCCGCGCCTCGAATTCTGTAGCCAATCGTTTCACTGCGGTCATCAAGCTTGCAACGCAAGCCCATTCCAACAGCTTTATTATACAACATTTCCGCAAAATCATTTTGTACGGAAGTAATCGGTAAGATAACAAGCTGAACCGGTGCAAGCCAACCGGGGAAATTCCCAGTGAAATGTTCAATCAGGTTTCCTATAAATCTTTCCACAGAACCGAACAATGCCCGGTGAACCATATAGACCTTGTGAGAAGCCCCATCCGGTCCGATGTATTCCAGATCAAATCTGTCCGGAATATTGAAATCGAACTGAACAGTTGGTCCCTGCCAGTAACGTCCAAGTGCATCACGCAGCTTTATGTCAATTTTGGGTCCATAGAAAGCTGCCTCGCCCTCGACCGTAACAAAGTCTTCTCCCATATCTACAAGGGCCTGCGCGAGAAGAGGTTGAACTCTTTGCCAGTCGGAGATATCCCCAGCATAATGATCGGGATCAGCAGGATCCATTAGTGATAGTTCGATTTTGTAGCCAAAATCAAACATCTTAAGGAAGTACAAAGCAAATCTTACTACATCCTGGATTTCCGCTACGATCTGGTCTGCTGTACAGAAAATGTGACCATCATCGACTGTGAAACCTCTTACTCTCATGAGACCGTGCAGAGCTCCGCTTCTCTCGTATCTGTAAACAGTACCCAGTTCAGCGATTCTCAAAGGCAGTTCTTTGTATGATCTTCGTGAATTCTTGTAAACTATTATGTGACCGGGGCAGTTCATCGGCTTAAGGGCATATTCTCCGTTTTCCACCTCTGTGAAATACATGTTTTCTCTGTAGTAATCATAGTGACCTGAAGTTTGCCACAGTTCTACAGGAGCAATATGAGGAGTGCTGACAAGTTGATAGCCAGAGTGACGATGAGCATCTTTCCAGAGATTCTCAAGCGTTTCCTTAACTATCGTTCCCTTGGGAAGCCAGTAAACAAAGCCTGGTCCACCGGTGCCTTTAGTTGTAAATAACTCAAGCTCGGCGCCAAGTTTTCTGTGATCTCTCTTCTTTGCTTCTTTAAGAAATTCCAGGTGAGCCTTCAAATCCTCGCTTGAGTTAAAAGCTGTGCCATAAATGCGGGTAAGCATGTCATTTTTCTCACTGCCCCTC
Organism: Candidatus Fermentibacteraceae bacterium; assembly: GCA_016744855.1. Classification (GTDB taxonomy): domain Bacteria; phylum Fermentibacterota; class Fermentibacteria; order Fermentibacterales; family JCC-6; genus Sabulitectum. The sequence goes on along the minus strand of JADGDO010000009.1, from coordinate 86,456 downwards.
CAGTATGCACCAGCTACACTCAAAAGCTCAAAATCAGCAAGAAACTTAGTTGATGGAACATGGGGTCCACGGCAAAGATCAACAAAGTCTCCAAGAGAATAAACAGTTATTACCTCATCCTTGTTTCGAATTTCCTCTAAGAGTTCAAGCTTGAATCCTTCGCTTCGTCCGGAAAAGAGCTCAACTGCATCCTCGTGAGAAATTTCTTTTCTTTCAAAAGGTAGATTCTTCTTGATGATTCTTTTCATTCGGGAGCGTATTGCTTCCAGCCCTTTTTCTCCCTTGAAACCCGGTATGTCCATATCGTAATAAAAACCGTTCTCGATGGAAGGACCTATACCGAACTTTGTTTCAGGATAAAGCTCTAGGACGGCAGCAGCAAGAAGGTGGGCAGAGCTGTGCCTCAAAATCTCGAGAGATTCATCATCAGCGAAAGTAATAATTTTCAGCTGCCCATCATGGGGAATAACAGCTGACATATCATACAGTTTTCCATCAAGCTCGAAAGCTAATGCCTTTTTCGCTAACCCGCGTGAAATTGAAACGGCGACTTCACGGCCGGTGGTTCCGTTCTCAATTTCTCTTGAACTGTTGTCCGGGAACAATATACGCATCATGCCGCTCAGCCTCCTCTCGATAAAACCTAAAATACAAAAAAAATGGTGGGCGATACTGGAATCGAACCGGTGACTTCTTGCATGTCAAGCAAGCACTCTAACCAACTGAGCTAATCGCCCACCGCAACAAAACTATGATGTCTTTTACACTGACGCCGATAATATCCAATAATTGTCTTATCTGTCAAGTGCGTTTTTTCCCGAAAAAACACTAAACTAGCATCATTGGCTTACTGGAAATAGCAGCTAACAAGGATTGGTGTGTTACGGCAGAGGAAAACGGGGTAATAGGAGGAGCAACCCTAGCGGGTTCAGAATCCAGATGGATATGTCTGAAGCGTTTTTTATAAACCCTTCGTTACCTTCATAAACGAGCGCTCACCTATCCCTTTGTTTAGGCATTGTGGATTAGCTGCACATTAGCAAGAAGAACACTCTTGAAGATCGCTCTATTCTTAATAAAACAATCTGCAACAACATCATTGACTTGCCGTAATAGGCTTGTTATAAACGAGAGCGGGACAACCCCGCACAATGATCTTTATATGATCAAATAGCCTGTATACAGGCACAAAAACAATGGAGTAAATATGAAACTTGTATTTGTACTTCTCGCTGTAGCTGCGCTTGCTTTTGCATCCAGCACAATTAGTGGTGAAGCCGGTGGAGTTGCTAACTACACTCTTCCATCAACAGACGATGTTCTCGACACCTATGCATACAACGCAGCCGAGCAGATGAGCACTATTGGTGCTTCTTTTGACGATTACGCTACTGTTGATGATTACAATGGTGCAGATGGAACAGTCGACACTTACACATGCTGGGGTGTTACAACAGGTGCTGTTCCAACAGCTCTTGAAATTATGGTTGTAGCAGACGACGCTGGCGTACCTTCCGCAAGCGGACCCACAAGCCAGACTTCCTACCCTGCAACATGCTCAGACACTGGTATGACTTACGGTAGTTATGCAATCTGGCTCGCAGTTGTTGACATGTCCTCAGATCCACTCATGGTTGCTGCTCCTCTCTGGATCGGTAGTCACCGTAATGACACAGTAGCATGGTACCCAATCGGTGGAACAACTGTTACTGGTTCAGAAGCTTACAGAACAGAGGCTGCTGGTTGGTCATGGGCACCATTCAGTGCATCTCTTGTTGCTGGTGACCTTTTCAAGGTTATCGAAGGCACATCAGGTTCTTCTCTCAACAGAAGCACTTGGGCTGGTATCAAGAACATGTTCTAAATCGTTTATTCGATTTAAGGGAGGGGCGTTTGCCCCTCCCTTTTTTTGTTCTCAACGAATCATTGTGAGCCAAACGAAAAATGGGAGGGACCACAAGGCCCCTCCCATTTGAATCTAGAAACAGTTACTCGGCAGTTATTGTTGTTCCTGCTTCACCCTTTAAGGCACTAATAAGGTTGCCTGGTGAGGAAATAACTACTCTGGAACCACCGTGCTCAAGGAATCCAAGAGCTGCCCTAATTTTGGGCTTCATGGAGCCTGCAGCAAAATGACCCTCTTCCATGTATTTCTTTATCTCACTGGCTGTGATTGAACGAAGAGCTTTCTGCTCAGGTTTGCCGAAGTTGATGTAAACTTCAGGCACACCTGTAGAAATCACAAAGGTCGGTGCTCCAAGTTTTGATGAAAGCAGGGCGCTTGCATGATCCTTGTCGATCACCGCTGCTACGCCACGGATTTTCTTTCCCTCTCTCACTACAGGTACTCCACCGCCACCAGCGCAGATAACTATCTGACCGGCTTCAACCAGAGTATTAATTACCGGGAGCTCAACAATCTTCTTTGGAATCGGTGAAGGGACGACTCTGCGCCAGCCTCGACCGGCATCCTCCTTCATTACCCAGCCTTTTTCCTTCATACTAACAGCAGCCTCTTCTTCGGTGTAGAATGGGCCAACAGGTTTGGTAGGGTTCTGGAAACCCGGATCATCTGCCTTAACCTCAACTTGAGTGACAAGGCTTGAAATGGGGATGTCCTTACCGAGTTCCTCCAGGACATCACCCAGAACCTGTTGAAGAAGATAACCGATAATACCCTGGGTGGCTGCCACGTTGGCATCCATCCCGTCTCGGGGAATGATGTGGTCTGCCTGAGCATTTCTGATAAGCTCATAACCGACTTGAGGTCCGTTACCATGAGTAACAACAAGACTTCCAAACATGTCTGCTATAGAAGCAAGTTCTTCGCAAACCGCTCTAGCCACTTCGTGTGTTTCCCGATTTCCTCGTTTGGAACCCGGATTGATCAGAGAATTTCCTCCGATTGCAACAACGATCCTGCCTGTGTTCTTCATATCTCAGTTTCCTTTGTGGGTACCTCCAGCCGCTTCGCTCCTTTGAAGAGAAAGAAGACGGCGATGCCCCCGATACAGATGGCGATATCAGCTACATTGAAGGTGGGCCATCTCCACCCGGTTAATCCTATATCGATAAAATCAGTAACTTTGCCCATTAAAATTCTGTCTACAAGATTCCCAATAGCACCACCAAGTATTACTCCGAGCCACAATACCTGCTTCCTATCCTCAACCTTCATCATGTATCTTATGAGGAAAAAGCAGGCTAGGGCTGTAAACACAATGAGGAAAAGCGGGCCTCCCCAACCAATGCTGAATGCTGCACCAACATTGTATCTCAGAGTAAATCTTGCAAAATTTCCCAAAATCTCTTTGGGTATTCCATCCAGAAGAGAATGCCTTACTACTAGTTTTGTAACCTGATCCAGCAGAAGAACTGCCGCCGCCGCACTGAAAGCCGCTTGTTTAGTTTTCAAGTGATTCGAGGACCCTTCCACATCTGGGACAAACATCATCCGCAAAGGAATGAGATCCGACCTCAGGGATGATCTTCCAGCATCTCTGACATTTTCCACCCTCTGCCTTAACAGTGCTGACCTCAAGAGAATCACCCGTACTAATCAATGCGCGAGAGACAATAAGGAAATCCGACCAGTTCTCCCCCAGTGCGCTTTGTGTCATCTCTTCCGGAAGGGTCAGATAGACATGTGCATCCAATCCGCCTCCGATAGTTCCTTCAGCACGTTGTTCTTCAAGATGTTTCAGAACAGTTTTTCTGACATCAAGATAGGTAGACCATGAAGCGAGTTCTTTCTCTTCCTCTTCATTAAGGGCAGAGTCAGTGGTAAACAGTTCCAGGTGAACACTTTCTGACTTCTTCAGAGTCTCTGGGATATGGTCCCAAATATCTTCTGCAGTAAAGGGAATTATGGGAGCAAGCAATCTTGTTATCTCAATACTGAGCCACCCAAGAAGCTCCACAGTGGCTTTTCTTTCCTGGCTCTGCTCTGAATCACAATAGAGTCTGTCTTTTCTCGCATCAAGATAGAGGCCGGACAGCTCTATAACCATGAAATTTCTAAGCTCTCTGTAAACCCGGTGGAACTGGAACTTCCGGTATTCAGCGAGGCAGAATGCCATAAGTTTTCTGAATCGTAGCCAGATATACCTGTCAAGACCATTTAAGCTTGCAGGATCGGGCATAACACCGGTACAGTCTCCCAGATTTCCCAGCATAAAACGAATTGTGTTTCTTATCTTTCTGTAGGCTTCTCTTGAATCAGCAAGTTGGCCCAGATCAGCTCTGAAATCGGAGGTATAATCTATTCCGGCAAACCATAGTCTGAGTATGTCAGCGCCATTGGCATTGATCACTTTTGAAGGGGCAATAACATTGCCAAGAGACTTGGACATTTTTTTACCCTTTTTGTCCTGTATGAGCCCGTGGGTAATGATATTGTCAGCAGGTCTTGAAAGACCCAGTGCATTTGATGTGATCAAACTCACACCGAACCACCCCCTGTGCTGATCAGTAGCTTCTATATAAACAGAAGCTGGTCTTGTAAGGCCATACTCTTCAGTAAGCACATTGTAGTGGCTTAAAGAACTATCGAACCAGACGTCAAGAATATCATCAACTCTGTTAAGATTTGTTCCTGCGCAATGAGGGCAAATTGCCTTCCTTCCGTCCAGGGCAAAAATCTCTTCAGCAGTCATCTTGAACCAGATGTCAGCGCTTTCTTCAAGAACTTTCTCTGCTACTTTGGCAATGAGTTTTGAGTCGAGAACGGCTTCACCGCAATCCGGACAGGTAAAGACAGGAAGAGCAACTCCCCACGAACGCTGTCTGGACAAGCACCAGTCTGGTCTGACAGACATCATGTTCTTCATTCTCTCATATCCCCAGTCGGGATGCCAATTCACGTTATCTACCATATCCAGAACCCTCTTTTTAAGGTCCTTGTGAGAAAGACTTAAAAAGAACTGCTCTGTTGCTCTGAAAATGAGTGGCTTCTTGCAGCGCCAGCAGTGTGGATAACTGTGCTTCACTTTGCGGGAAGCAAGCATTCTTCCGGACTCTGTAAGATCTTCAACAATAACCGAATTAGCCTTGAACACATGGAGACCTTCGTACTTCCCACCCTCCTCGGTAAATGTGCCGTCAGGTCCTACAGGGCAGAATGTTTCAATTCCGTACGCCTGAGAGACCATAAAGTCATCGGCACCATGACCGGGTGCAGTGTGCACGCATCCTGTTCCATCATCCATGGTTACATGGTCTGCAATAATTACCAGAGATTCCTTCTCCGGATTTACAGGATGTTCAAGTATCAATCTATCAAGTTCTCTGCCTTTGCAGGTAAAATCAGCTCTTATCTTTCCTTCCAGTCCAGCGTCATCAAGAAAGGACTGTGCTCTTCTCTCAGCAACCAGGAAGTGACGGTCAGCTGTATCTACAATCACATAGTTCTCGCCTGGATTCAGAGCCACTGCCATATTTGAAGGCAATGTCCACGGGGTTGTCGTCCAAATAACAACCTCAACATCCGATGGAACTGAAGCGGCTGTCCAGTCTGAACCCGCTGCCTGTTTGAAAGCCACGTATACAGAAGGAGATGTGTGGTCAGCATGTTCAACTTCAGCATCAGCAAGAGCCGTTTGGCATGAAGTGCACCAGTGAATGGGGCGGAGACCCTGATAGATATAGCCTTCCTCCACCATTTTACCGAAAGCACTTACAATTCCAGCTTCGTAAGTTTTCTTCATTGTAAGATAGGGATTCTCCCAACGTCCAAAAACTCCGAGACGCTTGAATTCCTCCCTTTGTACATCAACGAAACCAGCTGCATACTCTCTGCAGCGTGATCGTATATCCTCGAGGGACAAGGATGCTCTTTCGTCGCCAGCATCAGTCATCACCTTGTGCTCGATGGGCATTCCATGACAGTCCCAGCCTGGAACGTAAGGCGAATAGTGATCGAGCATTGTATGGCTTTTTATGATAAAATCTTTTAATATTTTATTAAGGGCAGTTCCTAGGTGAACATGTCCATTTGCATATGGTGGTCCATCATGAAGAATGAAGGGTTCAGAATTCTGTCTGGCGTCACTAATTTTTCCCTCGAGGTCCATCTTCGCCCACCTGTTTAAGAGCTCGGGCTCTCTCTTTATCAGTCCACCCTTCATGGAGAAGCTGGTCCCGGGAAGCTTGATGGTATCTTTGTAATTCACTACTCCTCAACTCCTTTTATTCCCTGAATCAATCTGTTCAGGAATGAAACATCATTATTTTCTTTTCCACCCGGTTTTCTGCAATTCAACAGTAAAATTACCCCGGCACCGCCATGAGCAGCTGCAATCGCCTGATCAATTCCATGAGAAACAAGAGCATCACATGAAAATGCTTCAAGATCTGCACCGGTACTCAGGCGAATATCTGGAACTCTTAGCACAACACCTGACTTGATCTGTTCTCCGGCAATCTCCGGTACGATATACATACCTCTGAGATTTGGAAATCTTGGTCCTCCCGGGTTATTGGGACCGATAAGAGTACCAGAGCCAAAAAGAGCAAGATGGTCACTGACAAAGAACCAGCCATTAAAATCTGCTATCGCATCAGCACCGATCAAGAAGAGTTTTTCTCCTTTTTTCAGCGCATCTCTTATACCGTAACTTGAATATTCTTTAGAGACAGAAATACCGTCCCGGGAAGAGACAATGTCTCCCCAGTCACGAGGCATAGAAATATACATCATTCACCTTTCATCTAATCACAAAGAAGGGTAATTATGCACAAGGGGGATTGCATCTGCAAGAGTTGTAGATATCTTTCCTTCAATCTCTTGCAACATATGCAGATACGAATGGAAATACAGACCATTGGAAAGACCTTCTGAAATTAACTGAGCAGCTGCGGTCATACTTTGTCTGCTTCCAGTAAGAAGCCAATGATAGTACAATTGCTCTCCCTTTTGTATTCCTTCAGTGTTTCCACAGTATTCAAGAGAAAGAAGTTCGACGGGATTTACCGTGCCTAAGAAACACTTTGCAGCAAGAAGTTTCATTTTTGCAAGATAAGCATTCAGTGAAGATCCAGCCGATTCAGAAACAGTTAGAGCTTCTGAAAGCACATCAACTGTTTCACTATATCTTTTCAGTCTTAACAACATCGATCCTTTTTTTACAAGACCGAGGGAAAGCCTTCTCTTTTTTCCTGACTGAATCGAGAGTTGAATTGATTGATCGATAAGATCAAAAGCAGTTTCAGAATCACCCTTCATGAAGGCGATCTGAGATGAAATATAGAATATTGATTCTTTAGCCTCAGCAAGATTACCGAGACCTGCAAACTCAATCATAGTCTCAAGACAATCCTCAGCAGCTTCTGTTCTTGATAAATGAATAAAGATTCTTGCCATATTTCCGTAGGCAATGCAGGCCTGTGCAAGATTTCCTGAAGACACTGATATTCTTACCTGCTTCATCAAGGTTTTCAGTGATTCACTGGTACGGAACAGCTTTCGCTCGGCAACTCCCATGTTATTCAGTATTACTATTCTTACCTCGTTACCATCAGAAACAGTGGCTAGTTTCTTCAGAGAAGACGAATAGATATCAAGAGCCTTTACATAGTTGTTGCGAAGGAGTTGAGAATTAGCGTACAGATTGTAAACAAAAACAAGTTTTCGATCATTTCCGGAGAGAAGTGCTAACTCAAGTAGACGGGCTAATTTTGCATCTACCTTTTCGTATTTTCCGAGACGATTGCATGCCTTCAGAGATGTAAAAAGTGCTCTTCTCTCCAGCCACTCAGAGCCGTAAGAAATAGCCTCTCTCTCTGCAACCTGCATAGTATAGAAAGAACAGTCAATCATTCCCCGTCTGTAAAGCTGTTCTCCAAGTTCAACAAGGCAAATGATGGATGTATAAGTGTCACGAATCGCGCAATTCAGAAGGATTCTCTCGGCTTTGTGATACAACCCGCGTCGTTGCAGCTCGCGTGATTCAATGATTTCAAAAACCAGGTCAGGAACTTCTGTTTTACCCAGAGCACTAAAAACTTCCAGTATTGAATCATCAACAGAAGAAGAACATAGCCTCCAAAGCAATGCAATATCAGATGATGATTTATTCGAAATTGACTCCAGAGTACTGACTGCCTCCGGATACATTTCACCTCTGTAGTAATTCAGCGCTGACTGGAAAAGTAGCCTGTCTGTTTCCGTTTTATCGGGTAAAAATAGTGCGGATCTCTTGTACAGCTCGGCCCTCCTGAGGTCACCGAAAGCAAGATCTGCTGCTTTCTCATATGCCTCCGAAGCAGAGAGGGTGTTACCTGCTCTTACTAGAAGGTCTCCGGAAACTTGAAGTGATCTTGAATTTTCACCTCTGAATTTCAACACAATTTCTGAAGCCTTCAGTAGGAGAGTGTCTATTTGTTCTTTCTTCAAACCTCTTCGGAAATGATCTCGGACACGTTCACTTGAAAAGTGTCCGATAAGATGTCCGTTCCAGAGATTGATATCTCTACCGGACTTGAAAGGAGCTTTAGCGGCAACTCCGGAGATAAGACAAACCTCCTCCGGTAAAAAATGCATCCCGAATATCGCTGCTGATCTGGCAAACATCTCAAGCTTCGGATTTTTTGCAAGAAAGGAATCAAGCATAGCAAACAAATCAGAACAATCGACACCGCAGTCCCGATGTAGCCCTGCATAGAGCCTGATAAGACCCTCATCACCGTCCGTAGCAGACATTACCGCTTCTGGTGATGCAGTTGAGTTTTCCTCGATCAGGTATTCCCGGATCGTGTGAAAGGGCATCAATCCGGATTCAAGTATGGAGTCTGATCCATCAAAATCTCCACAGTCTTGCCTGAAAACGACAACTGGAGGAAGGTCGGGTGAACTCTTTAGCACCGGTTCACCGGATCGTCCACCATGATTGATCAGACAGATAACCGTTGGGAGCGAAGAGGTGAAAGATGAACAAACCTTCTCGAGAATAGATTCACCTGCTTGTGGTAAAACACCGTTAAACAGATAATTTCTTAGCTTCATCTTGATGCTCTGAAGACCGGCGATAACCTCAAGCCCCGATGCCCCTGAGCAAAGAGATATCTCAGTTGCGTGTGACCTCCAACCAGCCTCAAAAGCAGTTTCCGGATTGGTAAAGCTGTCTCCGATGAAATAAGAATAAAAACTTGTTCTTACAGAATCATCATCAGTACAATCGACAGTAAAAATTCTCAAATCATCGAGGATTGAAGCTAGATATCTTGTGAATTTTCCTGAATTATGAAGGTTTCTTACAAGAATACACCGTCTACCGCGCTCAGAAAGCTCGAGTCGAATGATCTCTGCAAGAGCTCGTTCACTCATGATACCAATCCGGAAAAACCTGTGGAGCAATGATTTTAAGAGTTTTTCTTCCGGAAGTGCTCCCCGATTTTATGAGTACATCGCTGCGCTGACAAGCAAACTGCTTTGCAATCCACTGAACAAGTGCTGCGTTTGCCTTACCGTTAACAGGTTGAGCTTTTAGTCTGATTTTGAAACAACCATCATCCATCTCAGAAGCAAACTCAGTTTTGCTGCTACCGGGTGACACTTTTATCCTTATGAAGAGGGTTGTCTTCACTTCTTATTTGTTTTTTTTCAGCGGCACAGCCTCATCCATCAGCATAACCGGTATATCATCTCTCACAGGAAATGCAACAGCACAATTGTGGCAGATCAAGCTTTCATTGCCGACTTTTTTATGTTCAAGTTCACCTTTGCACCGCGGGCATACAAGTATTTCCATGAGCCTGGGATCAATCATATTCCCCCCCTTAAATCACGAATTCACCATTTTTTATGATTACAGTTTCAGTACCATCTGCTGCAATACCAGTTACATCAACATTTTCACTACCTATCATGAAATCAGTGTGAACAAGTGACTGATTGCATTTGCAACTCTCCAGGGCTGCATCATCCATTGCAGTTCCATTAACAATACAATCCGTGTAGCCGTTACCCAGCGCTATATGACAGGATGCATTCTCGTCAAAAAGAATATTATGGAAAACCTTCCCTGATCTGTAAATTGGTGAGTCAATTCCGACAAGGGCAACCTCGCCGAGCATTGATGCCCCATCATCGGTGCTTAGATACTGTCCAAGAACTTCTGAATTACTGTCTGCGCCAAAATCCACAACTCTACCATTCTTAAAGGCAAACCAGGCACCATCAACTTGTGCCCCATAAACAGTGACAGGTCTTGTGCATTTCACTCTTCCCTCAGTCGCAGTTTTGTCAGGAGTGCTGAAAACCTCTTCTGTGGGAATGTTTGGGAAAAATACAGTTCCATCAGCGGAAGTACAACTTCCTCCCTTGAACTGTCTATCAGGAAGCATACCAACAGTCAGATCTGTTCCGGGACCTGTGAATTTGATCAGTGGAAATCTGTGATGATTGAGGAAGGCGGCACGTTTTTTTAACATTGCATCGTGCTCAAGCCAGGCAGCTGCAGGATCAGCTTTGTCGAGTCGAAGAATGGGAATAAGTATATCCCAGATTCTTTCCTCCCAATTCTCATCACTTCCCAATACCTTTGTCGCCCAGGGTCGAGTAGGTGCCAGGCAGACATTCCAGGGAAGCTTGTTGGAAGATACCGCTGAGAGAAAACCTCTTCTTGCAAGTGCAGCAGCTTTGGTTGTTCTGCCAAGTTTTACGGAATCAACACCTTCCATCAGATCAGGCTCAGCCGGTCCGCGTAGAGCAAGTGCACGCCACCCCTCTTTCACGATGGAATCGAACATTGGTGTTCTGTTTTCAGGAACGTAGTCGAAAAAGGAATCGTCAGCGGTTGAATCAATACGTATTCGGTCGAATGAGGGATCTTCCAGAGAAACATTTACGTACTTGGCTCCAAGCCGGTAGGCGGTTTCTGCTATATATTTTGCAAACTCTAAATGTACGGGTTCACTCCTAAGCCATAACACATCACCATTTTTGATCTTGAGAGCCCCACTAAGAATAACCTCAGAGTAGGCTTTCATTAACTCCTTATTCATTGTTCTCCTTTAAATCAAACCCAGAAAGTCTATAACCAGTGAGCGATATGGGGCTCCACCGGTTTCAAGAATATCACTGAATCTAAGACCAATTCTAACCTGCCCAAAACTCTCCCAGTATGCTTCTACATCAACGAAACCACCGGTTTTATCAAATCTGTAATCAGTGTCACCGTTTGTTGCCAGATCCCAGTCTGCAGCTACGCCGAATCCGCCGGGAAATGACTTATCTATACCGAACCAACTTCCAAGATGATCTGGTCCTTCATTGGTTAAATTAATCCCAAAATGAAAACCCATGTCACCACCCCAACCAGCAAAATTCTTACTGAAGATCAGATAGAAATCCCTTGCAGGCCTTAAGTAGTTTGCTCCTGAACGTGCGTGCTCGCCTTCGTTATCATATCCCAGAGCAATTGCCGGAAAGCTTTGTTTCTCGTCAAACAATCGGAATCTGGCTTTGAAGTACACTTCCTCAAACCAGTCGGGATCACTCATTCCTGTGATGTTCCATCCACCGTATCCCAAGCCGGCCATGAACCGAGGGACGATACCTGCAGTTATAGAAAACTTGAGCCCGGTGCTTGGGAAAGTACTCATGGCAACATTAAATGTTTTGGGGGCAATAATTCCTGCAGTAGGTTCCCCGGCCACCCTCATAAGTTCACCAGCCTGAGAAGGAAAACTGATCAAAAAAGCAATTGCTGTTATTAATACTACTCTCACCTGAACCTCCCATCACCTCGACAAAGAGATACTTTTGACATTTCCGGCAGCATATCTCGCAACCCCTCCAGAACATCGTCATCAGTTTTAACTGTCATTGATCTGGAAATTGCATTAACAATTCTTCCAGAGGGAAATCGAACTCGCATGAAAACCTTACCTCTACCGGGATTTTTTTGCATAAAGGAAGCTGCCTGCTCAAGAAGCGACATATCACAGTTAAAACCATCAACCTCAATCAGAACCCCGGAATTCATCATCGCACGACACTTCCTGAGAGGGAATACCCTTTCGATAGACATCTTGTTATCCCTATCGCCCTTCCCCTCAGTAACTTCACCTTCAAAGAGAAGAAGAGAACCTGTTTCCAGTAGATCTCCGTACCTCTCCATAGCATCTGAGAAAACTATTACTTCAGCGGAACCCTTTTTACCAGCTATAGTTACAAAAGCCATTATTCCTTTTCGAGTAGTGATTTTTCTGATCTCTGCGATAGTACCTGCAACCGACAGTGGGCCAATTGGGGCTGAATCTACCTGATCAACAAAGTGAGAAGTAAATCCGAGAATTTCCTCAGTATACATGTCAAGAGGATGACCTGAGAAGTAAAACCCAAGCATTTCTCTTTCTTTTTCAAGCTTCTCCTCAAGGGGGATTTCATCACAGTTGAGAAGCGCTGGTGCAACGGGCTCATCTGTGGAACCTCCAAACAGGGACATCTGACCGGAATCATGATGTTTCCTAGCTGAGGACGCATATTCAAGAGCTTTTTCAACAACTGTTAGCTGTTGAGCCCTGTTTCCCTCGAGACAATCGGTGGCTCCCGCAAGGATCAAAGCTTCAAGTGCCCGTTTGTTAAGCCCGGAAGATTCTTCAAGTAGAGCAACACTAGCGCACAAATCAAAAATGGTAGTGAAACTTCCCACTATTTCCCTGGCTTCTACAATCTCTTCTGCAGCAGTAGTTCCAACATTCTTTATGGCGGCAAGAGAATAAATGATTTCTTCCGGATCAGGAGCAACGAACTTTGCCATTCCATAATTCACAGAAGGCCCTCTTACAGTAATCCCCAATCTTATGGCTTCTTTTACAAGAGTTCTGAGCTTGGATACTGTACCGATTTCACTGGTCAGGCAGGCTGCCATAAACTCTGCAGGAAAATGACGTTTCAGGTAAGCAGTTCTGTAGGCAATAATTGCGTAACAGACAGCATGGGATTTATTGAACCCGTATTCAGCGAATTTCTTTATCAGATCCCATATTTCAGAAGCTTTCTTCTTTGGTATATCTCTCTTAGCAGTACCTTCAAGGAAGACCGTCTTCATCTTAGCCATTTTTTCCGCTATTTTTTTTGACATCGCCCTTCTAAGATTATCCGCATCGGCCATACTCATTCCTGCCAGTACGTTAGCAATGCGCATTACCTGCTCCTGGTAGATGGTAACACCGTAGGTATCCGAAAGGACCTCCTCAAGAGCCGGATGAGTATAGCTGATATTCTCTCCCCTGGCCGCCTTTTCCTTGTTCTGGGCATAGATATCAATCATATGCATAGATCCAGGACGATAAATGGCAACTGCCGCTGTAACATCATCAAAACGGTTCACACCTATTTTTTTTAGTGCTTCACGCATACCGCTGCTCTCCAGCTGAAAAATAGCAGAAGTATTACCAGAACTAAGCATCTTAAAAGTAGCTGAGTCATCGAAAGGGATCGTGTCTATGGAAAAATCAGGTTTGTATTTCTTTATTGCTGTCTCTGCATGATGTATTACTGTTACCGTTCGGAGGCCGAGTACGTCCAGTTTCAGTAACCCTATTTTCTCTGCAGCTTTCATCTCATACTGGGTGGTAATGCCCTTTTCCTTTGCCCAGTAAAGAGGTACATGTTTATCGAGACGGCCGGGAGTAATAACGACTCCCGCAGCATGTACACCAGCGTGCCTTACCATTCCAGAGAGCCTGTCGGCATATTCGATTAGTAAGGGAGCTTTATCGATAGTTTGTATCTGGGTCTTAAGGGCTGCATTGGAAGCTGCCATTTCTTTGAAACTTTTTCCTTTACCCTCGTCTGCCTCTCCAACAAGTTTTGATAAAATCTCTCCCTCACCATAAGTCATCCCGAGAACACGGGCGATGTCTTTGGTTACCGCCTTACTCTTCATCCTGTTGTATGTAATAATCTGGCAAACGCTCTCTTCGCCGTACAGATGTTTCAAGTGATCTATTATCTCACCTCGGCGCTCTACGCAAACATCCAGATCAATATCAGGCATCTGCTGCCTGGCAGGATTCAAAAAACGCTCAAAACTGAGGTCATGATCGAGGGGATTTACATCTGTGATCTCAACTGCGTAGGAAACAAGACTTCCAGCAGCAGAACCTCTTCCGGGGCCGACAGGAATACCCTCTTCCCTCGCCCAGCGCATAAGTTCTGATACGATCAGGAAGTATCCCGGAAATCCCATCCCGTTAATAACTTCCAGCTCAAAAGCGAGTCGATCGCTTTCGATTTCAGAAGGATCTCGATTCAGTCTTTTCTTCAAACCTATCCCGGCAAGTTGGGAGAGATACTCTCCCTGACTGGCAAAGCAATGAGGCATTGGTGCATCCGGCAGCAAAAACTTGCCGGGTGACACAGCGAAATTGCACATTCCTGCGATAATGCAGGAGTTGGATACTGCTTCAGGAATCCAGTTGAAAAGCTGGTTCATTTCCTTAGGAGTTTTAATGTAAAACTCATCTGCTCCGAATTTCATTCTGTTGACATCATCAAGAGTCTTACCTGTTTGAAGACAGAGGAGTGCTTCGTGAGCTTTTGCATCCTCCCGGGTCAGATAATGAGCATCGTTAGTGGCGACTGGAAGGGCCCCTGTTTCACGGGCAACCTCTGCTAGCTCAGAAAGAATCTGTTTCTCTTCCTCCAGCCCATGGTCCATCAATTCGATGAAGAAACGATCCTTCCCGACCAGGTTCTGATAATACCGGACTGTTTCTATAGCTTTGTCTTTATTGCCTGCAAGAAGGTGCTGTGCAACTTCTCCTTGAAGACAGGCAGAACCGATGATAAGCCCTGAGCAGTGTTTCTCCAGAAGCTCTTTATCAATACGTGGCTTATAGTAGAATCCATCCAGGTATCCAGCACTGGATAGTTTTATCAGGTTGTGGTAGCCCTCCTCTGTAGCAACAAGCAATGTCAGATGATAGTACTTCGGCCTTCCTGTATGTCTCTTCTTTTCTTTCATACCATCAGGAGTGAGATATACCTCGCTACCTATTATTGGTTTGACTCCTGCAGCCTTCATTTTTTCGCAAAAATCAACAGCTCCAAACATGTTTCCATGATCGGTTACAGCAACAGCATCCATCCCGTTTTCAGCAAGGTATTTACCCATTTTGCCGAAACGGATAGCACCATCCAGAAGGCTGTACTCAGAATGTAGATGAAGGTGAACAAACTTATCTGAAGCCATTATTCAATACCACCCTGACTGCTGCAGGTTTTGCTGAACTCTCTATTTTCATCATCTTCAGCTCTTTGAAGAAGGTCTTCTCCGTCTCGATGATATCTTGCTACCAGATAGATGATTGTCCACTGTGCGGTACCGCTTGAAAACCAGTATGCCCATAGAGAAAGGAACACAGCGACACCGGCAAGAGAGAGAAGAATTTCCGCTAGTCCAGTTCGGGATAAATCAGAATGATCGGTAGACTCGAGAGGATTGAACATCGAAGAATAAAATGGAACTGCATCCGGGGCTAGTCTAGAGAATCCGGATTCGAAAGAAGAGCCGAATCCTTCAACTCCAGCTGCTCTGTAAACAACCGAAGAAACAATGGAAAGAGAACCCCAGGCAAAAATACAAAAAACAATCAGTGCGATTATTCTCATGAAGAAGCCTGAAACGAGTCCACGAAAAAGCTTGACCGGTTGTGATGTTACTATGCTAAAAACCTCGAAAAGACACTCAAATGTGTCTCCTTTTGTAGTTGCGGTTACTACCGGAGCAAGAAAGATTGAGATGAAGAGCGCTACCAGAGCCAACATGATAAACAGACCGATGATCCATGCTGGTATCGCCAGTAGTCCTGCAAGCACAGGTCCCAGTGAAGGGATTCCTGATATGAGTCCGAAAAGAAAGATGGCAAACAATCCCGTCAGAATTCCAGAGATGATGATGAGAGGCGTTACAACAGCCGGTTTCCAGTTGGATCGGCAGAACCTTTGAGCCTCAGCCTCAGAGAAAAAACGGTCTCCTCGTAACTGCTCAAATGTTAATCTGGATACCTTTAGTGACGTTAGTATAAAGACGACAAGGGCAAGCAGAATCCCTGCAACTAGCAGAATAACAGAAGGGACATTACTCATAAAAAGGCTGTCCGGCAAGGGACAGAAAACAGCTGCTGTGAATCGGTCAGCGAGAGAAGACCCAGCTGCAATAAAACCGGCGTAAGTAAAGAAGACCAAAATCGCCCAAGAAGCAACAATTCCCTTCCAGAAAACCCAGATATTCCTTAAAGTGAATCCGTACCTTGCTGCAAGAAGCGTATCTTTAACCTGAAATGTCAATTTGTGTATATAGTTGCTTCCAACCACTTTTTCAGCCTTTCGCATACTCAACCTCCTCGCAGGGAATAATACTCTCTTCACTGATTTCCCGAAAGCATACTACCGCAGGCTGAATATGTCTTAGTCCTGCATTTGAGAGTGCTGACACAACTTCGATGATAGTTGAACCCGTTGTCATCACGTCATCAATAAGCCATGCTCTGCCAGTGTGCTCAGTTCCCTTCAGAACTGAAAATTTTCCCCTGATGTTTTCTGTTCTGTCTGCACCTCGAACTTTGATCTGAGACTCGCCACCGCTTCTAAAAAGTGTCTTCTTCACTGTGGAACCTGTTTCACGGGCAACTGCTGAAGCTAGGAGAGCTGCCTGATTATATCCTCGCTCCCGCATCCGTGCCCTGGAGGCCGGAACAGGGAAAAGAGTATCATCTGCGTCAGGGATCTTAGGCCATGCGTCGAGAGAAAGCCTTGCAAGCTCTCGGGCAAGATGCCTTTCTCCTCCAAATTTGAATCTAAGAATCATCTCACGCACAACTCCGGAGTGATGGAATCCGGTGAACACCTGAGTATTCCCCGCCATTCTGATACCATCCGGAAACATTCGAGCCCTGCACCAGGTACAAAAACTTCCTGCACCTTTATCAATCCTGCAACCACAACCGGTACATCTATGAACCAGAAGGCTCAGGAAGAGCTTTTTCGATCTCGATAATAAAGCCATAAGCCTAAAACAAACGATGCAGCAACCATACCGAGACTAATCAACTGATTGTCTGTCATCCCGGGTCTGGCAGCAAAAACACTATAACCAAGAACATTACTTGGGGCGTGATCAAAATATCTAAATTCCTCCATGCCAAATCTTGTTGCTCCGTAGAGACCTAGAAACATGGAAAAAATGAATCCGGGAAAGTTCCTTCTTCTATCCGCCCAAAGAAGAAGAACAAGAATTATCAGTCCTCCAAGAGAGCTGTAAAGCTGTGTTGGGTGAACGTGTGCAGAGCCGAAGATGGAAAATGGAAGTGATCCGGATGGGTAAGAAACACCAAGAGAACAAGCGGTCTCGGAACCGAAACAACAACCATTAAAATAGCAACCGACTCTGGTAATGAAAATCCCCAGAGCAAATGAGGGAATAATCGCATCGGCAAAAGACCACAGAGGCCACTTCTTCTTTATTATCCATGCAAAACCAACAATCATGGCCAGGACCACGCCACCAAGCATGCTGAGACCGTACAGGCCATTCCAGAAAGCGACAACTGCAAGTGGATCACCTGCGTACTGATCCATATGTGTAACGACATAAAAGGCTCTCGATCCTACGATTGCAGCAGCCATAATCCAGATGCTGAGATTTACCGTATCATCACCGGGAATACCAAGTTTGAAAGCTCTGCGAGAGGCAAGTTTTACTCCCAAAAGAAATGAGATTGCCAACATCAACCCGTAGCTATTTACAGGCAGAGAGCCTATTTTGAAAAGAATCGGATGCATTTTCCCCTCAATCTATTTAGTTTAACGATGACTCTATGATAACAAAGAGAGGGGTTGCTGTCAGTAACTGCGCCAGTTCCGGATGACATTATGTGAGAAACCGAGAAGCAGCATTTCTGTAATAATGTGGCTGCCTCCGTATGTAATCAAGGGAAGAGGAAGCCCGGTAACGGGCATCATTCCGAGTGTCATTCCAACATTAACAACCACATGAATTATGATGAATACGGCAGTGCCGGCACCCAGCATAGAGTTGAATGGATTTAGTGAACGTTTTGCACCTGCCAGAATCCTCCAGGCAAGAAGAGCATAAAGCGTTAACAGAATGAGGCTCCCGATGAATCCCCATTCCTCCGCCCATACAGAAAAAACAAAATCGGTGTGTCTTGCTGGGAGGAAAGCAAGCTCATTCTGGCTTCCATTCAAAAAGCCCTGGCCGCTAATTCCTCCTGAACCAATGGCAACCTTTGATTGAATAACATTCCATCCTGCACCATAAGGGTCGGCTTCAGGATTAAGAAATGTGGTCAGTCTTGCTTGCTGATATGGTCTGAGAAGTCCCCAAGCGGAGGGTGTCGCTGCAGCAATAAGGCTGGTTATTAGAAGGAAAAAGACCCATCTTCGAGGTTTGGCTCTGGAACGGTATAGAACAGCGCAAAGAACTGCTGTAAATGTTATCCAGGAAACAAAACGGATTGATGAAAGAGCTGCAGATAAGGGGCTGAGAAAGAGGAAAATCCAGTTAAAACCAAAACCTGCCCAGTAAATCATACCAAAGATGATCATCACCATAGATGCAGCAGTGCCCAGATCTGGTTGTAACAGAGTCAGAACTGTAAGAATTCCAACAGTAAAAAGGTAAAGAGGAACTCCACCGGCAACAGATTCCCTTCGAAGTGCAGGAAGCCATCTGGCGGTAAGAATAATCACACACAATTTTGCAATCTCAGATGCCTGGATATTCAGAGGGCCGATCTGAAGCCACCTTCCAGCTGGTCCTCCACCGAAGAAAATAGTTAGCAGCAGTAGAATCAGAGAAAAACCGTAAAGGAAGGGAACCGATTCATCGAGAAAGCGTAATGGGAAAACTGAAGCTCCAAGAAAAACGCCCACTCCAGCTAGAACAAAAAATACCTGATGGGTGAACAGACTCTTCTGAGAACCCGATGCAGAATAAACATTGACCAGACCCAGCAGCAGAAGCAAAGCCAAAGAGAGAACAAATATCCAGTCGGTTTTCTCATTGTGTTTCATCAGAGATCTCCAATATTTCCTCTATTATTCCTGCAGCAACAGGTCCAGCAACCGCACCTCCATGCCCTCCGTTTTCTATAATTACACAGAAAGCAATAGGGTATGGTTCTTCAATAAATCCGTTTACCCAGGCGTGATCATCATTCAGTCCACTTTCTGCAGTACCTGATTTACCGAAAACCTGAACAGGCAGGTAATTCATTGTACTGTGAAGAGTTCCACGGGTAGATTCTACTGCTAGCCTCATTCCTTCTCTCACTATGCCGAAGGTCTCAAGGGATGTATTTGTTTCCCAACCGGGTTGGTTAACTGATTCGTCTTTCAGAATGGAAAGTACAGGAAGATGCCCTCCCGAGGCAACCAAACCTGCAGCAACTGCTATCTGAAGAGGAGTGGCAAGCACCTCCCCCTGACCGATCGAGGCAATCATTAGATTACCAAGACCCCAGCCTCCCTGGCCGAAAAGCTGGTTCAAGTAGTCTCTGGTGGGAAGGGCTCCTGATGATTCACCGGGTAAAATATCTGTAACACGAGCTCCCATTCCGAATCCACGGGAGAACTCTGCCATTTCATCCATGTCACCAAGCATACTGGTTCTGTAGAAATAGGTATCACATGACTGAGTCAGTGCCCCAACAACATTCAACCTTCCGTGGGTACTCCAGCACTTGAAGTCGCTACCAGCAAAGTGGAATGTACCGTAGCACGGATCAGGCATGGTGTTTTCGTTGACAATGCCTGATTCAAGAAGCCATGCGGCAGAGACAATTTTGTAGGTTGATCCGGGTGGGTAAGCTGTAGCCCAAGCCCGGTTAAGAAGGGGTTTTCCAGGATCATTTAGAATTCCATTCCAATTTTCGGAAGAAACTCCTCCGATCATCAAATTCGTGTCAAAGCCGGGAACGGAAGAAAGAACCAGGATTTCTCCGGTTTCATAATTTAGAACAACCGCAGCACCCTGATGACCGGTGGACATAATAAGAGAATCTGCTGTCAGTTGCAGTCTGGAGTCTAGAGTCAGATTAACATTTTCTCCCGGCGATGGTTCAATATCCCCCCCTTGAAACCTCTCCACAACCCTTCCGTGCGCATCTACTACTTCTCGAATTACACCATGCTTACCTACTAGGCTCTGATTTAGAATTCTTTCCAGCCCTGTTCTGCCAATCAATTCTCCCTGGAAAACTCTTGCACTGTCAGCAAGGCCTACATATCCGATTAAATGGCAAAACGAACTGCTGAAAGCGTATCGCCTCCTTGGAAGTACATCAACTGAGACACCACCCAGACGGTACAGATTGTCTGCAACTCTACCCGCATCCTCAACACTTAATCCGCTAACAATCTGAGTAGATCTGAAAGGATTTTCCTGTGCCGGTCCCAATCGCTCCTGTAGTTCTTCCTCGCTTATCTGAAGCAGATGACCGAGAAGCTCTGTATTTGTAGAATCAAACTCAACACTTACAAGTGAAACAGTGAATGTTGGTACATTATCTGCTAGAACAATTCCGTTTCTGTCTCTGATAACTCCGCGTGGAGCAGGGCGAATTACAGATCGAATGTGATTTCTCGATGAGAGTTCTCGGTAATAGTCACCTTTCAATATCTGAAGATCAACAAGTTTTCCGAAGAGAATCAGAAAGAGAAAAACAGTTATCACCATCAGTGAGCGGTATGGTTTCTGACCGAATGAAGAGGAGGTCGATCTCATGTAGTGTACCTGTTTCTCTTACCGGCGAGAAGTGGTAAGCCCAGGTAGAGTAGCAACGGTATAACTATCCTGGGGAAAATAAGTAATGTATCTAAATTAAAACCACTTCCTATGGGTCTCGCAGCAAGAAAAACGAAAAACAAGTCCGAAAGAAGAGAAGCTAGAATCGCTTTGATAACAAAAGTCATTTCAAGAATTCCAGTTGCTACTTTCAGCATTCTTTCAGCAAGTGCAATTCCTGCAAGCATGGAGATAGAGCTAACACCCAGAGGCTGGTGAAGAAGCAGATCGATAACAAAACCACTCCAGAAAGCACCCTCAATGGACCAAAAATCAGAATCAGAAAGAGATAGATAGACAAGGACAGGGACGAGAATAGCAGGTGCGACAAAAACTCGCCCAAACGTAACTTCCAAAAGGAATTGAGCAACAATTGCCAGAAATACAATCAACCAACCCAAAAGGTGACTCTTCATTATTCTACACTATCCTCTGAGAGAAGAATCAGCACCTCGTTAACTCTTTCAAAATCCACCGCAGGAGTAACTGAAAGAGAAATATCCAATCCTCTCTCCCCTTCGGCAATATCATCTACTTCTCCCACAACAATTCCTTCAGGGTAGACTCCCCCAAATCTACTGGTGAGAACCAGTTCTCCTATTTCAGGTTCTGAAGAGCTGTCAACAAAGTCAAGCCTTAGTCTGGTACCGGAATCAGAACCAAGAATTCCGAGTGAGCCGGTAGATGCTGTAATGCAACTAACATGGATTGCTGGACTTGTAATGGGAACAACAATGGATGTTGAAGCCTCGACAGAAGTGACAATTCCCACTAAACCTCTGCTGCTGGTACAGACTGCTCCATTATAAACTCCATGGTCTGATCCTCTGTCAATAACGAGATCACCTCGGATTAGACCCTCAGATCGGTATAGAACTCTTCCGACCAGCGCTGTAACATCAGGCATTCTTGTGTAGTGAAGCATGGCACGGTAGAGGCTGCTTTTTGCCGCCATTTCTCGCAGCTCCGCATTTTCCAGCATCAGTTTGACAGATAATGACAGATAGTCCGAATCTTCAGAGTACTCTTCAGAAAAGAAGAGAGAGGCAAACCTTGCCCCGAGAATAGAGCCTCCGACTCCAAGAACTGTTGGACCGAAGAGAAGAAGAGCCAATGCTGCCAATACATTCCAGGCTAGCCTGACATTTGGATTTCTCATAATCAGTTAATCAGCAGCTTGCGATACCTGTAGAGATCGGAAAGAATAATACCGGCTCCGAGCACAGTACAGGAAAGAGGGTTATCGGCGATTCTAATAGGCAGGCCTGTTTCTCTTGTAAGAAGAATGTCCAGTCCACGTAGAAGAGCACCACCCCCGGTAAGAACAATTCCCCTGTTCACAATATCACGACCAAGTTCGGGGGGAGTTCTTTCAAGACCCTGTTGCACGGCCTGAATGATTGCGTTAACTGGTTGCTGTAAAGCAGAACGTATCTGGCTGGCCTTTACTGTAGTCGTTTTGGGGATACCATAGGTTGCATCCATGCCGCTAACCTCTTCTTCTCTGATATCCTCCTCCAGCATTGAACCTAGATTGATCTTTACCATTTCTGCTGTGCGTTCACCAATAAGCAGATAGGCAGTTTTCTTCATGTAATTTATGATTGCGTCATTCATTTCGTCGCCACCGACTCTAATGGAGCTGTCGGCTGCAATAGAATTCAAACTGATGACTGCAACTTCTGTAGTTCCTCCACCGATATCAACAACCATATTACCAACTGCTGACTCTACTGGAAGCCCGACTCCGACGGCAGCAGCAAGTGGTTCAGGTACAAGCAGAACCTCCCTGGCACCAGCTCTTTCCAGTGATGTCCTGACAGCGTTAACTTCCACTTCAGTAATACCACTGGGAACACAGACAAGAACTCTGGGGCGCATAGAGAATCGTTTTGTCTGAGCTTGCTCGAAAAACCTTCTAAGCATTGCCATTGTTGCAGTTGCTTCTTTGATAACACCATCTTTAAGAGGTCTAATTACTGAAATATCCCCACCTGTTCGACCGAGCATAGCTTTTGCTTCACTACCAACAGCAACAACATTTGCAGTGTCGCGTTCGATAGCAATAACACTTGGTTCCTCGAGAACTATACCTCTGCCCAACTGGTGAATAATTGTGTTGGCAGTTCCAAGATCTATTGCCATCGCCGAAGAAAAAACACCGGCTCCATTGGAATTCTCCGAGCCGACAAACCTAGCGAAAAAATCCCTTATACCCATTTTCATTCTCCTGATGCAAAATCAGTGTGTTTACTCTACGTAACGCAGGCTATATACAACTTATTTAATCAGATGAAAAGGGGTTACCCTATAAGGGTACGCAATTTTCAGGGCGTGTTAACTGGAGAGAGTTAACGGATTGGAAGATCAGCAGCTGACTCCCATACCCCATTGCTAAAGCTGAGCGTATCAATCGGGACCGGTACCACGAGGCTCCAGGCAGAACTCTGCGGTTCAGTCTCCACATCATAACTTCGAATACGGATAAGTGCACTGGAAACGGAAGAGCGAAGTCTCCATTCCATCGGCCATGCATTGAACTCATCATGCCATGATGAGACGGTAACTTCGAGAGAAAAATCATCTGTTGTGAAGGATGGAAACAGATCTGTATTCTTTAAACAAACCACAGCAGTGTCAGGAGATAGTGGAGTGAACAACCATTGATTACAATCATTTGATGACGTATCACATGAGGAAACCATCTCCCATTGAACGGGTATCTGAGGGAAACCTGTTCTTATAAGAGAAATCACTGCGTAAACATCAAGAAGCCCTCCACCCGCAGGCAAACCTCCAGCAAAAAATTCTGCGTGTCCCTCAGCCGGTTGATAGAAAAGACAGCCTTCAGAATTAAGTAGGAGCGAAATAAGTGGAGAGCCGTCAGGACCGCAGAAATCGGCCCTGACGGCTGGAATACTTTTCGAAGCCCATAGTAGAAATGGCCCAGAGAAAACCTGATTTTCGCCCTCAAGTCTAGCTCTGCCTCTGATGAGAAAGTGTTCAGCATTCTCCCATTGCCAGGAAGCCCTGGCGGCATAGGAGGAAAGCCGGGAAGAACCGGATAGCACACCGGTGCTGCAACCCAGAAACAGAGAAAGCAGAGAGAGAAGTAAAGAGAGTCTCCTCATTAGACGCTGTACTGTTTCTCCAGTGCAATAATTCTGTTTTCAGTCGCGAGCTCACCCCTGTAGAGTTTTCTTCTTTTAAGAAGTGGCTGCGCCTTTGCTTCAGGTACCTTTTTCAATAGCCCCTCAAGCATCTTGAGTGCTTTTACTCTGTTACCCTCTTTAGCTGTCTGATCAATCTGTTTAACAATGTCACTCAGTTTTGCCATAAGAAACACTCCCCCTCGAAAGGCATTCAGTCATGAAATTCAAGACCTTATCTGTATTAACCCCAAAAGAACCATCGCACCATCCAGGAAGAGGGTGCCTGATCCCGTGAAAATCGCTTCCTCCTGTAAGGAGAAGCTTGTGTTTTTTAGATGCTTGCTCCAGAAAAGAAATCATAGTGCTATCCTGATCGGGATAGTATGCTTCGAGACCAGCAAGTCCTGAATCGACCAGTGAAGACACCAAGGCTCCAAGTCCACGCAAATTCTCGACTTGAATATACTTCGGATGGGCAAGCACGGGCAGCCCCCCGGACTGCCTGATTATTTCAATAGCTCGGTAATCTCCAAGTCGTTTTCTCTCAACATAGGCTGGTTTTCCTGAACCAAGATACCTGTTAAATACCTCTTCAGAGGAACTCACAAACCCTTTTTTCAAAAGAACTGCTGCAATGTGAGGTCTCCCGACAATGGCATCGCCTGCCTCAGCCAGAACATCATCCATCGTTATATCAAACCCGAGTCCTCTAAGCTTAGATACAATAGCTGGATTTCGGGTGTTTCTGCCTTCAACAACATAATCAAGAGCCTTCTGGATTTCTGAACTGGGATCACAGAGAACTGAGAGATCAGCACCCGGAAAATAACCCAGTAAATGTGCAGATCCACCGGAGTGCAAATCAACACTAAATTCCAGTGCAGGAATGCAAAACAGACCGAGTTCATCAGATCTTGCTGCAGCTTCTTTAACACCAGCAAGGGTATCGTGATCGCTCAGCGCGAAACCGTCAAGACCACACCTAGCGGCCTCATCAACCAATTGTGTAGGTGTCAACCTGCCGTCTGAAGCAGTGCTGTGCGTATGAAAATCACACAATCCCATTGTTTCTCCTCTCTATAGTAAATGAATATTATCATAGTAGTGTCAAGTAACAACACAGTGCATTGAAAAGTTGCCAAACTTTTTTAGAAAAGGAGAATGCAATGAGTCATAAGGTCATGTATATAAGAGAGCCTGTTCTGGGTACTATTCGTCTATCTCCTCTACAGGAAGAACTGCTGAAAACGGTTGAGGTTCAAAGACTCAGTTTTATTCATCAGCTGGGCACCACATTTCAGAGCTACCCCGGGGCTCACTGCATGAGACTTGCCCATGCTCTCGGTGTATCTCATCTTGCGGGTCGCATAGCCGAGCATCTCAGCGACAGATGCCCAGAAGAATACAACGACTCGACTCGAGAGACAAGAGACCTGGTTGAAGCGGCTGGGCTCCTTCACGACATAGGTCATACCCCATGGTCACACACACTCGAACCACTCTATCTAGAGCTGACTGGTGGAGATCACATGGATCTTGTCGCAGATATGATTACGGGCAGAAAAGTTATGCCTGTTCGCGGAGCGGGTAAGATATCCGAAATATTGACTAACCACGGAATTCTTCCAGGGGATGTAGCTGACCTTATTACAAGCCGCTACAAGAAGAAGGAATTTGCTCAGCAGATGATCTTTGGAGAAGTTGATGCGGATATGCTGGACTACCTCCAGAGAGACTTTCATTTTACAGGAGTTGCGTTCGGTCACATTGAAGTGGACAGAATTGTTTCCACAATGGCTGTGAAGGAAGGCAAACTTGTATTTCTGGAAAAGGGGTTGAATGCAATAAGAGACTTTCTTCTTGCAAGGCTCCAGATGTATTCATCTGTCTATCTTCACAAAAAAACTAGAATTGTTGACAAGATGCTTCTCAGTGCTACAAGAAAAAGTGTGATCGAGATGAATGAAATACAGGACTTCATGTTTATGACTGACGATGAGGTACTCAGCTTTTTGGAAAAGGACTCAGGCGACTCGTGGGTCCGGGAGATGGCATGGAGAGTAAAGTACCGCCAGGGTCTTTTCACCCAGGTATTCAGAATCGATGCGGTTACAACTTCGGAGAATGATAACCACTTCCTCAACACTCTCAGAAACCAGAATAGCACACCCAAAAGAGCTGCAGAACTGCTCACAGAGCAGCTTTCGAAAAAAGCTGGAGTAGATCCTGGATACATACTGGTAGATCTTCCGATTGAAGCTGTGAAAGTATCAGAAGAGCGATTCGAGAAACTCGACATCAATTTCCTGAATGAAAGAGGGCACCTTGTACCTCTTGAAGAAATCGACCCACCCTTCGCTAAATACCTCAGTAACGCAAGACCCAACAGAAGTCTACTGACCGTAGCTTCAGCTCCGGAATACAGAGATAAGGTTCAGGCAGCTTGCAAAGCAATTTTTGAAAATGCAGCGGCACCTCTGTTCAGTCATGAATAACAGTCCTGCTGCTAAACTTCTCCGTCGAGGACTGTTGCCGGTGTTACAGTACCGCATTCGCCACAGGTAAATTGCAGATGGTCCCACATATCGAGCGAGAGATACCACTCGACTTTGTGTGATGGGGGTCTGTTTATTGAAGAGCCGCACTGAGGACAATTCCACGGCCTGCTGAAGTTTCTCCTGAATTTTCTCAGACTGTCACGGAGGAGCTTGACTGTCTCAAACTGCTGCTGCTCTTCAGCAATGTTAATAGAAGTCTTCTGCTCTGCATTTCTGTGGTACGCTTTGGCTCCTGCCTCCAGAAGCACTTTAACAATTTCGACTGGATCATCCAGAAGTACTGAGAAATGAAGAGGTGCATTACTCTTGGCGTCTTCAGCCCCCGGGTCGGAACCGGCTGCAAGTAAAAGCTTTACATTCTCCAGTCGCCCGGACTGAACAGCAGTGTGAAGAGCTGTGGAGCCTGCAACAGTAGTTGAAGCGGGTTGAATACCAGCCTGCAACAGGGCTTTAAGCAGAGTAGAGTCTGAGAGTTCAGAAGCAAAATGAATAGGAGTTACTCCGGTGGGGTTCATTGATCTATTGAAATCCCCTCCTTTTGATTCAATGTTTCTGATAATATGAGAAAAATTTCTGTCTTTCCCTGATGACTCGGCTGCCCTTTTTATAAAAGTGTTAATGAGAAGTCTGCCATCTGCTGAGTTTTTTCCGGATAAGTCACATCTTCCGGAGGAAAGAGACTCCAGTTTAGACCAGTCAACATTACTGTTGGACAACTCAGTCTGCATTTTCTTAAGATTACCGGAGAACAGTGCCATGGTCCCTCCCCAATCGGTCGTATTCATTTCGTATTACCAACAGAGCGATTATGCTAATTTTCACCGGTAACAGAAAGGCTTAATCCTCTTAGGATATCAGGTATCATTGTCTCAGCTGCAACGAGACCTACTTCGCTTATTTCTTTCACAAGATGAAATTCAGAACCATTAAAGCTGCTCAAATCGGGTTCAATCAGATAGTCAGGTGCCCAATCCTTCAGGTTGGCATTTACCAAAGCTCTCTGGCTCATCAGAAGTGCAGCAAAAGCGGTTTCCGGGACTTTGGGATTTTTTAACTTGTTGATCAGCGGAATATCTGAAACCGCTTCAACGATTCCTTCCGGAATATGCAAACGTTGAGCAATTTTTTCTATCTCTGCTTCTTCAGGCATATAGGTTTCCACCTTCGGAACAATACCCAGCAGATTGACAGCAATAACAACGTCTGCTCCCATTTCCCTGCACTGTTTCACGGGCAGTGGATTAACAACACCCCCATCTACATATGTAGAATCCCCAATCTGCCATGGAGCAAGAATTACTGGTACAGAAACACTGGCCCGAATAATATCTGATAGTCGACCTGAGTTGAAAGTCACTTCTTCACCAGTGTCAAGCTTTACTGCGTTCGCACTAAAGGGCCGTGCCAGATTCTCTATTCTCTCTCCCTTGAACCAACTCTCAAGAACATTATATAATTTTCGTCCGTGTAGAAAACCGGAGATCATTGGTAATTCGGGATCAAGTACCTGGCGAACTCCTGCTCTATCAAGTTTCTTAAGAGATTTGTAGCACTCGATATGCTGATTTGTAGCCCACAATGCACCTACTGCAGCACCGATACTCGTACCGGAAATGCAATGAATGGGGATACCGCTCTTCTGAAGTGCGAATAGGGCTCCGAAATGGGCATAACCCCTCGCTCCGCCGCCTCCGAGAGCAATCCCTATCTTTACCACTGACCGGACCTGTGAGCCCACTTCACGCTAGTGACTCCCTCAAGTTCCATAACAATTTCTGCTGCGGAAAAATCAGTTTTTCTCTTCCTGGCCCTTAGTACAAGGTTGAGTTCAATTCCATCCTCGGAAATCTTAAAAGTAGTGCTTTTAACATCGAGTCCTCGTTTTGCCAAAATCACCCGACACTGTTTCTGAAATTCTATAAGCGGTCTTTCGTTTGACTTAACTGTAAGCGTCCAGTAACTTGCCACAGGGAGTTTTCCCTCCAGAGTATCCAGAATAAGAAGAACAAGAAGAGCCGCAACCGATGCAATCCCGGCAAGAGCGTAGAAAGCGAACCCGCAGAGAATTCCAATCATTGAAACAAACCATATGCAGGCTGCCGTTGTAAGACCGCCAATGCCCTCTCTGTATCTTACAATGGTACCAGCACCAAGAAACCCTATACCGGTAATAACACCGGCTATAATTCGTCCTGTATCAATGGTGAGTGACGGAAAAGACAGTTCTGCCTGAACCCCGGCAATCACAGCCACAGCTGCTCCTAGTGAAACCAGGATATGTGTTCTCAATCCAGCAGGTCTACCATGTATCTGTCTTTCAAGTCCAACAATTCCGCCAAGAATAAATGCGGCAAGCAGTCTTAGTAGTGAATCAGTAATCGGCATTAGTACTTCCCTCTTTAGATTTACTTATAAGTGAATATATCATATCAATAAGAACATCAGGTTTGTGCGGCTTGTGGAGATATTCTGTAGAGGGTGCTACTATCAGATCCTGAACTTCCTGAGATGCTTCAAACCCGGATGTTACAATAACAGCCATCTCCGGTTTGCTTGTTTGACAGAATCTTACAATTCCGGGTGTTGGTACTCCGGGCATATTCAAATCGAGAACGGCAGCATCAAAATCTTCACTTCTAAGCAGTTGCATCGCCTGATCACCGTTATGGGCTCTTGTTACACTTATCTTGTTCAACTCAAGATACTCTGACATTGAATTCAGTACAATTTCTACTTCATCCGCGATCAGGACAGAAAGACCGGGTGTATGAGAGTTTCCGGGAGACCTGGAATCTGTATCGCTTTCCGGTTTTAGTTGTTCGTATCCATCAAGAAGCAAACAGAGAACCGTCTCACCTGAGCCTCTCTCAAACACAATACTTCCGGTTAGCTTGCTGAGAGCTTTGTATGCATTACCGATAGTAGCGCCATACTGTCTCTCAACGTCGGAAACAGAATAGTTGCAATTGGAAAGCACATCACGAAGAGCTACGGGCATAATAAAACCGTCGGAATATCTCAAGCACACCTTCTCACCGGGAGCAATCGCATCAAATGAGTTTCCGGATCTGGGAATTCTCTCTGAAATATCAATTCGAATCCGGCCCTCACCATTCATTATTGCTGTTGAGTTGAGAACAAGTCCATAAAAGAACTCTCTCAGCAATTCCCGGTCTGCCTTTATCAAGGAAGTTGAATTACCGACGACCTCAACTTCAACCCTTTCGGGAAGTACATTTCTTAATACCTCTACTATCAATACCATTTCACTTGAAAGATCTCTAAGTTTCTTATTGTTAGTCCCTGATAATGTTGTTTGAAGATCTGTACAGAGGGCAGCCAGCTTTTCCGCAGACTCTAGAATTATCTTAAAAGGCTTCTTCTTCTCCGATGGAACTGCAGTTTCAGCTTCAATGGAAGCAGCACCCATAATCCCGAAAATGTAATTGTTCATGTCGTGAATTAATGACTTTACAAGATGTGATTTTGTTCTGCTATACATGCTTGTGAGAATTTGATCAGATGAGGCAATGTCGGAAACAGGTATAAACTCATCTATTTCAGAGGGTACAAAGAGAAAAAGAACTGCAATGACGGAGTCATCTCTTCTATATGGATGAACCTCCATCGAACATTCTCGTGTTGACCCGTCCATTGATTGAATTGTAATACTTCTATGGGAATGAACCAGAAATGTTGATGACTTCTTTTTTCTTATCTCCGAAGGCAGAGCTGTAATCGATGCAATAGAAAGTCCCTGAAGGTTACCCCCTATCTCGAGTAGTTCAACACATGAAGAATTGGCAGAAAGTAAACTTCCATCTGTTGATGCAATAAGAAACGAGACAGAAGAGGAATTCAGGATACCTTCATGAAGAAAATCAAAATCACTTTCTGAAGAATCGGGAGCGAGGGCATTCATCATGGAGGATCTCCTGCCAAGTGACTCTATCAGAAGCGCACCGGGTACCAATGTTATTATTATCATTGCTATCAAGGCTATAATTAGACCGACGGCAATCTTCTCCAGTTTTTTATTGGTTTGATTTGTGCTTTCTTGCGTCATCATCAAAACAAGCTCATTGTTATCTGTTTTACCAACTGATGTTTCAATAATTGTATTTTCAAGATCATGCAAATCAGGAAATATTCCCCCGGCAAGTTTTAGACGCATAAGCTCTCTGTAACCAACAGAATCATGTATAATTTGAACAAATGAGTTATCAAAACCCACTGGTTTCATAAATGCAAGCAATCCAAGAGAATCTGGGTAAATAGAACTGGCTGTCTCCAGCTCATACCTGTCTATATTATCTATAATTTGACTTATAGCACCATGATACAGCTGAGTTTCCTCTTCCCTGGATTCCTTTATCATGGACTGAACAATGAGGTATTCTGCGACAATAACAGCGATAAATACAAAAATTGCAAGAATGGATGGGGCATACAACCTTGCTCTTCCAGCGAATTTGCTCTTTCCTTTCAATGACCTCTCCCTTGATATTGCTGAATTGGCTTTCTTACCCTCTTAAAAGGATAACACCTTCTTTATTCATGCACAATGGCTAATAGCGCTTGACAAATACCTACAGACATTTTATTATTACAGAAGTTGGTTCATGAATAAGGCACACTAACGAATGGGGAATTAAATGAATTTTGTTGAAGACACCAGAAAACAGCTGGAAATATCCGGCAGAAGTCCGAAAACTGCGAATAGCTATGTTTCTCATCTTCGCCGACTCGTTAATCATTTCGGAGATGCAACAGGCGATCTTACCAAGAATGACCTCAGAGATTATCTTGAAGAACTTGTAAGTGAAGGCAAATCTCTTTCCTATATTAATCAGGCTCAGAGTGCCATCAGATATCTTTACTCTCAGGTTCTTAAAAAGGATAATCCACTTCCTGGCCCAGGTGTTATTGCGAAGAAAGTTCCTCTGCACGGTGTATTCACCCGTGATGAAATTGCAGAGGTTTTCCAGCATGTGCACGATCTCAAGTATCGTCTTTCTCTCATGTTTATCTACTCCAGCGGTCTCCGTGTAAGTGAAACTGCAATCATCAGACGCGAACATGTTGATTTCGACAACAACATCATTCACGTTTACAGCCCCGAAGGTGGCTTCCTCAGAGACACAATTCTCGCAAAAACAACTGCAAGAATTCTTGCTCAGTATTTAGACCTCAGAACAGATCCTTCTCCCTACGTATTCCCAGGCAGAGGAAGAACGAGCTTTGTTTCCGCCAGAACAATTCAGCGTGCATTCACAGATGCTCTGACTGAAGCGGGAATTGACAAAAAGGCAACACTCGGTTGGCTGAGACACAGTTTTGCAGTTCACCTTCTTGAAGACGGTGTTGATAGAAAAATGGTACAGAAACTTCTCGGTATCTCAACTCCATCAATGATAACACCTTATCTCAAGCTTGCCAAGAATCGTACTCATCTCAGAGTGCTCAGTCCCTTGGACAGATTCTAAGTAAACAAAAAAGTGGGGAGGACTATGAAGTCCTCCCCTTTTTTTGTCTCTATAGTACTGTAACTTTAAAAACCTCTGTATCAGTACCTCTGCTTGCCCGAAGGATGTAAACTCCGCGGCTCATTGGAACACCCGAGGTGGTATTATCACCGCTATAGTCTCCCTCAAACACAAGCCTTCCGGATAAATCAAAACAGGACAAACTCAACTCAGTCTCTCCAATAACATTGAAAGAAACTGCGCCCATCGAAGGATTAGTCAATTCCAACATACCTGGCGAAGGAAGAGAGTGTATCCCTGTCTCTGTCGAACTTGCAAGAGCCCAGGCATGGAATGGCAATGGTTCCTGGTTTTGAAGACCGGCAATAACAACCGGAGAGATGTAATCCAAGAGAACTGTATCAACATTGTAAACACGCTCAGTAAAGGGCATTTCCCATACAAGCTCACCGGTTAAGGCGTTAACTAGAGAGACAGAGCGCCCATTCACTGAACCAGCAGCAATACAAGGCACCGATTCACCGTCGAGCAGTACAGGGTTGACCCAGACAGCTGACCACGTATTAGATCCTGAAGGGTAAGTCCATAAAACAGAACCATCTGAACCGGAAAGACATATTACTCCACTGTTATCAGCGGCCAGCGCAAGGTCTCCGATTCCATCACCATTTACGTCGGGTCCGCCCTCAATATCCATGTAGCTACCGCTACCGGTGAATGTCCAGCTGAGAGTGCCACCACCGTCATAGCTTTCTACAATTCCGTTATATGTGCAAAATACCGTGAGAGGCCATGTATCAGGCTGATCAACGAGGGCGATAGCCATGCAATCTCCCCCCGGATTATTCTGCCAAATAAGGTTTCCAGTTGCCCCGTCGATAAGTCTCGCAGTATCACCCGTATAACCGTTCCCGCCTATTGCTAAAAGCACCTCATCAAAACCATCTGAGTTCACATCTGTGTAAGCTTCAACATCTTCGCCTGCATCGGGAAGTGAAGTCGTCCAGAGACTGTCACCTGAAGCTCCATCGATGCAAACCAGAAGTCCGGAATTTGAAGATCCTGTGGTCCCGAAACCCGCAGCACATTCAGGTACATCGTCTCCGTTCATATCAGAGAGAATCGCACAGGAGTAGCCCCATCCAGTATAAGAAGGCATCTCTTCGCAGGCTGCCCATTCCCAGATAGTAGTTCCATCTGCACCGGATATCAGATAGAGGCAGCGTCCGGGTGGTGCATACCCTCCCGGTGTCGCCATAAGAATTTCTCTTCTGCCATCACCGTTCACATCTGGGAAGCTTTTGAAACCCTCATCAGAATAAATCCCATTATGGGCACTGCTTGTCCAGATTACAGAGCCATCAGCTCCGGAAACCGCCCAGAGAGTAGGTTCCTCATCCCAGAAATTAACACCGCAAGCAACATCTGACGTGCCATCTCCATCAAGGTCTTGCATATCTATGGAACTGTATACACCCCCGCTTGTAACAGCTGACCAGACAACCTCGGGCTCTACAAGAACTAGAAACACAGCAAAAAACAGCGAAACAATATTCATTTCCTCCCCCTTTCATTTATCAAAGATATAAATAATGAACTGCAGAAGTAGTGCAAAGGCGAGTCAGTAAGATTCTTTACGTCACTTTTCTTGAGCACTTAGAGAGCTTCTGATTTTCTGAACAAGAACATCGGGAGAAAGAGGTTTCTCGAGAAAACAATCAACAGGAAAATAGTCAGGATGTTCATCAGGTACGAATGAGTATCCGGTCTGCTGCCTAAACGATGAAAGCATAATAAAAGGAGCGCTGCTTCTAAGTTCTTGTCTTATTTTTCTTAAAGAAGTAAAACCTTCATCGGTTTTTTCCACAAGAAGATCGATCACAATAATGTCAGGATTGTTTTCCTTAACCTTTCGGAAGCCCTCAGCGATGCTTGAAGCAGCAAGAACCTCGAAGCAGTTCGAGTCTAGAATAATAGTGTTAGCTTCTACAAAATCTGGATCATCATCAATAAGCAGAATTTTGATTTTGCCTGCCATTACCTATCCTTTCTTCAAACCGACCAGAGCCGGCTAACAAGTGATATGGATAAGACAAAAAACAAAGAGACTTGTCAAGTGAGTCTTGTTTTTCTACCTAAAAAAAAAGCCTCCCACAGCAAGTGAGAGGCTGTTATGAAATTGGCTATTACTCCACTACGTTGAAAACAAGTGAAGATTCGTTAGCCATATTGTCTGATACGGGACAACGGGAGTCGATTTCCTTCAGGAAGGAAACTTTTTCCTCGTGGGTCATATCTGCATCAAACTCTACATTTACAGTGATGGTTTGAAAACCCGCTCTTTCATCCCTGCTAATTCCGAGAAGACTATCGGTGTTCATTTCACCAACAACTGAAACTTTCATCTCGCGAACAGCAAGTTTTCTCTGATTGGAAATTATCCTGCCGATTGCACCGATGCAGGCGGCAATAGCAATGAGAGAGATCTCTAGAGGGTTGGGGCCTTCGTTTGTTCCACCCATCTGAGTAGGCTGATCGATTGTTACAACATGATCTCCTGCTGTTGCCAGCATCTTGAAACTGCAATCCTGAACTGCATCTACTTTGACTATTTTCTTTGCCATGAGGCACTCCTTTATTTTATTCCCCGAAGGGGGTGAGCCGGCAATATATCAAAGCCGATCAGATTGTCAAAAGTGCTACAGCCCTAATAGATACTGTATTAATAGGAATTACCGAAAGGCGTTGTTAACTTTTCTTCTGTCTCCTCAGATGTTCCACTCATCTTGACATAGTACTGCATTGCAGTATGGTTTGTAGTACAAACTTTTTTTTTAGTTTTCGAAAGAGGGAGCTGAGCATTATGAGAAAATTACTACCGAATCGGATTGAGCGCGAATCCATGACTCTATGGAACGGTGATGGGCTGGCTGATATACTGATAGGTTTTGGCCTTGCACTCGCAGGAATCCTTATGCTCCTGGGAATCAGCCATGCAATGATTGCGGCCTGGATCCCTGCTGCAATGTATCCCTGGATAAAGAAACGCCTCACTTCATCCAGAATGGGTCAGATAAAATTCAGACCCAGTCGGCCTGTTAGGGTAGTCA
This sequence comes from Candidatus Fermentibacteraceae bacterium, assembly GCA_016744855.1. Classification (GTDB taxonomy): domain Bacteria; phylum Fermentibacterota; class Fermentibacteria; order Fermentibacterales; family JCC-6; genus Sabulitectum. The sequence goes on along the minus strand of JADGDO010000009.1, from coordinate 51,334 downwards.
AAAATGTTGCCAAGACCGTTGTTATTTTTATGATTACAGCGCTTCTTTTTCTAATTGTTTTTCAAGATGGGCATCCCTCTGTGGATGCTTTTCTCTACCTGAATCTAGAATTTATTATCGGAAGTTTTCTTGCTGTTCTTGTTTTGATCGCTGGGTTTATAACGCGAACATATCGCTACATTTTCTATGGATCAGCAATGATGATACTCAGTGTATTGTCCAGAATTCAGCTTTTTAGTTTTTATTGGATATTCATTGCGGTTGGAAGCGCAGCATTCCTAACTGGCAGTATTGTTTTTATCAATTTCATAAGAGAGAATCCTCTTGTAGCTCCGGAGGATATGAATGTCCAGTGAAACAGCTCTAAATGGGTCTATACGGGATTTATCGAAGATAAACAAACTGATCCATGAACCTGCCAGACTAATGATCTTCGCATTACTCAGCACACTTGAAAGTGCTGATTTTCTCTTCCTCATGCGCCAAACTGCCCTGACTCAGGGAAACCTTTCCTCTCATATCAAAAAACTTGAAAATGCAGGTTACATCACTGTTAAAAAGGAATTTACCGGAAAACGCCCACACACAATACTTGCGCTAACAAACTCGGGTAGAACTGAGTTTCTAGGCTATCAGAAGCAGATACAGGAATTTTTGAACAGCTTGTAACTCCCATATAGAAATGCCGCCTCTTGAATAGAAGAGGCGGCATTCATACTGTGAAACAATCAAACCGAGAGACTAATACCTGTAATGCTCCGGCTTGTAAGGACCGTCAACAGGTACACCGATGTAATCGGCCTGCATTTCCGAAAGAGTAGAGAGCTTCACTCCGAGTCTGTCAAGATGCAGTCTTGCTACCTCTTCGTCGAGAATTTTCGGCAACATGTAGACACCGATTCCAGGTCTTTCCTCAGCCAGTGCAACCTGAGCGAGACACTGGTTTGTAAAACTGCTGCTCATTACGAAGCTCGGGTGACCGGTAGCGCAGCCAAGATTTACCAGACGACCTTCGGCAAGAAGGTAGATGGAGTGTCCATCGGGGAAAAGGAATCTGTGAACCTGTGGTTTGATCTCTATTTTTTCAACACCAGGCCATTTCTCGAGCTCTTCAACCTCAATCTCGTTATCAAAGTGACCGATGTTACAGACAATCGCCTGATCCTTCATCCGACTGATATGCTCCGCTGTAATCACACGGCAATTACCAGTTGTTGTAACAAAAATATCCGCGTCAGAAAGTGCTTCTTCCATTGTAGTTACTTCGTAACCTTCCATTGCAGCCTGTAAGGCACATATCGGGTCAATCTCAGTAACAATTACTCTTGCACCAAGACCGCGCATGGACTGACAGCAACCTTTACCAACATCACCATAACCGGCCACGACAACGGTTTTTCCGGCAATCATTACATCTGTCGCTCTTTTAATACCGTCAGCTAATGACTCTCTGCATCCGTAAAGATTATCGAACTTGCTCTTTGTTACCGAGTCATTAACGTTGTAAGCCGGGAAGAGAAGTTTCCCTTCTTTCAACATCTGGTAGAGGCGGTGAACTCCGGTAGTAGTTTCTTCACTGACACCTATCATTTCATCGGCAACTCCCTGCCAGAATTCAGGTGCTTCCTCAAGGCCTTCTATCAGATTTTCACGAAGTCTTACGAGATCCTCAGGACCTTCTCCCACTTCAGGAAGAGTACCTGTTTCCTTGAATTCCTTCTCGAGTTCGGCTCCAACATGAATCATCATTGTAGCATCGCCGCCATCATCAACTATCAGGTTGGGTCCCTTGCCACCCGGGAACGTAAGAGCTTGTCTGGTGCACCACCAGTATTCAGCAAGCGTCTCGCCCTTCCATGCAAAAACCGGGTATCCACTTTTGGCTATTGCCGCTGCTGCATGATCCTGTGTGCTGAAAATGTTGCAGCTAGCCCATCTCACATCTGCGCCGATAGCCTTCAAAGACTCTATCAAAACAGCTGTTTGAATAGTCATATGGAGTGATCCCATTACCCTTAGACCCTCGAGAGGTTTTGTGGAACCATACTTGGTTCTCACCGAAACAAGACCGGGCATTTCATGCTCTGCTATCTGGATCTCTCTTCTACCGTACTCAGCAAGAGAGATATCCCGTACTTTGTAGTTCATTGGTTGTTTCCTTTCATTGCCGCAATTGCGATTACAGTTCCTTTGTTAAATGTGCTTTCCTCTACAATAGAAAGACCTGATTCAGTTATGAAGTTTTTTACTCTCTCCCTGGTAAAACCCGGCCAGAGATCTCCCTGTTCTTCCTTAAAGCTTGAGTCTGAGTGCTCCAGAAGATCTATAAGAACCAGAATTCCACCGGGTTTCAGTACACGGAAAGCTTCCACCACAGTTTGACGGGGATTCCCGGAATGATGAAGGAGCATATGGACAAAAGCTGCGTCAGCCATGGAATCAGCTGCTGGAAGGTGCTCTGCGTCTCCGAGTCGCAACTCAACACGATCCGTAATTTTATGTGCAGTTAAAAACTTGTGAGCCCTTCCAAGCATTTCTCTGGAGTTATCAATTGCAAGAATTTTATCGGTGCTCTCAAGGAGGAAAGGAATCATGTTCCCTGAACCTGCACCTACCTCGATAGTAAGCTCCCGATTCCCAATATTTTTTCTTATAAAGGGCAAATATTCATCGCTTTGGGGCAGAAGCTCAACCAGTGAATTCCAACCCTTTTCGTCGACAGAGTCAAAAAACTCCATTGATCTATTCCTTCTGTGAGCAATGCAATGAGCAAGTCGATTCATGTCTTCATGAAAACCTGATAACTTGGATCTATTCTGAAAAGCTGTTTTGACCAGCCCCTCAACGAGTGGGCTGAGTGTACTTCTCGAATAGAACACCCAGTTTGCTCTGCCTGATCGCAGAACTACCCCTGCTTCAAGCAGTAGTTTGAGATGATGACTTACGTTTGACTGCGAAAGACCCAGGACCGAAACAATCTCGCTAACATTCAAAGGGCCCATCTCAAGAAGAAGTGCAATTCGAATTCTGTTTCTCTCTGCGAGTGCTCTGAATACTTTTTCCATTTCCATGATATTACTATATGAACAGATGTTGATATAGTCAAGAAGAGGCATTACCATTGGCTTCATTCTTAATTTCCTTTAGTTTCAGGATATCATGAAATACTGGGGGTAATCTTGAACCATAACAGCTATTTGAAGCAAATCCATATTTGACTATGAGCAAGGAACATACAACTGTTGTTCCCGGAGAAAAGCGAAGAGTGGCGGTTCTTTCCATGGATGTGGGAGGAGTTGAAAGACTGACTGCTTTTCCCTTCGGTGATTCCAGCAACAGAATACTGGCTTTGATAACAGAGGAACTTTGTGCTTGTATTACAACTTTCGGAGGTCAATACACGACACCACATTCCAATGTGATTGTCGGAACATTTGGAGCTTCAAATACCAATGAACACTCATGCAGACGGGCAATAGACTGTTGTTTCAGGATGTTCAAAAGCCTTGGCATGATTGGGAAGAGTGTAAACAGTGAAAATGCAAAGAACAACATAAATCTTACAGCATCTGCGGGTATTGCCTGGGGTCTGGCTTCTGTCACTCCCGATTCAGAGAAAAAACTATTCATTCACGGCAGATGCATGGACCTTGCAAATCAACTGAGAAAACTTGCCCCTGCAGATACAATTCTCGTATCAGAAAAGGTCATGAAAGCCTCCAGCGACTTTTTTACCTGGGAAGAATTCGAAGGCTTCAAACAAACATGGATCCCTCTCAGAAAAAGAGATTCACAGCTAATTCATCCCCTTCTCCACAACAGTTCTCTGATAGGAAGAGAAAGAGAAACCGCTCGCTTGGAAGCGGCGTTCAACTCATATCTAAAGTGGTTCAATCACCCGGCAGTTTTTGTTTCCGGGAAGCCCGGTTCGGGGAAAACCAGTTTCGTTGAAAACTTTCTTTCAGGGATCAAGCAAGACGATGCAAGAATTATTCGTTTAAGCAACAAATTATGGGATCAGCCGCCCCTGGGAACATGGCTGCCTCTCATGGAAAAAGGTACTTTCGATCCATACGGAACAATAATGGCTAAAATCCGAGAACTCCGTCTGGATGGCAACCTGATACTTGTTATTGAAGACCTTCACTGGGCAGATGCTGCCTCGCTTAATTTGCTGGATCAATTGAGTAGAACACTCACCGATGCTGGTGTTTTTCTTATAGTTTCATCGAGAAACACACCAACTGACTATCTGCTTCAATCATCTGAAAAGTTTGTTATTGAGGGTCTAAATAAGGAATCGGTAAACAAGATGCTGAAGAGTCTTCTTGGTTCTGCCGAGGGGGTTGAAGACTATAGATTTGTAGATTTTCTTATTGAGTCCACTGGAGGCAATCCTCTTCTTCTCACAGAGCTTATTGTCCATGCATTCGAAACAGGAATAATTGCAAGAAATCGCAATGGAGACTGGTTTCTTGACAAAAAACTCGAGCATGTTGTTTCAGACACAGCAGAGTCATTCCTTATTGCAAGAATATCCAACCTTAACCCTACTGAAAGGTTTGCTCTCCAGGTCGCATCAGTTCTTGGAAGCGGCTTCGATGAAAACCTTTTCTGTGATCTTTTTTCCAGCCTTGGGATGAAACTACCGAGACTTCTCCTTTCAAGACTAATCAACATGGGTTTCTTAACAACAAAAGAAAATGATTCCTACCATTTCCTCAATTCCCTTATGGCAGAAAGTGTATACAATACAATACTCAAGGGAAACCGGATTTTAATACATCAGAAGGCCGCGGAGATCTTATCAGAAAACCTGAATCCGCTAGAAGACAAGACATTATCTATAACAATTTCAAGACACTGGATCGAATCTGAATCCGGGGAGGAAGCCGTTCCATTCCTCCTTAACGCCCTCGAGTACTGCCTTGAAGCGGCTGACGCTAACAGAGCCGAAACCCTTGCAGGAGAAATTCAGAGAAGAATTCCAAAAAACAGCTGCTATTCATCCAGAGCAGATTACTATGACATGCAGTTGTATCTGATGATGGGAAAGTTTCAATTGGCACTCGACGCTGCAGAAACGCTTAAATCATCTTTTTCCGGCAGAGAGCTTGCCTTAATTTATTCTACAATGGCTCAGGCGAAAGAGAATATGGGAAGACCCCTGAACGAAGTGCGGAAGGACTATCTGATTGCGGCAAAAACAGCCGAATCTACAGGAGACAAGAACGTTGCAGCAAACAACTACAGTTCTGCAGGAGCAGTGTGCGTTTCTCTGGGGAGAATTGAAGAGGCTCTTTCCGTTTTGAATAAAGCCCTTGAATATGAGAATTCTCTCGAGAAAATACCTTTGGCTAAGCTTCACGGTAACATGGGAATTCTTATGCAGCGAACAGGAAGCTTGAAAGAAGCTCTTAACCACTATTCAAAAACCTATCAACTGGCCAGAGAATGCGTCAATTCAACCATTGAGGCGAATGCACTTGCTTACATGGGCCAGATCGAGATCAATATGGGTAGAAAAGATGAGGGTTTCAGTAAGTACCGTGAAGCACTGGCTATCCACCGCAAATCAGGCAATAAACGAGGCGAATGTATCATTCTGGGAAATCTGGGTGGATCACTCGCCAGATTCGGCGAAGCAGAAAATGCAATAAGCGCGCTTGAACGGGCCATTCGGCTGGGTGAAGAGATCGGACACACAAGGGGTGTCATGACTTTCCATTCTAACATTGGCCTTGCGTACAAGCTTGACGGACAATACGATAAAGCTGAGCAGCATATCAGAGAAGCAATGGAAATGATAAAAGAGACAGGAGACAAGCGTGCGCTTGCAGTTTCAAATCTTAATCTCTCCGGAGTTCTCTCAAAAAAATGGAGAATTCAGGAAGCAATCGGTGCAGCAAGAAGATCTCTTAGATTTGCCTGCACCGTGAATGCTTTAACAACCCAAGCCAGAGCTCTTGGATCCCTGGGATCTCTTATGCTGAAAACAGATAGAGTACAGATGGCTTACAATTTTTATAAAGAGGCCGCAAAAAGATGCTCTGCTGCTGAAGACCACTCTTCTCTTGTTGGACATGCCATAGGAGAAAGTACATGTTTGTTTGAGCTTGGGCAGCATGCAAACGCCATGAAAAAATACAGTGAAGTGAAGAAGCTGAAGGAGGCTTTCGGAATGGATATTGAGGGCGAGAATGACTTGAAAGAGCTGGAAAAATTACTGGGAATCCTCCATGAGTAGGGTGAAGCAGGTAATAATAACCAGCGGGATCCCAGGATCTGGGAAATCAACATGGGTAAGAACAAATACTAATCCTTACATGACAGAAGTATTCAGTGCAGATAGTTTCTTTTGCAATCAAGACGGGCAATACCATTTTGACCCCGCCAGGCTTTCAGAGGCTCATTCCTCCTGTCTTAAAAACTTCACCGAAAGGCTTCTTCATTTCATGAACAGCACTGAGGATTCATGTAAAATCACCCTTGTTGTAGACAACACAAACACTTCAGCGTGGGAAATTGCTCCATACTATTCGCTAGCACAGGCATTCGGAGTTCCTGTGAAAATTGTGCGTATTGTAGCAAACACAGATACTGCATATTCCAGAAACATTCATGGAGTGCAGAAAGACAAAATAGAAAAAATGGCTGACAGAATTGAGGAAAACACTCTTCCTCCCTTCTGGAACATTGAAGAGGTACAAGCGGGGGAATAACCTCTCCCGTAATTCAGCGGTTCTTTGCTAAAGACCTATCATAGCCGATAGATAGAATCTTGCGCTTGACGGTCCGCTGTTGACCGGAAAGCCACTTCCCGCATCAAAATGAAGACTTCCTGTTGTTCCCCTTAGCCCGATTCCGGCTGAGAGAGGATACTGTATTCCATTGTGAGAAGTGTTAAGGACACCAGTATCGGTGAATATGTATAACTGTGTAGCAGTTTCTCCAAGTGACACCTCTGCTGCTGCAATGCCCCATTCACCGGCTCTCCATGAGTCCTTTGGATAACCTCTGATGGTTCCGTATCCTCCGAGACGAGTTACCATCGAAGGTAACCAGTCTCCGCTGACTATGCCCCCTCCCATGGCAGTAATAGAAACGCCGAACATACCTTTGTAGGATGTTAGGTTTAGATTGGTTTCAGCCCTGGTCATAAAGTAGGTTGAGTCGACCCCGGAAGCGCTTCCAGCTTCTGTACTGAGAACTCCGGTGAACCCCTCCCTTCCCTGAGGAACAGCAGAAGTAAAATCTACAGAAATACCTGCTGAGCCATATCTGTAACTCTCTTCCGATTGATTCATAGGCCAACTCTGCCAGGTCCCACCACCTCCTGCAACATCAACATTGCCAAGACTTAGTATTACTGAACCAGACCACTCTCGGAGCACGCTACCGCTGTCGGGAACCTGCTGATCAATTTCAAGCTGAACAGAGACCGGCGAGCCCAGAATCCATGGCTCTCTGTACAATCCCGCGGCATCTACCCCTCCCCATTCAACAGCTGACGCGGAAAGTTCAAGCCTGCGTCCTGTGCCGAAAATACTTGTGAAAATGACTTCACCACCACCTGTGGATCCACCGGAACTCGAAAAATCGACATCACCGGAAAACCATCCTACAGGAGCCTCATCAACAGGAACAAGTAGAACGATATTACCACCCGGTCCCAAAGCCACAACAACCGGACCGGCTGATTCTATGAAGGGATATCTCTGAACTGCATTCAACCATTCCCCTATCAGCTCTTGGTTGTAGGTATCTCCCGGCCGCAGGGCCATCTCCCGGAGAAGAATAGTACGGGTAGTTTTTACAGAATCGGGAAATCTTATTTCTTCCAGCAGTGCATGCCTTCCCGGTACAGTATTAACAGTCAGAGTATCTGTGTCTGACAAGTACATGGCAACGGAAGAAAACGGATAACCTTCCTGAAGATACCAGTTGAGTATTTCATCTCTGAGTTCCTCCAACTGTACAGTACTTACTGCAACGGAATCCGGAACAGGTGGAAAGGGAGGAGCCCCTGTGACTCTTATTGAAACTGATGAGAACACCAAGGATAGCAGCAGTATATACATTAGAAATTCACCGTGCTTTCAAGCCCACCCCGTTGTGTCCATTCACTGTCTGCTGGCTTCCTGCCCCAATAGAAAAGGGAAACATGGAACCATCTGTTGATGTTTCTTCCCAGGGATAACCTCGGTTCCAGTGTCCAACCTGTCTGTCTACCGTCAAAAAACCATGAGGGTACGATTTCCTCACCGGGCATATACCAACTGGTGAAGCTGCCTGAAGCAACCCACCCTCCGCCATTAATGGATATCCTGGGCTCAAATCCCCAGTTAAATGCTTCGAGATCTCCTTCCCTCTCTTTTCGATTCTCCCCGGAGACCTTTATGCCGGTGCTCAGGCCGAATTCTGTAACGAATGTGGGAGTTAGGCTGCCTCCAACTTCATCTACCTCTCTGCGGCCGTAAAGTGCCCTTCTGCGAAAAGCTGCCATTGCTGATATTTCAACCTCAAACCAATCCTCCGGCTGAAGAATCGGTGTAACCTCAAGTTTTCTGAAAGTCTCCCTTGTATTGCCAACACCACTGTATTCATCAATTCTGTCAAACCCAGAAGCCCTAACTGTGAATCGGGTGAGAAGACTCTCTTCCCATGAAAGGTATGGGGCAAGGCTCGCCTCCCATCCCCCAGGGGATGCTACATCAAAGGCACCTGCAAGGGTGTATGTCCTCAACCTGTCTTCAGGGTCGGAAGCGGATAACTTAATTGTTCCATCTATTCCAGCAGAGTTCGAAGAGTCTGACCATGCAAACCCTCCATCAAAAGAAGCTTCCAGAACTCTTGTTTCCCCTTGGCCAGGTATGTATACCTGCCTGTAATCTCCGGATGGATCAGGATAATACTCTCCAGTCTCGGGGTCGTAACTGTAATCACCGTTACCACCACCAACCCAGGTATAAACAATATCCATGAGTTTCGAAAAATAACCTCCCGCTGTATACTGGCTGTAAATCCAGACATTCCCGGTTCTGCCTGAATAACCGGCTTTGACGGCGTCTGAACTGGTTGCCCCTCCGCCTTCAAACCACCCGGTAGAATGCTGTATACTGGCATTTGAATTCCAAGACACTCCTGCAGCCCTGGTTACAAGACCCAATCGTAGAGTTCGGTCAGGATGATTTATCCCATTTCTACGATCAATTTCTCCACCAGCTGATACAGTAGATGTCCAACTGCCTGTTTCCAGAAGAACTCCCATATCAGAAACAAGGAGACCACCCGATAAGCTGTCAACCCAGCTTTCTCCCAAGTAAGATGCTTTCAGAAATGGAGTAAATGCATTCATCTGAATTGTTGCATCAGAGCTGATAAGTCCACGTCTTCCTCCCGAGAGAAGGGATGTACCCGTTCTGGACAATCCTTTTAAGGCAAATGACGCTCTGAGTGCTCCATCAAAAGGGGTAAATTCTAGGTTGGAAATTGTACTAGTTCCCCCCCCTTCGAGAAACCTCTCACCAGCGGTGAATCTAAGTGACTCGCCTCCAAGATCACCGAGAATAAAACTATCCCTCCCCTTCCAGCCGGCTGGAAGTCCCCAGCTGGTCAAATCGGCATCGGTATCCATATCATCGGGAGTATTGAAGGCATCAGAGACAAATCTTCCACTGAGATTAATCTCAGGTCCCGACTCCCAGGGAAGCACAGTAAAGTTACCACCGGAAAGAGAACCCTCGCTAGTAGTTGCATCTGTATTGAACAAGTTTCCCCTCTTTCTGGAAAAATTTGTATACAAAAGATAATCACCAGCACTGGTGTCTCCTGTTATTGTTGCTCCGAGGAGATCTATAGAACTGGGAATGGATATATATTTCCGAGCAAAATGTGTTCCCTGCCCTACACCGACCCAGGAATAGCCTCCCGTTGCAGAATCATATATGTAATCTCCCTGACCTTCCGGTGGTCTAGAAAATTCAACGCTCCAATCCCCCTGCAGAAGACCGGTCCACGAGTAGTGCGAAAGACTGTCCAGTGTATAACTACCGTTGTTTTCTCCAACAAAAGTCCCACCGTCAACCCATGCATCCGAGAGATTTTCTCCTGCATTTTCCAGTGCTTCCTGCACTTCATCGGTCATTACAAAACCGAGTGGTACATCGACATTGTCTCCCCTTGAAAAACCGGAAAAGCCAACCGAAAATCCTTCAAATGGATCGAGTATGGTTTCAAGCCTCGTAAGGTCTTTTCTGAACCCGTCCCCCTCGCGATACCAGGAGACATCAACCCTCTGATCTCGTCGAATTAGTCGTTGTGTTGTAAAGGTGATAAGCCCTCCTGCATAATCTATTTCATAATCCGCACCTGCACCGCGCTGCAGTCTGCTGCCGTCGAGAAAAACCTGTTCGCTGCCGGGAGTTACTCCTCCTCCGGTAGCGAAAGTATAGGGTCCCTGAAGGCCCTCTTCCGTCAATAACACTATTTTCTGACGCTCACTGCCTGTAGTGCCGTATCCTCCGCTGAGGTCTAAGTATTCTCCTGGTCTGACCCCTGCGTTGAAACCTGTAACCTCACTTCGCCATGGAACTGCCCCTCTGCTTTCCCAGTCCAGGTCACCCATTTCAGCGTCCCAAGAACCACCATCGAGGCCAATGTAAACTTTATCAAGATCTGAAAGAGCTTCTGAAGAAGAAGTTCCCAGGGGAAGATCCCTGTCGGTAATTTTGCCGTTAATTGTTATGCCCTGTGCAAGAATTCCCTGAATAGAAAGCTCTGTCCCTTGTGAAATACCACCACCGGACCCAACTGAAACTCCCAACCGTTTGGATCCGGATATATAGAGCCCTTCAGGCACCGGATCATGCCCTGCGTAAAAAGATTGCAAGGGAAGAATCTGCCCTCTTTCCAATGGCTGGAGATCAAGCCCGGACACCGAGGGAAATGAGATATCCAGTGTATCAGCCGTAATAAAAACAGTATCGCCCTCCCCCAGTATAGGATTCAGGAGAAGGCCTACTGAAGGGCCACGTGAAGCAGGAACAGCTGAAAGAGTATCTCCACCGGATGTTGCAACAATTGATTCCGGAGCAAGCCAGGGGGAAGCAGGGATTGGAAGGTATTCGTTTCCGGTTCCGACTACAGTAAATGTAAAACCGATAAGAGTGAGTAGCAATGAAATAGATATCATTCAAGAACCATAGGATGAGAATTTCCCCAGAGAACAACAGTTTCTCCGTCTGGTGATGCAGAGATCCTGCTATAGGGCAAATCTGTTAGAAGAGTGTCGCCACCATGGATCACAAGGTTCCCATCTCTGAGAATTAAAATCCCATCCTCTGAGAAGCAGGCTGAACCAGAGTCGGCAATCTGTACTCTTGTTTCTCCTGATTCCAGCAGGAAGACTCCGTAAGGACCGCTTGAAATACCACTGCCTGTTCTTTCCAAACAAATTCTGGAGCGACTGTTACAGCAATTCATAGCGACAATTTCGCTGTTTGAAGTAATCACATTGTTCTTGATTGTATCTATTGCCCACAAAGCTAAACCGGAAAAGAGAATGTCACCTGGACTAGGCAAAAATATTTCTTCTGAAAGAATATCGTTCTGATCAAAAACGCGTATAACACCGGGATTCTGATATGAAACTATCCATTTGCCGGTTGGAGAGAGAGCCAATCCGGCTGGAATACCAACAAAGCCGGTGTCAAACCGGCTTTGCTGACCATTTTGTTCCAATCTTATTACAACAGATTCTGATTCCGGCAGAAGCCAAATCGTACCGGAAACATCTATTTCAAGATCGCAGAGAACAATATCAGGAAAATCATATGCTAGAAATAGAGTGCTAACGAACCACAGCAACACGGCCGGTTTCCGTTCTCGAGCCCTGCTGGAAACGGTAGAAGTAGATTCCCGAAGCAAGCTCTGAAGCCCCGGTATAGGTGACTACAGTTTCACCCGAGGACGCAGAAAGCGTCACGGTCTCTACATGTACACCTGCCTGGTCGAAGATTGAGAGAACTACCGGTGTACCGTTTGAAGTGAACTGGAAATACAAATCACCGAGGCATGGATTAGGGAATACAGCAAAATTGCTGCTACTACCAATACCACCTGCTGCGAGGTTCATATCAAGTCCGGCAAAGCTGTTGCACATCAGCATAAGAGTACCGGGAGTCTCAAGGCTTACAGCAACATCGTAAGCACTGCCAGAGTCAAGTTTTTGAACTGAGTTTCCATCAAAAAAACAGGCGTTTAAGTTGCCTATTCCGGTTCCTTCGGCCCTCAGGCTGCCGGTTAAACCATCTTCTATGTTGTAGTAGTTACCCTGGTAACCGGAAACACTGTGCCATGGGTCACTCCAGGGAGTATCGGTAACAACTCCTGTATAATCGAGACCGGGTCTGTTTCCCGGGTCAGCAGTATCGTAATCGGCAATTCTAAAACTTTCCCAGCCGTATCCCAGAGAAACATCATCTACAAAACAGGATATCATCCAGTCTGATAGAATGTCTTCCATGTTTACCGTCTGGCCTGTGGCAGATTCTATTGCGTCAATAACGCCCTCAATCCCCTTTACTGTTCCGTGAGTGCTGTTCCAGATGAAATCCTTCCCGCCGTAATTCTCGTAGAGGTATGAGAAGAAGAGGTATCCTGCACCATATCCTGCGACCTGCAGGTTGGGGTCGGGAAGATCAGTCCATTTAATTGGTGTTACTCCACCGAAATCCACGAATGTCTGAACCTGAGGGGCTGGATAACCGCAGAGGAATGTACCGGACTGTGCCTGATTTTCAATCACCCAGAGTTCCTCACCACTGAAAGGCTTGATTCCATACTGAATCAGGTGAACCAGCTCGTGACTGGCGGTCAGCATTGCCTCTGAAGGGTCGCCCGGGAAGCAGTCAATATAGAGCATCTCAACTTCGTTGGAATGACCACCGTAGTAGTTTCGAGCTTCATACTCTGTGAACATATTGTAGGGACTGAAGTACCCTGCGATATACCACTCCTGACCCGCTACGCCCCAATTGTCTTTAATATCGAGTACCAGAAAGTACACATTCGGGTCATTATCAATCAGATCAGGAATGTCTCCGAAATACTCTGCATCTGTTGCGATAATTCCCTCAGAGCCTTCCATACCTGCCGCGAGATCGTCAACGTCATCCTGATCAAAAGTTTCATCCCACTGGGTATCTTCGACAAAGATATAGGAGAGATCACCGGCAAATCTGCAGGTAGCACTTGTGAGATAAAACATGGGAATAGTGCCTCTCTCATCCAGTGCCCAAAAATTAACCACGTCACCGACCTGATGAGAACCGTCTTTGCCTGCAAGCGGACCGGTGGGCTGATTAGCCGGATCATGTCTCAGATCCATCTGCTGGATTTCAGGAAAGTGGAAGGTACCATCCACCGCATATCTGCCCATACCGAGAATCATAGAGAGAAGTATAAAAGTTGTCATTAGAATCTCGCCCCCACTGTAAATCTTACTGATGAAAAATCAGCGCTTTCAGGAAAACCTATTTCCGTGTAAACACCGGGCTCCGCCGGGTCTAGCAACGAGGCGTCAATTGCACTCACGGCACGGTTAACTAAGGCAAATGCAGCAACATAGACTGTTCGCCTGAACCACTCGCGGCTGACCCGAAGAGCGTCATCGTAGTCGCTACGGGCTCCTGTGTTTGTCCAGCTCCAGCCATCTGAACCATATCGGCTGTGGGTGGCAAAGTAGTTCTGCTGTTCCTCTGGATCATCAGGATAGTAATATCTTGCAAGACTTCTGATGTAATCATTGTATTCACCACTACTTGAAAAATTACCTACATCATCCTGAAAGTCTCTGTTGCGGAAAGAAACATCAATACCTGCCCGTTCCATGGCCAGGTTTCTGTAATCATCACGGTTGAAAACAGCCTGAAGGTAAGAGATACCTACACCGGTCCAGATGGATGCTTCCAAACCCATGAAAATTGCTCCACGGGTAGAGTGCCCTGCATGCTGTTGCCCCCATCCGGGGAAAACAATGGAACGCAGAACAGTTCCCTTGTCTGCTCCCAAGAGAACAGTTGAGAGCAAGAAGAGAATCATAAAAGTCTTTTTCATATTAATTCACCACCGCAGCCTGGAAAAGAGCCTCTGCAGTCTCTCCCGAGGAGCTGAGTTCAAGACATACATAATAAACACCGGGAGCGAGGTTACCGGTGTTCCAGCTTACCTCCCACGGAACTCTCGCGGGAGCGTCACCGCTGAAATCAGCTACAAGCTCTCCTGCAATGTTGAACACACGAATGTTGTATTGCGAATCATGCCCCGGTACAAATCTGATCTGCCCGGTTCCAGAGGTAACAGGATTTGGCCAGACAAAGAATTGCTCCTCATTCAAAAGATCCCCTGAAGAGGCAACTGAAGGAAGCTGCTCTGTAGGCCAGCATCGTTCTCCCCCGCGGTCCATACCTGTATGCCATCCTGAAGGTTCGAAAGAAGTGGAATAAGCGCTGATTAATCCATCGTTAGCAACTGACATTATTCTTGTCTGATCATCTCCTGCAAACTCCCGAAGAATAGGGTATCCTCGAGGATTGTCACCGAATGAAAAGGGGCCGCCTCCAGAGGAGATAGTTCCAGATTCATCCCAGACAAACAATTTACCGTCTCTGAGTGATGAACAGGCAAATCCCCGACCACCGATACCCGAGGTAAATTTTGAATACTCGTATGTCAGAGAATCTGTTTCTGTGACAAATGGCCAGTTAGTAACTATTGTTCCTGAAGATGTAAATGCTTCAATACCAAAAGTTGTTTCAACAAGAAGCTCAATGTTTCCATTGCCATCAAGATCGGCCATGAATGGGTCTGACAAAACCTCTCCCTGTAGTGATACGGGGAAACCTATTTCACCTGCACTGTCCTCATTGTAGACCCAGAGTTTTCCCCCACAAACGACAGCGGTTTCAACTGTTCCGTCTCTGTCAAAATCAGCAGCGACTGGTAATGTGGCATTCTCGTTGCCGGGATGAACGGGCCAACCGCTTATAGAGGAACCTTCTGGTCCTATTCTTATAAGAGAACCGTCTGCTGTAACAAGAATAAGTCCTGGATAAGCTTCGTGTGGGAACAAACATGCTCCAATTATTTCGGTAGCAGTTGACTCAGGCCAACCGCTGGCAATATTTCCATCCGGTTGAATTCTGTACACCTTTTTATTTTCCAGAACAGCGAAAACACAATTCATCGACTGAGAGGCGATTACCTGAATTGCTGGAGAAGGGAGTGTCACCGGCCAGCCGGGAGCCTCTGACCAGTCCGGAAGTCGCATATGGATTTCTCCGTCACCCTCTGGTACAACCAAGTACTCTGTTTCCTCAATTGCAAAGACCACCAGAGGAGCTACAACATCTATTCCAATCGGAATAGTGCTGCTTCCATCGGCTGAAAGTGCAATAGCCTGCTTGTTGCCGACAACTGCTGCGATGTATTCGTTTTGAGCGGAGTTCCAAGCGACAGCACCAAATCTTGCACCACCGAGTTGAACGGGCCATCCGGGAACGAGGCCGGATAAGCTGTATACAAAATCCATGGAATTTGCCGAATTATCAGAAACCTCAACAGTAACACCGGTAAAACCACCCCAGGAAGCATCTGTGGAAGGTGTGCTCGTAGGAGAAAACTCCCAGGCATATCCATCGCGCTTCCATGGATCATACTGGCTACCTTCTATACTGAACCAGTTTGCCATTCCATAGTCGAGATCCTGTATACCGTCTGCTTCCTCAACATCGACTCCTTTGTGAAGAGGATCGACATTAACAATGTTAGCCGTTCTGTAAGCACCCAGACGAGTTTCATCGATGTGCCAGATGATTAGCCCGGAACCGGGAAGACCGAAATCTCTCTCGTGAGGTCCGCACTGCCCATTACCGTCAGGATCACGCTGTCTGTTTTCTATAAGTAGATATTCAGAAGAGTTCAGAGGTATTTTGTACACAGTACCCATCTGTTCAGCTGTGAAATCACCGGGTGTAATTTCCTCTGGTCTCAGCCATCCCATAGCTGCTCTGGACCAAGCACCGGGAGCAGAGGGCCAGTAACCGTTCATGAGCCACTGACCGTAGCCCATAACATCCCAGCCTCCGACACCGACAGTACCGGTATATGTGTTATACAGATCCGGGAGACCGAGCTGGTGCCCGAACTCGTGAACAATGGTACCGAGTACACCGAGGCCGTAATTATCCTGAGCTTCACGCTCTGGATCAATGCAACCCTCTCTGACCTTAACACCATCATCAGTGTTTACATATCCAACACCGAGATAGTTCTCGAGGAAAGGGGAATCGAGGAACATTGAATGAATGTCGTTAGGGCTGTTGCCGAGAATGTCGGCTTCATTACCTGAGCCGGCATGAAGAACAATCACTGCATCGAACTCTGCAAAGTTTACATCATCATCAGCTGCCTGTACAGCATCGCGAAAAAGCTGGCACTGCCCCAGACCATTTTTGGAATCGACTCCATAATATCCCATCTGATGTTCAACTCTGAAAACAGAATTACCAGCAGGGAACTGTGAGAGAACAAGTTCCATGCTACCGTTACTGACATCAGTATAGTAGCTTTCAACTTGTGACATCAGGTTTGCTACTTCATCTGCTGTACTCTCAAAAGAACCGTCACCGGTAGTTGAGTCTGTGTAATCGGGAAGAAATTCCACTTTAAGAACACAAACTCTTATCGTGGTGTCTGCATCGAGAGAAAGGGGCATTCCCTGGTAGGATACCACAGGAAAACCATCGGAAACGCCTTCTGGAACATCCAAGACTGCGCTTCCAGGAAAGGGTGGAGCTGCCAAGGCAACTCCACAAATCAGCAAAATAAAGTTGATATATCTATTCATAGGAATTAGAACTGGAGAGTAAGGCTGTACTTCTGATTGTATTTGCCGGAACCCTGAAGGGACTCCTCAACCGGAATGAAAGCCATATCAAGTTGGAAGTCGTTCCACTGGAGACCAGCTCCGAAGGAAACACCCGAAATAGTTGTCTCGCCCTCTGTGTCATGAATGTATCCTGCGCGGAGTGCAAGAAGACTGTAGTACCAGAACTCAGCTCCAGTTCCCCATTTGTTACCCTTGAGCTCCTCAGCAATTCCGTCATCAATTTCAACAAGAAGCTTTGTGTAGTCTGCAGCAATAAGCAGTGATGTCAGTTCATCTTCAAATGGTACGTAAGCAAGACCAAGCTTAAATTTTCTGGGAAGGCTATTGTTTTCGCTGTTACCACCGTAGCTCATATTGGGTCCAATATTGCTCACAGCTACACCCAAAGATACATCCCCGAAGGACTGTTCTGGAACATGGTAAAGTACACCGAGATCGGCAGCGAAAGATGATCCCTTACCGTTATCTGCATAGTAGAGATGATCATAAATAAATTTCAGACCAAGCCCTACTGCAAGCCCGGGAGCAACTTCTGTACCAAATGCAGCATCCGTAGAAACTCCATAAGAGTAGAATGTGCCTATAGCTTCAGAACTTCCCTCTTCAATCTCCTGCTGTTCGCCCATAGACATGAATGTGATGTTACCGCCAACACCACCCCATCCCTCAAGATGCTGAGCATAACCAAGGAATTCATAGTAGAGATCGTCTGCAAGCTGAGGGAGCCACTGTGAGTGCTGAAGAGTAATTTCTCTCTCTCCCTCTTCCATAAAAGCAAGGCCGGCTGGGTTCCAGTAGGAGGCTGTAGCATCATCAGCAACAGCAGTGAAAGATTCTCCCATTCCGTTGGCCCGTGCCCCCGGAGTAATATCCATCCATATAACACTCGTTGTTACCGCAAATGCACCCTGTGCAAAAAGTGTTGCAGAAAGCAAAATTGTAACGAAAAAAGCAATCTTCGATTTCATGAAATCCTCCAGGTTAAGCATTATTTATCAAACAGTCAAAAATCATCGTAATATAGTTGCCAGACCGGTCTCCTCTGAATCGCCCGAAGATACTACATAGATGTAAGTACCTGATGCAACCATGTCGCCATCTTCATCCAGCAGATTCCAGTTATGTTGATTGTACCCGGTTCTTCCCGTGAGGTTCCCGAACGAAGCTACCCGGTGGCCGGATACAGAGTAGATATTGAGGCTGACAGGTCCGTCCATACTCTGATTCCAGTTGAAGGAAAGTACTGTTGAAGCGGGTGTTGGATAGACAAAGAATTGATCTATATCAGGTGAAGCATCACCGGTCAGATGGAATGTCATTTCTTCCCAGCTGATGTTGGTTACATTGTCTGAAGCACGCAATCTAAGAGTGTGATCACCGGGCTGAAGTTCCGGCAGAGGATAATCTATCCGGCCTGACGTCGCAGAACCGAGTTCATAGGTAAAGTAATCGGCAACATCAACAGGCGTATCATCTATATACAAAGCAAGTTGAGCTCCGGGATAAGGAAGCAGATTTATGCCCGAACTGTCTTCAAGTGCCGCTTCAAAAACAACATTACCTGAAACTGAAGGGTGTTCAATACCACGGAAACCGGTGAGCCAGAGCTCCATATCAGGACCGGCATCATCTCCGGAAGTGATGCCTGGTTCAATCAGGCTCGGATATGAACATGCAAGGCTGCCTCCTCCGGTTCCTGGAGAGAAATACCTAACCCGTCCACGCTCTCCAGTTGTAGCAAAAGAGGGTACAAACATCTCTGCATCAAAATCGGGAGATGCCTCCGAAAGGCCCCTATAGAAGACTCCGGGTGTCGAGAGATACTCGATTAGTATGTTGCTGTTGTGAGTGTAATATGAATCCGGAACAGCGGACTCCCAGGCTGTAAGCATTACAAGACCGTCTCTGTTAAGGGTTCCACCGACTTCACAGAGTTCTGAGGTATACATTTCAGGCGCAGTAATCGAAAACCCCGAATCAGGCAGTGCAAGGTAAAGAGAACCGTCTCCGAATATGATGTACTTTTTGTCATTGGCGTTGAAAGTCCCTTCAAGAAGACCGAGCCACTGACACTCTCCTATTGAAAACTTCCTCTCTGAAAGAAGATAGTTGAGAATTCTAGTGAGATAAGAAGAGTTACCACCTGCAGTGCTTGAGCAACTCGCCGCACTCGACACTATAGCCCCACCTCCGGAGGTAACAGTTACCTTCTGACCTAAACATGAGTGTGAAGGACTCTGGAATACTCCAACATCACAGGAACCGAAGAATGAGTATGGAAGCCTTGAGCCGCAGGCTAGAAGATCAACATCCTCAACAAAAAGAAGGCCTTCATCAGCTATCTGGTCAAAACCTCCATGCCCTAGGTAGAATGAAACAAGAGCTCCTTTGCTCCAAGCTTCTATATACGCAACTCTTGCTGCAGGCTTCTTCCAGTTACTGTTCCAGTTATAGTTTATCAGATAGTGTCTCATGGGTGTAAACCTGTCGGGAATGACGCTTGCCATAATATGCTCTGTGTCCTCTGTGTGCTCTTCTTGATCGTGCTCCGGGTATTTGGGTGATCTTTCATCATCTGCAGCACCGAGAATAACAGACTGCCATGTTCCGCTTTCCTCTGAGGGGTCACTGTATTCCATGGATCGCTGGGCTACGAGCTGTAATTCTGCTCTGTCGTCAACTGCGATTCTGCTGACCGCTGCCTGTGGATATGTTCCATTCTCTGTTATAGAATAGATAAAATCACTGCAAATAGGCAGAGCATAGTAAAAATCATACACAATGATATCCATTGGGGAAGGTCGTTCAGTGGTGAAACCTCTGGGATCGTAGTTACCCGTACCGACAAGCACCAACTGCGAAGGAGCAGCATTCCAATTGTTTAAGGTGTAACTGAAGAAAGCTCTAACTGCACCGGTGTCGCGTACTCCGCCATTGAATTCATCATACAGTTCACTCAAACTTACAAATTGAATGTCAGAACGCCCGCGAGAGAAAAGAGGCATATCAGCAGCGTATTCATCGGGATAAACATAAACGGTGTTCCCCGAAGAGAGGGTTTCAATAATCCTTCCGGGGCTGCTCGAAGTTACACTTACGGGCTCCTTGAAAGCCCCACCGGGAACAACCCACATAACAGGTTCACGCCAGCCATCAGGCATAGCAATCTCAAAATCTTTTCCACCCGGCAGAGCAATAGCAACAACTGCCGTGTCACTGAGTGCCATGCAGACAAAAGACTCACTGCTTAAGTTCTGTGCCCAGGAAACAGCTCTTCTCTCTCCTGCCAGATAGGAATGATCAAGAGGCACCTGACACTGAGTGGCCCAGCTTCTGAAACCGGTCTCTGGGAAAACTTCAAACCAGTCGGTGTAAACAGTAACACATCCTCTTAAGGGTAACGTATTCTCAATCTTGAGCGCAAATGAGTTGATGTTTTCAAGGCCAGTTACAGGGAATTCCCATAGCATGGGGCCAGAGGTTTTTTTGACCGTATCAGCCATAATAGAGCCGTTTAGTGATGCTGTAAAAAGAAGATTGAATGAGCTAGGGGGGTAAGGTGGTTGAATACTCAAATTTATTCTTATGGTTCCATCGCCTGTGGTTCCGGGAGATGCTAAACTGTAGTAGGCAGTGGTAGTGCTGGAAGCGGGGATTCGATTCCATGCATACATGTCTCCAAGAACATTGATATCGTGGGAGAGGGTTTGATTCTCTTCGAAATGCAATCTGTTTACATAGCTGGACCCGGCCGAAGGGGCTCCGGTAAGAGAGCCGTCAAGCACTTCCATAAAAGGACCACCCGAACCGCCCCAGGTTAACCAGTAAACATTCAAGCTGTCGTAACGGCTGTTAAAATGATCAGACTGGAATTCTCCCCACCAGGAAAGCCCTCTACCGTAGAAAATTATCCTGTCAGAAGAATCGAAAGTGCCATCACCACCGTCATCAACAAGGATCGGAACATCCCTTGGGATGAATGCATCCTCAACTGGATTGTCTTCACTCATCATTCTACCACGACCGGTCATCATGGAAAAACTTGCTGAAGGCATACCGACAGCTTCAGGAATCAGATCGCCTGTAACTGCAAATACACCTGCTGTGTCTACCTGAATCTTCGCCCAGGGGCTGCCCCAGAAAGGGCTTTCTTGCCTTGGGGAAAGTGGTGTTCGCCAAACTTCATCCGTGCCGAACAGAGACTGGAATATTTCACCCTCGTGCCCCCGCACAGTTTCAGGGCGGTTGGACTGGTCACAAACAAGCTCTATTCGAAGAGTTGATGCAGCTAACAGCTCTCCACCATCGAAGGCAACCGGACGGAGCTGAACGGCAACATAACCAGCACGTCTGAAGGTGCCACTGCTGACAACCCCTCCCCAGCCACACGGGAGCTGCGAAAGGTCTGCAGCTATTATTCTTTCGATCCCGTGTTCATCAAGCTCGACAGCTGCAATCGCTGGAACTGCTCCAAGGGACCTAACCCCTGACGGAACAACATTAACAGAGAAAGACTCACCGGGAGGAATTGGAATCATTACGGTTTTCACCGGTAGAAGAACAGTACCATCATTCGAAAAGCCGGATGCACTTACTTCACAATGTATCTGATCAACAAAATCGACCGACACATCACCGACTGGATACACAAGATCATCATGAACATCCAGTGAAACCGACTGAGCAAGGAGAGCAGCAATCAAAACGAGGGCAGGAAAAAACATACGTACTTCCGCTAGAGCTCAGACAGCTGAAGAAGTGGCATGTCGCCATCCTCTTCTCCAGGAAGACGCTCTTCTGCAGGTATTATCTCAGCCCTTATTCTTGTTTCTTCCATAGCTACCATACCCTTCTGGGTATCAATGAAAGAATTCATTTTAAGCAGTATTTCCATTCTTCGGTCTTGAAGTTCACGAATGGCTTCAGTAAGAATTTGAACTCTTTTTCTCGCCTCATCAAGCATTTTCTGGGCCTTAAGTTCAGCATCTCTGATGATCAGATCAGCCTCGCGATTTGCTTCTTCGCGGGCAACAGCTGCACTTCTTTGCTGAGTAACAAGCACTTCGCGTACAGCACCCTCCATACGATCAAAATCGCTGGCTCTTGCTCTGAGTACTTCCAGTTCCTTTATCTCGATTGTGGTTTTTTCTGCGACATCTTCCCAGGCATCAGCAAGCATTTCAAGAAAAGCATCAACCTCACCCGGATCATACCCTCTCATACCCTTGCGAAATCTCTGCCTTCTTATATCAAGCGGCGTAACGTGCACAGGCCCCTCCAATTCAATTGGTAAATACCGGAAACGTAATACATCGAATGTTGCCTTGAATATCGCATATTATTCCCCGTATGCAAACTCCTAGGGTGACGGGAAAGTTAAACTAATCCCATTCTTTCACCAAATAGTCGTCTCCCCAGACGAACCATAGTTGAGCCCTCCTCCACAGCGAGTGCAAAATCATCGCTCATACCCATTGACAGCTCAGGAAGAGAGACGCCCAATCGACATTCCAGCGAATCACGGATACTTCGCAGAAGTGCAAAAGAACTTCTCTGTTTTACACTGTCAGAAGAGAGAGGACCAATTGTAAGAAATCCCTTCACCGGCAACTCTAATTCAAGAGCTCTACCGATTTCATTTTCCAGAAGATCAATATCAGGAGGAAAGCCCTTCTTCGCAGCCTCCCCTGATGTATTAACTTCAAGAAGGATATTGGGGCTGGCATTTCTACGGGCAATTTCTTCTATGATCTCTGTTTTGTGAACAGCATCAAGCCACTGGAAGTCTCTAATGGCCTGACGGACCTCCTTCCGGTGCAAAACACCGATGGCGTGAAACGTAGCTCTCGATTCACCCAGCTGTTTGATCTTTCTACCACCTTCAGAAATTCTGTTTTCCCCTATGTGTATTATCCCACATTCCAAAGCTGCCGATATGTATTCTACCGGATGCGTTTTTGTAACAGCCATGATTGAAACATCCTCCGGCTGCCTTCCGGCTCTTATTGCAGCTTCAGTGATTTGAGATCTGGCTGAATCGATATTCTCTCTTACTCTTTCAATTAGACTTGCCATTAAACCCTCCAGATTGGGAAATGCCTTCCTGCTGAAAACAGTATTATAATTCCAAAAAGGGGCTACTCTAACAGAGGATATTTATAATGAGATACTTAACAATCTATGTGCTGTTTCTGCTGGTGACATCTACAATTGCAATCCCACCATCCCCGGACATGTTTGACATCCCTTCAGCAGATCATCTCTCATGGATTAGATCTTACAGTGATGCCACATCAAGAGGATTAGATTCGCCAAACAGTATATACGGATCACACAACCCTGTAGCATCAGCGTTGGCTGATGGCCAGATGAATGTTCTCATTCTTCTTGTCGATTTCAACGACAACCAGGCACAGACACCGGCTGTTTACTTTGACTCAATGGGATTCGCCAGCGATACTTTTTCTCTCACCAGCTATTACAATGACATCTCATTCGGGCAGATAGATATAGTAACAGTTGATTGGCCCAGCGCCACTCTGTGGAACAGGGCTCCTGAAAGCTACCCCTACTACGTGAACAACAATTATGGCTGGGGAGCATACCCACAAAACAGTCAAGGCCTAGTAGAAACAATCTGCACAATGGTCGATCCTGATGTGGATTTCTCACAATATGATAACGATGGAGATGGTTATGTTGACGGAGTAAACCTGATGTACGCCGGTCAGTTTACAGGAACCCCTGAGACCATCTGGCCTCACGCTTGGAGTCTCCCCTCCCCTCTCTCTGTTGATGGTGTTCTGGTAAACTCTTTCAGTGTTCAGAATGAGTACAACAGCGACCCGGGAGACAAATCAGCTGGTGTTTTCTGTCATGAGTTTGGCCATGTGCTAGGTTTGCCGGACTTGTATGACTACGATTACGATTCAAGAGGTATAGGAAACTGGGGCATCATGGCCGGTGGAGTATACAATGGAGGAGGGTGGAGTCCCGCTGAATTCTCACCCTATTGCAGACATGAACTTGGAGTAACAGAGTACATTGATGTTACGGAACCCGGTCTTTACGAAGTGCCGGCCTATGAGCTATCCAATGTAGCCTACAGGCTCTGGACAAATGGTTCATCCAGCACAGAGTATTTCATTCTGGAAAACAGAAGACAAATCCGCTGGGATGAGGCTCTGCCCTCGGAAGGTTTGATGATCTGGCATGTAGATGAAATGCAAAGTGGTAATGACAATCAGTGGTACCCGGGTTATACCACTCAAGGGCACTATCTTGTAGCACTGGAGCAGGCCGACTCTGAATGGGATCTTGAGAAAAACACCAACGGTGGTGATGCAGGTGATCCCTACCCCGGAAGCTCAGACAATACTGAATTCACATACTGGACGATTCCGGACAGCAAATCATACACTGGTACCGGTACAGACATATGGGTTAGTTCAATTCCTCTCTCGGCCGATACGGTTGAGGTATATATCTCCACCAGTTTGACCGGTATTGAAGAAGAAGAGAATTCACATCCAACGCTATTCTCAAACGGTGAATACTCAATTTCAGTAAACCATGCAGGGGGACAGGCTGATATTGCACTGTTTGATTTAGCAGGAAGAAAATTAGAGACCTTGTTTACCGGTACACTTACGAGTGGAGTGCATAGCTTTGAGTGGAATACAAATAGAGTTCCCAGAGGTGTATTCTTCGTAAATTACAAATGGGAGTCGGGATCAGAATCACTTAAATTACACCGGCTCTAGCATCCAGAGGATGAAGTGATGGTAGCAGAAAAAACTAGAATCAGCAACTGGCTGAACGTGATCTACAGAGACATAGAGTACAAAAAACAGGATAACTTCTACTACTTGGTGTTGCTTTCAGCACCAGTTCTTCTAACTGTATACAGGTATTTCTTTGAAGCAGACAATTTCATGAGTTATTTTCCTCGCCTCTTAAGCTCTGTAAATGGCGACGTTTTTTCCTATCTGCTGGAATACTTATCCTTTTTTCTTCTAATGCTGGTGATTCCATTTTCAACTTCTAAGATATACGGAAGATCAAAGATATTCAGCTCTCTTCTGGCTTTTCCCGTCCTAAAAAAGCACCTCTTATGGGCGCTTCTTGCAATTGTAGTTTTCGTATTACCATCTGCTTACCATGCATCTTCCCTGCCGTCTGTTGTGGCAGAATACCCTCTTCCGAGAGCTCTAATGCAGAATCAGGGGTTACTACCTGTATATTTTCTGGGATTGTTCTTTCTCTATTACCTTCCATGGGAATTCTTCTTCAGAGGTTTTCTGCTCTTCGGTCTCAAGGATAAGTACGGTACGGTGCCTGCAATATTGATTCAGACAGTTTCCTCTGCTCTCGTTCATATTGGCAAACCTGCCCCTGAAATGATCGGTTCTATCCCCTTTGGAATCATCTTTGGAATCATAGCAATCCGTACAAAAAACTTGTGGATTGTTGTACTGATGCATGCTGCCCTTGGTATATTCACAGATCTTTTCATAATCTATCAAGGGTAAGAAATGTCAAAAGTTCTAGTAACAGGTGCAAACGGCTTTATCGGATCACATCTTGTAGAAAAATTTCTCAATGAGGGGCATGAGGTTTATGGCCTGGTGCGAACCACATCCGATCTCAGCCTTATAGAGGGTATGAATCTGTCTCTGAAGTACGGTGATATAACAGATTATAACTCTCTGGAAGAATCCCTCAAGGGTATTGATATTCTTGTGCACAATGCTGGACTCGCCTCTGACTGGGGCTCTTTGGCGTTGTTCAGAAGAGTAAATCTGGAAGGCACAAAGAATGTAGCAAGAGCTGCAGCAAAAAATGGTGTCAAACGCATTGTTCACATGAGTAGTACTGCCATTCACGGGTTCAACCATGATTTTGATAACCCGGCATCAGAGGATGATCCCAAGAACCCTGTCTTCAACTATGGGATATCAAAACTTGAGGCAGAAAAATGGATATTCGACTTCGGGAAAAAGACTGACATAGAAGTCACCGTGATAAGGCCTGGAAATGTATTCGGTCCCCGTGACCACACGTTCATAGAAAAATACATAAATGCAATGATCTCCGGTAAAATTGCTTACATCAACAAAGGGCAAAGTCTTACCTGTCCTACATTTGTAGGTAATCTTGTTCATGGTGTATACCTGGCTTCTTTCCATCCCAAAGCCTCAGGAGAAGCTTTCATTATCACAGACGGATTAAGCATTAACTGGAAGCAGTTCACCGAAGCAATTGCAGATACTATGCAGATTCCCAGACCACGGCTTAGTTTCCCTCTTGGACTGAGTTTATCCATGGCAACAATTGCGGAAGGATTGTATAGTTTTTTCAAAGCTGATAACCCTCCACTGTTAACGAGATATCGCTTATACAATGCGGGTACCAATTACCACTTCTCAATACAAAAGGCAGTAGAAATCCTGGGTTTTAAACCAGCTGACAATCTGGAACAAGCAGTTAAACAAACTGCTGCATGGTTCCGGGAAGGAAAATAACTCAGACAAATATGACTACATCAAAAAAGCAATACATCAGTGCCCTAGTTATAAGTCTTCTCTATTTTTCATGGATGTACCTGAAAGTCGAGATTAGACTCGATCACCTCATCAGTTATGCCTTTTTCGCTACTCTTTACTTCTACAACGAGCGAACTCGCAAGTTTTTCTTTGCGATGTGCCCGTTCATAGTCTACATAACTGTATATGATTCTCTAAGATCCTTTCCGAACTATATGTACAACACAATACATATTGAAGACCTATACCAGCTTGAAAAGCAATTCTTCGGTGTCTTCCTTGATGGCAGCATAGTTACTCTCAACGAGTTTTTTGCACACCACCAGAATAGAGTTTTCGATCTGATTTCAGGCATTTCCTACATGAGCTGGGTTCCGATGCCTATAGGGTTTGCCATGTATCTCTACTTTACGAACCGTAAGGAAATCTACCTAAACATGGTTTTCCTCTTTGTTCTTACGAACCTTTTTGGATTTGTTATCTACTACTTCTATCCGGCTGCTCCTCCCTGGTATATCGATACCTGCGGGTTTGAATTCCACCCCGATACTGCATGCATTGCCGCACGGCTAAGCAATTTTGATGATCTCGTCGGATGGCCGGTTTTCGCAAAATTCTACAGTGGCAATGCCAATGTTTTTGCGGCCGTTCCTTCACTGCATGCCGCGAACCCTGTGACTTGCCTTCTTGCGAGCTTCCAACTGAAAAATAGAATTCTTACTGCTGTGTTTTTTCTGGTGAGCTGCGGAATGTGGTTCGGAGCAATCTACGGGAACCATCATTACCTTATTGATGTTCTTAGCGGTGGATTGACTGCACTGGTTGCTTTTTTTGCAGTTCGAGTTATCCTAAGAAAAACTGCACTTAACAAATACATGGTGAAGTACGAGAGTATTATCTGACAAAAAAAAGGCGGACAGCAATGCTGCCCGCCATAATCTTAAAACAGCTAATTATGGTCTTTCCCAGACCAATGTAACACTGAGAAGATTACCTGCACCCCAGAAACCATCACATGTAATGATACCGGCTTCAGAAGTCAGGGGAACATGGAAATCCATGTCGGAGGCATAACTGTTAAAACCTTCAACTTCAAGTATTGACCAGTTTTCAAGTTCAACACCATCACTCAGGTAGTGATAAAATTCAGAAATGCTGGGTCTTTCAACACCATCAGGGAAATTTGCAACAATTACAGAATTACCATTCTCGTCTTCGCTCTGCTCAACAACAACAAGGTTAGCAGGAAGAACAAAATCCTGAGGCCAGGGCTCCGGAAGCAAAACAACTGCTGGAGCTTCTTCAACAACTTCAACAACTTCTTCTTCAACAACTTCAGTTTCGGTAACCTCGGCAACTTCCGAAGTCTCTGTAGTATCGGCGGGTTCTTCAGATGCACCACATCCGGAAAGCAGCACCGCAAGCAAGAGCATAGACAACATTAATAACTTCATATAGCCTCCTTTGGGGTTGGAATTGAAAGCGTATATATTTTTCTTAAAACAACGTGTCAATCTACCGATTTAGTATGTTTTTCAAGTGACTACAGGACAGTACTTTCTCATTCAGAAAAAAGCACTGCTGTTGATCAACATAAGTGGAATAAAGATGCTTCAGAACTTGCTGGAAAATTAGGGAGTATCAGTCGAATACTCCCACATGATCTCACCTGATTGGTTAACCCGTTGCAGAACTGTTCTCTCTGTGCTGTCAGATCTCGAACAGGAAACAACAAAACCCTGATCCCGGGCAAGGCTTAGTTCAATCGGCAGTAAGTCACTATTCACAGAAAGTTGTTGCAGTGGATTCCCATGTATATCCGTTCGGGCTATCCAGTAGCTGGATTCTTCAGATGATCTTCCTGTTAAAATGATTTCCTGACCGCCCAGCAGGGAGACAAAGGAAGCGTCCGAATAATCTTGAAGTGGGGCACGAATAAGCTCAATCATTTCCCCATCAGGCGAAAGAACAGTAAGATCTGATAAGTTAACATCATTACATGTTGCAAGCGTACTCCAGAGAGCGACCTGCTCTCCTGAGTCGAGGTAAGAAATGTCAACAACGAAGTCAGCATAACCCTCTTCAGTACGAGGCAACCGATGTGACCAGATGTTGTCGCCTATTCCGGTGTAAGCTTTTAAAGGAGTATTGCCCTCCATAAGAAGAGGAGCTACGGCAACGACAAAGGAAGTAGAGTTCGAGCTAACGGAACTCGCAGCCGGCTGGATAGTTCCTGTTGCAAAAACAGTTTCAATCACATTGCCGGAGCTATCTATTGAAGCAAGATGCAATCCTCTCTCTGTTGACCATGAATCCCAGAGAAGAATGTAGCCGTTATTGAAAGCAAAGAGATCGGATGGGGTATCGTAGCAAACAAAAGCTATTGTATCTCTGTTCAGAATTTCACCCGAATTACTGCACTTTAAGATAAGAATATCTGTGTACCCGCCACCGCAAGAAACAGCTGTAAGAATGCCGTCATCCAGTGAACTGCATAACACACCCCCACCGGCATCACTTCGCCGTATACCGATTGGTTCTTTCCAGAGTAGCTCTCCACTTTCAGAAATACAACCAACGCTGATTTCCGATTCAAGGAATTCCGAGCTGTCTGCTGAAAGGAAGTAAACACCATCTCCTGGAACTGGAAGCACCTCGAAAATGGCGCCACTGGCGATCTGTGAAAGTGTAACAGCAACACCAAGAATTGAGAGAAATGAAATTGGACGATTCATGTTTCTAAATCCTCTGTAAGAGTTTTAGCCACGTTGCTTTCCTTCATATCTAC
This sequence comes from Candidatus Fermentibacteraceae bacterium, assembly GCA_016744855.1. Lineage (GTDB taxonomy): Bacteria > Fermentibacterota > Fermentibacteria > Fermentibacterales > JCC-6 > Sabulitectum. Next base: position 22,050 of record JADGDO010000009.1, on the reverse strand, counting down.
TGGGTGGAAACAGCCTGTTTAGAAAAAGTGTCTTGCAAGACCAAGAACACCCTGACTCCACGGGGCTCTGTGCGTTACTCCATCGCTCTTCTGAAAATTCTTCTCATTATCAAGATACCACTGGTAATTCCTGAGAAGCGCGTCTTTATTGGAATACTTCGGTGTAAAACCAATAAGTTTTTCAGCTTTTTCTATCGCCACAAATGAATCTTTCGTGGCTGTTTTGTAAACCCAGGGATAAAGAGGAGAAAGATTGAAAAAATCAAGGACCTCAAGGGCGAATATCACAAGATGTGCAGGAGATTCCTTTATTTTCTTACCAAAACCTGCCTTATCAAGAACAACCTGGTAATCTTCACGCATGGTAGAAAACTCTTTGGCTCCAATATTAAACTCTGTGTTTACTGCGTTCTTGTCGCTATGCTCGGCAGACATGATAATTGAATTGCAGAGATCTTCCACATGAAGAAGCTGGTAAAGGTTTTCACCCCGGCCGATCATAGGAAAACTTCTTCCCTCTGAAGCCCACTGGTAAAAGATCGCAAACACACCCAGTCTCTCTGGCCCGACGAATGATTTGGGTCTAACAGTGGTTATTGTCATCCCTTTGTCCCGAAACTCAGCCACTATTTTTTCCGCTTCTATCTTGGTGTGTCCGTATGGGCCAACACCAACAAGAGGGTCATCCTCGAAAAGAGGATGCTTCTCCGGAATGCCGTATACCGCAGTTGAAGAAATGTAGATTCCACGATTGACTCCATGTTCATGAGCTGACTCAATGACATTGCGTGAACCCTGAATATTGGTTGAAAGAATATCTGTTTTTTTATAGAGTGGCAGTGCTGCCGCTCCATGCATGAAGACATCAATACCCTGAGACATGCACTTGTCTACAGCTTCTCTGTTTCTGATGTCCACAATACGATGCTCAATCTTATCTACCATATCAGGATAGGTAAAAGGTGCAATATCAATAGACATAACCTGATGTCCCTCAGCAACAAGAGAGCGGATAAGATTTATTCCAAGAAAACCGGAGCCTCCGGTAACAAGCCATTTGCTCATTATTAATCCCTTCTTAAATTGGTACTAAATGTGATGGCTGGCAAATTAACCGGAATCAGGCAGGAAGTCAATAGGAAGGGGGAGGATTCCAAGGAATCCTCCCCCACTTGAATCACTACAATGAATTACTTTATTACAGCTACCTGTCTTCTTGAAACTTCACCGTTACTTGTTGTGAGGCGGATGAAGTAAACACCGGTTTCTTCGATGAATACAGTCTCAAGAGATCCTGCACCGAACTGCTCTACAGAACGTCCGGAAACATCAAAGATCTCAACAGTACCTGTTGTTCCCTGAGGTACAAAACTTGAAACGGAGAATGCACCTGTTGATGGATTAGGCCATGCGTTAAGTACAGAACTTGATACTACTGGTGCCCAACCGGCATCATTGATACTGGTTGTGTCATGAAGATCAATAAAGCTTGCGTTAAGCATTTCCTTGGTTCCTGTAAGCTGAACATAAGTAGCAACATTCAGGTTGTCATAGGGATGCTGAGCAGGTGTAAGTGTGTATGCACCCGAAACTTCGATAGTCTGTGGGTAAGGTCCTGTGAAGTTGAGTACAGTTCCGCTGTTACCGAGTGGAGCTGTTATAGGAATCCACATCATTTCCATACCATTGTAGCCACCCCATGCTGATGAAGCGGTCTCGTGGTCCTCAAGAATTACTGTAGAAACTTTTATTGTACCTGCTGGAGGAGCTTCTTCAGCAGTAACAGAAACGTAAGCGGTACCGCCTGTTTCGTTTCCGACCATGTTGACGTCAATATCAATTATTGAGGGTACAGCAAGCCTTGTGTTGATTGCAGCGGCATAAGCTGAAGCGCTGGAACTGGCTGTAAGACCATCAATTTTAACTGTGGGAGTTCCTGTTATACCATAAAGACTCTGTCTGGCCCAGTTGTATGCAATTCCTGCAGGACCATTGTGAAACATGTAGATGGGTGCAACATTTCCGTCTGCAACGATAGGATTGATAGCTGCTTTAGCGGCTGACCAGCCACTAATACAGGATCCTCAACCAGTCTGTGTATAGTATTCCCAGGTAACTACTCGGTCAGCTGCAAATCCAGCAACTGCGAGAACAAGCATAGCAAAAACGGTCAATTTCATAGCAATATCCCTTCCCTTGTTGGTTTCATGAAATATAGTATTCAAATAGCAAGAGAACAATACCATACTATGCATGTGTAAAAATAAAGGGGAGAGTCATTTAGACTCTCCCCTTCGATACTATCTGATCAGAAAAGTTGCGCTATCTAATTACAGCAACTTGACTTCTGAGAGTTTCACCTGTGCTTGTTGTAAGCCTGACAAAGTAAACACCGGCTTCTTCGATGTACATATTTTCAAGAGAGCCTGCATTGAACTGCTCAATGGTACGTCCGGTAACATCGAAAACATCGATTGTACCAGTTGTTCCTTCAGGAATCATACTTGAGATGGAAAATGCACCAGTTGAGGGGTTGGGATATGCACCCAAAAGAGCTGTGCTATTTACCATGGCTGATTCGTCTTCTTCGATTCCAGTTGTAGCAAGCGGGGCAAAGTAAGCGTTGAAAACTTCCTTTTCGGAATTACTCTGATAACCCTGAACAATGGCAGCCACGTTGAGGTTGGCGTAGGGGTGTGCTGTTGGGTTAAGTGTGTAATTACCCTGGAGTTCAATAGTCTGAGGATATGGGCCTGTGAAATTCAAAACAGTTCCAGATACTGCTGTTGGAGCAACTACAGGAATCCACATCATTTCCTTACCGCTGTATCCTCCCCATGAACTGGTGGCGATCTCATGGTCTTCAAGAATTGCAGAATAAAGCTTTACTCCGGTATCAAGATCCTGTTCGGCAGTAATACTGAAATAAGCAGTTCCGCCGGTGGCATCACCAACACAGTTTACATCAATAGAAACGTAGGACGGAACGGCGAGTCTTGCGTTAATCGAACCGGCATAGCTGGAAGCAGAACTGCTGGCTGAGTAACCGTCAATAGATACGCATGGAGTGTATCCCAGACCAAAAATACCAATTCTCGCACTCGAGAAAGAATTGGATCCGGGCCCATTGTAGAAGTGATAAAAAGGAGCAACTTCATTTGAAGTAACAAAGGGATTAATAGCATTTTTAACAGCTGACCAGCTGCTGATACAAGATCCTCAACCCGTCTGAGTTGCATACTCCCAGGAAACCACTCTGTCCGCTGCGAAACCCGCAACTGCAATAATGATTAAAGCAAAAACTGTCAATTTCATTGAACATTCCTTTCGGCTTGTAGGTTTCATGAAATATATCGTGAGCATAGACAAAAAGCAATACCCACCTTAATGGTATGTTATAGCATATTTAATTAGTTTACGGGTATTCTTTGGACGCTTCCGGCTTCCACCAATGCCCCTTCAAGTAGGCATGTGCCACCGTATGAAGTGGTGGCAATCCATGCTTCAGCTGCATTTCTGATTCTGGCTATTTTTGCCTTGTTTATTTTTTCCAGAGCTTCTCTGGAATGGCCCGTTAGCGTCGATTTTACCTCAATAAAAATAACCGAATTGTTCTTTCGGATAATGAGGTCAATCTCTCCTTCAGGCGATCGCCAGTTTCTCTCGATAACAGTAAAGCCGAGCTTTTCGTAGTAACGGGCTGCGAGCATCTCAGCAGCCTTTCCCGGATTCGGTATATCAAGCGGGAAAAGTGACATCTGCCCAGTCTGATAGATGTTACACAGAGGTGCAAAAGACATTCTGTGTATCGGGCTCGGCCCAATAGCTTTAAGAGCTTTAAGGTGTGCTGCAGTACCGTACCCTTTATGACTGCTGAACCCATATTCAGGGTATTCCTTGTGAGCTTCAAGCATGATGTCATCTCTGGTAACTTTGGCGATAACACTTGCAGCAGCTATTGAAAGACTCTTTGAGTCACCCTTCACAATGAACCTTGATGGGGCTTCAAGACCGGAAACGCTGTTACCATCGATAAGAAAGACATCAGATTGTTTTATAAGCGGCTTCATTGCCCGTTTGAATGATGTTCTAACGGCCCATGCCATTCTGTTTTTATCTATTTCGGAAGATGAAACGACTCCCAGAGAGATGCGGACAGCGGATTCCTCAATAAGAGGTTTCAGCATTCTTCTGGTTTTATCAGTCAGCTTCTTGCTGTCATTAAGAATTTCATTTCTGAAAGAACCCTGTAAAATAACAGCACAAGCAACAAGAGGACCCGCTAAAGGTCCTCTTCCTGCTTCATCCAAGCCGGCTATAACGCCATACTCGGACCTGTAACGCTCGTCGAAAAGGTAAAGATTTGACACTTTACTTCTTATAAACTCTGCGTTCCTTGATTCTTGCGGCACGGCCGGTTTTCTTTCTGAGGTAGAAGAGCTTGCTTCTACGTACTTTACCGTGTCTGGAAACTTCAATCTTGGCGATTCGAGGTGAATTAAGAGGGAAAACTCGTTCCACTCCAACTCCACCGGAAATCTTTCTCACCATAAAAGTTTCATCAATTCCGCCGCCTCTGCGGGCAATCACAGTACCTTCAAAAATCTGTACTCTGACCTTGTCGCCCTCAATCACCTGATAGTGAACACGAACGGTATCACCCGTCCGGAAATCAGGAAGATCAGTTTTGATCTGATCCTGACTTACACTTCTCAGCAGTTCATCCATTGTCCTGCTCCTTCGCGCGATCCGCTTCTTTCATTATAGAAGCAAATCGTGTTTCTGTCTCTTTTTCGTTACAATTTAAAAGCAAATCAGGTCTAACTTCTCTTGTTTTCTTCAAAGCAGCCCTGAATCTCCATTCAGCTATCAAAGCATGGTTACCGGACAGAAGTTCCTCAGGAACTGTAAGTCCCCTGTATTCTGCCGGACGGGTGTATCTCGGGTAATCAAGAAGACCCGTTGCGAAACTGTCACTCTGTGCTGATTCCAAACGTCCAAGTACCCCGGGAAGCCATCTAAAAATAGCTTCAATAAGGTACATTGCAGGAATCTCACCGCCGGACACTACCGCATCACCAACACAAATCTCATCGGTTACAACCTCTCGGCGAAACCTCTCATCAACCCCTCCATACCTGCCGCAGAAAACAACAAGCTTCCCGCATTCAGCCAGTTCCTTCGCATAATCGGTGTCAAGTTGTCTGCCCTGTGGGGTCATCAAAGCTATTCTTGCACCATCTCTCCAGGAAATTTCCTCGAGAGTATCGAAAAGTGGCTCAGGTCTTATAAGCATCCCGGCTCCACCGCCAAACTGGTAGTCATCCACAGAACCTCGTTTATCAACAGGATGCTTGCGTATATCATGCATCTGTACAGAGGCGACTCCCTTTTCAAGCCCTCTTCCTACTACTCCTGTTTCCAGAAAGGTAGAGAAAAGGTCGGGAAACACTGTGGCAACTGCCACCTTCAGAGTGGTGTCTATATTTCCTCCAGCCCTTCGGGCAAATCAACCAGAATGGTTCTTTCTGCCGAATCCACTTCCCCGGTAAGGGCAAGTACCAAAGGGACAGGAAACAATCCACCCTCTCCTCTGACGATAAGCTGAGGATTTGAGTTGTTGTACTCAACTTCCTCAATAGGGAATTTCTTCCCTCTGGAAATAATACTGAACTCTGCGAATCCATATACAGGAAGAGGAAATCCTGGCTTCAATACCTGATCTGCCTCAACTTCTACCGACACGCCCGTAAGCTCCGATGCCTGATCTTTTTTCCAAACCTCAGAACAATCAAAGGTAACTCGCTCGTTATCCCTTTTTCTTGATCTGGTAACCGTAAGAATGCGATCTCCGGCATACAGTCTGGTTCCCTCTTCAAGAGGAACAGCAGGACCAAACACAAAAATCTTCAGTATCATTCGCCCATTCATACCATGGGTTCTCTCTATGAAGCCGTAAGGTACTCTTTTTTCCATAACAGATCTAGTCCATTATTTCTATTGTGGCCTTCTGGCCATGTCTTGCAGCAGCCGAACGAACAATCATCCGCATAGCTTTGGCAATTCTACCTTCCTTACCGATAACGCGACCGAGATCGGCTTCCTCAACCCTGAGCTCGTAAACTGTCATGTCTTCCTGGGTAGTTTCCTCAACGCTGACGCCATCTGGATTCTCAACCAGGGTGCGGGCCATGTGTTCAACGAGTTCTCTCATTTCATCCTCCGGATTTAGAAGTTGCGGGCAACAGCCTCAATAAATTCATTAAGAGTTTCTGCTCTCACCTTTAATGAATACTGTCTCGGGCACAATGCCTTCCTCGCCCTGCAGTATACGATTCCATTTTGCCATTGTACCGCTTTTACGAAGTAGACTTCTCATAGTGTCTGAAAGCTGCGCTCCGTTGCCCAGCCACTTGAACACCTTACCCTCGTCGACTTTCATCTCGAGTGGTTTTCTAAGCGGATCATAGTAACCAAGGATCTCAATGAAACTGCCACTTACCGCTCTGCGGGAATCAGCAGCAACTATTCTGTAGAACGGGGTCTTGGCGCTTCCCATTCTTCTCAGTCTGATCTTTACCAATCGTCACCTCCTGTTTTGCACACACACTGGAACAGACTAGAGAGCTACTATGAGCTCAATATGCCTGTGACTAGCGAAACATTGACGCCATTCCTCTGGTGCTGCGCATTCTTTTCATCATCTTTTTCATGGTTCTGTATTCTTTAAGCAAACGGTTTACATCACTTACAGTTCTACCGCTTCCCTTCGCTATCCTTTTTCTTCTGCTTCCATTAATAATCTCTGGGCGAAGCCTTTCCCTCGTCGTCATTGAATTAATCAGTGCTTCCATCTGTGTAAATTGAGAAGAATCAAGGTCTGCACCTGCGGGGCGCATGCCCTTGGGAAGCATTGCCATGAGCTCATTGAGCGAACCCATTTTCTTTATTTTTACAAGTTCTTTTCTGAAATCTTCGAGATTGAATGAATTGGTCTTTATCTTCTTCTGAAGTTTGGTTGCTTCTTTAGCATCGAACATCTCCTGAGCCTTCTCAGCAAGACCGACAATGTCACCCATACCCAGAATTCGCCCAGCCATTCTGGAGGGATCGAACTCTTCAAGACCCGTCACGCTTTCACCGATACCGACAAACTTTATCGGCTTGCCCGTAACTGCCCTGAAAGATAAAGCAGCTCCACCTCTTGAGTCTCCGTCCATTTTAGTGAGGACTGCTCCGGAAAAACCGATCTGCTCGTTGAATTCAAGAGCAACATTCACAGCATCCTGACCGGAAAGCCCGTCAAGAACAAGGAGAGATTCATCGGGTTTTGCAACAGCCTTAACCCGTTCAAGCTCTTCCATAAGATCACTGTCTACATGAAGACGACCAGCAGTATCAACAATAACAACATCGTTGTACGCCAATCCTGCTTTGTGGATAGCAGCACGAGTTACTTCAGCTGGATCCTTCTCATTTCTGTCACAGTAGAAGGAAGCCCCGGCTTTCTTTGCCATAACCTCAAGCTGATCAATAGCTGCCGGTCTCTGAAGATCCGCTGCCACAACCATGCATCTGCGGTTCTGCTTCTTTTGAAGAAGGTAGGCTAATCTTGCTGCAGTTGTTGTTTTTCCCGATCCCTGTAGGCCCAACAGAAGAATAACATGCGGAGGCTTACCGGTCAGCTCAAGTTTTTCCGCATTGGACCCGAGTAGCTCGACGATCTGTTCGTTAACAATTTTAACAACCTGCTGCCCGGGTGAGAGGCTCTTTAGAACCCTTTCCCCCGTGGCCTTTTCTGTAACTTCTGCAACAAATTTCTTTGCTACTTTAAAATTCACATCGGCTTCAAGCAGCGCTCTTCTGATCTCGCGCATAGCATCGCTGATATTACTCTCTGATAGAACTCCCTTTCCTGAGAGATTCTTGAAAGTCTGGCCTAGTCGATCTGCAAGTTTATCAAACAACTAAAACTGCTCCTGCCAAAATAAAATGAAGTTACATTCGATTACACTACCTCAGCAGGGCGCACGAACGCCCCTGCAAAGTCAAGCGATTATAATATAATTAATGCGACTGTCAAATACCGGTTAGAAAGAAGAATCTCCGTGACCGGATGGGCACTCGATACTTCTGTCGTCTCCGTCCATAACAAGAGAGTAAAACTCGCCCGAGGAAGGGCATGTGTATAATGAATCTTCAAGCAGGAAACCTGGAATCTCTGTATAGGTGGTATCCTGAAGATATTCATGATCCCGCATCTGGAAGATCACTTCCTCACGGTTCAGTCTGCATTTGTTTACTTCCAGTCTCTCCCTGATTTCATCTATGCTGGAGGTTGTGGTTCCACAGGAGAGAAGGACGAGAGAAAGTGCAATTAAAAGTATTTTTTTCATTGGCTAAACCTTCAATGAAGCAATTGCAGCCGTGCGGTCCGGAGACGAAGTGATGTATGAACCACTTACAAGAACCGATGCACCAGCCTTAACAAGCTTCTTTGCATTAGAAGAATCGACTCCCCCGTCTACTGAAATAATAGCATCATTACGTCCGGCCTCATTAAGGAATTTCCGAACGGTACGAATTTTTTCATGCATCGCTGATATATGTTTCTGCCCACCGTATCCGGGATTCACTGTCATTATCAGAACCAGATCAACCAGCGGAGCTACCCATCTAATAATTTCAGGAGAAGTTGCAGGGTTGAGGGCCAGACCCGGAGAACAACCAAGTTCCCTAATTCCACCGAGCACCCGGTGAATGTGTTTTTCTGAAGATTCAGGGTGAATGGTTATGTATCTGCAGCCGGCCTTTGCAAAACCTTCGATAAGGTCTGCCGGTTTATCAACCATCAAATGCGCATCTACCGGAATGGAAACCGCACCACATATGGAACTGGCAACTCCTGCCCCAAAGGTCAGAACAGGAACAAAAACACCATCCATAACATCGAGGTGTATCCAGTCAGCACCATCTATTTCAAGCTCTGCCGATGCAGAAGCCAGTTCTCCATGATTGCATCCCAGAATTGATGGAGCAATTATTGCCTTACTCATTACCATTCTCCCCACCCGCCAGCGCCAACAGCGCCGGTAACAACAGATACAGTATCTCCCTGAATATAGTTTTCTCCCGAATAGGGGGATTGTTCAAGGACAGTACCCTCTTTAAGAATGTCATTAATCGTTCTTTCCTCAATAATTTGCATCACAAGCCTTCTTTCGATAAGAATGCTCTCGGCATCTGCTACGCTAAGACCCACAAGAACAGGGATTCCAGTCCAGCCTGACGAGACCAGTAATCTTACAGGCCGTCTTACAGAAATGCTTTCAGCAAACCATGGCGCAACCGCAATTACCTCACCTTCAGGAATGGAAGGGTGGGGAATTCTTGTTCTACCAGCTGTGTAGAGCTGCCAGTCTGCAATTTTTTCCTCTGCCCTGCTGGCGGAAAGACCAATAATGGAATCAGGGTAAAATGGCCTAAAAAGAGGGCCTACATTCCAGAAAATGTTGATCGGTGCCCCGCGAGGAACCTGAGTTCCGGGAACCGGGTCCTGCCTTACTACCATTCCCATGGTCTCAAAGCTACCGTATTCCGTCCACTGACCGGCAAGAACCAGATTCCCGCTTTCGATGGTTCTCTGTGCTTCAGATCTACTCAAGCCCATAACATCGGGAACGGTAACCGGAGCTGCTGTGGCACCCATAGAAGAGATAAAAACAGGAGTCTCGAAGACCATGGGTGCAGAAATTGTTCCGGAGAGAAAACCCAGAAGTGCCCCTGCAAGCACCAGTATTACAAATAAAACTACTTTGTTCAAGTGGAACTCTTTTCTCTGTTTTTCACTTCTATCCCTACTACCCTTGAATTATACATGAAATCCAGACAATCAGGGGAGCAAAGAGCAATGCGGGAAGGTAATTGGCCAACCTTAATTTCTTGAGCTCCAGCATATGAACAGCAATTCCCAACATAATTACTCCTCCAGTGGCGGTGAGCTCAGAAACCATTCCCTCTGTCAGTATTTCACTGAAAAGTGAAGAACCGAGTGTTAGTGAGCCCTGCACCACAAGAACAACAACCGCTGAGAAGGTCACTCCCATTCCGAGAACACTTGCAAATGCTAGGGCGGCAAATCCATCAAGAACGCTTTTCACTATCAGAAGTGAACTGTCTCCAGAAAGACCATCCTGTATTGAACCGAGGATTGTCATCGGTCCGACACAAAATAAAAGACTGGCTGTTACAAACCCCTGACTGAACTTTCCCCTGGAAAGAAATGGATACTTTGAGATCTTCCTTTCAAGAAAGTTTCCCAGTGAATCGAGACGTCTCTGGAGATGAATAATTTCACCGGTAATTCCTCCGAGGGTGATACTTCCCAGAACAATTAGAATGTTGGATGTTTCAAGTGCCATTTTCATTCCCAGCACAACAACAACCAAGCTCATGCCTGTAATCACAGTCTCCCTGATTCTCTCAGAAAGTCCTGATCCCAGCAAAGTACCCGCAAGGCCTCCGACCAGAACAGCAGCTGTGTTTACAAGTGTACCGGTCACAATACCTCCTTATTAGAGACAAATTCCGGAAGGTGTTCCTCGTTCTCAATCAGCTGATTCATTGTTTGCGGTCTGCGGATAACAAAACTGCTCCCATCAGGTCGCACCAAAACTTCCCTCAACTGAAGACTGGAATTATAACCGGATGGAGCCATAGACGAACAGTAAGCACCAGAGCCGCCTATGAGGAATGTGTCACCTGGACGGGGAAGAGAAAACTTTCTTGGTGCTATTTCTCCAGCTGAGTCAATAGTTTGGCTGTCCCCTGTTTCACAGCATTTCCCAACAACTACTGCTTCAGTGGTCTTGCCTCTCTCAGGATCCGGATTGAAATCAGAGTGGACTATCTCTCCCTTGCCGCGGAAGACAAAAAATGGGTGTCGGGCTCCGTAGAGAAGAGGTCTGGTGTTTGCCTCCATTCCGGAATCAAGAAGTACAAATTCATATCCGGACTCACCGGTCGATTTCAACTCCATAACCCTGGTAGCAAGATAGCCTGCAGAAGCTGCAACAAAGGTTCCGGGTTCAATCTCCAGTTTGAGATGCCTGCCGGTTTCAACAGCAAATTGATCGAGCACTTCGCATGCATGTGCTACCATCGATGAAACATCAGCAGTGATTTCATCGGGCATTCTAGCCGTTTTAAAACCACCACCGAGATTCAACACTTCAACCTCCGGGAAATGCCTCTGAACGAAAGTCACCCCTTTTGAGACAGTATCAAGCCAGACTGCAGAGTCACTTCCTGAACCAATATGTATGTGAACTCCACGCACCAGAATACTGTTCTTCTCAACGATGTCAGTAACTTCTTCAAGATCTTTTGTACAGACCCCGAAACAGCTGTAATTTGATCCGGTATTCCTAGTGCTGGATTCCCCGCTACCAGTACCTGGATGAATCCTTATGTAAAGAGGAAATCTCCCACCCTGTACAAGAGGAGCTACTGCCCTGAGCTGGCCAAGCGAACATGCATTAAAAAGCAAACCATCTTGAAGTTTCTCTTCCAAAAAAGCAAGTGTCCTTTCAGTAGGAACCTGCTGACTGGTAAGAAGAATCCTTGAAGGATCAATACCGGCAAGAATCGCTCTTTCAACCTCTTCAGGAGAACTGGCATCGATATCTAGTCCTTCATCGGTTACAATCTGCAAAATTGCTGCAGATGAATTTGCTTTCATTGCATATCGCACATTGATGGAATGGGTGTGTTTGAGTAAAACCAGCTCTCTGCACCTGCTTCGTAGAGCAGATTCATCATAGATATAAGCCGGTGTTCCGTATCGATGTACAACTCTCTGTACAGTAGATGAGGAAAGAGATCCTTCATTAAAAAAACGCATTTTCAGCCTCCAGTGTTACCACTGAGCTTCACCCGGAAAGAAAAAACCGATGGTATGAAACCATCGGTGATAGCACTTACAGTACTGTCTTACCGAATAGCTCTCCACGTTGATCGTGACAGTACGAAGGTTATTCACTCGTCGCACCAGAAATCCGGTTGCGGCACCGGACTGCTTCGGCCTGAAATCCTTTCAACCGCTGACGGATCCGCTCCGTGTATTCATCGGTCTACTGATAAGACAGGCGCCTCTATTCTTTGTTAACAACAAGGGCCGTTTCTAACTATGAATCTGCTATTTGTCAAGTATCGGCGTACTCGGTACAGCCAGAGAACCGTCGAGAGAAATGTCAGATGCAACGGTTCGCATTCCATCAATAACCATCTGAATAAGGTCACTAACTTCAACACCCAGCATATCGGCACCCTTTTGCATAACCTCTCTGCTGGCTCCGGCGGCGAAGTGTTTTGCCTTCCACTTCTTTCTTACAGATTTAACCTTCAGATCCATGAGGCTTTTAGATGGGCGAACCAGAACACAGGCAGTAACAAGACCTGTGAGCTCATCTATAGCGTAGAGGTATTTCTCCATGAGAGATTCAGGTTTAACATCGGTGCAAAGTTCCCAGGCATGCGAAAGAACAGAACGGATGTATTCCTCAGGCCAGCCACGCTCAATGAGGATTTCCTCTGTTTTCTGACAATGAATCTCCGGGTATTTTTCATAGTCCAGATCATGAACGAGTCCGATGACTCCCCACTTTTCAGGGTCCTCACCGTTGAGCAAAGCTATGTGGCGCATCACAGCTTCAACGGAAAGTGCATGGTTCAGCAGAGATTCACTCTGATTGTATTCGGTAAGCAATGCGAAAGCTTCTTCGCGTGATGGATATTTTGTGGACATGTTTCTCCTTCTAGATAAGCGACATAATGGAACTGAACCTATCAAATTCGGTGTCGACAGGAAGCTTCCTGCTTATCAGTAACTCTATAATCTCCGGTTCATTAAAGCTAATGAAGGGATCAATCTTTTTTTCCGCTCCCAAAGTGGATTTTACCAGGTCAGGATTATATTCCATAAGGTATTCTGAAATGAATGAATTCGCAGGCTGCAGCTCCTTCGCCGTTTTAAGATACTCGAGAACATAGTCGTGCCCGGCATATACCACAGTCTCGTCAGAAAGGGCCAGTATCTTCTTTATTGAAAGATAGAAGCTGTGAATATCCCCTGTGAAGCACCTTCCCACTTTGCCCATAAACAGCGTATCTCCTGAAAGAAGAACATCATCAAAAAGGAAGCAGAGAGAATCTGATGTGTGCCCGGGTGTGGGAATTACTTTAATCTCAGAGCCTTCCAGCCCTATGCTTCCAAGTTCAGGCAGAGTTCCGACATCAAGAAATTCAGCTCCGGTGATTCCCAGCAGTTCCCTGTTACCACAGGTGTGGTCCCCATGAGAATGGGTGTTGGTAACAAACTCAAGTTTCAGACTATTGTCTCTCAGATAATGAATGATCTCACCAACTGCCCCACCATCAACAGCCATGGCATATTCTTGACCGTGAATAAGATACCCTAGATTGTCTTTACCGTACCTGAACTGAACAGTTTTCACAGTTTCACCTTTTTCTTTACAACATGCTAGCGTGAGCAGTTCGGGAGATAATCTCCTCCTGAAGGTCGGGGCTTAAATCACAGAAGTAATCACTGTAACCCGCGACCCTTACAATAAGGTCTCTATGATTTTCAGGGAATTTCTGTGCTTCTCTTAGAGTTTCTGAATCGACAACATTGAACTGAATGTGATGTCCGCCAAGCCTGAAGTACCCTCTGATAAGATGTACCAGTTTCTTCAGTCCAGACTTATCGGCAAGAATCTGAGGAGTAAATCTCTGATTCAGCAGGGTACCCCCGGTAAGGGAGTGGTCCATCTTTGCAGCAGAGAGTAAAACAGCTGTAGGCCCTTTTCTGTCTCTACCCTGAACAGGGCTAATTCCCTCCGACAATGGTTTCCCGGCGAACCTTCCGTCGGCCGTGGCACCGATAACGGAGCCGAAATACACATGACAGGTAGTGGGAAGCATGTTTATACGGTACTCCCCTCCTCTTGTGTTCTTTATACCATCAACCGCGTTAAAGAATGAATTGAAAACATCAACCATTATCGAGTCTGCCGAGTCATCATCATTTCCGTAGGCAGGTGTTCTGTTCATAAACAACTGTCTGATTCTTTCATCCTCCGGATTATCGAAATTACGGTGAAGGATGATTGACAGCTCTTTCATTGAAAGAGCACTCTTATCAAACACATGGGTCTTAATCGAAGAAAGGGAATCGGTGACAGTACCCAGCCCTACTCCCTGTATGTAACTGGTATCGTATCGTGCTCCACCTGAGTGGTAATCAATACCTTTCTCTATGCAGTCATCTATCAACACGGAAAGAAATGGCACGGGCAGTTTCTCTGCGTACAACCGCTCAATTCTTCTATTGCCCTCTATCTTCAGGTCTGTAAAATATTCTAGCTGCTCTCTGAACGCTTCGAATAGCCCTTTGAAAGTTTCAAGGTCCTCAGCCTTACCGCTCACAGGACCAAGTTGTTTATCAGTTCTGAAATCGTATCCGTTATCGAGTGTAAGTTCAAGTATTTTCGTAAGGTTGAAATACCCGGTAAGGCAGTAATTTTCCTTGCCGAAAGCGCCGGTTTCAACACATCCACTGGTACCACCGCATCTCGCATCAGCAAGTGTTTTTCCCTGCCTAAGCAATTCCTTAATTATCATCTCGGTGTTGAACACCGAGGGTTGGCCAAAACCAGTTTTAATAATTTCAGCAGCTCGCAGAATGTATTCATCGGGATTTTCTCTGCTTACCTGAACAGATGAGCTGGGCTGAAGCAGGCGCATATCCTGTATCACATCCAGAAGCAGGTATGTGAGTTCATTAACACCATCTGTACCGTCGGGTTTAACACCACCCAGGTTAATCTGAGCAAAGTCCGTATATGTACTGCTTTCGGCAGCAGTTACCCCTACTTTAGGCGGAGCGGGTTGATTGTTAAATTTTATCCAGAAGCAGTGAAGCAGCTCCTCCGCTTCTTCTCTTGTAAGTTGTCCTGAATCAATTTCTCTTCTGTAAAATGGGTACAGATGCTGATCAAGTTTACCGGGGCAGAATGCATCCCAGGGATTAAGCTCTGTAGTTACCCCAAGATGAACAAACCAGTAATACTGCAAAGCTTCTCTGAATGTTGAGGGAGCATGCCTGGGCACTCTGCTGCAAATCTCTGCTATCTGTAAAAGTTCATTCTTCAGGTCAGGATCAGTTTCAGTAAGAGAAAGCTCTTGAGCTTGTTCTGCATGTCTTTCTGCAAATCGGATAAGAGCTTTCATGGAAATTATCATTGCACGGAGTTCTGCCTGTTTGTTGGGATCTGTTTCACCAGCTAATCCAGTTTCAGCTGTGGAAATAAAGCTCATAAAACCGTTTCCATAGATTTTGTCATCGAGAACTGTGTGCCCGGGCGAACGCTGCTCC
The DNA here is from genome assembly GCA_016744855.1 of Candidatus Fermentibacteraceae bacterium. GTDB lineage: Bacteria > Fermentibacterota > Fermentibacteria > Fermentibacterales > JCC-6 > Sabulitectum. Next base: position 6,614 of record JADGDO010000009.1, on the reverse strand, counting down.
ATAAATTCGGTAAAAACACCAGCTCCGTAAGCATCCAACCAGCGTTTTTCCATTGAATCAAAAATGAAATCCCTCATGGTTTTTCCCTGCCAGAAAGGAATTATTTTGTCCCGGTACACTTCAATAACTTCTTCTGATACACTGAAGGGAGTTTTTTCTCTTGAATCAAGAAGCCTCAGATCCTCAAGTGTATGACAACACAACTCGGGGTAAGTTGGAACAGCCTTGGGAACAGGGCCTTTCTCGCCCACAATCAATTCACCGGTTCCAATGTAAACAGATCGATTTCCCATAAGGTATTTGAATGCCATTGCCCTCTGAACGGGAATAGGTAAATTCTCTAAGTCGATTCCGGAATAGAATTCAGTCAATATGACTGCCCGTTCTGAAGAAATTTCAGGAACTGCAGCGAGGCTGGCTTCCCTCAGTATCCTCACCCTATCATTCATATTTCCTCACTTCCATATATCCCGGCACTGGATAAAATCTGTTTGAATTCCTCAAGCTTACCGTCTTCAGGGATGGTACAGCACAGCTCCCTATTAAGCATGCGGTACTTTCCCCTGGCAAAATCGTGACATGCAAGAATATCAACAGCCTGATATCGAGGAAGTTCATTTACAAATTCTGTTGCTCTCAGAAAAAAATCTCTGTTATCGTTAAATCCACCGACAAGTGGAATTCTTAGAATAATGGTTGCTCCGGATTCTGCAAGCTTGATCAGGTTTTCCAGTATGAGTTTGTTACCGACACCCGTGAACCTTTCATGAATGTCACTATCCAGATGCTTAACATCATACAGAAAAAGGTCGGTATTCTCTAAGGTCTTATCAAAACTCTCCCAACTTGCATAACCACACGTATCCACAGCAGTCCTGATCTTACTCTCTTTGCAAAGATGGAGGATATCCTTAAGGAAATCAATCTGTTTCATGGGCTCACCTCCGGAGAAAGTAACACCTCCACCGGATTCTTCAAAAAACACCCGATCGCGCAGAATGGAATTCATAACCTGTCCTGGTGAAAGCATTTTCCCTAGTACTTCTCTGGCAGTAGTACAGCACACATCTACGCACGCACCGCACCTTATGCATTCAGTGGTATCGAGTTTGCCACCTGGACATGCCTCAAGACAAGCCCCGCAGTCGATGCATCGGGAAGGGTGAAAAACTATCTGAGCCCCCTCTGAGATGCTTTCAGGGTTCTGGCACCACACACACGACAAGGGGCAACCCTTTAGGAAAAATGTTGTTCGAATTCCAGGGCCGTCATGAATAGAAAATCTCTTTACATCAAAAATAATTCCTTTGCTCAAGTCACTCTCCGAAACTGTCAGAATGGGTTTTTTGCCCATCTTCCTCGTATGAAAGATCTTCCGGGGCAATCCCAACATGATCTGGTTCAGGGTCCTGCTTGAACTGAACTGCAGAGATCGTTTTATTCCCAAGAGTGAGGGCCTTGCACACCCTGTGCATACCGTCCATCACTCCTCCATCCCGCGATAGGATAATGGGGTAACTAAGATCTGTCTCACTAATCAGTTTCGCGTGCAGTGCAACACTCCTGCATGTTGCTATATCTCCATCTCGGCCGTACCAAAATGGCTCATCAAGTTCACGTATGGCAGAGAGAGGGATATCGACAGGAGTAAGATCCGAAGTCAGCTCGACCAGCCGATCCACATTCCAGGCGAGGAGTCCTCGCTCTGAGGGGCGAAAATGGTATTGCTTTCTCATCTTTTCTCTCTGACCGTAAAAGTCTTGTGCTTATGTATACTGAATATGGAAGTTCATTGCTCTGAACTTTGCTTGCACAAAATATAATCATTTCGTATTCTTAGCTGTCACGCAAAAGCAGGGAGCAGAACATGGTAAAATCTGTTTCGAGAAATAGTACCCGGTTTATTCAGAGCAAAGTTGAGTTCCGAGATGAGTGGGCTTTCAGTAACAGTGAAACTGGTTCTTACTACCGAAGCGGTGTGATCCCGGGATTGCTCTTCTTGTCATCGCTGGGTGGCGATCTGACTGCTGAAGATATCACTATATGTGAACCTGCTATCGAAAGTGTTTTCAGAGATGGCCAACTGGCAGATACCTCATATATCAGAATTGCTGATTACAAAGACTTGAATAAAACACCTGTATCTCTCCGAAAAACCTATGCAGATATTTTAAACCGATTGAATAATAAATATAACTGCCACGCCGAGGTAACATATATCTGCGGGGCCTCAAATTTTACTAAATCAGCACTTAAGCTCTTCGCCTTCTTCGTAAACCAGAAGTTTATTTATACCGATTCTGTTGACAGTGCATTCGAGTTAATAAATTCAAAAGGCCACGTAACATCAGAGGATGATGGAATAACAGTTTCCAGAGAGCAAATCGATGAGATTTGCAAGTTTACAGGAGATCTACTCTTCGGTGATGACGCAAATGAGTTACCGGTTTCAAGTGAGAATCCACTGATGGAGCTGGTAGATCTTTTAAAACTTGTTAAAGATGATCTCCGTGCTCTGCAACTCGAGGAAGAGGCATCCAGAAAGAAGCTAACTGCAAGTAACTCTAGATTCCGTGATGTTGCTGACAATATGGCTGACTGGATTTGGGAGATAAACCCTGAGGGGAAGTATACATACTGCTCAGATAAGGTTACAGAAATTTTGGGCTATACCCCTGAAGAACTCCTGGGCCAGTCTCGGAAAGACCTCATGGATCCAACCTCTTTAGAAGTGTTCAAAGCGA
>JADGDO010000009.1:0-3773 GCA_016744855.1 Candidatus Fermentibacteraceae bacterium | reverse complement strand
AAAATTTCCAATAGCACTTGCAAATGAAAAGGCTGTAGAAAACCCGGCAAGCTGGTTCATTACGAAGAGTGGTAAAAATGTTTGCATGCATTGCAAGGCAGTTCCATTTTACGATGCGGAAGGAACTCTACTTGGTTACAGAGGAATCGATGACGATGTAACCAAGAAAATGGAAATTGAAGCGGAGATTAAGAAGCAGTCTGAACTTCAGGGTATTCTGATGGATATATCAACAAGATATATCAATGTGCCACTCTCTGAAGTGAACAATTCTATAAATGATTCGCTTAAGGAAATTGGTGAATTTGTAGGAGCAGATAGAAGCTATATTTTTAAACATAATTTTGACAATTCTACCACATCAAAAACTTTTGAATACTGTGCAGGAGATACTCCTTCGAGAATAGGAGTCCTTCAGAATGTTCCTCTGACCCTCTTCTCAAAATGGATGGGCAACCACAAAAAAGGTCTACCGGTGATAGAGCAGGACATTCTCTCATTGGATCTCACAGAAGATGAGAGAACAATGATGGACAAAAGCGGTGTCAAAAGCCTGATTTCAATTCCGATGATTACAGCAGGCAAGACCACAGGCTTTGTTGGATTTGACTGGCTGAGAGATATTCACATTATCTCAGCTGAAGAAGAGTCTCTCCTTGCGCTTTTCAGTCAGTTGCTTGTAAATATTAATCGGAGAGTGCGAAGCGAGACCCTTCTTGATATAGAGAAAAACAAGGCTCAAGCAGCGAATCAGGCAAAGTCAGAATTTCTTGCAAATATGAGTCATGAAATACGAACACCACTCAACGGTGTTCTGGGTATGAACACTCTTCTTATGGATACAGACCTAACCGATGAGCAAAAAGGGTTTGTTAAAACTGTTCGCTCAAGCGGAGAAGCACTTCTAACTATCATAAATGACATTCTTGATTTCTCGAAAATTGAAGCCGGTAAGCTTGAGCTTGAGGAAATCCGTTTCAATCTGCAGGTAACCCTTGATGACTTTGCTGAGATTATGGCAATCAAGGCTGAGGAGAAGGGGCTGGAGTTCATTTGCGCAGCGGCACCGGATGTTCCATCTGTTTTAGAAGGGGACCCTGGAAGAGTTAGGCAAATACTTGTGAATCTTGCTGGTAATGCCATTAAATTCACCTCCAAAGGGGAAGTGTCGGTTACAGTTGCTGTTCAATCTGAGACTGAAGAGAGCATTAAGCTCCGCTTTTCTGTGAAAGATACCGGTATCGGTATTGCCGCTGACAAACTCGATGTTCTTTTTGAAAGTTTCACCCAAGCTGATAGCAGTACGACAAGAGAATTCGGTGGAACAGGGCTTGGGCTGGCAATATCGAAACAGTTATCTGAGTTAATGGGTGGCGAGATAGGAGTTCTAAGCAAACCGGGAGAGGGTTCTGAATTCTGGTGTACTGCGAATTTCAAGAAAGCAGAAGAATCTGATCAGGAGATTCCATCAACAAAAACCCTTAAAGGTACTCGGATTCTTATTGTTGACGATAACTTTACAAACAGAGAAATACTTTCAATTCAATTTAAGGCATGGGGGATGATATCGGAGGAAGCCCAAGATGCTCCAGAGGCCTTGAGGATTCTCTATGATTCACTGAAAAATGATGACCCCTTCCAGATGGCTGTTATTGATATGCAAATGCCCGGTATGGATGGCGAGACTCTTGGGAAAATATTGCAGTCTGATGATAAGCTGCGAAGCGTGAGATTACTGATGATGACCTCAATGGGAATGCGCGGAGATTCAAAAAGAATGAAGGAAATTGGCTTTTCCGGATATCTTACAAAACCGGTCAGGCAATCTGAACTCTTTGAAGCCCTTGCAGTTATTCTTGGGTACAGCAAGAAATCCTCAGGGAAAACTCTGGTAACAAGGCACTCACTCAGTGAGATGAAGCTGGAAAAATACAGAGTACTGCTGGCTGAGGACAACATTACCAACCAGATGGTCGCCATGGGTATTCTGAAGAAGACAGGTATTCGTGTTGATGCAGTTGCCAATGGAAGGGAAGCTGTTCTCGCATTGGAACAGAGACCTTATGACATGGTTTTTATGGATGTACAAATGCCCATAATGGATGGGTTGGAGGCCACAAGAACAATACGGAACTCAAATTCTTCTGTACGGGATAGGGATATTCCAATTATCGCCATGACGGCTCATGCAATGCAGGGTGACAGAGAAATCTGCATACAGGCAGGAATGAACGACTACATACCGAAACCAATCAATCCGGCAGATGTTTCCGAAGCTCTTAAAAAATGGCTTAACCATGATGACCCGACAAAACAGGACCAGACCTTGCTTGAAGAAGAAGAAACTGAAGTCGCTCCGTTAAATGAAGACAATGTATTCAATAAAGCAGAATTCCTGGATAGAATGATGGATGATGAGGATCTGGCTGAACTGATAGTCTGCGAATTCAGAAAGAATGCCCCACTTCTCCTAACTCAAATTACAGGTTTTATTGAGAATAAAAACGCAAAAGAAGCCGGCCATACTGCTCATTCAATAAAGGGCTCTGCGGCAAATCTCAGCGCTGGAAAACTTACAGAAACTGCTTTTAAATTGGAACAAGCTGGTGAAGCGGGTGATTCTGCCATCCTGGAAGATTTGTTACCCATTCTCAGGCATAATTTCTCTGAACTGGAGGTCTCTCTCAGATCCGCCGGTTACTGAAAAGTAGATTTGCATAGAAATGGGGAGCCTTATGGCTCCCCATTCTGTTTTTATATCAACTTGACTACTTCTTGATGATTCCAATTGGAAGAACAGTTCTTCCCTTGTCTTCATTAAGAACTTCAGCGGCAGCAAGATAAATTGCAGAGAGACCGCAGAGTATACCCTCAAAACCGGCAAAATGATTGAAAGCTACTGGCATTTCGAACCAGTGTCCTACAGCCAGAAGCCAGAAAAGCGCTGTTACAGAGCCGAAAACAATCTGAATTGCTCTGTGCTTTCCAAAAGTAGCAAACCACATCCAGAATGCAAGAAGTCCCCACATGAAGAGATACCAGCCCATGAAAGCTCTATCTCCGCCACCCTTCATAATAATGAAGACCAGTGTAATCCAGAAAAAACCAAAGCTTGTAAAAGCAGTAGTTCCGAATGTATTGCCTTTTTTAAATTCCATGATGCCTGCAATAACCTGAGCAATTCCACCATAGAGAATTCCCATGGCAAGAATGTTTACATCCATCGGGAAGAAACCCGCATTATGAATGTTCAGTAGAACAGTGGTCATTCCGAATCCCATAAGACCAAGTGGTGCCGGATTCGCCAGCTTGTTTTCACTCATCTGTGTTCCCCTCGCGTAATTTTCATATCTGTTTCATATCCATTCAAGAGGCGATTCTACTCTTGAACATTTGAAATGTCAAAGAGCAAATCAGCTGTTCAATATCCCGATGGGAAGCACTGTTCTGCCCTTGTCTTCATTAAGAACTTCTGCTGCAGCAAGGTAGATTGCAGACAAGCCACAGAAAATACCTTCAAACCCTGTGAAATTGTTGAATGCCGTAGGCATATCAAACCAATGGCCCACAGAGAGCAGCCAGAAAAGAACTGTAAGTGTAAAGAAAACAGTCTGAATGGCTCTGTTCTTACGGAACGTTCCGAACCAAAGCCAGAAGGTAAGAAGACCCCACATGAAGAGATACCAGCCCATGAATACTCTGTCTCCCCCGCCTTTTAAAATAATGAACACGAGAAAAAAAAAAAAAAACCCATAGCTGGTGAAGGCAGTTGT
>JADGDO010000099.1 GCA_016744855.1 Candidatus Fermentibacteraceae bacterium | reverse complement strand
AATCCAGCTGATTCTCTTTGAAGTCGGGAAATAATAGGAGCACTGGATCGTATCACAATAGCACCTGCTGGTACTTCAGTTGAATAACTACTGGAACTGGTAGAAGAGCTTGATGAGGAGATAGCAATGTCTGGAATTTGCAGAACCATACCAGGAACCAGATACTCAGCACCACGTATGTCAGGATTTGCTGACAAAATATCAACCCATTTTTCAGATGTTCCATAAAAGTGAACAGAAATCTCGGAAAGAGTATCGCCATAACCAACTACATACTCACCTGCAACAATAACTGCAGTAAAACACATCAAGAATAAAACAGCCTTTTTCACCAGCCACCTCCCAGTAAATATTTAATTCTCCAATATCATAACTTCATAAATTCTAAACTTAAGAGAGGGGAAAGTCAAGCTGTCTGTTTTTAGTGTGCTGGAAAGAGTGTTACAGCACCCGGTAACGTGCCCCCCGAACCCGAAGTAAGTGTAACAGTGTATACTCCGCGAGCAGTTGAACTGTTCTCGAC
>JADGDO010000098.1:285-533 GCA_016744855.1 Candidatus Fermentibacteraceae bacterium | reverse complement strand
TCTGATTCTGTATCAGTAATTCATTCTCTTGCTGCGGCTACCCGTTTACAGAGGCTTTTTCAGATCCAGGAAGAACAACTGACAAAGTTCGGTTTGTTCAAATTGTCTGTTCGAATCGGTGTCTCTTGTGGTTCTGTCTCCTGGGGAATTCATTCCCAATCTTTGCATAAAAGTTATCATTTTGGCGGTAAGGCTATTCTTCATTCGAAACTAAGTGAACAGACAGCAGCCAACGGTGAGGTTATTGT
>JADGDO010000098.1:0-275 GCA_016744855.1 Candidatus Fermentibacteraceae bacterium | reverse complement strand
ATTTCGAAGGTTTGGTATTCCAGCACAAGACAGGGATTTATCATACCCTTGTATCTGTTCCACCACATGTTGATTTTCAATCGGAAGCTGGAATATGCATTACGGATTTTTCTCTTCAGAATTTGTTTATACCTGATGAAGTAATGAAACTGCCCGACAGGGGAGAGTTTCGTGACATAGTTTCCTGTTTTATAGCTTTTTCTGTCGAAGAAGGCCTGAAGGAAGGAGTTTCCCGGCTGATTGCTCTTACCAATAGTTTCGGAGGGTATTTCAAC
>JADGDO010000097.1 GCA_016744855.1 Candidatus Fermentibacteraceae bacterium | reverse complement strand
ATGCAGACTATTCCATGAAAGGCTCTCCTGTAAGAGTAGCAATCTTTGATGATAGAATAGAGATTGAGAATCCCGGTTTACTTCAATTCGGAGTTACGATTGAAGGCATGCTTGATGGTGTGTCAGCATTGCGTAATAGATTGATAGGTCGAGTTTTCAAAGATCTTGGACTAATTGAGCAATGGGGCAGTGGGATTCAAAGAATGATTTCTGAATGTAATGAAATGGGACTTCCCGCTCCAGAGTTTGCTGAGATAGGGAGATGTTTTCGAGTTACGATTTACACAGAGCCAGTAGGCCGTTCATTGCTTGATCGAGTCGATACTCGTATTCTCAATTTGCTCAAGGCTAACCCAGATGGGGTGTCTACCTCTGAATTGGCAGGTATACTCTCTGTTACCGATCGTACTGTTAGAAATAGAATGAAGGCATTGGTAGAGAAAAGGTGTGTGTTGCCTTTAGGAACTGGCCCTAGAGACCCAAGAAGACGTTATATTGCTGCAGATTTCGAGTGAAATCTTATCACTTACCATGATTCCAG
>JADGDO010000096.1 GCA_016744855.1 Candidatus Fermentibacteraceae bacterium | reverse complement strand
TTCTGAGGAAGTCCATCAAAATTAGTTGGCCACAGTATATCAGTTATAGGTACTGCAGTAACACTAATATTTTGTACACATGATGCAACATTTCCTGATCCATCAACTGCTGTCCATGTTCTTACTACTTCCTGTGCTACTGCTTCACAATAGTTGAAAGTTGTATTATCTTCATAAGTTACAGTAACTGGTCCACATCCATCAGAAGGATCTACTTGAGGTAAATTAACTTCTATTTCTAATCCAACTACTTCTATAACTCCATCATCACCAGCAGCTCCATCAGAAATTTCTATTGTCCAAATACCACTTCCATCTATTCCTTCAAAAACTTGTAATAAAGCTGGATTTGCAACTCCTGCTGCAAATGGTGCAATTGCACATCCACCGCAATTAATATCTACACATTGTGTGATTACTGCGCCATCATCGTCAAACCAGCAGTCAATTGGCCATTCCTGTCCAGTACAACCACCTATTGTCATAACACTTCCTGTAGTTCCATCTGGTGCAGTCAATACTACATCCAAGTCTGGTAACCAAGTATGAC
>JADGDO010000095.1:281-553 GCA_016744855.1 Candidatus Fermentibacteraceae bacterium | reverse complement strand
CCCCTCTACTGGAAACAGCTATTTCATGCATTTGTAGAAGTTCTCCTGCTTTTTTACCGTCTGAAATGGGAATTTTTGCTGCATTAACAAGAAAAGCCGACGCTCTGTACATTGCGCCGGTGTCTAAATACTCATAACCAAGTTCACCAGCTATCCGCTTTGCAGTAGTGCTTTTACCAGAAGCTGCTGGTCCATCAATAACAATAATTTCAGGCAGTCAAATTCACACCCTCTCTTTAAGATTGGGCAAATATCATCAATTAATGAACCAA
>JADGDO010000095.1:0-271 GCA_016744855.1 Candidatus Fermentibacteraceae bacterium | reverse complement strand
AGGTTAGCGATCCAACCTTACAGCCTTACAAAGTGATTTAATTTCATCCTGATCAAGTTCACGCCATTTCCCACGCTCAAGTTCCCCAATGTCAATTGAAGCATACCTGATTCTTTCAAGACCAATCAGAGGAATACCTGAAAATTTAGCAAGGCGTCTGACTTCTCTGTTTCGGCCGGTAGTTAACACCAGATTAAGTGTTTTAGGGCCAGTTTTTTCAACTGATTTAGGTTTAGAGAACTCTCCCGGAGCTATATACAAACCCTTAGTC
>JADGDO010000094.1 GCA_016744855.1 Candidatus Fermentibacteraceae bacterium | reverse complement strand
ACACCTTAGGATACTCTCCTCGCCTACCTGTGTCGGTTTGCGGTACTGTTCGTAATTACGTTAAAACGCTTAGAAGCTATTTCTTGGCAGTGTGTATAACCGAACTTTCGGAACTAGGTTCCTCGTCCCCAGCCTCGGAAACGTGTAGCACGGATTTGCCTATGCTACTTCCTACACTGGTTCAACGGGACGTCCAACACCCGTCTTCGGAGCACCACTGCGTCACTCCATCACTAGTAATTACAAGTTCCGGAATATTAACCGGATTCCCATCAGCTACTCAAGCTCGCTTGACTCGCCTTAGGGGCAGACTAACCCTGAGAAGATTATCTTTACTCAGGAAACCTTAGGCTTGCGGTGTGCGGGTTTTTCACCCGCATTATCGCTACTCATGCCGGCATGGTCTCTTCCATCCGCTCCAAAATACCTTACAGTACTCCTTCTGCGCTGAATGGAATGCTCTCCTACCATAGCAGTAAACTGCTATCCGCGGCTTCGGTAATATGCTTGAGTCCCGATCATCTTCGGTGCATTACCACTCGACCAGTGAGCTATTACGC
>JADGDO010000093.1 GCA_016744855.1 Candidatus Fermentibacteraceae bacterium | reverse complement strand
ATACTATTCAATACCACGCTAGTAGTTAATCTGCTTTTCTGTTTGAGAATACTCATATCATATTTAGATAAACCTTACCGACACTAAGGCAAAGTTTTACACCACACGAAGATACAGCTGTCAGCTTTCGAAAGCAATGGCAAAAACATCAAGAAGCACTTCATTGTCTTTACTGTCAAGTGAACACCCCTTTGAAGCTAAAAGTTCCTCAAGGTGATTAAATCGGTCGACAAAGTCCCTGTTTTTATCTCTCAGAGCCTTTTCGGGTTCAACCCTGTTCTGCCTGGCGATGTCTGCTAAAGCAAACAGAATTATTCCTATGGCTTCTTCTGTTAACTCGCATGTGTTAAGAAGCCTGATGACTTCCTGAGCATTTTCCTCCTGTGTTTTTCCCGGGAAACCAACATCAGAAGCTCTTTGCTGGATACGCCAGGCTTTCTGCAAAGAAGGCATGGCCTTGGGCAGGGAATCGAAGAACTTTTTCTTCTCTTTCGTTTTCTCGGCCGATTTAATAGACTCCCACTGCTTTTCGACTTCCTCCGGCGTGAGATCGGAGCCTTTGTTG
>JADGDO010000092.1 GCA_016744855.1 Candidatus Fermentibacteraceae bacterium | reverse complement strand
CCATGGCATGGGCCGTCATTGCAATGATGGGAATTTTTTTCAATCCATTCCTAGTGTTTTTCAATATCAATTTTGTTGCTTCATATCCATCCATTACAGGCATCTGGATATCCATAAGTATAAGTTCATACTTTTTAGGATTATGTTTATAAAATTCTACTGCTATCGCTCCATTATTTGCTATATCTATGTTAATTCCAGAACTCTCTAAAAGCCCCATAATGATCTCTTGGTTTACCTCATTATCTTCTACTAAAAGAATGTTAGAACCTTTAAGTCTTTTTATATCATTGAGCGTTAATATATCGGTTATCTCTTCTTCAATAGTATTTTTAACCTCTTTAAGTTCTAACTCTACTATAAACTTACTTCCTACATCTTCTTGACTCTCCACCCAAATTTTACCACCCATAAGTTCAACTAATTGTTTTGAGATACTTAGACCTAAACCAGTACCACCATATTTTCTAGTAATACTTCCATCTGCTTGTGAAAATGACTCAAAGAGTTTTTCTTGTTGGGCATCGGTAAGTCCTATACCGGTATCTTTTACCTCAAATCTATATCT
>JADGDO010000091.1 GCA_016744855.1 Candidatus Fermentibacteraceae bacterium | reverse complement strand
GATTCATACGGATATCAAGTATGATACCCGAGACCTCATTGCTGACACACTCACCGATAAACTGATCGAAAGCATGTGCAGCCATACCGTCTGAGGAACCGGGAAAAGTGTCAAAGAATGCATAGGGAAGAATGGAGGGATCACACCAGCCGAACCCCCCTACATATCCGGCATATCCGTTTGGTATGAGGTAGTTATCCATAAGAACATCAATATCTACATTGCTCTCATACTCTTTTTCAAAGGAATAAACACGCTCTCCCCCGGGCAGTTCCACATATATAGCCGGATCTTCAAGAATTGCAAGCATATCCAGAACAAGAAGCGCTAGTTCGTCGATGGTTTCCACTTCTAAAGCCAACGGATAGTACTCTCTGGCAACCTCTACCCAATTTATGTTTTTTTCTATAAACAGTGGATAGTTGCGTTCATATTCCTCCCAGAGAACAGAAAAACTTTCTATATCTACTTTGCCCTGAGATACGGTTTCCTCCGGTTCAAGAAGACAACCGGAAAAAACAAGAACTATTGTGGCCAACATCACATGCACTGTTTTCATGATACACATCCATT
>JADGDO010000090.1:286-573 GCA_016744855.1 Candidatus Fermentibacteraceae bacterium | reverse complement strand
AACCTGATGAGCAGGAATTTCCCCTTGATATAGGCTCCATAATAGAAATGATGCTTGCTGACTGCTCTGAAGCTGAGATGAAAGTGCTGCAAAGAGCAGCCCTTGCAGGTACTCTCTTAAACCTTGATCTGCTCACAGAACTAACATCAATGAGAGCTTATGAGTTGGCTGAAATGCTCGATAGATTTGTTGGAAATGGGCTACTGCAGGATGATGGAGATAAATACAGTTTCTCATACGGAGTTATGCGGAGCCACCTTATATCCAAAATTTCTCCATCATTCCGC
>JADGDO010000090.1:0-276 GCA_016744855.1 Candidatus Fermentibacteraceae bacterium | reverse complement strand
GATGATCCGACAGGTTTCTTCAAAGCCCATATAAATATCGGAATACTTTTCTCAATTACGGGGAAAGCTGAGCTTGCAGAGAAACACATTACTCTCGCTCTGACACTTACAGATGACCCAGTAGATTTGTGCGGAGTTTATCATAGACTCGGTGATAATTATCAAAGGCGCAGCATGTATCCGATGGCAATGGAGTTCTTTGAAAAGGCTCTTGAAGAAGGATACTCTCAAAACAATCGAACAAGCGTTCTTATCAATGATATGCTTGGTGCACTC
>JADGDO010000008.1 GCA_016744855.1 Candidatus Fermentibacteraceae bacterium | reverse complement strand
GGGTATAGATGGCGTTGTTGATAATGAGGGCAATCTGTACATTGTTTATGCTCAGGTGGAGACAGCCCCAGTAGCTGGATACTATCCAACTTTCGGTTGGCTCAACCATGATTATCTTGGGGTTGAGGATACGACAGCTCCTGTTCAAGAAGCGGAAGTCTTATCCATATCTCAAAATCCTGTTCAAGGTGGGGTTTTGTTTTCACTTACCGGGTCACAATCAATGAATCTGCGAGTGTTTGACTTAACGGGCAGAGAAGTTGCAGGTGTATCTCTCTCTGATGGTACCGGCTTTTGGAATGGTACTGGCTCTTCCGGAGAAAGGCTACCAGCAGGCGTATACACAGTTGTTGGATCGCCTGGTGTTTTGAAGCGACTGACTCTACTTTCTGATTAAAGAATTCCCGCTAGAGATTTGAATTTGAGAGAGTTAAGGTTTCACTTCATCCTGCTGGACAGAATTGCTAAATTATGCTTTCATGAGTTGCCTGTGTGAGTTTTCCTATATCTGGATACCATATCTCTGTAGCCTCTTAACCCCATGTCTTGCTCCCAGATAAGTCCAATGCGATGTGACAATAAGCGAGGTATGTCGTTCGGCTCCAAATACCGTCCCCGCTACCATTCGAATGACATACCCGGCACGAAAGTGCCGGGTTTTCTTTCACCTATCGGCGGGAATAACCCAAGCTGACTACTGTAAGATGCACTTGTACATCCCCTGTCTCTGGTGAAATCTTCGTAAACTTATAGAGGATTTGTGTTTCTGTGGAAGATGTCGATTAATGTATGTAGCTGGATAGGAGTATCTGCACAGCATTGTATTGAGAACCGACCCAACTTTACAACCTATCTGAGAAAGACCAGATTCCCAGTCACACATTCATCTGAAGTAGATAATCTGAGCATGTAGCATCCCGAAGCAATCCCCTCAGGTGCCCACTGAAGAGTGTGTTCTCCTTCAGAGAAAAGTCCATCTCCCAAAACATCAACAACTCTTCCATAAAGGTCAAATACAGTTAAGCTGGCCTCTCCTGCTTCAACCAGTGAGAACTGAATTTCGGTAACAGCAGAAAAAGGGTTGGGAGATATTGAACTGATTGTCACAGAAGATGAACCTTCCTGAGGTTCAAAACCGAGTTCAGGGGCATACTTTATCAAAAAACCCTGACTTGGATTTGGACTTGGTAGAGGAAATGCGATACCTGCAGCGATGTATCCACCTTGTGAAAGCTGGGTTGCTGAGTAAATTCCACAGCATGAAGATTCATTGATGTTGTCATACCAAAGATCATTACCAAGGGAATCAAATCTAGCAATTACTCCACCATAGGCCCTGGAATCAATCGGTCTTAGCTCCCCTCCGTACAGTATTCCACCATCCATAGTGGTGCTGACGGAATAGCCGTAGGGCTGATCGACACCCGGAGGCCAGGTCCACCAATCAGGGTTACCCTGATAGTCAGTGTGCATTATTGCAGGCCAGTAATGATCCAGGAGCAGGAGTCCACCGTCTGAAGCTTCACACATGGCTTGCGCCCCAGGACTTGAACCAGGCCAATCAGGGAAATTGGTTTCCCATAATAAGTTTCCCTCCATGTCGTAGCGGATAAGATGTGGTCCGCTTGGAGTTGTTGGGGTGTTACCCTGTGCAAACACGGTAAGTCCGTCATCAATGTAAAGAATACTCATGGCCTTGGCGTTGGTTGTCCACCCCCATTTAGAGGTCCAGAGTGTGTCACCCTGGGAATCAGTTCGAAACACCCAGGCTTCTCCACCCTGACGAGCCGCGATTGCAAAACCTTCGTCAGGAAGCTCAATTACATCGAAGGCGTAATCAGTTGTTTCAGGGTTGTCGTAGTTTCTTATCCAAACAACATTACCGTCCAGATCGACCTTGATAAGAAAAATAGAATAGGAAGAAGACTCTGTTTCCTTTCCCACACCGGTAGAAACATATCCTTCACAAGGAAGAGGAAAAACTGACTGAAACTTCAGATAGTGCCATCCAGCATCAGCAGGAGAAACAAGCCACTGCCTATCACCTGCTGAATTAGTGAAGAAGAGAGCATCGGGAGAGCCAAGAATGAATCCATTATTAGCTTCATCTGCGTCGAGAATCTCTGTGACATCTGAATACAGTCTGGCCCACTCTATCTCCGGTTTGTCCATCAACTGAGGGAATGCAATACCAACAAGAAGAAATGGAATAAATGTTACTGTTTTCATCTCTTTCTCCTTCCTCTACTCAGTCAGCTTAATCCAGCCGATGCGGACATCAGTTGCACTTGAGTGGGTAGGGGAATAGAACTCAATCCAGAGTTCAGCTACATCATCCCCACCCCAAGTTGAGCCCAAAATGGCTGACAAATCTATGGGGCCTATCTCCCGCCAGGCAGAAGTCAGGTTCTCTCCTGTATCAATGTGGCTAGAATCATCATGACTGTCAACCCAGTGCAGTTCAATGTCCATTGAAACAGTTGACTTTCCAGCAAGGCTGAAGTTGACGGAGCTGTCAGCATCAATCCAGTCTAGTGAATCACTGCCTGTGTTCAGGAACATCCTGTTTAGTTCAGTAGGATCATCAATACCGCCTTCAAACATCCCACTGATAGAGTCAGTGAACAGATTGATGTTCCAGCCTGTCATTGATGTAATATCATTTGTGTTCCAGATGGGGAACGGTGTAGATGTTGCCTCAGTCATGTTCCAGGGGTCATCAAGAATCTCTGTTGCGTAATCCCTGGGTTCTACGACGTACACCAGCTCAGCATCATTATCAGTGGTATCAGGTTCATTGAGGTCTTGAGTAAAGACTCTGAGCCTGTGCACTCCTATGTCGGTAGTAGAGTCCGGCGTCCAGACGAACACAGCCTCATCCCTGTCCTGCTCATAGCAGGAAGTGATACTGAGACCTTCGAAACTCACCCTGGCTGTGTCGAGCATCACATTGTTCGTCTCGTCTTTCAGGTATACAAAAATATTACTGAGAGAGTCCATACCCATGTTGTAGAAAGTGGCATGAATGGCTACCGGTGTACCAGGACAGCTCTGGTAATCTGAAAGGGTATCGCTGTCATATGGCAGTACGACGAATAAATCTGGATCTGTAATACGAATATCTGCTGCGAGCGGATCTTCGTCATCGAACATTTGCAGAAGCCTTGCTTCACCTGCGTCAAGGGTATCCAGGAAGGAATAGGTGTCCTGTCCTGAAAGCTCTCCTTCAGTTATGAACCTTCTGTTGTGATCCAGAGCATATTCAGTGAAAGGGGTTGCTTCGGGAAAATCTCCTGCATCAACTGTGATCTCAAAGGGGCTGTTATTAGCTATGCAGTCTCTGTTTAAATAGTACAGATAACAACTCGCTTCCAATGAATCAGTGAATACTTTGATTTGAGCTCCCTGGAAGGGATCGGGACAAATTCCGTCATAATCAATATCAGCCAGATCCTCATGATCTTCCCACCAGTTCAACAGTGCAAGCTCGGGAGCAACCCGGGCAATGTCTGCGAAAGTTCCCCTTGTACTTGTCCAAAGTCTTCCGTAGGCAGAGAATTTCCACAGCAGGAAATTCTCTGTGGTTCGCTGGCTGCCCGAAACAGTATCTGGTCTATCGGGAAGGTCATTTTGAGGATCAAAACCATCAATGAAAGGAGCTATGGAGTCAGGAGAGATGTAGGAGAGAGAGTCTGTGGGTCTGTCTCTATACACCCATTCCTCGTATGGAGCATCAAACGGGATGTTGTTTTCATCAAGAAGACCGGCATCTAATACATTCGCATTCTCACCAGCTAAGTAACTCGTAAGGCAGTAAGGCAAAATAGCCTTTGCTCCTCTAATCAGAGCACTGTTGCAGTGCATTCTGAATTCCTGCGGTGTCGGGATACGGTAGGCATAAGAACCATACTGAAGTGAATCACCGCTCCACATTGCAGTTCCCCCTGCTCTTCCGAAAGCCTGTGGAACGAAGAAAACAGAAACATCTTTTGAGTTGAAGGAGTAATTCCTGATTTGCCATGCTGGAATGAATGTTGAGTCCATGCATTGCTCGTAGTGATTGATCATCCAGTTTTCAAGTGAAGTGCCTAATTGAGGAGTATACGGCTCGGTTGCCTGATATGATGTTCCTACAAGCCTGAAAGGATATGCATCCAGTGCAATGAAACTTGGATAGTTGTCTACTGCATCAGTAGTGTCGTACGCCTGATACTTCGTTGAGAAGATTGCTCTGATAGAATTTGCCTGTACTGCGGGAGTTCCTGGATATGGGAGGTCTGGGTTCTCCGGGATGTTAGTATAATCAGCCCATTCATTTAGCGCTATTGTATGAAGACATGAAGTGATATAGCTCATCTCCCTGGTAGGGTCTTCATGGTGAATGTGCCAGGCCAACCATGAAAGAACTCCAAGAGAGTCAACTTTTCCAAATGTTGGTTGCCAAAGGCTGTCCGTGAGACCAAGTTCAGGCCGGGGTGCACTGTCCATTTCCAAAGTGAAGAGACTGGGTATGTAGCTGTCATAGTGAACAACTCCCTCGTCATTCATCATATGACTCCATTGATTGGCAGGAGCTTCATCATAACCGTAATAGAACCAGACACTGTGTGAGCTATCATTGAAGAGTTCTTCAAAGCCTTCTGCCATGTTTTCCATCCTGATCCTCATGCCAGCAGCACTTACCTTGTCAAGGAGAGTATCTGAAGAACATGTGGTGACACTATCAATCACATAGCCGTCCCACCCAGGTCTGGCATAGGCGAAATCCTCGTCCATCGCAAACATGTGCGAATACAGTTTGATTAGATGGTTGGCATTCCCGGGATTTACAACTGTAAGCATCCCTACTGTATCTGCCGGGAGAACCACATTTACCAGGATTGAGTCTGGTAATTCAAACTGTTGGCTGAGTCCGTCGAAGTAGTGCCATGAAAGCAGGCAAAAGAATTCAGTATCAATATCATCATAGTTTGACTTTAATCCAATGATTGGAATGGTATTTGCAGGTGGACTGTCTGCCAGGGTGAGAACTGTGATTGTCAGGAGGCAGATTAGTACTACAATTGCTGCTCTTAATCCCATTGTGTTTCCCAGCTTTCTTATCAGAATTAGATAAAATGCAGTTTGCAGGTGAATATGGGATGGACGAGGGGGGCTATGTCAAGAGAGGGGAAAGTCAGAGAGAGCATGCAGATACACCTTGCAGATTAGAGCCTTCTTTTCTCTGAGAGCAAAGCTCGGTTTCCGCAACCATATGAAAGAAAAACCCTGTATCAAAAGAGGCAGGGTTTTTCTTTCTCCAGAATTACTTTACGGTAGGCCACTGTATAGATGCATTAGGATGTAACCCCTGTCAGGATCCTTATAAATACTTTTCATGAATAACCTTCTAACTAATTTTTCTGTCAAATTCACTGAACAAGGAGCTATCATTTGCTCTAATGGTCCTAATTTTCTCTTTAACGAAGTACTGAGACTCTATCATCACCATAGTTGGCCACATACAAAAACTCCCCAGAAGGAAGAGAGCAGATAGCGTTTGGGAATTCATCCACATTCACCTTTTCTACAACAGCGTTGTCAGAGGTTCTAATTACTGAAACATTATCATCGGCTAAGTTAGTCACATACACATAATCTCCAGAAGGAAGAGAGCATAGAGCTGAGGGATGTTCACCTACACCCAACGTTTCCACAACAGTGTTATCATAGGTTCTAATTACTGAGATATTATTATCACTCCCGTTACCTACATACACATATTCTCCAGAAGGAAGAGAGCAGATAGTGCTAGGATAATCACCCACGCTCACGGTTTCCACAACAGTGTTATCAGAGGTTCGAATTACTGAGACATTGTCACCACTTCTGTTAGCCACATACACAAACTCTCCAGAAGGAAGAGAGCAGATATCAACAGGATTATTGCCCACGCTCACGGTTTCTACAACAGTGTTATTAGAGGTTTGAATTACCGAAATATTATCATCGTAGAAGTGAGTTACATACACATAATCACCAGATGGATGAGAGCATAGAGCTGAGGGGTGTTCACCTACACTCACCGTTTCCACAACAGAGTTGTCAGAGGTTCGAATTGCTGAGACATTATCATCACTTCTGTTAGCCACATACAAATACTCCCCAGAAGGAAGAGAGCAGATACCAATTGGATTATTACCCACGCTCACGGTTTCAACAACAGTGTTAGTAGAGGTTTGAATTACCGAAACATTATCATCGAATACGTTTGCCACATACACATATTCTCCCGAAGGCAGAGAAAAGATACTACATGGGCCCTCACCCACACCCACTTTTGCTACGACACTATCAGGGGCGGAATACTCTGGAGTACTAACTTGGATTTCATTACTCCAATTGAAATACTGATTGATATCTCGAGTCAGCAATGCGTAGTAGTAGGTTTGTTCAGGTGTAACATCGACATCAACGTATATAGTATCAGATGCTTGGATAAGAATGGCTACACAGAGAGCTAAGCTTGTGTCAGCGTGGATGTCTGGAAAATCAGATCGGTATAGCTTGTACAATGTATAATCACCATCTGGGCATTGGGACCAATGTAACTCCACCGAACTGAAGAAAAGATTTCCTACAGAAAGTACAGAAGGGGTAGGGCCAGAAGCTTCATGAGTAATTATTGAAGCCTCATTGCTCCATACTGATTCATCATTGTTGTCTGTTAGTTTAAGTGCATAATAATATGTTTGTGCCCATGAAACATCATTGTCAACGTAATCAGATTTATTGGGATCACTGAATACTCCTAAAACCGTTGCGGACGATATGTTATCAGAAATATGAGGACTCTCGGACTTGTACAGGATATAACTTGCGAATTCGCTTTCGTCGCAGATTGTCCATGATGCAGTTACTTCACACTCCTCTTTGGGCCCTGTAGAGGAAAACCTCAAAGCTTCATTCTGATTTGAATCTGAACCTGTTTTGGAAGAGTCCCCTGTGAATGCTAAAGAAAGAACGGAGGGGGTTAGGCTTGATCCTGAGGGACCACTAGGATCTTCTCCACAAGATGAAATTATAACGGTTGTTAAAGCAAGCATTAAAACACTAATTGTTGATTTCATGGATTTGCCTTTGAGTAATGATGTAAATAAAACAATTATTAAATTAACAGACCAGTAAAATAGAAAGTTGAATTTTTAATGTCAATGCTTAATCCACAAGATCATTGGAATTCTTTCACTACTGTTTAAAAACCCCACTCCCTCATGATAGGCACCTCCCGTACCCTCACACTAGTCCACAACTTATGCTTGTGGATCTACCATCGCAGGTAGGTCGAAATAGAATCATCTGCCAATCTGTTTGATTTCACTCCAAGTTGAAGCATCAAGCTCCAGTTGCTGTCCATAAGCGGTTACTGAAAGATAGGTTATATACCAGGTTAAATCCGAAGAAGCCGGATAAATCGAATCGATACAGGCGTGAATGTTAAAACCGATCCACCCTCCGGCAGGAGGAGTATGAAGAATAATGTCAATAGGGTCATTTATTTCGTACATTCCCCAGGGTACAGATGGGCCGAAGAGGTATATATTTTCATATTCCGGCATTAGCAACTCAATACCTGCTTGACAATACCCATTGTTTATTGCATTCAACTCATGCTCGATATGTATCTTGAGAGAATCAGTACCGTCAGGAACAAAGTACCAGCTTTGACAATTATCATCCGAACCCATTGTGGCGTAGATAGAGGGCCAGCCGGTAACCCAACCTGAAATCCAGGCTCCATCGTTGCTGTTGAAGTTCCATTCGTCGTTACTCCACCCATCAGGCAGGGCGGCGAACGGAGTCTCGAATACAGTGCATGAATCTCCAAGAACAGCAACAGTCAAAAGAACAAGAATAAGAATTGAATAACGCATGTAACCCCCTTCAGATTCTACAATGACCTTACAATCTGAAATCTACAAGAGTTAGAGGAAACTCACAACACCTTAATTGCATCTAGCCGAGAAGCATAGCTCATCAGCCCAGCAAGAAACGAGTAGATAAAGAGTCGTCTCCTTGGCAAAGAAAAAGTCGAATGATTACGATCGACCCGCCACCAACTCATGAACATTTACTAATTTCCTAGTGCTTTGACCGGAGGGAGTATGGACATCACTTCACCATCTTGCCTTTGGAGTACACAACCGGGAGTTTTCTTTCGGCATCGTCTACCACTCCTTCGCAGTTATTCAATGTAGCCCTTAACATGAGATGATCTGCTACAAACGAAGCTCCATTTCCACTGCCAGTTAAGATGCTATTATTTCAAAGGGCAATTTACACAATTCATAATGAATAACTTAACCTGACAAAGCCAATAAATGCAGTTATACTAGTTAAGAATGGAGATGACTTATGAAAAATGCTGTAATAATGCTTTTTATTGTTGTTATGTACATGCTCGCAGCTAGCGCTCAGATTGATGATCCGACTCCAATTTCACATGATTATGAATGGCTTACATATGACGACGGAACACCAAACTGGGTCTCTTGGATCGGAACCTACAAAGGTGTCTGGTTCAACATACAGGATTTCATACCCGGTAGTTACTCCTGGGAGGTAGGCACAGCTGAGCTTTGGTTTTATCACCACAGCGAGTTCCCATGGGACACATCCGATGTGATGGTCGAAATATGGAATGGAGATGCAAATGGCCCCACCGAACAACTTGGTCAGCAAAATGCTACAGCACTTCATTATGCACCCATCTTTATCGTGTTCAATCCGGTACTTGAGACAGGACAAAATTTCTGGTGCATCACCAACACTGAGGCAAGCACCGGGGGTTGGCCTTCAACTTTGACTGACGATTCTCAGGGAGTAAATAGTCATAGTTTTTTCAGTGATGATTTAATAATCTGGGAACCTTGGAAAGTTCAGGGATGGTCCTGTAACTATTTCATCCGTCTGAATGACCAGCCTCTGGGAACGGGTCTCTCAAGAACAACTTGGGGAAGCCTGAAAACGACTTTCTACTAGTTCACGATGCATCTCCTACTAAGAATTTAGAGGTGGGTGTGCCGGCTGAGAAGTGACGTGCTTTCTATTTTCCATCCAGTTTCCATGTACTGATGTGTAGGCGCAGCTCCAGATACATACAAAAGCTATACTGAAGTTGTCATCATAAAGGCAGTTGTTAGATGGTTGAGCTGTGAGGATTTACCAACACACCTTTCACCCAACATGAAGAGTATCCTGGAATTTCTGACAACTTTCATTAACTCTGTTAGTTCATCAATTCCGTTGCAAAAAGTATGGTTACTCACAATTCCGCACTGCGAGAATGAGTTTGCCACTGAACGATTTGCGTTGTAGATTACAGATAATGATGTCCCCATAGCGTGTATAATGTTGTCTGGCATCTTTAAACAAATAATACAAATTGGCTTAATAAAGATATGGGGCGATATGATTTTTGGGAGCTGAATCAGGATATCTCTGTTTATTGATGGTATGTGAATTGTCTGATTGATGACGCATGTGACACCAGTGGGATTATTTAACCAAGAATTAGGATTCATTAGTATTTCTATATATTTGAATACACCCATTGAGAAGGAAGAATTATGAAATCAGTTTTGAAGCGTGTAGCAGAGCTTGACTCCTTTGAAATTTTTGCACTATTTGAAGAGGTTTTTGAAAACACCGACAACGGGCCCAAACTGATACTTCTTCTCAATTCATTGGCAAGGCCGGAACGCAAAGTGTTCTGGGATACCTTGAACCCATTGGGAAAACTGTGGCTTCGAGGCGACTCACCGGAAACAGGTTTTAACCCAGATGCAGATCCACCAGCAGACCCTGGTAATCAACAGCTCATTCTAGCAGAGACGGTAATTCAGAGTTTTGTAGACAGACTTGCTTCTTTAGTTGAAGCTGCCAAAACTCATCGTGAAGGTCAGCTCAGGGATATTATTACAAATCGTGAAATTGTTAAAGCCACAATGTCTGAATTTGTGTCGGATCAATTTTTAGGTGTATCAATGCCTTCTCCGGTTAAGGAATATCCCCTGAACAGTAAACTGATTGAGCTGCCTGAGCCGACCGACAAAGTAGTCAGAACCAGCAGCATATTTCAATGTATTAAACAACGTAAGAGTCACCGCAAATTCACCGATAACAAGCTTTCACTTGCCGAATTGTCCTATCTGCTCTGGGCGACCCAAGGAGTCCGTAAGTTTATGCCGGATAAAAAAGGCAGCTTTCGAAACACACCGTCTGGTGGTGCTCGACAGCCAATGGAAACTTATCTTGCAATAAATCATGTTGCAGATTTACCGGTGGGTATTTATCGATATCTTCCCTTTGAACACAAACTCGTTTTTCAGTCATCAGTCCAGGATTTACAAGAAAAACTGTCTGAGTTCTCCTTTGGTCAGCAATTTGTTGGTTGGTGTGCCGTTTGTTTTATCTGGACAGCAGTTCCCTATCGGATTGAGTGGCGCTATGGACTCGAAGCAAAGAAGGATATCCTTCAGGAGGCAGGACATATCTGCCAGAATCTCTATCTGGCCTCCGAGTCCATTCATTGCGGAACTTGCGGAATCAATGCTTACAATCAGGAAAAGGTTGATGAACTAATTGGAGTCGATGGTGTAGACGAGATGACGGTATATCTCTCGCCTGTGGGCCGAATAGAATCCTAACAGACTAAATTCTAGAAAATGTAAGCTGTTTATGGGTAGAGCAATCAAACTTCATAGATTGATGATCTACATTGACAGCCAAGGAGCTTGAGCCGTATGGTTTGTTTCAGATAGAGGTTCTCCATGAGATGGAAATGCAAGTATTTACATTTTAGATAATTCCGGTTTGCCTTCTTTCGATGACCGGTGTTGGGAAATGAATAATGACTGATTTCTTTCCGGAAGAACTGTTTCGCCATCTGATGGATAATCTTAACAAAGGTGTGATGGTTGATGATTCTCAAGGCAGGATACACTATACTAATCAGACCTTCAGAGAGATGTTCAGATTGGATTCTAAGCAGCTGGAGTTTTTTGACTTTTCGGATTTGACAGCACCCGAGTACAGGAATGATCTTCTCACTCTTCATCTGAGACGGCTTTCTGGTAAATCTATTCCCCGAAGTGTAAATTTTGCCGGCATCAGAACCGATGGTACCAGGGTGCAGCTGGAGGCATCTGTCTCAATGCTCCAGAGTGGAGACAAGGTCTTCTTTCTTACAATACTGAAGGATGTATCTGAGGCCATTGCAGCTTCTGCAGTGTATTCGCAGAACAGAGACTTTGAAGCATCCCAGAGGATATGCACGTCAATTCTGGATTCTATTAGAGTTTCTCACAGACCTGACGAACTGAGTAAGAAACTGAACTTCCTGAAGTCTTTTTCTGAAGAAAGCATTTCTCCGGTTGATGCAGAGATGGTTGTGCAGGAAGTTGTGGGGTTCATCCAGAAAATGGATAATAGTAAAATTAAGGTTTCTGTATCGATTGATCCTGATACTCCAAGGGCAATGGTCTCTGGGGGCTTGCTCAGACATTTAATGCAAAATGCTGTAAGGAACTCTCTTGATGCCCTGGGAGAGGAAGGCCACATATCTATTCGGGCTGGATTTGCAGAGAGGTCCGATGGTGTGTTTGGAAGAAACTGTTTTGTACATATTGGCAAGTGGGTGTTTATTGAGTTGAAGGATGACGGTTCGGGAATGACCGAGGAAGTTCTTAAACGCGCTCCTGAGCCTTTCTTTACCACAAAAAACAGAGTTAAGCATGGCGGTATGGGATTGTTTGAAGTGTTTCAGGGAATGAGGTCCATACAAGGCTATGCATCTCTCAGTTCAGCACCGGAATCAGGAACTGTCGTTCGCTTTTTCCTCCCATATGAAAAAAAGGAAACTGTGCAGTAGATACTTATTCAATTACAATCACTAGCTAGTTCAGAAAAACCAGAAGAGCTTCAAGCCGGATATGATTCTCTTTTAACATCCGATATGTACCCTGGATTCAACTCCGCACTTAAATCAGAGTAAAGCTCCACACATCAGACCATTCTGTGTAGTAGGTTTGTCCTTCTACTGCGGTGCGAACCCTCCACCACCAAGTTCCGGCTGATTCAGGAGTAACAGTTACAGTGGGTGAGGATGACGTGTTTTGAACAGGATTTTGCATTGACTGATCTGTGTCTATCTGGTGGTAATAAGTTGTAGCTCCGCTAACTGCATCCCATTCAAAGGTAACTTCCGGACCGGTAACCGTTTCTCCATTTGCTGGTTCATTAAGCATGTTAGTGTCTGCAGGTCCAGGATCGCCGGGATCGCTGGGGGAGCTTCCACAACTAAGAATAAGCAGCAGAAATGCAATTTGGGTTCTTTTCAACACGGTCTTCCCTCCCTCAAAAGAGCACATGTAACTACTTACTAAATCTCTAGTGAACTGAATCTATTTCAATGGTGTTTTCATAATCCACTGTGAAGAAATAACAAGCTGCTCTCCTATGGGTTCCATTTACACGCCCTGCTGTCGGGAAATTTTTTCAACTTCACCCTGCCGATATCCAAGCCTGGAGTGTGTAATCATCCTGTTTTTCTTGTTACAATCAGTTACATGAAGTTCATTGTTTTTTTTAAGTGATAGCAATATTCTAGACGAAAGTGATAATGACAGGATCTGTTTCAGAGAGGATGGTAGGGATGTCTATCAATAATATAGATGGTTGTATCGGCTGTGGTATTTGTGTAGAGACATGTCCAACTGATGTTATAAGAATTGATCCGGCATCCGGAAAGGCTGCAATAGTTTATCCGGCAGACTGTCAGATCTGCCATTTATGCCGAATGTACTGCCCTGTAGATGCTATTACCATTACTCCTGAAAAAACTATACCTGTGGTTGTCTCATGGGGCTGATTGCAACTGATTTCTTTTTCAGTGGAAGAACTGCATTTCAGAAGAAACTACAAACGTAAGGAGCTGTTCAGATGAATCAAAAGACTAAAGATGGAATGAGCAGACGACAGTTCCTTCAGATTGCCGGAGGGGCTAGTGCTTGTGCAGCGCTGATGACATTCGGAGTTAAGAGTGGTTGGGCGGCCAATTCTCCATCATTCCCCGTCAGAGAAGTAGGCTTTCAGTCGCATGAAACAGATATCATCGTAGTAGGGAGTGGGCTTGCCGGTTTGTTTGCAGCGGTTAAAGCACATGATGCCGGTGCATCTGTTATGATGGTTTCCAAGGGTCGACTTGGAACATCCGGTCAGACCCCCTTTGCACGAGGAATATTTGCATGGGATCCTTCCACGGCCAGCATGGGTCTCGATGAGTTTACTGAAGCTGTTTCCCGATCTGCCCTTGGAACGAATAACCCTGTATACACCAGGCAGATGGCGGAGCACTCGCTGGCTCGAGTCAATGAGTTGAGAGAGTGGGGTTTCTTCGAAACCAATCTGTATTACAATGTTTTTAATAAGCCCATAGTGGAAAGAAACATCCCCGTTCTTCAAAGAATAATGATTACCAAATTGATTAAAGAAAATGGTAGAATTGCCGGAGTTGCAGGTTTCAGCCTTGATGATTCTAAAGTACACGTAATACAGGCAAAAAGCGTCATCCTCTGTACAGGTGCAGGAGGATTTAAACCCAATGGTTTCCCCATCTGTGATCTTACCCACGACGGAACGGTTATGGCTTACGATATAGGCGCAAAAGTAACGGGAAAAGAATGGAATGACGGGCACCCTGGGCAGTCGGTGAATCCAGCAGCCTGCTATAACGGATGGGAAAGGATGCTTGAAAGCATGCCTTCAGCAAACTCTATCGGGATAAGGCATGATCTTGGGGTAGGAGAGAACTACCAGGCATACATGAAAGGTAATCCTGTTTCAATGGGACCTCCTGGGCAGGGAGGCAGTACTACTGCAAGCGGAGGGCCTTACACACCACAAGAATTTCTCCAACGAAGCAACGATGAAGGTCGCGGTGGGGAGAATGGTCCTGGAGAAGGAGGACCTCCTCCCGGAATGGGTGGGGTGATTGTTGGTGGAGCCTCTGCAGGAATGTCCATTCACAAGTCTGAAGGTCTTGTTCCCATTAACGACAGATGTGAGTCAAATGTACCCGGGCTTTTTGCGGCAGGAGATTCCCTGGGCTCATATATGGCTGGGGCTATCTACACCCAGATAGGCTCTTCCATGGCCGGGTCTGCTGTGCAGGGGGCAATTGCCGCTGAGGCTGCTGCAGAATATGCCTCTGGTGTAGAAATTCCTGCTTTATCAGAAAGCAGAATTGATGCCATTCGGAATGAGATGCTGGCTCCATTAGGGAGAACAGAGGGGTATGGGCCTGCGTGGGTTACTCAGGTTTTGCAGGGGGTAATGATTCCCAACTTTGTGATTTACGTCAAAAAAGAAAGCATTCTAAAAGCTGCACTGGCTTATGTGGAAGAGTTACGGGATCATCATGTTCCGATGCTCAGGGCGTCAGATATGCATGAGCTCCGACTCGCCCATGAAACCCGCAACATGATTGTAAATGCAGAGATGAAGCTCAAAGCGTCCCTGATGCGAAAGGAAAGCAGATGTAGCCACTTCAGGCTTGACTACCCGGATGTCGATTATGACAACTGGCAGGCCTGGATTAACATCAGCAAAGAGGCTGACGGAACTATGAAACTGGAAAAGCAACCTTTCGAGAGCTGGCCGAACTAGCTAGAAGGACTGACTTTAAGGTATTGCACAAGAGAGTCGGAGATAAACTCGAAGAGCTCTTTACCCGCCTCAACCGAAGCGGTTGACAAGTCTGCTCCAACTCCTCCATCTGGATACCTATTCCTCCAGTTTTGTGGGGACAGTGTGTCGATTTTTTCTATTGCTTGCGGATAGGTTCCTGTGAATAACCCCGGTATTTCTCCTAACATCAGATACCATATCATTGAAACCTCGGAAGTTGTGATGTGATACCCGCTTTTTCCAAACAGCGATACCTCTTTCTCCGCAACTCCAGGGAGTGCCCAGTAGCCAAGGTATTGTGCTTTGATTGGATCAGAAGTTTCGGCAAGGGCTTTTTCTGCCGATTTTCTGTTACCCCCATGCCCGCTTAGTAAAAGTATTCGTGAGAATTTATTTCTGGCCGCTTCCGAAATAATTTCAGCAAGCAAGAGAGTATAAGTTTTCTCTGAAAGGGAGAATGTCCCGGGGAATGATGTGTGACAGTGAGAGTATCCGTAGAAAAGGGTAGGCAGTACCGCCACTCCCAGCCGTTTCCCAACACTTCTGCATAATGCTTCTGCAATCATTCCGTCGCATCCGAGTGGCGCTTCGGTACCGTGCTGTTCCAGACTACCCACTGGCAGTAGAACAACTCCGTTGCAGGCAGCATCTACTTCAGCAGACATGGATTTAATTAGATTCAAGAGAGTCACCCCCTTTTGTAGCTTCAGAGAGGAATATATGCAGACGAAGGCCCCAGTAATTACCATTGATGAAGTAAGCTGGTTAAGAATTCCTGTGAAGACACGATTAGTGCTTCGAGGTGATGATCTTGCTGAGGCAATTCAGGAGGGTCTTTCAAGTGCCGGTCTTATTCTGAACTCTGATGACATCCTGTTTGTGAGTGAGAAAGCTGTTGGCGGAAGTCAGGGAAGATATTTTGTTCTCGGCGAAGATGATCTTCGCGTGAGAGCTCTTGCAAGAACCCTTAGTCGATTTGTAACCAGAACTCCCGCTGGAATCGGGCTGGGAATGCCGGAGACTATGGAGTGTGCTCTTAGGGAGTGTGGTGTTTGCAGAATTCTTTTCGCTGCATTTCTTGGAGGTCTCACCAGATTGTTTGGCAGAAGAGGAGACTTTTACAGAATTGCTGGATCTTGTGCAAGATCAATCGACGGGCCGACAAAGGGAACAATCCCACCATTCAACAACGCAGTCAGCCTTGCTCCCTTGGATCCGGAAGGAGTCTCCCAAAAGCTTTCCGAGAAATTTGGGTGTGCTGCTGCCGTAGTGGATATCAATGACCTAGGTGGAAATATTCTCGGATGCTTCCCTCTGGATAAGGATAGAAACTTGCTAATACAGATTCTTCAAGACAATCCGTTAGGACAGGGAAAAGCCCAAACTCCAGCCGGTATCATCCGTAGGGTTAGCCCTTTGCACCAAGAAGACGGTCAGCTGCTGAATTCAAAATAGAAATGAGTATTGCTGCAAGAACTGCCCACCAGTAATTTGCAATATGAAAACCATCAAGCCAGTTTGATGCAAGAATGATCATCAATCCACTTACAAGAAACCTTGCAAGACCAAGAGTCAGTATCTGAAGCGGGCAAGTTAAAAGAGCAATTATCGGAGCAATGAAAAAGTTAAGAAGCCCTATAACTGCTGCAGTAGCAAGAAGACCCCAGAATCCTGAAAATACCATTGCATTTCCGAGAATAAGAGATGTAAGAAAAAGCACAACAGCTGCAATTATGAAGTTATTCAACAACCCAAAGTTCTTTCCAGCCATTTCATCTCCTTTTGTAAAAACAATACTTGACAGAACAGAATCAATATATAATAATCCCAGCTCGCTGGCGAATCGTCCAATGGCAGGACATCGGTCTCTGGATCCGATAATCGGGGTTCGACTCCCTGTTCGCCAGCCATTCATCTTTTTGGGGAGCATAAGCTCCCCTTTTTCATACCCATCAACAAGTTAAGGGTGTTCCACAATTCCTGCGGATTTTGTGTAAGTAATGCCAAATTCAACCTGATTTGGAACCCTTTCCATCACCAAAAGCTCATTTTCGCATATGAAAATGCAGCCCCTGCAAAAGCAGGAGCTGCACTGTATTGAAGCAAGTTGAGTCTACCTTACAATCACCTTTGATGTAAAGGTTTCAATGTCATCTGATTCTACCATTATCAGGTAAACTCCATTGGGAACAGTGTTCCCTGATGAATTGCAGCTATTCCACATAACTTCACCTGTAGATGATGTGTTGCTCCAGATGCTTCTGCCTGAAAGATCAAATACAGTTGCTGTAATTGGAGTACCGGATTCAACTGCGGCAATGCGGTAGCCGTTATCAAGGCTTCTTTGGATATCTACTGCTGCAGAGGTTACAGTGACCCTTTCACCGTAAACCTCCACTTCAGCAGTTCCTGAGGCATTGTAAATTCTGATGTATCGGGCTCTGCCGGAGTCAATGCTTCTGAAACTTCTTCCATCTATTGAAAGCTGGTAAGAAGCACCGATCTCATTGGTCACTCTGTGGGTCGGCTCTGGAATGTCGCTGATTGGAGATTCAGAGGTGGAGTTATCAGTTCCGACCATAACAACATCATTTACAGAGAAAACAGCTCCAAGGTCAATCTCAATAAAATCAGATGAGCCTGAAGAGATGAAGACTTCGTTGTACTCACCATCAGTTAATACTCTGCAGTTCGATCGTTGAGCAGTTTCAATCGCAGAAGACACTGCTCCGATAGCCCTAGATAAATGAGACCTTGAGGATCTTACCGCAGCTGAATGAGAAATCTCACGCACCGGGCATCCAGCGGCAATGTTGTCTAGCCCACCAACTCGGATCTTTGCTCTATCGCTCAGTGGTGACTCATTCACACCGTCCCATGCGGAAACATGGTATACAATTGCAGCTGGATACGGGAAGCTATTGAAAGTAACTACATCAGTATATGCCGATGTTCCAGCTGGCAAGGTTGCTATGAGCTGTTGCGCTCCCGGTGGGATTGTGCGATAGATCCTGTAGCTGACAACATCAGCAGGGGGTGTTGGAGTAGGATGATCAGGATCATTTACTGAAAGAGTCCAGGAGAGATCTGCCTCGAAGATATTACTCGCTAAAGTCCCAGTACCTGCGAAATTCTCTGGAGTTGCAGGAGCGTTAAAGTCAGCATCGAGAATTCCAGAATTCCTTGCATCATGCTGATACTGTGGCCATGTTAGCAGTGCTGGCCAGGAGCTATCTCCAGCTTCGTACACAATGATTTCACCAAGAGTATTAGTTACGCAGATTTCAAGCCTACCGTCTCCGTCAATATCGTCTATTGCCGGTTGGGACATTGAGTTGCCAATGTATATAGGAAATCCTCCGCAATTGCTTCCATCGTGGTTAAGTGCTGTGAGGTAGCCCGAAGTCGTGCAAAGGACAATTTCGAGGAAATCATCACCATCGATATCGGCCAGTGAAATGCCGTGTCTTGCACAACCTCCAATATTTACCGGAGGATCAAATCCCAATAAAGGTTGTTTGGTAATTCCGTCCCATGCATAGACAGTGTTCAATCCGCTTACTACAACATCAACAGAACCGCTGTTGTCAATATCTCCTATTGTAGCGGATGACATTGAGCCAAGCGGCCCGGGGATAATCCATGAATGCTCAAGGGTGAGAGAGGGGAGACTGAAGACATATGATTTAACCACACCTCCAGGATTCTGGCAGCACGATATAACAACTTCCAGAGAAGAATCTCCATCAATATCACCCACTACAGGAGAACCATAAACATACTCACCGATAATGCTGCTTGAGTTGAGAATTGTGCCTGATGACCCAGACAACAAATACAATCTACCATCACAGAACCAGGCGTCAGTTTCATCGTCTGTACCCTTATTTATTGTAGGCGATGATGATGAGCATACAAGAATTTCAGGAGTGGCATCTCCCGTGACATCGAGAACAGCAGGAGTGCCTATTACAGATTCTCCATCGTTTGATGGATTAAGATTGCATCTCCAGATTTCACTACCGTCTGAATCTAGGGCAAACACAGACTCAGGAGGACCATTGGAAGGCAAATTGTAAAGCTGTCTGCAAACGACTGCTTCCAGGGCATCATCACTGTCCAGGTTGCAGAGCACTGGAGAAGAGTAAGCGAAATCCTGTCCCTCAAACTCGACTCCATTAACCATGAATGGCCAACCGGAAAGGGTGTTTCCTGTAGCATTCCAAGCCATGCTGCCACAATGGTATCCGGAAACCACATCAATGTATCCGTCATTATTAACATCACCGAGCGCTGGAGTGATATGAACCTCATCATATGAAGGATAGTAACCAGTGTTTGATTTAGGCCACCCTGACAAGACAGACCCATCATGATTGTAAATGTGAACAGTGCCCTCTTCTGTCTGGACGGCAAGTTCCATGTAACCGTCACCATCTATGTCATCAAGGGCAATTGATCCTCGGATGGGTTCTGGAAGAGTAACTGACCAGTCCAGATCAACTCCGAAGCCCATACCTATTTCATGATGTGTATCCGGTGCAGGAGGATCGGGTATTGAACCGATTCCTTCCGGATTCATAAGAGAGTTCCCATCTGTGTCGGTTGCACTCACAGAGAGAATATAGAAGCCATCAGTTCCTTCGGATGGCATTGTTACTTCTCCGGTCCAGGTGTCGTTTAGAACTACTGAGCTTGTCCATGTTCCATTGGCAAAAGACAAAGGACCTAAACAAGCAGAAATGGAAGAAGTATTCATTGTTTCTGTGAAGGTCAAGACAACATCAAGAGTGGTACCTGCTTCTACATTTATATCTACAGAAACATACAGATCAGCAGAAAGGTCGTTCCGGACCCATTCACCGTGGTAAACAGTCTGATCTGACGTTGCTTCCGTAATGTTGACTTCACGGAGGGCAGGGGCGAAATTATGGAGTTCACAGGGAATACTTTGGGGGAATGTCACACTTGGATCGTGGGTGTATAATGTAACATCCAGTTGATATGAACCATCAGCAAAAGCTGCCAATACAGGATTATCCGTTTCTCCTGAATGCAGATAGTTGTCGTTAGTTTGCCATGCATTTTCATCAATATTATCAATTCCGATGTTATCAAAATCCTGCATGTCTCCACAATTTGAGAGACACACTATCAGCCCCTCGTGTTCTCCGGATGTATAGGAGTACATTTCATCAAGATCGAACTTGAAATACAGTTGCTGAACCTTTTCATTAAATTGGTTGTTTAGAGGACAGTTGAAGTTAACCAGAAACTTTTCAACCAACAATTCAAGACCAGAAACAGTCACCTGCTGGATATTCCACTTGATCTTTTCCGGAGCAAGATCATTCCTGCCGCATTGAGCAGTTGTGGTCTGACCAACGCCACTGAGACCAAACCCGAAGAATACATCGATAGCTCCGTTGAGGTCGTTTTCATCACGCATGTTGACTGCCCCTGGATTTTCTGGCCATTCTCCCGGTACAGCTTGATCAAGAAAGAAACTCTCAAAGGTGTTTGTGTATCCTGAAGGATTGAATGTCCAGGTGTAGTTTAATCCTGTAGCCGAAGGTGTCAGGTAATCAAGAGGATTCACATAGCACCAGTTGGTGAAATTCCAGTCAGCCCATTTGAAGTGAGTGTGGTAGGGGTTTGGATCACTATGCATTGAAGCAATCAACTCACCTTCACCGATTTGCTCCCATAATTGCCATCCGTTGTTATCAGGTGTTACAGTCCATTCCGGATTAGTAAGGTGTTCATAGCACCAGCCAAAATCTTCGTGATTGAATTCTCCTGTTCCTTCAGTAGTTACAACAGAGTACTGCATGCGTCCGGATGTAAAGTCGAGATCTGGTCCGTGTGACATGATTACAGTGCAAGGAGCTGGTTCCTTTGCACCATGTACGCATCTAACAAGAGTGGTTCCCAATGGTGGCTCCGTCCAGGAATCAAGATCAATACCGCAGTGAAAGCTTCCGGAGGACCAGCTATTTTGCGGATCACCGTAGCTGTTCATCAGGGTTTTAGTTGAGTTCATCATTGCTTCAGTAGAACCGACAGGCCAGGGAATTGTATTAGGCTCATTAGCGAATGAAGAAGTTACCATAAATGAGAGCAAACTCAGGGAGAAAATTGCAAGTATAGTAATTTTTCCCATTAGAATTACCTACCCTCAATTTGAATTACGATCAATGGTAGATTGTAGGCTCCAGGTGGGGCTCCAACATAAGGAGATGGTGCACCTGTAGCAGCATCTTGCGGGTTTATCAATAGAAAAGAACCATCCGGGGAAAACTCTGCCTCAAGAGGATAAGTGTGAATCTCTGTCAGCATTTCTTCTGTATGGAATAGGGTTGTATTTTTTGCCAGAGTCAGATAGCGACGAAAGGACTCTCCATGCCCTAGATATATTATTGATGAGATTATACCGGTACTACTTGCGCAAGCATATGATGAGTAGGAAGAAGAGCTATTTCGCAATGTTATAAATGGAAGAATGGTTTGTTCTCTTGACTCCAGGTTCACCATTCTATCTGTAGTAGTTCCGCTGAGAACAAGACTGCTTCCATCCGGGGAGAAACTTAATCTGTTAGTGTTTTGATCCCAGATAGGTTTTTCCAGAATAGTTGATTCTCCTGTCATACAACTTACCAAGCTGGTAATTCCCCGTTCGGCCTTATGAGAGAGAAAAAGGCCATCTTGTGTAATGACTCCCATTTCCGAACTGTCAAGTTTTGGGGTGTCAACAGTACGAATGAAATCCTCTGAACCGCTGAAAAGTTCAATATCATTGCTGTACTGTATTGGCTCTTCATCTGTCCTTATACGATCATCTGTGAAGGAAAAAGCAGCAATTGTACCATCAGCTGATAGTGCAACATCGTACTTTCCAATATTGCTTAGAGGAATCTCTTGAAATGATCCGTCGGGCGAAAGAAAGCAGGCAAACGGTTGTCTGTTCGGGTAATCCCAGCAATTACCCCCACTTGGCACTACACCAACCGATGCATCCCGGGAAATAGAAACAGCCATGGGAATAGCCAGAGCAATTTCACCTACTCTATTGCCAAAAGAATTCAAGAGCAATCCGATGTCCCATGTTTGAAGATTTGTCGGTCTCGGAATCCCTTCCTGTGCAGCCCACCCAGCCGGATCAACAATCATATGCTCTCGCCAGTAAAGTTCCCCAGGAAACACCGCATCAGCATCAATATGAATTGGACTTCCAGCAGGATTGAAAAAGGTGTGAGTATTTTGAGCTATTGCGGCTCTCATCCTACAGTCAAGCCAGTAGCGGTCTTCCCATGGGATGCTTTCGTCCTTAAGAATCTCTTCCAGCCAAGGCATGGGGTAGCCATTTGTTATGGATGCTTCCAGATCTTCGATTGTTACTGCTCTGAAAAGTTCGGTAACTTCAAAATTGTCATAATCAGTGAGTGATGTTGTTGGAAGACCGGAGTCGGGAATGTATTCATCCTGCCAGGCTTGTTCTGCAAGAGAATGCAATCTGTCAACAAAACCGGTAGCATTTGCTGAAGATACCAGGAGGAGAATGACTGCTAGACTAAGAACTGCATTACTAGACTTCTTCTTTGTTCTATGCCTCATGGTGCTTCTCCGATGTTTGATTGAATTTATCAAATATTTTCCAGTCGCAGAATTATGTACTAATTACTCCTTTCCTGTAGTATTGCCCCTTGACTGGGCTAAGACCAGTGTGCTTTTTCGTTAGTAAGAAAATTACTTCTGTTTGATTTCAATAACTTGGGGGGGGGCAGTGATGTCAACAGGCGTAAGATGGACAGTATTGACTCTCACTTTGTTTCTATGAGTTGCTGAGTGATGTATATCGGAGATTCTGATTTTGTTTGTCTTGAATGAGGGGAAGGAGGTAAGAGATTACTGTTTTTGGGATCATTTTTAGAATGGGTGTTTATCTGCAAATGTCACAATAAAGAGTGTTATTATTGGGCGATAGCAATTAACCAACAGACAAAAGTGTTCCAACTCTCAAACTGATGGCCAGCCATTCATCTTTTTGGGGAGCATTAGCTCCCCTTTTTCATACCCATCAACAGCTTAAGGGTGATTCTCGGTTAGCGGTTGTGTGTAAATATTTTTGCATTCAGATCGATTTAGAAGTCTACTGAGCAGCTAATGCTAGTTGATTCAACCTGATACTCTGACTATGAAAAAAGTAAAACAATGCAATATTGAATTGGGTCTGCTGTATTTGCTTCTCTATAGTTTTAGAAGTTTCATTGATGAGGTAGCTCCACTTTTACCATACCCGCGTAGAACATAAATACCTGGGGGCAGTGAGCTGCTGTTCCAGAACCATTCTCCACTTACACCGGCAGATTCAACAATTCTTCCTGAAGGGTCATAAATAGTTAGGTGTCCTGGTTCAGAGAATTCAAGAGAAACAGAGGTATGGATTGGATTGCAGGATGCAGTCATGTCGAACTCAAACGAAATAGAGTTTGAGCCTTCAATAGAGGATGTTTCATATTCTGGATAGCAAGGGGGGCTTTGATTGAGAAGTCTTTCATCGTACTCAAAACAGAGAGAGAATCCTGTAGTACTTGTACTTGTATAACCTTCCTGCTGCATTTGTATTCCACCATAAAGGGTAAAATCAACCATTGGGGTTGGTGCTGTGTAGTTTTCTGCAAGAAGTTCTCCTTCCAGTAAGAGAATAGAAGCACTGTAGACAAAGCTCTCTTCTGTTTCAACCTGGAAAGGGGCTTCCCAGTCTGAACCCGGTGTGTCGGCAATCACACCATCGCCGTACACTGAAATCAAACCCAACATCCCCGCTGTGCCACCGTTGTATTCAAGGGGTCCGGCGAAAAAGATATCTCCCATCGTACCAATAGTGAGTTCATCTGAAAAACCCTGAGAATCGGGGTGTCCCTTCAGGAATATGTTGTCAGCTGGAGAATTTTCAATCCAGATAATCTTTTCAGAAAGATCTGAAAGGTTGTAAACAACAGGCTGAGAATATTCACTGGTTTTTACGGTAAGTTGCCCGTCTTCAAGTAGAATTCTGGAGCCATCCGGCACTTCGGTGCTTGTAAGGTAGAGGCCGTTATTGGTTGCTGCACTACGTACGGTTTGCCAATCCACTTCATCAGCGCTAAACGGCAGCGGATCTGCTCCAAGGTTGAACCACGGAGCTCCCTGTTCCATCAATTCATATGGTTCAATCCAAAGGTAATCGTAGTGAGGAACGGAAAGTTGCGGACCGGAAGGACCTCCATAGAGGTAATAATCTGATGAGAGGGTTAAGCTATAGAAATATGGATCATTGTCTCTTCCTGGGGAGCTGCTCTTTAGAATGATAGAACCGTTTACTCTGAAAGGTCCCCCGAGGAAGTGACCATCGGTAAAATATCCTTGAAGTATGGATTCATCATGAAAGTAATTGTAGTAGGAATAGCTGCCATCTTGAGCAACAGCATAAGTAGCACAGAGCGCTATAAGAACTATCAATAGCCTAGTCATGATAATTAAATCCTCTCTGAGTGTGTTTCCATATTGTACTAGATTGCTATAACCATCGCAATATATATCAATACATTAGCTGAGAGATGGAAGAGCATTCACCCTAAGATCCTTGCCTTCTCTTCTGTAAATCAGGACAGAATAGAGCAGAAAAACTCCCGATTTTGAATGGGGAGTTGTTCCTCAAGGAGATGTTTTACTATCATAGCGACTATGGCAACAACAGACGACAAAAAGATTATCTACACCATGCACAATGTCTCCAAGAAGCATGGAATGAAATTTGTCCTTAAGGACATCTATCTTTCCTACTTCTACGGGGCTAAAATTGGTGTAATCGGCTTGAACGGTTCCGGCAAATCCACTCTATTGCGGATACTTGCCGGTGTAGACGAAAACTTCATAGGCGATACCAGTTGTGCACCCGGTTTCAGCGTAGGATTTCTTGAGCAGGAGCCTTTCCTTCAGGATGGAAAGACTGTTCGAGAGATTGTATCTGAAGGTGTTCAGGATGTTGTTGACCTTCTTGCAGAGTACGAGCAGATCGGTCTCGATTTTGCAGAACCCGATGCCGATTATGAAAAACTTGCAGATAGACAGGCTGTTCTTCAGGATAAAATAGAAGCTGTTGACGGTTGGAATTTTGATGCACGCCTTGATCTTGCTATGGAGGCCCTGCGATGCCCTCCTTCGGAAGAAGTTGTTGATCACCTCTCCGGTGGCGAACGGCGAAGGGTTGCACTCTGCAGGCTTCTTCTTCAAAAACCAGATATTCTGCTTCTGGATGAGCCTACAAACCATCTCGACGCTGAAACAGTTGCCTGGTTGGAGAGACACCTGCAGCAGTATGCGGGAACTGTTATTGCAGTTACTCATGATCGCTATTTCCTCGATAATGTAGCTGGATGGATACTTGAACTTGACCGGGGCGAAGGCATTCCCTGGAAGGGCAACTATTCACAGTGGCTTGATCAGAAAGCCAAAAGACTTAACCAGGAGGAAAAGGGAGAAAGCAGAAGAGCAAAAACTCTTGAGCGGGAGCTGGAGTGGGTAAGAATGACCCCCAAGGGGCGCCACACAAAAAGCAAATCCAGGATAAGCCGCTACGAGAAGCTCCTTGCAGAAGGGCAGAAGGAAAGAGTGAAAGAGGTCAGACTTGCTTTCCCGCCCGGTCCGAGACTCGGCTCAGTTGTGGTTGATGCAAAATCTCTAAAAAAATCATTTGGTGATAAACTACTTTTCAGTGATCTTAATTTTTCTATACCTCCCGGTGCAATTGTGGGTATTGTCGGTCCAAACGGAGCCGGAAAGACCACTCTCTTCAGACTCATGACAGGTCTCGAGAAGCAGGACAGCGGTGAGTTGAAAATAGGTGAAACCGTTTCTCTTGGATATGCTGACCAGATGCGTTCCGGGCTGGACCCCGACAAGTCCATCTGGGAACAGCTTTCAGGCGGTCAGGATATAATCAAGCTTGGCGAAACCGGGGAAGTAAACAGCAGAGCTTATTGCTCATGGTTTAATTTTACCGGTGCAGATCAGCAGAAGAAGGTCGGCATTCTCTCCGGTGGTGAGAGAAACAGATTGAACCTTGCATTGATGCTCAAAGAGGGCTCCAATGTTCTTCTTCTTGATGAGCCCACAAATGATCTTGATGTTAACACACTCAGGGCCCTTGAAGAAGGTCTCGATGACTTTGCAGGTTGCGCTTTGATTATCAGCCATGACAGATGGTTCCTTGACAGGGTTTGTACCCATCTGCTTGCGTTCGAAGATGGTGAAATCGTCTGGTTCGACGGAAATTGGACTGAGTATGCCGAGTTCCGCCGCAAAAAGCTGGGTGCAGCAGCAGATCGTCCCCACAGGTATGTTCACAGGAAGCTGGAGAGGTAGACCCACTACTCCAGCAGGTGTTCACCCTCTTCAATTATCTCAAATAATCCAATAGTTCCCAGGAAACTGTCTCCTACTTCAAATCTAGGTATTCCACTTACAGTAACTGGTATTTTTTCTCCATCGGGCCTTGTCAGTGCAATCTGATAGGAGTTTCTTGTGCCATGACTGCGCATCTCACGAACACTTGCAGTTCTTCCCGCATCCCTTGAGGAGAGAAGAGAATCAAAACTCATCCCCTTAAGTTTTTCTGCTGGAATTCCAACGATGTTTGAGAAAGCTTCGTTTGCAAAGAGAATTCTGTCACCAGGGTCACACATAAGCACTCCCTGACGGAGGTTGTCTACAACTGTGTTGTAGAGAGAGTCCAGCCTTTTCCGGTTCTGTTCGGTTCTGTATCTGTCAATTGCCATGGAAATGCTTTCTGCAAGACCAGCGAAAAGAACCAGATCTGTATTAGAGAAAACACTTTTCATTGTGTAGCTTTGTACAACGAGCACACCCCAGATACCATCAGGCCCCCTAAGGGGTACCCCCATCCACTGTTCGCTGGGGGAACCGATGGCTTGAATCTTTTTTTCTTTCAACATTCTGCAGTAAATCTCTTCATCAACCAGAAGGGGCAGACCTGTTGTTCTTACATAATCTGTAAGGCTGCCTTTCATGAATTCCACACCCAGGAAATCATCAACACCGTCTTCAATATCTACGGAATAAGGGAATGAATATGCACCTGAAGCTTGATTGTAAAATGCGAAATAGAGATTCGGTGTATGAATCACTCTTGATAGTTGATTGTGAATGAATTCAAGAAGATCTTTCAGAGAGGGAGTTGTAACTGTTTCCTCTGCGATAGAATGAAGTACAGAATAGATTGATTCTGCTCTCTGCCTGACGGCAACTTCTTTCAGGAGCAGGTCATTGGCTCTTTTAAGTTCAGTTGTTCTTGAGTCAATAATCTCATTCAATCTGCTTTGAAGCAGGCTGAGATCTTCCTCTGCTTTCTTTTTTTCATCGACATCAATAGCAACAACTTCAAAAAATACAATGTTGCCTTCTTTGTCTTGCTGACAGGTAGCCGTCAGCGAAACCCAGAAGGGTTTACCATCTTTCCTTTTCCATCTGGTTTCAAAGCTGTTTACGGTTTTCTCTTCTTTCAACAGATCAAGAAGCTTGTTTCGATCCGAAACAGTAACCCAAACTTTTGCAAGCGGAATATTGTAAAGTTCGTGTTCATTACTATACCCGAGCATAGAAACCAAACCGGTGTTAACGAAAAGAACACTACCGGTAAGAGCAGCTTTGAAAACCCCTACAGGAGAATTTCTATCAAGGTCCTCAAGGCTGTCTGAGCGATGCATTAGCACTTTTTGGAAGAAAAGAAACTCAGTTACATCTTCAAAAGAACAGATGTATTTTCTCTCTGCTCCATCTCCCCTAGCGAAGAGCTTTACAACAAATTCTCTACGGTTTCCATCAGAGTTGTATGCAATGTTGCAAGTGTTTTCACCAAGATCCATCTCAATAAACATCATCATTTGAGAAAGAATATCATCTTTCACAGATATGTGTTCAAGAAGATCCGGTAATGAGAAGCGGAAGCAGGAGTTGAAAAAATTGGTGAAAGCTAGATTGCTGTCCAGGTATTTCAGTTGATGATCATACAGGACTATCCCGGTTTTTGCATAGTCGCGAACATATACTTCAAAAGCGTTTTCCATGTAATTATCCTTCCCTCTATAATGTACCAATGAGAAAGAGAAGAAGGAAGCCCCCACTGCATATTACAGTAGGGGCATAGCATTCTGGAACTAGTTCGCAGTGTCCGTATGGCAAATTCTCTTTGCTATTCTTTTACCCATAACAACATAGATGCAGGGCTCAACAATTAGAGTCAGAACAGTTGCTGCTGCAAGACCGAAGATGACTGTAACAGCCATAGGAGCCCATGTTTCCGCACCCTCACCGATTCCCAGAGCAAGCGGGGTCATGGCCAGCATTGTCGTTATAGCAGTCATCAGAATGGGCCGGAGCCTTGTTGTGGATGCCTCAACAATTGCTTCTTCCAGCGTAGTTTTCCTTTTGCAGAGGATCTGATTGGCATAGTCAACCATAACAATACCGTTGTTAACAACGATTCCGGCGAGCATTAGAACACCTATAAGAGACATCACAGAAAGTGGAGTGCCGGTAAGGAAGAGACCTATAGTTACTCCAATAATGGCCATCGGCACAGTGAAAATGATGATAAAGGGTTCCAGAAGCGATTCGAACTGGCTGGCCATTACCATATACACCAGTAGAGCAGCAACGAGAATTGCTATACCAAGATAGAGGAAAGTTTCCTTCTGATCTTCCATCTCACCACCGAATTCAACTCTGAGATTGTAGTCATTGTTATTCGTGATAGCATTCTCTACATCAGCCGCCACGTCATCCAGACTTCTTCCGGAGACGTCACAAGTTATCGTTACAGACCTCTGTTGATTTGTACGACGTATGCTAGTGGAGATTAGCCTCTCTTCAAACCTTCCGAAGTTTGCAGCTGGAGAACCATAAACAGCGAGGAAATCCAATTCTTCCCGAGAATCTCTCATGAATTCGGGATACTGAACAACAACATTGAATTCGTCACCGTTTTCTCTGAAGATTGTTGCAGGGGAGTTCCCGAAGGAATTGCTGAGTTCAGAGGAAACATTTGCCGGATGCATTCCATGAAGAGCAAGCATTGTGTAATCCTGCTTGAAGGTAAGTTCAGGAATCATGTTTTCCATTGATGTCTTGGCTTCTCTGACGCCTTCAACGTTCGAGATAAGATCTCTCATCCTCTCGCTTTCAGAGGATAAGATTTCAAGATTGTCTCCGAAGATTTTTATTTCGATAGCACTTCCACCCATCATGTTTCCACCGGAGATGTCATATTCAAACCCGGGGATTTCATCAAGGTAGGCGCGCAGACGTTCCTCATACTCAGGCTGACCAATACTTCTCTGATTAACCGGGACGAGTCTTAGCATCATTTCCACTGAGTAGCTTCCCTTGTCGCCACCAAAGATCGCATCAAACCCGCCGGAAGTACCAACCTGAGAGTAAAGGGTTATCAGATCTCCATCATCGAAAAGAGCAGAAATACTGTCTTCAAGAGCAATTGCCATTGCACTTGTGGTTTCCAGATCCGTACCAATAGCTGCTTCGAGATTTAGCTGAATCATTCCATCATCATTAGCTGGAAGGAATTCAGTCTTGATAAGAGTTACGAGAGCCAGACTAGCTACAAAGACAACTCCTGTGATTATCAGAGTGGATTTTTTCCTGGCAACCATTTTGGTTACAAGTTTGTTGTATTTCTTCTCAAGCTTTTCAAAACCGTCTTTTATCTTCTGGCCAAGTGACCCCTTTTTGTGTTGAGGAATCAGTTTCTCAGCAAAGGAGCTGAGCAGAGGAACGAGACTCAAGGCTACAAAAAGAGAGACAACAAGGCTGAAGACTATTGTCAGAACCATTTCTCTGAACATTTGACCGGCAAGACCGGGGACAAAAAGAATTGGAATAAAAACAGCTAGAGTAGTAAGTGTAGAGGCTGTAATAGCCATTCCAACTTCCTGTGAACCCTTGATTGCTGAATCTATGGCCGAATGTCCCATCGCTCTGTGCCTGTAAATATTCTCCAGCACCACAATCGAGTTATCCACCAGCATACCCACAGCAAGGGCCAATCCTGCCAGTGAGATCATGTTAAGGTCAACGTCGAAGAAATGCATTGCTGCAAACGTAACTACAATCGATATTGGAATTGCAGATCCCGCAATTGCTGCTCCACGGGTAGATCTGAGGAAGAACAGGAGAACCAAAAATGCAAGAACGGTTGCTGTTACTGCAGTTGTGGAGAGGTTTCCGATTGACTGGGTGATAAATGTTGACTGGTCATACATTACATAGGGAACTACCTGTCCCGCGTACTCTACACCTATTCTGTCAAGTTCTTCTTGCACTATCTGGCAGACGTTTACGGTATTTGCATCACTTCTTCTCTGAATATATACGAAGAGAGAAGGTGTTTGATTCATTCTGATCAACTCGTAAACTTCCGCTTCGCCATCTACGATTTCTGCTACATCCCTCAATAGAACTGGTCCGCTTTGTCCGTTACCAACAACCAGCTGTTCGAGGTCATCAAGAGAGGTAACACTTGATTCGATCCTGATGTTTATTCTCTCTCCACCTGAATCGAGGTT
Organism: Candidatus Fermentibacteraceae bacterium; assembly: GCA_016744855.1. Taxonomy (GTDB): domain Bacteria; phylum Fermentibacterota; class Fermentibacteria; order Fermentibacterales; family JCC-6; genus Sabulitectum. The sequence continues at coordinate 110,163 of JADGDO010000008.1, read as the reverse complement.
TCCTGCAGGTTTATCGTTTCGTACCTGAGCGAGAGCCCCGACAACCTGACTTATGCTTAGTCCAGCTCCCTGAAGCTTTGCGGGATCTACCATTATCTGGATTTCCCTGATCAGACCACCAGCAACGCTGACAGAACCCACACCTTCCTGTCGGGCTAGTCTTGGCTCTATCTCATCTTCAATTAGTTTTCTCAGCGCAAAGTCATCGAGTACAGGGCTGGAAAGCCCGATAAAGAGTATTGGCTGCATCGATGGGTCTAACGCCAGAACCATGGGATCTGAGGTATCCTCCGGCAAGGCACTTCCGTACAAATCGAGCTGTCTTCTTATATCTGTTTCTGCTGCTTCAAGGCTGTGCCCCCACTGGAATTCAGCCATGACTACGCTTGATCCGTTAGATGAAGTGGAACTTACTTCCTTTACATTTTCAACTCTGGAAACTGCTTCCTCTAAATACTTGGTAACAAGGTTTTCCATTTCCTCAGGGCCGGCCCCTTGCATCGTACTTGCTACGATAACCATTGGGAATTCGAGTTTTGGAAAAAGATCAATACCGAGTTTTGATAAACCGAAGAAACCGACACCTATGATGAAAATGAAAACCATCATAAATGTTATTCTTCTTCGTACCGATACGCTGGAAAGACTCATCAGTTCACCACTTCCACAGAACCGTCCTGAACAACACTGTTCTGCCCAAGAACTATTACAACGTCTCCAGGTTCAACTCCTGAAGTTATCTGTACATTCCCCTGGCTTATCAATCCTGTTGTTATTTCTCTCAGGTCAGCTTTACCATTGACAACCACAGCGATCTGATACCCATTTCTTGTGCGTCTGAGAACACTGATCGGTAGAACGATAGCATCTGTTATTGACTCGGTAACTATTGAGACCCGACCAGAGAGTCCCGGTCTGAGCCTGCCATCAGGATCATCGAAACGAACTTCTGCAGACACCTGCCCGCTTACCGGATCGACAGTTGGAGCAACTGCAGTAACAATTCCCGGGATCGAGAGTTGATCAATAGCAGGAACGGTTACATAGGCAGCCTGGCCTTCATGAAGGTTAAAGATTTCAGATTCAGGAAGAAGCACCTTTGCTACAACTCCGTCATGTCCTGAAATGGAAACTAGTGGAGTTGAGCTACTCATATTGCCTTCTCTTGCCCACACGCGTCCAACCTTGCCTGAGAACGGAGCAACAATCCAGGCATTATCCCTTGTTGATCTTGCCTGTGTGTAACCGGCGTATGCCTGGTTAAGCTGAGCCTCGGCAGCTTCAAGAGCAACTCCAATACCATCAAGCTCCTGCTCGCTTAAAGCTCCTGCTTCAAATAGAGATTCCATTCTGGCATAGTTCGATCTTGCGTTTTCCGCATTTGCCCGGGCAGCACTGACGGAAGCTAGGGCAGCTGAAGTACCGGCATTTACCTGCTGGTCCGTATCCATTTTTACAAGCCTTGCGCCGGCTTCAATTTCATCACCTTCCGTAACCAGTACTTCCTGGACAGTGCCTGGAATGGAAGCAAAAATAAGCGCTTCCTGAGCACCCTCAAGCCTGGTATTCGCATATACCTCAGACGAGATGGCAGAGAGCTCCATTGTCTGAGTTCTTACTCTTACAATACGTTCGTCATCCTCTGTTCCGCCCGGTCCACAGGCAACCGTCAGAAGGACAAGTAGTGTTGTTAATGCAGCAATATTTTTTTTCATTACTTAGTCTCCCTTGTGTCCAGGGTTAGTATTCCGAGTGCCCTGGCTAAGTCGGCTTCCGCTGTTTTTAAAGAATATAGAGCAGAAGCGTAGTTGGTCCTTGCTTGAGTCAGTGCCAGGAAAGCACCGTCCATGTCCAGTCTGGTTATTATTCCAGCTTCATAGGAAACTGTAGCTATTTGTGAGCCCTCAATCGCCTGTTGTACCGTCGACCCCGCTGCCGACACTGTTTCTCTTGCCTGATGTAAAGAATTCCAGGCAACAGTTAACTGAAGTGATGCATAATTTTCCATATCCCGTGCACTTGCAAAGGAAGCAAGTCTATCTGCCCTGGCAGATTTGTAACTGCTGTAGTCGTTAATGCCGTGGAAGATTGGAATCTGCAAAGCAGCTGAAGTTGTCCAGCTACGGGAGTAATCTTCACTATCTATCTTCCAGATGTCATCAACTCCGGCCTGAAAACCGTAGCTGGTCTGAAATACCAGCTGAGGGGCAAAAGCAGCTGCCGAAAGATTAACCTGACCATCTGCTAGCTGACGCACTTCTTCAGCTGTAGCCAGAGTTGTGCTGTTTCGCTGCATTATTTGCTCTGCTTCTTCAAAGGATTCAGGAAGAGCTACCGGGAATGGATCAGTGAGTTCTCCCTCAACAGCAGCGGCATGTGTTTCATCAAAACCAAGACTTACAGCAAAAGCAGCGCGAGAATTCTCAACACCTGCGACTGCTGCTATTGAGTCCGGTCTGCGGTTTTCGTAAGCTACCTGACTCTGCAGAAGTTCAAACCTGCTAATCGTACCGGCATCGAATCTTTGCTGTGCAAGAGTGAAGCCCTCTCTGGCAATATTCATTGCTTCGGTTGTAACATCTGACATCATCTCAGCCATTAGTACACCATAGAAGGAAGTGATAACATTAACTACGGCATCCTGTTCAGCACCGGTCAAAGTGATTTCAGAAAGCTCCAGTGCGTTGGAAGACATTGATGCCCCGATAGGTGCCTGCAAAACTATTGGAAGGGTTGCAGTAACTCCGTACATAGAAGACCATTCAGTTCCCATAGGAATAGAGCCCAGACCGGGAATAGTCATTTCCTGAACATCATGGCTTTTCTGATAGGAGAGTGAGAAATCAACCTGGGGTAGAAACCAGGTATGTGCTGAATTCCTGCTCCATCTGCTGTTCTCAACTGCGCTTCTGGCAGAGGCCACGTCACCCCGTTGTTGCATAGCGGTGTTAACTGCTTCAGTAAGGGTAAATGCTGAAAGCTGTGCTGTTAATAACAACAGAGGAATAAGCAGAGTTAGTATTTTGTTCATTATTCGGACCTCTTTCCAGTTCCTATGCCGTCGAACAGCAGTCGTATCAGTACTTCCGAAAAATCGACTGAGGTGACAGTTTTAAAAAAATCTTTTCCGTGAATTCTTAATGCGCCTTCCAGTAATGAATTTAGCAAAGCCATTACCAGACGAAGATCTGCGTCTTTCCTTATCTCTCCTGATTTTTTTGCGTCAGCAAAGAGCGGATCCAGTCCTGAGAAAAGGGCTAGAATTTTTGCTCGACATTCAGCTCCACCTATCTCCTTTGTGGTTGCTAATATTCTCACTGTGTTTGACAGTTCAGGATGGAAACTCTCCTGGTTGATTCGTTGAACAATCAAGCTTTTAAGAACTTCTCTGAAAGTAGAGCCAGAGTCCAGACAACCTGTCAGCATTTCTCGGAGAGAAGAAGTGACATGTTCAACGAGATGTTCGTAGAAACCTGTCTTGCTACCGAAGTAGTAATAGACCATTGGTTTTGTTACACCGGCTTCTGCTGCGATATCATCCATTGATATTTCAGAAGGAGATTTTTTTGCAAGCAGAGCGATGCCGGCACTTAGTAACTGCTCCTTTTTTATTTTTTTTCTGGGCACTCGTTCTCCTTTTTTACTTACGGGTAAGTAAACATATTATGGAAACTGAATTCGTCAACGCTTGCTGCTTTTTTTTGTCAATTTATTGAACATTCTGATATGCACACTATTTCTTGAAACTTTTTCCCCACTTTTTTGTTGTCTTCATAGTAAGTAGATTTGCAGTCTGTTCTTTGGTTCTTTTTTCCCAATTGACAAATTCTAAATTATGAAAGGTTATTTATGACTCTATTCCTGCAAGTTGCGATGATTCTGATGTCTGTTCAGGCATCAGATATCTCTTTCTCGATTGACCCAGCTGTGGTTGAACTCACAGAGTTCCGCGGGGAGGATGTTTTATACATTCCCAGTGGCACCTCTCCATTTGTTGACGGTGAGCCTGGTCTTCCCGGAATCGGGTATTCCATGGTTATACCTCAGGGCACATATCTTGAAGATGTTGAGGTAGAGGTACTGTCAAAAGTAGACCTTCCCGGTTTTTATGATATTGCTCCTGTACTTTCTGTTCCTTTGAATCAGCAAGTTCCTGTTGTTATTCCTCATTCCGACAGTTATACAAGAGGAGTATTCCCTACTACGGCAATTCAAGCCATAAATACAGGCAACAAGACCGGTTTCAGGATAGCTTCTTTCACTTATGTTCCTTTCACATGGAACCCTGCAACACGTGTTCTTTCGCTAGTTACTAGCGCAAACCTTACTACTGTAACAGCTCCTTCTACAGATGCACCTCAGTTGCCCCTTACTGAACTGCAGGTTAGAACTGCTTCATCAGCTGTCGAGTCAATCGTTTTCAATACCGAGATGATCGACGCATACTCTCCAGAGATCAGCAGTGGTGTAGATGGTTCTCCATGGGTAGTTATTGCAGATGACGCCATGCAGACAACACTTCAGCCTCTTATCGACCACAGAGCAACAACTCACGGGTCAGCTTTTGTTTCTACCCAGTGGATTTACGAAAATTACACAGGTAGAGATACCCAGGAAAAGATAAGAAACTACATCAAGGATGCCTACGAAAACCAGGGGCTTATATACGCCCTTATCGTTGGTGATGGTGCTTCCTATGGCACAGGAGAAACAACAAGAATCTCCGGCTTGCAGATAGGCACAAACGTTATGAATTCAGTAGCGGATCTCTACTATGCTGATCTTGACGGTTCCTGGGATGCCGATAACGACAACAAATTCGGAGAACTTGGTGACGGAATTGATTACTATTCAGATGTATATGTTGGAAGATATAGCTCTGACGTTCCTTCTCGCATTGAAGTAATGGTAAACAGAACTGTTGCTTACGAGACTACCGCTCCTTCCGGAGACTGGCAGACGACAGCACTTCTTGCCGGCGCAGGTCTCTGGCCTGAATCAGGTTATTGGGGTTCCTTCGTTTGTGATTCTATCGATCTTAGAATTCCAGATTCCTGGACTGTTCATAAGCTTTATGAAACCACCAGTGCCCACCCGACTAACATCATTGATCTTTATAACGAAGGTGTTTCCTACACCAGTCCTACCGGACATGGTTTCGAGAGTGGAATCTACTGGTACTACAATAATCCTACTGATATGATTTCCGCAGGTAACTACACCGGTTTGACTAATAATGATATGCCTCCGGTTTTCCACTCTATTGCATGTCTCGCCGGTAGCATCAAGAACATTGCTTCAATAGCTGAGAGACTGATGTTCCGTGCTCAGGGTGGTGGAGTAGCTGTTATGTTTAACTCTCAGAACGGTTGGGGTGCCCCTCCTAACATGGGTGCCAGTGAGTGGCTTGAGCTCATCTTTGCTGAGGTCCTCTTTGTGGATGAGCAGTATGAAATTGGTGTTGCTCATGCTATTTCCAAGGATGAATTCAAGGCTAACTACAGTATATCAATGCAGACATGGGTTCTTCAGGAGAACAATCTTCTTGGAGATCCTGCTCTTCAGTTTATCACTGGACAGACCGGTATAGAAGAAGCAGAAGGTAACCCATCCGTTGTTACACCTGCTATTTCCGCACCAAGCCCTAATCCTGTACACGGTACTTGTGCTGTTAATTTCACGATGCCGGCTACTGGAACAGCTACAATTGCAGTTTTCGATCTTTCAGGAAGAATCGCAGCAACTGTACACCAGGGTGTCCTCACTGAGGGTCAGGGAAGTCTCAGCTTTGATGCTTCTACTCTTCCTTCCGGATGCTACAGTCTCGTGATTAACTCAGCGACAGGCTCTGCTTCAACACAGATGCTTGTGCTGCGCTAGATAAAGACTGATTGACATATTAGCCACCCGGGAAACCGGGTGGCTTTTTCAATGGATTCTTATTTCATAGAATAGTTTCACACAACAGGGGATAGGGAAGAATATGATTTTGTTACTGCAGGCATTCTTGCTTTTCGCACCGACTCAACCAGATGCTGTTTTTTTTCAGATAAACCCTGCTCAGGTAGAATTCAGCTCTTACTGCGGTGAGGATGCTATCTCCATACCGGGAGGTTCATCTCCTTTTTCAGATGGAGAGCCCAGTCTTCCGGGCGTTAACTATTCTATGGTGATTCCCCAGGGAACAAGTCTTGATAATGTTGAGGTTGAGGTTCATTCGACATTTGATTTTCCGAATCGGTTCAACATTATTCCAGTGCTTTCCATCCCATTATCCTACCCAGTTCCAGCGATCAGACCTCATTCCACAACTTACTTGACTGATGTTTTTCCCGGTTCATGGATCTGTGAAATCTCCAATGGAAACAAAACTGGTTTCAGGATAGCTTCTTTCTCATTTGTACCGTTTAAGCTGAATCCACTTACTGGGACTCTATCTCTTGTAACAAGTGCAACTCTTTCTCCAGTTCTTGTATCCAACAGTGATGCTCCAATGCTTTCCCTTTCCATCACGCAGACAGAAAAAGCGGTTTCTGCTCTGGAGTCTGTTGTTTCAAATCCTGAGATGCTGCTTAGCTGTTCTCCACTAACAACAAGCAGTACAGATGGAGCACCTTGGGTGGTTATTGCTGACATAGCTCTTCTTCCAACTCTTCAGCCTCTTGTTGATCACAGGGAAGCAACTCATGGATCTGCTTTCAGGTCTACCCAGTGGATCTATGAAAACTATGACGGTTTCGATTCTCAAGAGCAGATAAGGAATTTTCTGAAAGATGCATACGAGAACCAGGGACTTATATATGCACTTATCGTTGGAGACTATGGAGAAACTACCCGGATCTCCAGTCTTTGTATTGGCGAAAACGTAATGGATTCTGTATCCGACCTGTATTTCAGTGACCTTGATGGTTCATGGGATCTGGATGGAGACAACCTGTACGGGGAGTTAACAGACGGGATCGACTGGTACAGTGATATCTACGTAGGAAGATTCAGTACCGATGTTCCCAATAGACTTGAAAACATGGTAGAAAAAACTATTGCTTATGAGACTTCTTCTCCGGAAGGTGATTGGCAGACGACTGCCTTACTGGCAGGTGCGGGTCTCTGGGTTGATGATCCTCCGGGGTATTGGGGTTCATTTGTTTGCGATTCAATCGACAGCAGATTACCCGAGTCCTGGACTGTACACAAGCTATATGAGGACTATACCTCTCATCCCTACAATCAGATTGATCTCTTAAACGAAGGTGTTTCATACAGCACCCTTAATGGGCATGGAAACGAAGGCGGTGTTTACTGGTTCGATTTCCCTCCTACCGGGATTGTAACTTCAGCAAACTACTATGACTTGAGCAATTCTGGAATGCCTACTGTTTTTCATTCGATGGCCTGTCACCCGGGGCACCTCCAGAACGTTGCCTGTATCGCAGAAAGATTGATGATCTGGCCGGATGGAGGTGGAATTGCAGTTATGTTCAATTCTCACTGGGGTATTGGGACTCCTCCGAATTTCGGACCGAGCGAATGGCTTGAATTATACTTTGCAGAAGTTCTTCTCGAAGATGAACAGTATGAAATAGGTGTAGCTCACGCAATTTCCAAGGATGAGTTCAAGGCCAATGTTTCCATTTCAATGCAAAATTGGATACTCCAGGAAAACAATCTTCTTGGCGACCCTGCTCTCAGGTTTGTCACCGGACAGACTGGTATAGAAGAAACAGAGGGTAGTCCTTCCATTATAGCACCAGTTATCTCTGCCCCAATTCCCAATCCGGCAAACGGTACTTGTGTTGTTAATTTCACAATGCCTGTTGCTGGAACAGCCACAATTGCAGTTTTCGATCTTTCGGGAAGAATGGCTGCAACACTACACGATGGTATTCTCAGCGAGGGAGAGGGAAGTCTCAGCTTTGATGCTTCCACACTTCCTTCCGGATGCTACAGTCTAGTAGTTAACTCTGCAACAGGCTCTGCCTCAACACAAATGCTTGTTCTGCGCTAGAAAAAAGCTGGATTTGCTAATTGGCCACCCGGGAAACCGGGTGGTTTTTTAAAAGCCGTTTGTGCTGGTTTTTTCGGGGCGTTCCAGCTCGATTCTTTCCTCGTCCGGTCTGATAAGGTCTTCAATGAAGAACCCGTCAGGCAGTCCGAAGCCCCTTGAAGGAAGGGCAGTGTACTTCTTCTCTTTCCTTGACGGGTTGCAAAGGATGTAAAATGGCATCCCATCTCTCTCGGCAGCAAGAATGGCAGCTTTCCTTATTTCAGGAAGATCAGCAAAGTACATATCACACTCCTTCCCCCGAAAATACAAAAAAGGGAAGGCTTTTGAAACCTTCCCTTTTTTCAGGTAGAATGGCTACCTGGTGGGGTGTACGCCCGTATTGCTTCTGTGGTTGCTATTGCCGCCTCTTCCACGCTCACCGCGGTCCATTTCCATAGAACCCGGTTCAAAGTCTGCAAGAACTGCAAGCTGATCAGCTGTAAGAAGATCATGGATGTCTACGAGGGCTACGGCAACGATTCTGTTCATTTCCTCCATGGTCTCAATTCTATTGTTAAGAAGGTCTTCCACTTCTGTGGCTGAGATGGTTGCTGAAGAGAACATCTGGATGAAATCATCCCTGTGACTACTGCCCTCAGTCCCCTCTCTGATACCCTCTATTGACTCAGTGGCTGTTGTGATAATCTCACCAATTTCTTCTCTCTGAGTATCACTGAGTTCAAGCATTCCCAGCATTGGTCTCATTCTTTGGAAGAAATCTGCTCCTGGTCTCTGTTGGCCCATTCCTCTGTGTTCACCTGATCGGCCTGACATTCCAGCCCCACCCGGCTGGGCAATCGCTGTGCCTGCAAGGATTACTATTGCGAGGGTCGCTATCGTCATTGTTCGCTTTTTCATTTCGTTTTCCTTTCGTTTGCTTGTTTGTTTCAAGAACAAATGCATAATAGTCAGATTATTCAGCTGAAAAGTTAATGCAGTGTAACGGAATGTAACAAAAAAGGGGGAGCAGTTAAGCTCCCCCTGGCAAAAAGGTTCAGGTTAAAAAGAAGCGTTAGCACCAATTGCTACGAAGAAAACCTTCTTGTCGAATGTTTCTCCCGTATAAATGCCAACACCATTTCCCTTGTCAAAGAAGGTAGCTCCACCAGCAAGAGTGAAGTCCATGACATTGGTTGCCTGCCAATTTACTCCTCCTGAAAGAAGACCGGCATTGATATTGTATTCGAGGTCTGTATAGGTAGAGTCGTTACCGCCATAGTTTGAATAGCTGTATCCAAGAGCGCCTGCAATAGCTTCGTTGAACTGGTATCGCCCGCTAATGTTTGCTTCCCATCCGTCGCCGTATGCATCATTGATGCCATCATCTTCTCCCTGATCGGCTTGTTCAAGGAAGTAGTAGTTTGCAGATCCACCTAACCTGAAGCGGTCGTTTATTGCCATTTCAACACCAATGGCTGCAACAGCTGGAAGATCTCTTCTCTGCATGGCACCATCTGCGAGGTAGGGCAAGACTGCATCCCACGATGAAACTACATTTGCAGTTGCTTCAAAGTCGAGAGCAGTAGCGGTTTCGTATCGCGCAGCAAGATTGATTGCGTCTGAGGGCTTGTAGTCAACGCTTATTACTGCAGACATTCCTGTAGCTGCTCTGTCCACATCGAGTTCAGCGGAGGCTGTGCCTACCGGCTGACCTGTTGCCATATCGACGACTGTAAAAGAGCCCTCTCCTTTGTAGTTTCTGTGGGCAGTTGTAAATCTGCCTGACACAGCACCGCTGAATGTTTCATTGAATGCGTATGCAATACCGGTAGTTCCTCTCATGTAGAAGGAAGTACCCTCCATTGAACCCTCATTCAAAAGGGCAACATGGCCGGGGCCGTATTGAGCCTGTACAATGCCGGTTTGGAGAAGGGGCATAATGAAAAGACCCTCGGAATAATCAACACTTCCACCTCCGGCAGGAACAGTAAAAGCACCGAATGCTGCTAGTTTGCCTGTTTTGTATACAGCATAGAAATTTGGAATAAAGGTCGTAGGCTTGGTGGTTGAAACTTCAGTCTCTTCGGTTGCACCGAGGAAAGTACCACTGATAGTATAGTCTTTGCCTATATATTGACCGCTGAAATTCAGATGAATGCCATCGTTCATGAAAACCAGACCGGCTGGGTTATAAGTAACACCATCCGCACAGTCTGTTACTGCATTTCTGGATAATTCCATCAAATATTCTGCACTTCTTATAGCAAGAATATCAATGTTACCAGCCAAAACAACCCCGGATACCAGCACAAGAACAGCCAATGACAGAAGACCTCGCATTATCCCTCCTTCAGTATTAAACTTCTGAAAACTTCCACGGGAAGAATCTAGCGAGAGGCAGAAGGGGGGTCAACGGAAGGCTGAAGCTATCTAATTCAGGTTAAGAATCAGAACTTTAGGGTAGTCTTCAGGGTTAGGATTGAAAGCTGCAATTCCATTTGGACTGATCACAAAAGAGTAACCGGACAGATCAAGTTCAGGATCTACAATTACGATTTCTGTCGGTGTAGTTGCTCCTTCGGGGAAAATGTCAAATGTTGGATTCGATTCCCAGCCTCGCTGAACCCAAATGTTGTTTTCATTATCAATACCCATAGCTCCGGTTGCATAGTAGAAGGGGGGAGGATCGTAAGTGGCATTAGCAAGTCTTCCACCTCTACCTGCAGAAGCCATTCCCTGCATTCTGTATTCGTATGCCTGGATGTCGAGCTCTAGATCCTCTTCCGACTTCTCCTTCGCAGTATAGTCGGGAAAACTCAGGTTGTAGGATTCAGAACCATCCAGTGGATAAACTGAGACAATATATTCTTCACTTACAGGAGCTGAATAGTAGATATTGCTGCTGTCTGAGGTAATTTGAGCGCTAGGCATCATGATTCTTTGAATCATATTCTCTGGAGAGAAGTCATCAGTGAGTTCCGAGAATACTCGCATTTCTGAACCTGTTTCCCATAGTGCAACTGAAGTGGTAAGAATACCAGCCTCTCTATCAAAGCCTCCCTGTTCGCCGGCAAAGCCGGTTCCAGCAGAAGAGATGACAAAGGGAGCTCTTCCAGTAAAATCTGAAAATGTGTCGATGTACTCAAGATCGGTTCCGAATATCTCCACCTCTCTACTAAAAGGATCAGTAACTGCTATTCTGTTATCACTGAGACAAGCGATTCCGTGAGGATTGAGAAATTCTCCCGGTGCCTCTCCGGCTCCTCCGAAATCACCGATGAAGTCTCCGGACTGAGAATAGAGTTTGACTCTCTTTTTTTGCCCGTCAAGAACAGCGATGTTTCCTTCAGAGGTGAAGTCTACATCCTGAATAACTCCAAAAACGAAGTTGGAATCACCAAGCTCTACTCCGATTTCTTCTGCTAAATACAGAATTGAAGCGCTTGTTTCTGTTGGAGTAAGTTCTGTGCCTTCTGCTGCTGTCTGATCTGTTTTGTTGCACGCCATCAGAGTGAGGGCGATTGCGAGTGCTACTATAACTCTCATTATTTTTCTCCTGTTATTGTATTTAAGTAAACTGCTGACAGGATAGAAATATAGTATTTATGCATAAGGATGAATTGTAACAGAATGTAAAACCCGCCCCCTGTAGGAGGGAGCGGGTTAGAAGTCCTGGATGGTAAAGAGGGAGGATACCATTACCAGGCATCGCTTCGCTTGAAAACTGATTTCATTTCCAATTTCGCGAAACATATGCTGAAATCTGAATAAGTGATTGACGGAAGTCAAGCCCTGTAAAAAATTGAGTATTTGAGCAAAAAAAAACGGGGCATTTCTGCCCCGAAAAGATACCTTGGCGACCCGAACGAGACTCGAACTCGTAACTTCCGGCGTGACAGGCCGGTGCTCTAACCAATTGAACTACCGGGCCACTCAAGGAGTGCAAATATCTCAAAATATTTTGATTTGTCAACCCCCCGAACAAAAGCCGCATTTCTGGTAATCTCGCAAAATGGTGAAATTTACGGTTGTTGCTTAATTGAACAAAATTCCTTAGTTTCACGAAACTAATCTGACTATCGATAATATAGTAACTTTTCGCGAAAGGAATTACTTCTGTGAAACTAGCTGCACTTCTCTCAGTTCTATCTCTCGCATTTGCTTATGCGGCATCTGTCGAAATCGGTTCCTCAGAATTTTCAAGCAACAAACCGTTTTGTGCTAATTGAACAAGTTCTTTGCGCTATCAGGTGATAGTTCAGGGCGATGAGTTTGAAGAGCCGTTTACTATTAGTTCAATTACCTTTTCTTCGGTACCGGGAACAGGGGAGGAAACGACTTTCTATCAGTTTTCGGTAGATCTGGGCTACTGCGCCAGCACAGAACTGGATAGTGCCTATGAAGAAAATTATGTGAGCGGTACTAAAACTCGAGTTTTTGAAAGAACTTCTAATTTTACTGTATTCTCTCACTCTCCAACATTGTATTTTGATTCCCCTTTTGTTTTTGATCCATCGGAAGGTAATCTGATTATCGATATTGTGTGGCCAGATGGAGAAGGTGAATTTTACATATTCAATTTTCCTACACCGGGTGTTTCAGCAATATCCGGAGCTTATGATTTACCAACAGGATACCCCCTAACTGACATGTCACATCTTCTCATCGGGGGAGAATTAGCAATGACTCAATCCACTTTTGCCGGTATTAAAAGTTTATTCAATTAACTGAATTGGAATTAGTTACCGAACCTTTTTCAGTCTGAGGGGTACTGTAAGAAGAATAGTAGGTGTATTTTTGTTATGGGGTAGCTAACATTTGAATGTTTTGGTATAGTTTCATGAAATGAACAAATTTCGGGTGCTCGATGCAATTCGAAACATGAAAGGGATGATATATATGAAAAAATCAGTATTTCTTCTACTTCTTGCAGTACCAATGCTTTTGGCTGCAAGTGTAGAAATCGGCTCGAATCAGGTTAGCGGGTCTAAGCCATTTTGCGGCAATTGAACTAACTCTTTACGCTACCAGGTGGTAGTAAACGCAAGTGAGTTTTCAGAAGCAATGGTTATTAACTCGATTTCATTTTTCACAGGCCCCGGAGGCCAGACGAACAGTGTAACTTTTGATGAGTTCTATGTAGACATGGGCTACTGTGCCAACGATGAGCTCGGTGATAGATATGACGCCAATTACATAAATGGAACAAAGTATCGTGTTTTTGACAGTGCAACACCAGTCACTTTCCAGGACACAGATCCAACCATCTATTTTGAGACACCATTCTTTTATGTCCCGGCAAATGGTAATCTTGTTTTCGAGATTGCATGGCCTAACGGCGAGGATGAAATTTATACTTTCTACTCAACAACAACCGGTAATCATACAGTGAGTGGAGCCTACGATAGTCCTACTGGAAATCCGTGGATGGAAGTACCACACATTCTCATCAACGGTGATATGGCTTTGAATCAGATGACTTTTGCAGGTATAAAGGCATCTTTCAGGTAAGTAATACTTCATAGTTCAAGGAGGGCAGTGAAACATCTTCTAATTCTTCTTTTTGTGGCTTCTGCCCTCTTTGCGCAGTGCCCGCTCGGGTTTTCTCCCGAGGAATCATGCAGTTCCGACAATCCATCATGTGGTCTATTCAGCGATGGTGACGCCGACACTCTCTGCGACAATCCCGGTCCACAGAGTCAACCCGAACCAGAGCCCGAACCAGAACCAACTTCAGATCCTTTCTGTCCTCTCACCCTCACCCCTGAAGAGGCTTGCAGCCAGAGTACTGCTAGATGTACCCTTTATTCTGATTCCAACGGAGACAATCTTTGTGATAACCCAGGGCCGCAACCAGTTGTTCCGGTTGAAGAAATCATTGAAGAGGTTGAGGACAATCCGGAAACTTCGGATCAGCAAGATTCAACACCAGAAGAAAATACAGAAGAAATTGTTGAAATTGAAGAAGTGGATGATCCGGTTGAAGTTGAAGAGGATACTGCAGAGGAAGAGATCGAAGAGGTTGCAGCAGTTGAAGAAATTGAATCTGATTCTCATGTGCAACGAAACACCTGCCCTCTCGGCTATTCTCCTGCAGAAGCCTGCAGCGAAGAAAATCCTGCCTGCTCCTTCTTTGTAGATTCTGATGGAAACACATTCTGTGACAATCCGGGACCCGGTCGACAGGATGGAGCTTCCTGTCAGGCTACTGATTCTTCAAGTAGCCGTCAGACTCCCTCCGTGATAGGATGTCCTCTGGGCCTTCCTCCTGAGGCTGCCTGCCCGGACTCTCTTGCTCTGTGCCCACATTGGTATGGAGTCACCTCCGGAACATCCTGTTCAAATCCAGCCGGAGGCAACAGAAGAATAAGCATCATTCTGATTACACTCGGTCTTCTCCTACCCGTATCAACCTGGCTCTCAAGAAAATTCTACGGACGAAGACTGAAAGACAGATTAAAGAGAAATTCGGCACACCATATTGTACGCGGTGTTTCCCTAATGATCCTTGGTTTTGGTGTACAGGGGTGTTTTTGCCCACTTGGTGCTTTCCAGTATGCATTTACCGCCCAAGGTCTTAGTTTTCTGGGTATAAGCGGTATTGTCATTTTCCTTATGCCACTCGTATTCAGTGCTTTTTTCGGAAGAGTTTTTTGTGGCTGGGTCTGTCCCATGGGAGCAGTCCAGGAATTTTTATACAGTATTCATGTTCCGGGCAGTATGTCTCCATCCGGGAAGTGGCACAGGAAGCTCAGACACCTCAGCACAGTCATTCTCTTTGCTCTTATAGCTTTGATACTGCTCAACAGGTTTGAACTGATTTCTTTGAGATGGTCGACACCTTTCTGCGCTGTTGATCCCTTCCACACAATTTTCACACTGTTCCTCTCCGGTAGTCTGGTAATTGCTGGGTTAACGATATTACTCGCTATTTATGTACGAAGATTCTTTTGCCGGTATCTTTGTTTCTATGGTGCAGCTCAGGCAATTCTTGCTCGTCTTGCTCTTTGGAACAAGATAAAGGGAATTAGATCACAGGAACCTGAGATGGATTCGGATGAGGAATTCGATAAATAGGAAAAGGGGAGCTTCTGCTCCCCTTTTTGCTAACCAGAGTTTTTAGAGCTTAATCAACTTGATGGTAGTTAAATCATATCCACACAGTTTGGCAAGATATACTCCTGATGGTATTTGCTCTCCCGAGGTGTTTCTTCCGTTCCAGCTGTATGTATTTGTCTCAGACGATACCTCATGCGATGAGATAAGCCTGCCGGAAATGTCATAAATTTCCAGAGTAGAGTTGCCGAAAACGGGCAATTGATAAGCAAATGTTACAGAGGAAACAAAGGGATTTAGAGATACGGAGAGAGAAGCAGTGGTAACTAGCCCCTGATTCTGTGTTTCTTCGATAGAGCTGGGAACTTCAATGCAGATATCATCAAGATACCAGCCTTCTCTTGATCCAGTATCATCAGACCCAAATACAAATCTTATCTGGCCCGGCCCGGCGAGCTCGTCAGGTACAATTATGTTATACTGAGTCCATGGAACGGTTCCACTGAAAACCGGAGATCCATCTGGGAACGGTCCACCTGTTCCTGTAGCAATCTCATGGGTGTAACCGGTCACGGGGAGTAAATCAATCCATTGACCACATCTTCCGTATTGGACAAGCCCCCCATCAAGGGCTGCCGGAAGATCGAGTATCTCGGTATCAATCCACATCCAGAAACCAACTTCGCTGTGCAATGGCACGTTAATCAGTGGTGTGGTAAGAGAGCCGAAATGGTGATCAGAGTAGTCTCCCGGACCATTCTCTCCGCATTTGAAACTGTATTGCCCTGCTGTAGTATTGTTACGCTCGGAAGAAATATGCCAATCATTGGCCCAGCCCCCTTCGAGCGCTTCCCAACTGCAATCATCACCTCCGGATTCTACATCGGTATTAAATCCATTTCCTACCGGAAGAGAAAGAAGAAGCTGTTCCTGATAACCCCCGTCAGCCATAAGGGTTAGTCTCATCGGATAAACTTCGTCGGAAGGGGTTACAAGAGGGGCCAAAACCATTAAATCTTCGGAGGCATAGCTTGCTTCACCTGGAGCAAGAGTGCCATAGGGGGCATAATCCTGAATTACTGTCAACTCTGAATTTAAGGATTGCAGAACAGCAAAAGCATTATAAAGAGATTCATCACTATTGTTAGTGATTTGAATATCGAGGTCGATAGTTTCGCCAGGTTCAAGAGCAAAATTACCATTCCCAAGACTTTGATCATCTGTGATCATCCAAGTAATTTCAGGGTTCACTGAGCCGGTACCGTCGATTTCTATCCAGTCCCACGATGCATTTGACTCATCTCCCATGAGTAAACCCGATAGACCGGAGATGGGATTTGGATCGGTCGCAGAAAACTCCCACGATTGGTCTATTGATGGTATGCTGATAGAAAAAGTTAACTGATCATCTACGCAATTGAGAGACAGTGTGTAATCTTCACCAGCAGGGAAAGAAGCTGAAAGAGAACTTAAAGACTCTCCGAGTTGACCGTTTTGGACAAGTCTAATCCGAGCCAGGTTATTGTCTGGAGATACATAGGCAATAATGCCCGAGTCTTCATCAGATAGTCTTGAAACAACACCAAAAGCATGTGCTCCGGAAGCCTCTACTGTAACTGTAGAGTTAAAACAGTTATAACCTTCTAGTGGAACTAGAATGGAAGGGCTGTTGTTGGTGGATCCATGTACCATTCCACCGGAAGCGTACCAGTTGGCGGCAAAACACCTATCTTCCCAGTCGGTTATGTCATTATCATTAAAATTGTCGGAGAATGTAGATGCGTTCATAGAGTTTGGCACACAGAGTAGAACTAAAAACAGAGCAGAATAGAAAATAAACATTATATGACCTCACTTTCAGACAAAGTATCAGTAACATGCAAAGACATGTCAAGAGAAAGCGCTACTAAAAGTATAGTAGCGCTTTATCCGACTTGGCTGAATGTACACCTAGTGTATTGTCTTACTCACCGATCAACTTAAGCACAGCCATGGCCTGCCGGGCTACCGGCGGGTCAATCATTTTAGAACCCAGCGCAATTGCTCCTAGACCCTTTGCTTCAGCTTCTTTCATGGCTGCAACAATCTTTCTTGCCTTATCTATCTGGGCCTCTGTCGGCATAAAGCCCTCTTCAACAGGCTTTACCTGTGAGGGGTGTATGCACCCTTTGCCGACAAAACCGAGAGTTTTGGCTTCTTCTATACTTTTCTGGAGTCCTTCAACATTTTTTACATCTGCATAGACGGTGTCAATCGGTTGAAGGTCAGCGGCTCTTGCAGCAAGCACTACAAGGCTGCGGGCGGTGAAGGTTTCTGTAGCTTCAGCTGTAGGCATTATGCCTATCTCTGCGGTCAAATCCTGAATACCAAGAGTGAGAGCGGCCATTTCAGGAATACAGTCAGCGATTGAAAGAGCATTCAGAATGCCCCTGGGGCTCTCCAATATGGGCATTAGCCAGGGGAAGCAGTCTCTGCCGCAGAGATCCATGATCGTTTCCACCATGTCTCTTAGCGCTGCGAGGTCTTCTGCAAGCTCGACTTTGGGCAGGAGAATATGCTGAACAGGTTGTGGTACAATCCAAGCTAGATCATCGCTGGCTCTATCTCCCTGGTTGATTCTAACCATGACCTCTGTCGCGCCAAAATCAATGTATTTAAGTGCATAAGCGACAAGAATTCTTGCTTCATCTTTTCTGTCGGGAGCAACGCTGTCTTCAAGATCGAGTATGATTCCGTCAGCACCGGCACCGGCAGCTTTTTCTATAAAACGAGGTTTGTTTCCCGGTGCATAAAGTCTGCTTCTGCGCGGTCTGTCTTTGGGTTGAACTGTCCAACTTGCAGCCGAAGGAAGGGGAAGAAAATTATCTCCGAGTTCTTTTCTCACAGCCGCTTCAAAACGGGCAGCAGCTACCCAGGGAGCTGCTCCGGAATCTTCCCCTGTAACAACACCGTGAGAAATCTCAAGCCGTTTTGCTACTTCAAGAATTGCTTCTTTTTGCTCGACGGTGAATCCGGAGAATACGAGCTTGTCTCCTTCTGGCGAAAATTCAACAAGTATGTCAGATTTTACCTTTGGCCCTGCATAACCTGCTTTTGATGGCATCCCCATCCTCCTTTTATTCGGTCTGAAAAGCTGGACAGGTGTTGCAATCAGCATCGGTTGCACACCCAGCTTCGCTTGTTAGTAAGAATGTCAATCCTGAATCAGGATCGCACCTGAAGCTGTACCTGGCAAGATATTGATAAACAATACCTGCTCGCTCTGTATCATAAGGTTCATATTCAATTGCAAACAATCTGAAGCGCCGTTCATCTGCTGAAAGATTGGCTTCCTGCTGCCAGAGTGTTAGTTCATCTCCGCTCCTGAAATCCATCCACCAGGGGGCGATAACTCCTGAGAGTTCCGGAATCGAATTCAACGCTTGTTCCCAGTTGGTCGTGTCAGCGAGAACCAGAACCATTTCCGGTCCTTCAGCTCCTTGAAGATCATTGAAGATATCGGTACCACGATCTCCACTGATTTCGGGGAAAGTGAGAATGTAAAGAGAATCTTCCTCAAGGGCATTATAAATACTCACAGGACCGGATTCCGTCTCCTCGTGCTCATGCATATCAATAACCACATCACCATTTTGTAGAATGTATCCTGCGAGTCCTTTGATACCTAGAATACCAAAATAGACAGCTACAAAAATAGCTGCATATTTGGCTACTGAATTCAGCCATTTCTTTTTACTGAAAAGGCCCACGATAGCAAATGGTAGCATGTATACCGTTGTTCCAAGGAAGAAACCTGTAAAAAGCATTGCCCCGTTTAGAGCTCCACTGGTGTCAAAAGCACTGGTCAAGGCAATGAGAAATGCAGGACAAACAGAAAATCCTGTAAGAATTCCAAGAAGAATCGGGCTTTTTGTAAGCTTCATCCACTTGGGAATGTCACATCCTCCGCAGGTTTTATTTACTCTGATTACGGAAAGAACCATGTATACTGAGAACAGGATATAACCCGAGAATGCAAGAGGTATTCTGATAGAGGATGGGATGCTACCCCCAAGTAGACCCATAATAGCTCCAAATGCCGCATAGGAAAGGAACCGGCCTAGATTCAACATCAGAATAGTTACCAGCGATTGCCTGCTCGATCGCTGTTCGCTAAGAAGATAAGTAAGATAAATAGGCCCGCATGAAGCAAGGCATGATATTCCGGTTGCAAGTCCGAGTCCTACACCCTCTGCAAGTCCAGTGAACATTTAGTGAAGTCCTCTCTGTTTCAGAAAAAGCCGCGATTGTTTACTGTAAGATAACAACCGCGGCAAATATTTGTTCCTGATGAGGCTAGAATTGTGTTGGGTAGAAGCCAACACCTGCTCTGATTTTACCCCATACATCGTTTGGAGTAAGATTGGAAGCCTCGCGCTCGTAAACGACAAAAGAGTTCAGACCGTTATTCATTCGGAACTCCAGTCCTCCTCCGACAATCTCTCTTGTTCTGTACCCACCGGTACCGGCAACAGAGCTTGGTCCGTACCACAGTTTGCCCGTGACGAGGGCAGAGAGACCGCTGTAGAGACTTATTCGACCTTCAACTTCACCGAGTCTTGTGGTGATGGCAGATTCTGTCAGCTGGCCGCCAACCATTATTGATGAGGGAACACTACCCCAGCCACTAAATTTGTACTGGCTTCTGATAGCACTCTGGAAGGGACCGAATCTTGTCTCGTCCTCATAAAAATCTGCTGCCTGACTGAATGTGATATTGAACATTACATTCCGGGCAACATTCTGAACCGCTCTGAGCCTGGCGGTAAAGCGGTTTGGAAGACCGAGGCCGGTATAGTCTTCTCCTGTATAGAGAGAGTATTCGGCTTCAGTTGATACTATTGTTCTTGTAGGGAAGTCTATCGGAGTATACCCGGCTGCTAAATCAACACGGGTCCAGCTCTGATCATAATCCAGCGCATCAAGTTTTGTCTGGTGAGAAATGCCACCGACAGCAAGATATCCACCTACCGGAGTGTGCCAGAGAACATCTCCCGAGTAATACATCTCAGTCCACTCTGCGTCTGCATCGGACTCAAGAGCTGTTACATCACGAGACCAGTACTTTCCAGAACCGTTTATCTCAAAAACACCGGGTAGGGAATAAGAGAGAGAAAGACCAGGCCTCATTGCTGCGTTTCTGTACCCTTCTCCATGCTGGAGGGGAAGAACAACATCGGCACTGTCAATCATCATTGTGTATTGAATCTCGGGGTTTACTGTAAAACCACCGAACTTGATTCTGCCTTCAAGATTTGCTTCCAGTTGATCCCGAGTGAAACGCGGGATCACAGCTCCCTCACCCCTGCATATCTTGTTTACACCAAGAACAAGATCCCAGTTTGCAGAGTCCATTCTGAAACCAAGATTACCGGTTCTTGCGATGCCTTCTCCATAGTTGATGCTATCTGAGGCAACATTGATCTGAGCATAACTTTCAAAATCAGCAGCAAAAACAACAGTTACCACAAAGAGCAACATGGCTAATACTTTCATTAGTATATCGCTCCTTCCGGACAAACTTCTACGCACCTGTTGCACTGATGGCACAGATTTGGATTAATTACGGCATCTCCATCAATAACTTCTATTGCATTGTAAGGGCAGACCTCTTCACATTCACCGCACCCGACACAGCGGGATTCATCAATGGAAAGCAGTGCAGAAGCCAGAGGCCCATCACATGCAGCAAATACAACTAGAGCAAGAAGTGAAACAAGCAGAAGCCTAGTGAATCGCGTCATATGTGCACACCCCCTGACAGAGACCACAACCGATACAGGCTTCAGGGTCAATGTGTGAATTACCATCTTCTATCACGATTGCACTAACAGGGCAGACTGCCTCGCAGTCTCCACACCCACTGCACTTCTCAGTTTCAACCCAGTATCTTGTACCACCTGCAGCCACAGCGGCAGCAAGTAGAACAAGTAAAGTAATCAACATCCCCTTTTTTAGCATTACTCTACCTCAAATCCCTCTTCAAGCAGTTCTTCATTTCCTTCGGAGTCTATTCCGTAAAGGCTGCAATTAGTCTGCTCAAGAAGTTCAATTGTACCTGTAGGGCAAGCGCTAGCACACATACCACAGTTGATGCAGAGCTCAGGATCGATGCTTGCAATATTGTCTTCAGTCATTACTATTGCATCTACCGGGCACTGGTTTACACAAATACCACAACCAATGCATCCTTCTGGGATGACATAGTAGGCTTCGATAACTTCAACCTCTTCAGGGAAAACACCATCTTCAGCTTCAATGGTCTTAACTACAGCGCCTTTGGACTGGATTTCAAGAGCAGCAAAATCGCCGCACACCGGACCCAGGTTGAAAGTGAATACACCTGCTGTAGCGGCCAGGGCAAAGACAAGAATCATTATTGTGCTTTTCAAAAAAAGCTCCTTTCTTTATAGAAGAGACTAATTATGGTCGCAACGGTTGATTGGTAGTCCATCCAGAAGGTACAACTTTGTGCATCATGCTTCTAGGACCAGCGTAGTCATGTTCCGGGTTAATAACAAGGTTATAATTCCAGCATTCTGTGAAACAAACTCCACAACTGGTACACTTATCATAATCTATGTAAACCATATTCGGGACGGAATTGATTGGCAAAGTGTCCTGCCAGATTGCATCATCGGGGCAGCCAAATCCGGTAAATACTTCTCTATCTTCATCCAACCAATCAATTAAAATATGACATCCTCCGTAGCAACCTAAACTATCCTCCCCAGTCTGGCAGAGGCCACAAGATTTAGTTTGCGGTCCAAAGAGAGTTCCCCAGGCGTTGTAGAAGATTATACGATAAGAATCGTTTGAGGATATTACATCATCCGATGGTGTTTCGGTATTGTGAAATGCTCTTAGACCGAAATAGTAATTGGTTCCATTTCTGGTTCCTGTGATAGCATCAACAGGACATACATCCATACATTGCCCGCAGGATGTGCATCTATCGTAGTCGATAACAGCGATACCACCTTGAACTGTAATGGCGCTGTTCGGGCAGACCTGTTCACATAAACCACATCCAATGCATGGTTCACTTTGAACTTCAATAACATTGAAAACATTTGCAGTATCAGCCGGTGCTTGAACTGTTGCCATCACAATAGCGTCATTCCAGTTCTCAGTAGTGATAGGTTCCTCTGAAGCACGAATTTCATAGAACTGTGTATCTTCAACTTCATTCCAGCGCAAAGTGAAAGCAGAATATTCGCCCAGGTAAAATACTGGGTACAAGGGATATTCAGCACCAGTTGTAAATCCAGTATCTACCACCAACTCACCAGTGGTGATGCTTGTAGGAACTACAGGGTTTTCTGATTCACTTAAACATGCTGCAGCTGAGGCAAGTAGCACTATAGCAACCAGTACAAATATTTGCTTTTTCATATAATCATCCTCCGTCTCAAATTTGCGTTATCTATTTCATCATGACATGTGTTTCAATAAGTCTACATCCAATAACCTACTATTGTTCCTCTCAGCCCAAGAAACAAGCGTTTCTGGAAACAATCATTTGATTTACATAGGCGGTAGAAGCTATTTTTCTGGTTTTCTGGTATTACTGAATATTACTTTGTTTGATTGAACTCTATTGCTCCGGGATTTGTATGTTTGAAGTGTGGCATTGGTAAGGGGGGTAATGAATCCTATGCGCTCATTGTTGATAGTTGCTGTTTCTTTGATCTGTTTTTCTCTTTCCAGCGGGGAAGCGCTGATATTGCATACCTCTGATGGTGGCAACAACTGGGTTCGTGAAGTGAGTGGCACTTCGAGCAATCTGAACAGCGTCTCGGTTGATATTATTAGTGGAGCTATGCTTGCAGTGGGAGATAACGGGACTATTCTGCGCAGGGGACAAGATGAACTCTGGGTAGATGTTTCTCCGGAAAATCTATCTGCTGATCTCTATTCTGTATCGATGGGAATAACGAGCGCTATGGCCTGTGGTGAAGACGGCACCCTTCTTTCCTCATTCGACGGTGGTTTCTCCTGGAGGATCTGGGCTGATTTTGAATCTGATGATGTCGATCTTCTGAGTGTAAATTTTGATCCAACCAGCCCGAACTCATTCATTATCACAGGTGAAGATGGATTTATTTATTCTTCTAAAGAGAGAGGTATAGTTGCTACAGATTTCACTTTCGATTGTGTTGCTTCCTGTGTATTACTTTGCAGCGGCTTTCCAGATCAGATTCTAGGTAGCAATGGAAACGGATTTTCCCTACGGAGCAATGCTGAATTCTTTATCACAAGTTCAGTCGTAAGAGGTGCTACAGCTATTGTTTCGGGTTCCGGCAGATACATTGCTGTGGGAGAGAATGGATCCTTATCCCGTTATTCAGAGGAAAATGTCTGGGTTTCAGTGCCCTGTTCTTCGGAAGAGAATCTTAATGATGTTTCCTATCTATCATGGGGCGTGAGTGCTTTTGCAGTAGGAGACAATGGAACAGCAGTGAAATCAAATGATAACGGAATTACCTGGACTGTTATCGATTTGAGGACAGGAAGAGACCTGACATCAATTTCCGGAAACGGAGCTGGCATGGCCTGTATCGTTGGCAAAAACTCATTGTCGCGATTTATTCAGATCGGTGGATTGCTGCGGGACTGAATTTAGATGCAGTTCTGAAGGGCTTTTTTGTCGTTTGGCTAAAAACAGTTAATAGTTTTCGTCGATCGCAACTACAAATAGCCGGTATCTACAACCCACAGTTTTCTTTCTCCAGTTTCAGCAGTCGCTGCTTTACAGGTACACCACCGGCATAGCCTCCAAGCTTTCCGTTTGTTTCGATTACTCTGTGACAGGGAATAATCAGGGCAATCGAGTTTGCTCCGTTTGCAGAAGCAACAGCTCGAACTGCTTTCGCATTGTTGATTGATTTGGCCTGCTGGAGGTATGTAGAGGTTGAACCATACGGTATTTCCAGAAGCGCTTTCCAGACTTCTTTTTGAAAATCAGTCCCAACTGTTAGAAGTGGAATTGAGAACCGTTTTCTATCTCCTCTGAGATATTCATCAATTTGCACTCTTGTCATTTGAAGTAGAGCGTTGTCCTCTTCGATAAATTGTGCTGATAATCCCTTTTTGATTCTGTTGTCTACTGTCGTTCTCATTCTTCTGTACCTGAAATCAAGCAGACAGAGTTGCTGATCGAAGGAGCCCAGAACAATCTCGCCAATTTGAGTTTTATAATACTGAATGCTGATCTGTTTCATTCGAATACCCCCATGTTTTCAAAGCACATTCTGTAGTATAGCAATATCTTGAGAAAAGGCTTGAGCGTCTATACTATTCCGTGAATGCTATGGTTAAAAGACTGAAACTTATTCGGCAGGATTTTCTTTCAGAAGACAGGTGACAGATAGATGAACCTTAACGGTCTTTACAACTCGCTCCTTCACCATTTCGGCCCTCAGGGCTGGTGGCCCGGAGACTCCTGTTACGAATATTTCATAGGATGTATTCTCGCCCAGAACACAAGGTGGGAAAGGGTTGTTCCCGTACTTGAAAGAATGAAACAGAGAGATATTCTTACTCCTGCAAAGTATCTTTTACTCAGTACGGATGAATTGGAGGAAGTGCTTAAAGGTTCAGGAACTTACAAAAGGAAAGCAGAGTACCTCCGTATAGCGGGCAGGTACATGATTTCCAGGGGTTGGAATGGATCTCCCTCCTCAGTGAATACCAGCACTCTTCAGTTGAGAGGTGAGCTGCTCTCTCTAAAAGGCATTGGCCAGGAAACTTGTGACTGCATATTACTTTATGTGCTGGAGAGACCAGTTTTTGTTGTTGATGCCTACACAAACCGTATTCTGGGCAGACATGGCTTATGCCACGAGAAAGCATCCTATGGTGATATTCAGGAAATCTTTTATGAGAATCTTGTTTCTGACGTTATAATTTATAAGGAATACCATGCTCTGTTAGTGGAATGTGCAAAGAAGTATTGCAGACCTAAACCGCTCTGCTCGGATTGTCCACTGAATGAAGGGATGAAGTACATTGCTGATTAGAAAAAAAGGAACCCAGACTCTTTCCAAAAAACTATTTGAAGGGAAAGGTGAGGTTATCATAGAACCTCTCTTCTCTCCTGATGAATTTGAGGCAGCTGTTCGATTCTGCGCCAGAGTAACTCTTGTACCCGGCTCTTCGATTGGGCTTCATCAGCACACCGCTGAAGATGAGCTGTACTTCATCATCGAGGGATCCGGAGAAGCCGCTGATGAAGATGGGAAGTACCCGGTTTCAGCAGGACATTCTATCCTGACTAGAAGCGGCGAGTCTCACTCTATTGAAAACACAGGCAGTTGTGATCTGGTACTAATAGCAGTTATACCACAGGTTCATATTCAATAGTTATATTTCGATTCCCTGCGGAGGGGTGCCAGAGCGGTTGAATGGGGCGGTCTCGAAAACCGTTGTCCTCTTTTTGGGGGACCGTGGGTTCGAATCCCACCTCCTCCGCCAGGGAGTTCATTTACCCTTATTCCATTTGTGATTACAAGGGCAGCAGCATAGATCTATTGATCTTGATAAAGAGAAGCAATTCTTTTTATACTTCAGTTAGAAGAATCCTTTAACAGATTTCGTATGAATGCATCACCCTTTATCAGACCGTAGCTTCCATTCTCTGTGCTTGTTTCGTCGTATGAGATGATATCATCTGCCTGGTCACCGGGGCGATAGATCAGGAAGGGAACCGGGTCGTGAACATGGGTTCTGATCTCACACGGGGTTCCATGATCAGGAGTGATGCCGATAGCAACACCCTCTTCCATCTTTGTCGTCTCTTCAATAAGGAATTTGACTATTCTGCTGTCCAGATACTCTATAGTTTTTATCTTTAGATCTATGTCTCCTTCATGCCCGGCTTCATCGGTTGCCTCAACATGAAGGTATACAAAGTCGTATCCATTCTTCAGGGCATCAATTGCTGCTTTAGCCTTACCCTCATAGTTTGTGTCGTAGAGGCCTGTAGCTCCCTCAACTTCTATGATATCAAGGCCTGCATACACACCAAGACCTTTAACGAGGTCCACTGCTGAGATTACGGCCCCTTTAAGACCATAAAGCTCGCTAAAAGTTTTCATGTGGGGTTTGTAACCCGGAGACCAGAACCAGACTGAGTTTGCCGGATCCTTGCCTTCAGCAATGCGTTTAAGATTTACAGGATGGTCATTCAGAATTTCTTGTGATTTAAGTATAAGGTTGTTCAGAACAGCAGCAGTTTTCTCTCCCTGTTCTTCCGTTGCAGATACTAGAACTTCCGAGAATGCTCTACCGGGGACGTCATGGGGGGGTGTGCAGAAAACAGAGTTGTTTCCGTTCTTCATTACAAAAAGGTGTCTGTAGCTTATGCCCGGGTGAAAGATGAGAGATTCCGAACCCAGTTTTTCAGTAAGAGTATCAATCAGTTGGTGAGATTCTTCCGTACTGATATGCCCTGCAGAGTGGTTCTTGATAAGACCATTCTCGATACAGATTAGATTGCACCTCATTGCCAGATCAGAGGAATCAAGTTCAACTCCCATGCTTGCAGCTTCTAAAACTCCACGGCCCTGAAATACCTCAGCCGGATTGTATCCCAGAACAGCAAGATTGGCTACCGCACTGCCTGGTGGCATACCGGGTGGGACGGTTTCAAATTTGCCGCATTTCCCTTTCCTGCAGAGGTAGTCAATTGCTGGTTTGTTTGCAACCATCAGAGGTGTTTTCCCCCCTAGAGCATTCATAGGGCGATCTGACATCCCATCTCCAAGAACGATGATGTACTTCATGATATTCCTTATTCTTTTAGGGGCACACCGAGTGGCATGCCCCACTACAAAAGAGTAACAAAGTTGTTACTTATAGTTCTTCTTCAAGAACTCTTTGAAAGCCTCATAAGTAGTTGGAAGGTGCTCAAAGGATTCCTCTTTGCTTTCAAGCCCAAGGAGACTTGGGGGAAGTTCAGGGTCAAATGATAGTATTTCTCTGATTTTCTCCGGGAATTTAGCCGGATGAGCTGTTTCAAGAGAGATACAGAGCTGATCCTTCGCGATATTCTCCTCTTCTATGTATTTCTGCAGAGCTGCCCAGCCCACTGAACCGTGCGGTTCAAGAAGCAGTTTGTGCTCTTTGTAGGCATCGCTGATCATGGCTTCAGTTTCTTTGTCTGTAATGCTTACTGCATACATGTCATCTCTGATTCGATCAAGGTCCGGGGCATTACTTATCGCTCCGTGCTCATCCATGTTGCCACCATAAAGACCAACCAGTCTTGGAATGTTGCTCGGGTGACCAACATTCATAGCACTGGAAATGCAGTTGCGCGAGGGAACCAGCTTTTCATAGAAGCCTGACTTAACAAATTTTGGATATTCGTCATTTTCATTTGTTGCAACTACAAACTTCTTCACAGGTAATCCCATATTCATTGCAATAAGACCACCACAGAGATCCCCGAAGTTACCGGATGGTACGGAAAAAACAACCTGGTCATCTGCTTTTCCCGCTCTGAGCTTTGCAAAGGAGTAGAAGTAGTACATTGTCTGTGGAATTAGTCTGCCGATATTGATCGAGTTTGCAGAAGAGAGATTGAGATAGTCGAGATCAGAATCGGCAAAAGCCAGCTTTACGAGTGCCTGACAGTCGTCAAATTTTCCATCAAGAGCTACAATTGATATATTTTTGCCGAGAGTCGTCATTTGTTTTCTCTGACGATCTGTTACTTCATTTTCAGGAAATAGCACCACTACTTCAACGTTATCAAGGCCGTAGAAAGCATTTGCAATTGCACTTCCGGTGTCGCCTGACGTTGCGGTTAGAATAAGTAGCTTGCCATTATTTCGATTAAGAAAATACTGCATTAGTCTGCCCATCATCCTTGCAGCAAAATCCTTAAAGGAGGCTGTTGGTCCCCGGTCGAGTCTCATTACGAACTGATTGTCGCAGACATTTTCCAGAGGGACTTCATAGTCGTAGGCATCCTTAACTATTCTCCTAAGATCCTCATCGGGTACTTCCGCCCCGAGAAATTTCCTGGCAACAGCAAGTGCAATTTCGTGGTACTCAGAGTTTGAGAATTCCAGGATTTCCTCTTCAGAAAATCTAGGTATCTCTTCTGGCATGTAGAGCCCACCGTCGTGAGCAATTCCCTTGAGAAGAGCCTGTTCAAAAGAAACGGCCGGTGATTTCAGATTTGTAGATCTGAACTTAATCTTTTTGTTTTCCATTTGGCAATTCTCCAGCTTAGTCGCCATCTATTCTGAAGGCGATTTCAGCCTGTTTCGAATGCAGCTCGCAAGTCTTTTTGCTGCTTCTGTCAGTTGTTCTTTTGACGAAAATGAGAAATTGATTCTCATAGTGTTTACTTTTGGATTCTCTCCGAAGAATACATCTCCCGGAACAAATGCTACCTTATACTTTATCGCATCGTAGAAAAGTTCGTGTGTATTTATCTCTTCTGGAACTGTAACCCAAAGGAAAAGTCCACCTTCAGGCCTTGTCCAGGTGACACCCATTTCTTCAGGGAAACACTCTTCCATTGTTTTAAGAAAGACCTCAAGTTTTTCCCTGTAATAGTTTCTGCACTTCTCAATGTGGTTTTCAACCTTCATTTCGGTCAGGAAAGCGGCACACATGTCCTGATTGTACTTCGGAGTATTCAGAACATTACCTTCCTTAATGTTGGTTATTTTTTTGATAACATCAGCAGGAGCGATATTGAAGCCCACTCGTAGACCGGGACAGAACAGTTTTGAGAAGGTGTAAAGACCTATTACATGCCCTCCACCCCTTTCCTGATCCAGAGAGTAGATGGATGGGATAGTTTCTCCGTAGTATCTGAAGTCTCTGTATGGGCTGTCTTCCAGAATTGGGATTCCGTACTCCCTGCTGAGGTCCAGAAGGGCAATTCTCTTTTTCAGGCTCATAGTTATACCTGTTGGGTTCTGAAAATCAGGAACGACATATATGAACTTTGGTTTCCTGCCATCCTTTTCAAGAGCTTCAATTTTGGTCCGGAAGCCCTCAACATTGGAGCCATCTTTTTCTATGTCTACTCCAACAAACTCAGGACGCTGCATCTGGAAAGCAACAATTGCACCTGCAAAAGTTGGTCGGTCAATGAGAACTGTGTCGCCTGGATCAAGAAAAAGTCTTCCAACCAAATCAAGGCCATGCTGACCTGAGGAAGTAACAATAATGTTTTCGTGAGTTACTCTGATATTGTCTTTCGCCAGGAACTCAACTATTGCATCAAGAAGAGCCTTTTCGCCTTTGATTGCAGTGTACTGCATTACCTTTTCAAGGTTATTCTCAAGAATTTGTCCGGAGGCAAGTCTCATTTCGTGCTTCAGGAACATGTCCGGTGAAGGCAAACCACCTGCCAGAGAAATGATCTCCGGGTCTTTAAGGAGATCGAAGAGCTTGCCTATGGAATACCCTCCGTACACTTTGATATTCTCTGAAAAACGCGATTCCCAGTTTTGTATCATGAAAAACTCACCCCCGGATCCTGTTTGCTCGTTAGTAGAACTAGCGCTTCTGTGAACTCTCTGCAAATATGGATCTGATACCCTTTCTCATCATCTCTCTACCGTCTTTCGATGCCCGGAGAGATTTGTTGAATATCACCTCACCAATATCTACGCCCATTTTTTCGCGCTCATCTTCCGGAAGAAAGTAGGTCGCCATTGTGTCCAGTTCGTGCGCTGTACCATCACTCTCATATTTGAAAGTCATGTTGGTGCCGCTATTGAGAACATCAAACATGTGATTAGTCCAGTTGAAGTTTGCCATTCCCAGATCGGGATTAATGTAGATGTGAGCTGCGAGGCTGATCCCCTTGATGCCGCTGGCATCAAGTTCCTTGGCACACTGGATGAAGTTGGCTGCAGTACTTCCATTACCAATGTTGATCTCATAGATAGGTGAAGTGCCATCTTCACGGATGTACTCGTTTATGATGTTGAGAAGCATTCTGAATTGAACCGGACTCTGAGTTGCAAGAAGCATAGATACTTTGATGTGAAGATTTGGTAGATCACGGCCATAATAGCAAACAGCTGCAATTGTACTCCAGCTGGGATTGAGGTAGAAGTCTCCTCCTGTTGCAAGAGCTGTACGGGTAATCCCATCCAGGTAGATAAGATGGTTGTTGTTGGCGACTTCAATTCCACCGAAATTACCGAATACAGTTCCCTGGTTCTTAAGAGTAAGAGCACATACACCTTTGTCACATTCGTACCGTTCAAATTTTTCACCGGTTAGTGCTTCCAGCTCTCTGAAACGGGCCTCAGGCTGAGGAATACCAATGAGATTCGTGCTACAGAATTTACTTGCTTTCATAATATTTTCTGACATTGCAAGCGTAGCCATCAAGTCGCCGTTGTACACGTAATTGTCCGTAAGGGCCACAACAGATATCATCTCCTGTGGAGCATAGCAAGGCTCATTTGACCCCGCGCTAGCAGCGATTCTTTTCATAGAATTATGCGTAACTTTTGCTCCCTGGAATCCGGATACCTGACTGGTTCCAGTACCGAGAGAGCTGTTGTAACTAATGTTGTTTGCTTTCTCAAAATCAGACACCTGAGGGAACTTCAACACAAAGGCTTCCGCTTCTTCGATCATTTTACCGAAGCCTTTTTCTGCAAGAATCCGCTTTCTTGTTTCGAAATCTCTCATTTTCTTGATAGTTGATACTATGTGCTCTGCACCGCCGTGGTGTTTCTTCAGAGCATCCATGGCTTTCATATCGGCATCAGAGAGTAGCGGATACTTCATCAGTTCCTCCTGTTCAACCTTGTTAAAGGTCTTGATGTGCAGGGGATGCACAGAAGCTAAGTGACTACTTATCTGTCTTCCCCCATTAATTGATTTGCTTGCACAAGGAGAAAATACGACTTTAGACTCGCGTCAGCAATACTATACTAGAATGCTGGGAATAAGGATTGTATTTTTCATAGAAGTTAGCGCTATTCTAGCTGCTATAACCCGCCAGGTTTAAGACCTTTTTCATAACAGAGTCAATATCTTTGCGCGAACGAAGTGTCATACCGAAGAAACCCAAACAGAAAAGAATGAGAGCAAGAGGCCAACCAATGGCCTTTTTCATCATTCTGATTTCGTATTTATAAGGATCAGAAATCTCTTTGCTTCTTTCTATCTGAGCTGAATCAAGAAGTTTAAGAATGTTGAGAAGGTAAGTTTTAATGATCTCTACTCTTCTGAAGTTAATCCAGCTTACAGTGTCCTCCCGTTTGTGTGTATACTTTCCCGAACCCTTACTGAGAAAGAGATAGGGGTGACCTGCTTTCCTGAAAGCATGGTGGTCTGATCTGTCTCCAAAGTATTTGTTCATTGTAGGAATTACTCTAAGGTGTTTCTTTTCTATAAATGCCTCTTCAACAACTTCGGGAAGGCTTTCATGGCTTTCAGATCCGAGAAGGAAGAGCAATTTTTTAATTCCAGGGATTAGAAGGTCTACCGGTGGAACTCCTATCTCAAAGTCATGACCAATAGCGTCCAGAATTATTACACATGCAAAGTCAATTTCTCTGCAGTGATCATTACAAAACCGTTTTGACCCCATGTTTTCTGTGAGGAAGTAGGGCTGTTCCTCGGCATCGAAGAAGGCAATTATAACATTCCGCTTGGGTCTTTCCTTTACCAGGATTTCTGCAATACTGAGAATACAGGCTACTGATACTGCATTGTCATCTGCACAGGGAGCATCAATTGCACTGTCGTAGTGAGCACCTATAAGAATTGGAAAAGCAGAACTGTCTGATCCCGGTATTACTCCAGCCAGGTTTGTGAATTGATTGCTGTAAGGTATACTGAAGCCCTGCTCTTTAAAGGGCATTAACCCAATTTCCTTCATTCTATTTTTTAGGAACTCCAGTGCAATTGCATGGCCTGGTTGTCCCACTCGTCTTCCCTCGGGAAGAGCAAGTTTTTCTACATCTTCCTGTATCATTCGTCCTCAGTGCTGAAAGCGGGGATTCTATTGGCTCTACCATCTTTCGAGACCAAATACACCGGGAGCCATGCTGGAGTTACCAGGCTTATCTGAACATCGGTTCTTCGCGGTTTGATTTCAAGAACATCTGTTTCCTCGAGAGCAGCTTCCCACTTTTCTACAATGGTCTCTGCCTGCTCTCTAACTTCTTCTTCAAGATCTTTAATACTCTCTTCGAGCCTCTCGATCTCTTCAGCAGACTCTTCAATATCATCTTTTGCTCTTTTTGTCATTCTCCTTTTTCTCGCTGCACCGGATAGGGCACTGGATCTTCTTCTGCCGAACAGCCCAAGGAGCCCAGCTACAGATTCCCCAGCTGAGAGCAGTTCCTCGTTCTTTCTACTCTTGTAATCGTCTCGGTTTTCTTCCAGATCTCTCTCTTCTCTTGAGAGTTTAGTTTGAAGCCGTTCAAGCTGCTTTCTGATTTTGGTCTGAAGCTTGTCCACCTCGGCGTCTCTCATTTCTCTTGCTTTGTCTTTGCAGCGCAGCGCGAAATCAGCAACTGATTCTCCGGAAGATGCATTCAGCTTCAGTGCTGCGTTGATTGGAATTTCCAATACACTGTTGTAGTAGAGATGGTTGCTGAAATCTTTCTCTATTGATTTTAAAGATCTGACCCCGGTCCAGGCCGAAGGGAAGGTGCCTGAAAACTTTGAATCCGGTTCTGCGGTCAAGGAAAGATCGTCGACAGTCAACTTCTTGATTTCAGATTCATCCCATTCCATTACAATTTCTCGTGTTTCAGGGTAAACAAGAAAAGAGAGAGAGTCTGTTTCTGAGATATTCAATTTCCTGCTGAGAAATGAAACCTTTGCGATTGCGATCAGACCCGGTTCATAGACAAGGGAGATAGTTGAACCTCGCTCTGATTGATCAAGAGCCTGCCCCTTCGTTATCTCCACCGGGAGAAAAACCTGTTTGATACCTGTTGCCAGAGTAGGTTGCGTAGAGTTTAGATCTGAATCATCAGAGAATTCCTCGCTGTGTTTCTTTGCCTTCAGCCGAGGTGGGGCAGTCGCAATCTTTTCATCATTTGATTTATTGAGAAGTCGAATCTGATCACGGGTTAATGGCCCCCTTAAATAACTCATAGCCCATCTAGTTTGAAAAACAATAGTTTGTTCTTCGTGGACATTGTGAAGCAGGAAAACCCGTGAGTCTAGAGTCGAGATAATTCTATCCAGCTGCTCCCTCTTGAAGGAATGACCGGATTCTGAGGAGATGGATTCCAGACCATCAAGAAGTCTTTTCTTATCGTTGTCGGTCTGCAGTCTGCCTATAAACCATGTTCCTGCATTAGACATTCCTTTGTAATCTATATCCATGGGATTTTGCGTTGTGAGAATTAGTCCAAGGCCGGATGCTCTCGCCTGCTTGAGCAGTAACAACAGTGGTTTTTTAGAAGGAGGTTCTGCTACGGGAGGTAAGAACCCGAATACCTCATCGAAGTAGAGAAGAGCTCTTAGGCTGGTTGTACCGGATTGAGCCCTAACCCAGGATATCATTTTTTCTAGAAGCAGAGTAACAAAGAACATTCTCTGACTGTCAGTGAGGTGTGCCAGATAAATAATGCTGTGACGAGGTTTTCCTTCGTCGGTATGAAGAAGAGACGCAATATCCAGCGGTTCTCCATTCAACCAGGAGTGAAAATCAGGTGATGCGATTATGCTGTTCATTGCAATTGCAAATTTGAATCTCTCTTTTGCCGGGAAAAATGTTTCCAAATCGAAAACACCCAGTTTTTCAATAGGGGGAGACTGGATGGATGTGATGATTAGTGATAGATCCAGATCCTGATTCATCCTCCAGTAATGCTCAATGATAGAGGAAAGAAGAATGTATTCCCGACTGCTCAGGGGATCAGCATCAATTCCAATCAGACCAAGCAGAGCATTAACAACTCCCTGTATCTGTTCTCTAATGAGCTCTGCTTCACTGCTCCAATCCATTTTAGGTGCAGTAAGCGCCGAGAGTATTGAAATTCCAGTACCCGCATCAGATCCAGGAGTGAAGACTGAGAATTCTGTACCATCTTTCAGTGCTCTTATTCTATCCGGAGACTGATCCCACTCGGAGAGACCCTCTTCCCATGTTTCAGCTACCCTTGCTGCGTATTGTTCTACAGTAAGATCTTTCCTACGGGCATCATCCACATTGATCCATGGTTTGAAATCTTCCGGAAGAAGATCCGGGAAGGTGAGAAGCAAATTTGTGATATCACCTTTGGGGTCGATAATGATAGCCGGAACAGAATCCAATGCTGCTTCCTCGAGAAGATCAATGCAGAGTCCGGTCTTGCCTGAGCCGGTCATCCCCAGACAGACAGCATGGGTGGTAAGATCCCTCGCATCATACATTATCTCTTTGTCTGAGCGTTTCTTTTCTTTTAAGTCATATTCTCTACCAAGATAGAACGCTCCAAGTTTCTCAATTCGATCCAAATCAATCACCCCTTATGAAATGAGGAGGTTTGTATCATTTGTTTCTTTGTTCTTGAATATCACTGGATTCTACCTTTACAGCAAGAACTTAGAATTGCTGTAAATGACACGTGAAATTAATCCTTTAAAGAAAGATGAGAAACTATTTTTGGATCTCTTATTCTAAACTGATGGGGGATCAGAACCAGTAACTGCAGAGATCTTCCACGCTTTTGATAGTGATTGTTTCTGGAATGGTAGACATGAACCATTTCATGTTTGAGTATCTGTGTAAGAGGAGCATTCTCATTACGCTGAAAGAATTTCCTGAGTATCCGTAAGAGTTAAGAAAATGCTGAAACAGGTCTTTTTCTCCTCCCGAGATGAAGAGACCCACAGAACAGAAGTCATATTCAGGAATTGCAGTCATTGAAGGTTCAAAATCTATTAAACCTGTAATTTCATATCCTGCTCTTCCCTTTTCCAGGAATAGATGCTCCCTCATTATTTCGGTATGGCAGACAACAGCTTTTGAGGAATATTCTACAGGTTCAGTTTTCTCAATGAAATCAGAAAATTTGTCTGTCCAGGTTCTGTCCAATCCGAAAGCCATGTGATTTTTGTTCAGGTTGTCTGTCTGTGACTTGATAAAGCTGACCCATCCAGCTTGAGTGCTCTGAGTTAGTGATAATGGTAGTGCATGAAGCTCTTTTAGTAAGTCTGCAGTTTGGGTGAGAATACGCTTCTTTGCCCAGACAGAAAGGGAGTTCCATATTGACTTCAAAGGAATACCCCTCAGTTTCTGCATTACAATGAATGGATATCCTTGACAAACACCTTCTGCAATGAGCCCGGGAGTTTCAACACTCAGCCTTCCCTGCAACAGGCTCAGGAACTTTGCTTCATTGACACAGAACTCTTTCTCTTCCGGCGAAAAAACCTTAACTATTTTTTCATCATCAGTTTCAAAGAGGATTCTGGATCCTTCGTATATTCTTTTTAGGTTACTCTTGAAGGATAACGATTTGCAAATACTTTCAACCAGCTTTGTGCAGAGCAAATCACTCTTCATTAAATCATTGAATGTGATGGTGTCAAATTCCATCATGCTTCTTCACTGTAAGAATTGGAGTACTTGAGAAGGGCGGAAAGATAATCTTCAGTCTTTTGCTCCCACCTGGTCGACTTTGTAGACAAGTAGGAGAAAGAATCACAGCCGACACCTGCAGGAGTGGAAATTAAATCAAGAACCCTATCAGCTACATGTTTGCCGGGAGAGACTGTTACAAGTTTCAGTTCATCTTCTATAAGGCTTGATATCAATGGGTAGTGGGTGCAACCCAGAATCAAATGGCTGAGCCTCATGTCGTTAAGAGGAGAAAGTTCATCATGCAGGCTTGCTTTTGAAGAAGAATCCAGCCCGTTCTCCAGGATTCTCTCAACAATGGATGCAAGGTTCGGCATGGAAACATGCTCAATTCTGTTCAGTGGATCAATTTTCTGCTTAAGAAGATTGAATTTTTCCGAGCTACCTGTAAGTTCAGTTGTTATTACTGCGGCCTTCGTAATTCCTGGGAATTGTGCCCTGTGATTGAGAACATTGATATAGGGTTCGACCCCCACAAAAGGAACATCTCTATGATCGTTTCGTAAAGCGGCAATTGCAGCGGCTGTTGCTGAATTGCATGCAACAACAATAAGAGAGCACCCTCTTTCGAGGAGAATCTCTGTTATTAAGCGGCTTCTTTGAATTATCTGCGAATCGGTTTTCTCCCCGTAGGGCGCATAAGCATCATCAGAGATGTAGTCTATCTCAACCGCTGGACCTTTTGCCATAATTTCGTGGAGAATTGAGAAGCCACCAATCCCCGAGTCAAAGATTCCAATTCTTTTTTTCAATTCATCCATTCAGAATTCCTGTTTGAGTTAACGGTGACAATGTCTTTGCTAATATGTCTTCTGAAATATGCCTTTGCACAGCCGTGGCATGGCTGGAGGGTTTGTCTGCTCTGAGATTATTGTATTAAGTCCTCACAAGAAACAGTTACAGAAATCAGAGCAGAAAGCTCATTTGCTAACTCCCTAATCATTGTTACATTCTTCGATATTGTCAGTAGGTGTTCTTGTTCATCCCTGGTCAAGAGAGTGAAAACACTGATTTTGCCCGGACTGACTTTTAACTTGATCTCTTGAATAGAGTCAATGTTCAGTACTTGTCTATGTAAGCCTGCTCTCCTGAATTTAAGTGTTCTGTCTACAAGATCTACGGCGATTCCAGCACCAGCTCCTGCTTTCCTCACCAAAAAACCGATAAGATTGATTACAATCAGAATTCCTAGACCGAACATCATCGGGATGTTTTCCGTAGATCCACTCTTGGGTTGTGATGATTGGTAATAAATAATGCTGCCTACAATTAGTGGAAGAAGAACCATTGCAATTCCAGGAAAGATTGAAGCGGCTGAATTTCTTTTTCCGAACTTTGCTTTATAGATGCCGTTTTTCTCTTTGAAATATTGCACGAGAGTTCCCACCCTTCAAATTAAAGATTGAGATTGTAACATAATACACCACTGTTGTTTTCGAGTATGTATTTGAGTTTTTCCCTCTCTTCATTTCCCTTGCAGATGAATTGGGCCGTACCGTCACCCTGTGAGCCAACACCTTTTCCTCCCCAGGCAAGGTTTTTCGCAGCGCTATGATTTAGAATCTCGTGAAGCATTGGAGCTTTCAACTCGGTAGGGCAAGCAGGGGCAACCTTTTCATCAAATAATTCTTGTGCTGCCTTCATTAGTTTGCCCAGTAGCTTTGCATCTCCATTTTGAATTGCTTTGCCTGCTACCTCAGTAATTTTGTGGTTTTCAAGTCCCAAAGCATTTCTGAGCTCAATATTTCCTTCCTTGAATGAAAGGTTCAGGTCATTCAGTATTTTTCTTGTGTTTTTCTTTGCCTGCAAATCAACAATAAGGAAATGGAGCGCTTTACCCGCCTTAAGAGGTGAAGCGGACATATCATCTCCATCGAATGTCAGAAGCATTGGGTTCTTGCCGTAAGCACATGCCTGGTCCATTCTTCCACAATGAGAACCGGTAAGCAGTTCCCCTCTGTAGGCGAACTCCATTTCCTCTTCAATAGAGAGATTCAGATGGTGAATCAAGTTGAATGAACGTGCAACAAGAACGCAGACGGCAGCAGAAGAAGACAATCCCTTCTGAAGGGGCAGGTCTCTATCTTTAATATCTATTTTGAGGCCAAGGGCAGGATACTGATTTAAAATGATACTGGCAGTTCCAGCTGCATATGAGTCAAATGATGTTGATTCAGCTGTTTCCCTTAGAGAGTCTGGCTTCAGTGGATAGGAATTCTCTTTACCCTTTGAACCATCTGAAAGAATCTGTGAAACATGAAATCCTTCTTCGGTTTTCTCTGCAGTTGCATAAATCCCCTGATCAGTGCCTGCAATGATACACTTTCCGGTAAGTACTGTTTTGTCTGTTTTTCTGTATTCGCCAGCCCAGTCGGAATGCTCTCCAAACAGGCAGAGTCTCCCGGGCACAAAAAGATCAATCTTTGTCAACTATTTTCCCTGCTTCTTTCTCAAGACCGAATTTTGTCATTGTTTCCAGTGTCGGTCGGCCTGTTTCTTTGCTCCATCCCCTTAGCGAATAATATTCATCCATTACTTTCTTGAATTCATCTCGCTCCAGAGAGACCCTGTGGCCGATGAGTGGATTGGTTTGTTCCTCTTCCTTTTCGAAGTAGGGGATCACAGACTCATCATCTGCTCGTGACCTGTTGAAGTTACGAACGAGTAGAGCACGTTCAAGTTGAATCACCCTTTCAGAAGCATGTTCCAGTTCTTTGTCGTTCCATGGTATGCCCGTTAGGGATGAAAACATGTGTCTTTCAAATGATGGACCATCCATACTCCCTGCTCTGGCAAAATTATCTTCTGTTTTCAAAGAGTAGATTCTGGGAAACACCTGATCTCCAACCGTAAGAGAATCTTTCATTACCGATCTTTGTCCATGCCACCAGACAGGGAAAGCCTTTCCTGAGTAACCGCTTTCGGGGTCTGCACATGCTTCAGATCCATAAACTTTGGCAGAGACTTTCTTTATTGTATTCCATTCAAGACCCAACTCAGGAGAGCAAATTTTACTCCAACCCATAATGTTCTGTCCGTAACCGTGTGCACTTGAAATCGGGTCGCGTGTATCTACGGCCCATTGCAGTGCGCTTACAACCCAGTAGGGAAAGAATACGTAGTTTATTCTGTCTCCGTGACCATCCCAGTGACCTGCATATCCCCATGCAGGAAATAAGTCCTTGATTCTATCTTCACCTATTCCCAGGATTTCACTTGCACGAACGGTACCCTCGGAAAGAGCAGAGCGGAACTCTCCTTCTCTTCTGGAAATTCCTCTAAGTAGAAAAGCCCAGAATTCAGGATTGTTCAGGTCTATATCCATACCATCAATTTTGGATAGAACACCGTCATTTTTGAGAAAGCGGAGCCACGGCACGAGACCCATCAGTATTTCCCAGTGGTTCAGCCCTTCATCATTCGCTATCTGACCGATTTCGAAACCGGCTTCAAAACCCAGCTTCCAATTGTAGAAGCTACCCTCAAAACCAGGGAAAAGCCCGGCAATACAATCTACCTGACCTGACAGTACTTTCCCCTTTTCCAAAACTGCTGGAACTGTTGTGTAAAATCTAGCGTCATAGCATCTCACAGCACACCCCTGAGTACAGGCCTGGTATCGTTGCCCGAATCTTTTCACTTTATCTTTATCGAGCTTGGGTGTATGAGGCCACCCATGTGATCCATGAGCTTCATTTCTGATAAGCCGACAAACTTCACGGAAACGATCAGGTTCAGCAACCTCAAGAGGAAGCGTCCCGTGAACCGCAATGGCTTTGAGGTTTTTTGATCCCATTACAGCACCGTAACCGCCCTGTCCGGAAGCGCTTTCAGTTTCAGTTGCAGCAATAGCTATACGGCATTTGTTTTCACCAGCGGGGCCGATGGAAAACACACGCCAGCTATCCCCGTATTGTGCCATTATTTTTTTCTGGGAGGAATAGATTCCCATTCCCCAAAGAGACCTGGCATCCTGAATTGTGCAGATTCTATCCTCTATTTTTAGAAAAACAGGGCTTGAGGCTCTCCCTGTGATTATCAATCCATCAAAACCGGCATGCTTAAGTTCTGGCCCCCAATGCCCCCCAAATGAGGATCTTGAATACCATTCAACGGGGTGACCCTGTGCTGAAATTCCCGATACTGTTGTTCGACCGGAGAAAGGTGCAGCTGTTCCTGTAAGTGGGCCTGTCAAAATAATTAATGGGCTCTCGGGATCGAAGGCACCTGTTCCGGGTGGAATTTCATCCCAGGCAATTCTTGCTGCCATTGCCCTTCCACCATACCAGTTCGGAAGGTAATCCATTGTGTTCTGTTGTTCTATCTTCCCTGTGGTAAGATTTACCCTGAGCAGCTTGCCTGCATATCCGCCGTATTTCATTGTTGATTTACCCTAAAAGTTATTGCATTGAAGACACATGCTTCAACGCAAGCCGGGTTTCCATTGCAGAGATCACATTTAAATGGGGTTGCTTTTTCTTTGTTTTGAAACATGGCTTCAAATGGACATGCTTCAACACATTTCCCACATTTCAAGCATAACTTATCATCGACGATCCATGCTCTGGTGTTACGGTTGAAACTTATTGCATTAACTGGGCATGCATTTGAACAAGAAGGTATTTCACATTGGCGGCAGTAGGTATGTGTATGCGCTCCAGAGAAAAGCTGAAGATCTACCCTGATAGCTGAAGCAGATCTATCATGGAGACCTGCTTTCTTAAGAGCACAGACTGTTTGACAGTTCATACATCCAGTGCATATATCACTTCTGATTGATATCCCAGCCACATGGTCCTTTCGAGAGAGTGTATCAAAATGGCTTCATTTTGGTGTTATGTCAACGGGATGAATTCCTTGGAGTGTGATGAACAAGGCGACAATATACAAGCTCAGATACAGCAAGAAATCAAAAAGACTCAGGATTGAAGTGGTTCCGGGAGAAATTAGAGTGGTTGCTCCCGTCGGGATGAAGATTTCCCAGATAAATGGATTTGTAGCAAGCAAAGAGAGTTGGCTTAAGGAGAAGCTTTCTGCTTTTGCATCTCTGGAGCCGATTCAACCCCTTCTCCCGTATGAGCATTCCGCAGAAATTGTTGTTCTGGGAGAGAAAGTTCTTCTTAAAGACTGCTTGAATCATGTAGATGTTTCCGGGGTTGAGATAGTGAAATGGCTTGACGGACAGCTGACTGGTTTTCTCCAAAAAAAACTAATCAAGTATGCCCGGCAGGGATTGAATCCATCGAAGCTCAGGCTTGGTAATGCGCGAACCAGGTGGGGAAGCTGCAGTCCAAAGGGAGTAATTATGATAAACAGGAGGCTGGTCCACGCACCGCGCGATGTTGTTGAATATGTACTTGTTCATGAACTGGTTCATCTTAAGCACCGAAATCATTCCAATCGCTTCTGGTGCAGCGTTCACGATTGCCTTGGTGATGTTAAGCCACAGAAGAAATGGTTGAGATTACAGGGAGCCTTTCTCTTATAGCATAAAGAAAGGGGAGAGATTAGTTATCTCCCCCCTGCAATTTAACCAGAGCCCTTGCTATTCGGTAATAACCATTCTCGTGTTAACAGACTGACCATTGAAAGTAAGTCTTGTCAGATACATACCCGGTGAAAGAGAACTTACATCAAGTTCAATAAGATTTGATCCTCCTGGTATGGTTTCAGAGAATGACTGAACTTCTCTGCCCGAAATATCAAAGAGTGTAATATCTGCCGGCCCGGTAGTCGGGATAGAAAGCAGTATGGAAGCACTTGAGACCACAGGGTTTGCTGCTAGGCGCATTGAAACTGTTCCATGTGTTGCTGCTGAATTAAAATCTTCGATGCCTGTTTCTATGGGAACTGCAAGATGCGCAACTGTTGCAATTGCTGCTTTTGCCATGTTTGTTCCAAAGGGGAAATAGGCAAGATAGTTTGCCATAATATCTGTAGTCTGATGGTAGTGAGGGTTGTTCCAGACTTCTTTTTCTATGCTCAGCATTGCTGCATATCCTGCGTTCCAGAAGCTTGAATGATCACTTGCAGAAACTGGTGGATTTGCCACTGTCTTCTCAAGTGCTGGAACATACGTGTCGCTTATAGCATCAAATGCTACTCCGAGGTTGGTTGATGCCGTGTTGTAGTGTAACTCTGCTTTATCATCTGGAGTCGGGCCGTAGAAAATCATATCCAGATTAACCACTCCAAGAATATCAGTTCCAGCAGTTGCTGCTGAATCTGCAAAATGAGCACTACCGTAAAGCCCCTGTTCTTCTCCTCCCCACAAAATGTAGAGAACGGAGTACTCAAACTCATGCTCGCTCATTATTCTGGCAGCTTCCATTACTGCTGCTGAACCACTGCCATTGTCATCTGCCCCGGGAGCATCGGTCTGCGTGTAGGGTGAAATACTATCCAAATGCCCACAGATGATCCAGTACTGAGCTGGGTTTACTGTACCCGTTTGAGTAGCAACAACATTCTGACAGTCATATCCCTGCATGGTAAAATGCTTAATTTCGGAATCCAGACCGTATGAGAGAAACCTGTCATTGCTCCAGTTACATGCCGTATCGTAACCATCTGTGTTTGAATATCTGGTAAGATAGCTCTCGTAGTTTGTTGTTATTGAGATAAGGCTGTCTTCACTAACTGAGGCAACTATATCTGCTACAGCATTATCGTACCCACGCGTAATCGGAATCGGTAGTGGGGCAGAGGGAGCTCTCGTCTCAACGAGTGGTTGAACCATGAAAACATCTGATCTTACAAAATCACTTCTCAAAGGTCTTATAAGCCTTACGATAAGCGTTCTTCCCTCACGGTAGACAACCTCGCCAAGTTCTGTTGCTTGAAGAAGTCCATTATCGTTTCGTATTGTAACAAGAGCGTACGCATCCATCTCTTCGGCGTCGGTGTCAAGGATGTTCTGGTATCTTTCTGATTCAGTTCCAAAAGCAACTACATGGTCCTGAGCTCTGTATACAATTACATAGCTATCAGTTGCCTGGGCCGAAAGATCTGGAATAGTAAACAGTGATCCAGCGAGCACTGTGCTGGAGAGAGTCAGTAAAACAAAAGCAAGGAAAACTGGTAACTTCATTGCGCACCTCTTTCAATAAACTCACAATGTTTTTCGTACAGGGTCTTATAACATACTAAGATTGTATGAAGAAGGTTCCCCGGCACGGGACAATTGCCTAACATTGTTGTATGTTAATAGTTCAGAAATTCACAAACGAAAAGAGTGGAATTATGAGAAAAACTATCTCTGCCGTAATGCTTATTACAGGTATACTTTACGCAGGAGCAATTGAAATTGGTCAAGCAGAATTTGAGTCACTTGATCCATTTTGTCATTGAAACGGAGACTCCAGACGCCATCAGGTGATGGTAACAGTTGAAAATATGGGTGGAGTTCCTGTAGAGTTATCTGCAATTGCATTTATGCCATCGGACTACTCGCAGAAAACAGGTGAGTACAATGATTTTTCTATAAAACTCGGTTATACAGATCTTGATGAATTGCACACAAGGTTCGAAACAAACTGGTTGTCTTCCCCTGTTGAAATCTATTCAGAAGCAAATTTACAGCTCGAAGGTGTAACCGGTGGAGAGTGGATTGTTTTCGAGTTTGATGAACCGTTTTTTTACAGTTCATCATCAAACCTTCTTTACGAACTTTCATGGAATGGCCCGGTGGACCCTCCTGACAGCAGGATATACGCGATGACTTGGGAAGACACAGCTAATCATGCTCTTGTCACTGCAACTCCAAATGGGGAAACAGGATATCTTACAACAGTCGTTCCCAATCTTTTGTTTGTTACAACAGAAGATCTTCAAGCAAGCACTTTTGGAAGTATTAAGAGCTCTTTCTGAACAGACCGGATAGAAGGATAGAAGCGCTGACACCCGCATTGAGAGACTCAACACCGGCTGCCATGGGAATTGATATCTTACCGTCTAAAGCAGTAGCTGATACCTCTGACAACCCATGAGCTTCAGAACCTGTTACTAAGCATACAGGTTGATTTATGGTTTGCAGCAGATCATCCATTTGAGAACCAGTGCTTTCTGCACCGAGAATTAAGTAATTGGGAAACAGTTTTCTGATTGCAGCAAGATCATTTACTTCACAGATGGGAATAGAAGAGTTCAGACCCGCTGCAGATCTGGTTACTTTGGGACTCCAGGGGAAAGCACTACCCTTCAGGAATACAACACCAGAGCAACCGAAAGCTGCGGCTGAACGAACTGCGGTACCTGCATTCCCCGGATCAGCAACCTTATCCAAAATAAGAACTGTTTTA
Source organism: Candidatus Fermentibacteraceae bacterium (assembly GCA_016744855.1). Lineage (GTDB taxonomy): Bacteria > Fermentibacterota > Fermentibacteria > Fermentibacterales > JCC-6 > Sabulitectum. Next base: position 66,203 of record JADGDO010000008.1, on the reverse strand, counting down.
CCTGTAAACAAATCACTAACAGAGTGATCCGGTATAGGGCAGATGGCTACGATTCCCTGTGGAGTGCCAGTATTTGATATACAAGAAAAAATTTCAGCTGGAATTTGTATAACAGAATGCCCACTGTTGTCAGCCATTCTTGCAAGCAGTAGGGTCTCATCGGATGCTTCCTGACTTACTGCAATGAAATCAACAGAGCCATTTCTTGTTAGATGATCACTGACAAATTTAGGGCCCTCCATCAGAAATCTGTGTCTTTTCCGGCAGGAAGAAGGTTTTTGGAGGGATATGGCCAATTTTATTCGAATATTTGCTCGACTGGTAATTGTATGAATCACTGTTTTCCCTCTGGAATTCCGTTTTCGATAATTAGCCGGATAATGGTTTCTGTATCTGCTTCAGGGCAGATACCAATCATTTTTTTCAGTTTTGTAACATCGGGAACTCTTCGCTGCATGTCTTCAAAACCTGCAGGATAGGCTTCATCGTAAGGGACAATAACAATTTCAGAATTGGAGGAGGAAATCTCTCGAACTCGTCTTGCAAGTTCAAGAATTGTTATTTCCTCTGTCGAGCCAATGTTGATCACATTACCGACTGCCTCTGGTGTTTCAAGCAACTTGAGAACACAGTCAATTACTTCGTTAACAAGGCTGAAGCAACGAGTCTGTGTGCCGTTACCGAATACAGTTATAGGTTTGCCAGTAAGCGCTTGATTGATAAACCTTGGAAGAACCATTCCGTATCTTCCAGACTGCCTGGGTCCGACTGTGTTAAAAAACCTGCAGATAACGACGGGTAGATTGTAGGAATGATTGTATGCAAGAGCAAGGAATTCATCAAGAGCTTTCGAGCAGGCATAGCTCCATCTGTTTCTTGATGTGGCTCCAAGTACAATGTCACCATCTTCAGAAAAGGGAACCTTCCAGCTCTTTCCATAAACTTCACTTGTTGAAGCGATAAAGACTTTAGAATTGTTGTGTCTTGCTGCCCTGAGGACATTTTCCGTACCGCTCACATTTGTTTCAATAGTTTCTACAGGTCTATTAATGACATTCTCGACACCCACAGCAGCAGCCAAGTGGATTATTGTGTTGCACTTATGAACACACTCTGTAACTATGTCGGCTGAGAGAACTGAACCTTCTACAAAAAGAAAGTTCTCTGAAGAGAGAAGACGTTCAATGTTTTCAAGATGTCCAGTTGAAAGATCATCAAGAACACAGACAGATTTACCCTCTAAAATCAGCCTTTCGCACAGGTGAGAGCCGATAAAACCGGCTCCCCCTGTCACGAGATAATCATATTGCATAAGCACTAGTGAGGTATCATGCTAAGGAGAATACCGGCTCCAATAGCGCTACCGATAACACCTGCCACATTCGGAGCCATTGCGTGCATCAGAAGGTGGTTGCTTTTGTCGTATTTACGGCCTTCTACTTCTACAACACGAGCAGAATCCGGTACCGCGCTTACTCCAGCAGCCCCAACAAGAGGGTTAAGTTTGTTGTCACCTTTCAGGAAAAGGTTCATAAACTTAGCGAAAAGAAGTCCTCCTGCTGTTGCTATCGCGAAACTGAGTGCACCAAGAACGAAAATCTTGATGGAATCAGTAGTCAAGAAATATTTTGCCTGAGTACTTGTTCCAACACTGAAGCCAAGAAGAATGACCACGATATTGTTTAGAGCACCCTGTGCACTGTCTGCGAGTCGTTTGGTTACTCCGCTCTCTTTAAGAAGATTACCGAAGAAGAGCATTCCAAGAAGAGTAATTGCTCCTGGAGCTATAAACGCAGTGATTGCAAAGGCAATAATCGGGAATAAAATTTTCTCTGTAGTTGAAACCATTCTTGTTGGTTTCATTCTTCTCTTGCGTTCTTCATCGGTAGTTAGAAGTCGCATGATAGGTGGTTGAATAACCGGAACCAGACCCATGTAGGAGTAGGCAGCAATGGCAATAGCACCGAGAAGGTGAGGAGCCATTTGACTGGCAACAAAGATGGCTGTTGGCCCGTCAGCACCACCGATAATCCCAATCGCTGCGGCTTCCTGGAGATTAAATCCCAGGAAAAGGGAACCAAGCAGGGTAATGAAGATACCTATCTGTGCAGCAGCACCCAGAAGCAGAAGCTTGGGGTTGGAAAGAAGAGCACTGAAGTCGGTCATGGCACCTATTCCGAGGAAGATCAGCGGAGGAAAAAGTCCGCTGGAAACACCGAAATAGAACATTTTAAAGACAGACTGCTGATTTCCAAGTACATCCATGTAGCCAATAGGGATAAGATCCGGATTGTATGGCATGTTACCGGCAATGATTCCAAAGCCAATGGGGATCAGAAGAAGAGGCTCATAATCTTTCTTTATAGCAAGGTAAATCATGATTGCACCCAGTGCGATCATGATCAGGTTGCCAAACTCCAACTGACCGAAACCGGAATCACCCAGATAACTCGCAATACTTATATCGCTGAGCCTGAGTTCGCCAGTGCTGGCAGTAAGAGAAGTTAGCAGACGGGCTGCAAATGTCATTCAGCCCCCCTAACCTATACTCATTATGAGTGCGTTTTCCAGAATAGTGTCGCCCTCTTTGACAGAAATTATAGAAATCTTACCTGCTACAGGAGCTTCAATTTCATTTTCCATTTTCATGGCTTCCATGACTGCGACTGCTTGTCCTTCGGTCACAGAGTCTCCAACGGCTACAAGTATTTTCAGTATTGCGCCGGGCAGAGGAGCATGAATTTCACCCTTGCCGGAAACTCCACCTGGTGGAGAGGTTCTATCCGGTGAGGCAGCAGCGTTTGGTACGGCAGTGCTTCTTGTTATTGTCGGTGTTTTGTTAGATCTGCCTCCTGGAGACTCGATTCCCACTGTGTATGAACGATCTCCTATTGTAACATCTACGCTGTCACTCTCTATCCGGCCGATTTTAACCGTGTGGGTTTTGTCGTTTATAGTTATCCTGTATTCAGGCATTACCGGCTCCTGTTCCTTTGGCTGAATGCGGTTCGATCCATCAGAATTCTTGATCTTCCCGCAAGTCTCCAGGGAGAATAAGGTCTGTCATACATCTCCCAGGTTAGTTGCATATCTTCAATCCGGCTGATCTTTGCGAAGTGAGCGTGTATTGCAACTGTTATTGCAACAATTTCCTCTTCTGTCAGTTCTCCGGTACCAAGTGTTGTGGCTTCATTGTGCTCTGATTTCTTTTTTTTGCCTTCTGCTAGTCTTTTGATAAGCGGCAGAGAAAGCGACAGAATAACAAGACCGGAAAAGACTATTGTCATACCGATAACAGATATTCTGACACCAATCGCAAGAAGATCAGGCTCAACTGCTGACAACAGCGTCTGAAGTAGTGTTGCTGCTACCATTATAGAGGAATGTTTCCGTGTTTTTTAGCGGGAACAATCTGTCTTTTGGAGTCAAGCATCTCCAGGCTCTTGATGATGCGGAATCTGGTGTTAGAGGGAAGAATAACATCATCAATGTATCCTCTTCCAGCTGCATTGTATGGATTTGCAAACTTGTCACGGTACTCTTTAACAAGTTCAGCTTTCTTTGCAACAGGATCCTCTGCATTAGCAAGTTCTTTTCGGAAAATTATGTTGACCGCGCCATCCGGCCCCATGACAGCAATTTCTGCTGTGGGCCAGGCAAAGTTAACATCTGCACCCAAATGCTTGGAAGACATCACATCGTATGCACCACCATAGGCTTTCCTGGTGATTACAGTGATCTTAGGAACAGTTGCTTCGGCGTATGCATAGAGAAGTTTGGCACCATTCTTGATGATTCCACCGTACTCCTGCTTTGTTCCAGGCATGAATCCAGGAACATCTACAAGAGTTACTACAGGAATATTAAAGGCGTCGCAAAATCTAATAAATCTTGCAGCCTTTATTGATGCATCATTGTCCAGAACTCCTGCAAGGTAGGCCGGCTGATTTGCAACAAGTCCGACAGATTTACCGTTCATTCTTCCAAAACCTATTATGATGTTCTGGGCATACATTCTTTGAACTTCAAGAAATTCGCCGTGATCAAGAATTCCACCGATTACTTTCCTCATATCGTATGGCTTGTTGGGATTTTCCGGTATGAACTCATCAAGCCAGCTTTCTATTCTGTCTACAGGGTCTGTCGCCGGTAAGGATATGGGATCTTCCATGTTGTTCTGAGGAATGTAGCTCACGAGCTTTCGGATAAGTTGAAGGGCTTCCTGCTCTGTTTTGCTGATAAGATGAGCAACACCGCTTCTTCCTCCGTGAATATGGGCTCCGCCAAGTTCGTCCTTTGTTACATCTTCTCCGGTAACAGACTTAACAACTTCCGGACCTGTTACAAACATATAACTTGTGTTTTCTACCATGATCGTGAAGTCTGTAATGGCAGGGCTGTATACAGCACCACCGGCACAGGGTCCGAGGATGGCAGATATCTGAGGAATAACACCGGAGAACATGACATTTTTGAGGAAGATGTCCCCGTATCCTGCGAGGCTTTCAATGCCCTCTTGGATTCTTGCTCCACCCGAATCGTTGAGTCCGATCAGAGGAGCTCCATTCATTGCAGCCATTTCCATTACCTTCAGAATTTTTTCAGCGAATGTCTCTGAGAGAGATCCACCCATCACTGTGAAGTCCTGGCTGAATACATAAACGAGTCTGCCGTCGATTGTGCCGTATCCTGTAACTACACCATCACCCGGGAACTGCTGCTTCTCAAGCCCGAAATTTGTGCAGCGGTGCTTTTTCAGCATGTCAAATTCTTCAAAACTTCCTTCATCCAGAAGAAGATCAACTCTCTCTCTGGCAGTTAGTTTCCCTTTAGCATGCTGCTTTTCTATTCTTTTTTCGCCGCCTCCCAGAAGTGCTTCTTCTCTAAGCTTCCTGAGTTGTTCGGCTTTTTCAATTGAGCTCATTCTTGTTTACCCTTTCCCCTCAGTGTTCGCAGAGTTCAGTAAGTACTCTGCCACTTGCCTTAGGATGGATGAAAGCAATTTTGGATCCACCGGCTCCCGGCCTGGGCTCTTTATCGATCATTCTTACTTCTTTTTCAATTAGTTCAGTTACAGCTCCGGACGCATCAGTAACACTGTAGGCAATGTGGTGCATTCCCTCACCCTTTTTCTCGAGGAAAACGGCGATGGAACTGTCTGGGGAAGTCGGTTCCAGGAGCTCTATTTTGCTCTCTCCAATTTTAAACATTGCAACTTTAACTTTTTGTGAGGGAACTTCCTCAACACCGAGAAACTCGAGTCCGAGCACATCCCGATAGAAGATTGAAGATTCTTCAACACTGTTTACTGCGATTCCAATATGGTCTATCTTGTTAGCATTCATCGTGTTGGAACATCCTTTCTGCCGCTGCCAGCAGTTTTTTTCCTACGGCATACGGTGATGCCTTTCCGGATAAGATAAGCCTTTCGGCGGCATCTCTGCCATTGTATTCTACATCAAGCAGTTTTTCAGAGAAATTTCTTCCAGTTTCTTCAAGAATTCCATTAAGAGTTTGTATTGCGGATCTGTTCTTTCTTTCTTCCCTGGTGATTTTCAGAAGAAGTCTGTCTATAGCCTCCCAGAGTTCATCCAAACCTTCACCGTTTGCTGCAGATATTCTGACCACTTCGGGTCTTTCCATGGTTGAAGGCATCAACTCGAGGCTTGCTTTCACATAACTTTCGAGCTGATCTATACCATTCCTGTCTGCCTTATTCAGAACAATAATATCACCGATTTCCATTATGCCGGCTTTCATTGACTGGACATCATCTCCGAGGCCCGGAACAAGAACAAGAAGGGTTATGTCGGCCAGATCGGCGACTTCGACTTCAGCTTGTCCAACTCCCACTGTTTCGATGATAACAGGACTGTATCCTGCTGCAGAGAAAACACAAGATGCATCTCTGGTTGCTCCAGAGAGACCTCCAAGATGCCCTCTGCTTCCCATACTCCTAATGAAAACTTTTGGATCGGTGGCGTGAGATTGCATTCGGATGCGATCTCCCAGTAGAGCACCGCCTGTGTACGGCGAGGAAGGGTCTACTGCAATTACACCAACGGAGTTGTCTGTTGAGCGGTAACGGGTAATCATTCTGTTCACAAGAGTACTCTTGCCAGCTCCCGGAGGGCCGGTAACGCCGAGGGTAAACCCTTGCTGTTTTCCGAAGAGACCATCAAGAATATCAACGGAATCAGGGCTACCGTTTTCTACCCGGGTTAATGTACGAGCTATCGCCCGTATGGAACCTTCACAGACACTCCGGATAATACCGGCTGTTGAGGTCATTGGAAGTTACTGCCTTTTCTCCATCTGAAGGTTGATGAAATCAACAACTTCGCTTGCGGGAGTTCCAGGGGTGAAAATAGCAGAGTAACCTGCTTCTTTGAGGCCTGGAATGTCTTCCTCGGGAATGACGCCACCGCCGAAAAGGATGATGTCTGATGCATCTTTTTCACGAAGAATGCGAGCAACTTCCGGGAATAGATGGTTATGGGCACCGGAGAGAAGGGAGATACCCACGAAATCAACATCCTCTTGTATTGCTGCGTCTGCAATAGCTGCCGGAGTCTGTCTGATTCCTGTGTATACCACTTCCATACCCGCATCTCTTAGGGCGCGAGCAATGTACTTCGCACCTCTATCGTGTCCATCCAGACCGGGCTTACCTATTAATACTCTAATTTTACGATTCATTATGCCTCCTAAAGAAGCCAGTATATATTTACATAACAAAAGAATACCCGAATCTAGAACAATGAGACGCTTTTGTAAAGATTCATCACGGCACTCGCCAAAATCAGGAAAGGTAAGCATATTAAGGGGTACGCAGGATTCGCTCAAATAACAATCTATTTAACAACCGGAGGATTTCATGAAAATCACAATTTTATCAGTTCTGGTTTTAGCAACAGTTTCCTTTGCCGCTTTGTCAACGGCTACTGTAGCCGGATATCTCGACCAGCTTGGTGCTGCCTATGAGGAAGAAGAGGGTGTTTTCTGGCTTCTTGCTGAAGATTCCACCAGTGGTGAAGCTTTCCCTATTTTCTACATTGAAGTTAATGCTTCAATGGAAGCCTGCTTCATGGCCGGACCTACTCCAGGTCTTGTTCCTGCATCAGGTGCCGGCAGAGCAGCAGCCTTTGCTAAACTTGCTGAACTAAACTCAACCTATCCCTTTGTAAAATTCGAGCATGATATAACAACAGGTGAAATCATCTGCACCTACACATTCTCCACCGAGAATGGTGTTGGTCTCGAGGCTTTTTCAGCTATGCTTCAGGTTATATTCGGCACAATTGATGAGACGGCCGCAGAACTGGCAGCTCTTAGCCAGTAGATTAAACGAGGGGAACTCAGGATGTATGGAAGCATAGCAATATGTTCCGGAAGAGCCAGTTCTAAACTTACAGAAGATATATGCACGATTTTGGGTATTGAACCTGAACCTGTGGAATTCCATGACTTCTCCAACGGTAACATGATGGTTAATTTTCCCGGAGGAACAGTCAGGGAGAAGGACCTGTTCGTTATCCAATCGGGAGAGAGATCCGTATTTCAGAACAAAACTGACGCCTACAGAACGGTTTCCGGGGATATTCTGGAACTTCTTCAGATGATTAGCGCTCTTAAAGACAGTGCTGGCAGAATTACAGCCGTTACCCCTTACTTCCCCTACGCCAGAAGTGACAAAAAGGATAAGCCGAGAATTGCCATTACTTCAAAAATGATCTTTGAGCTCCTCGAAGCAGTAAAAGCTGACAGAGTTCTGGCAATGACATTGCATTCTCCACAATGCCAGGGTTTTAGCAACATCCCGGTAGACCAACTTCATGCAAACACTGTTTTCATTCAAAAGATTCTAGGAATGGGGTTGAAGAAGCTGGCATTTGTTGCACCTGATTCCGGAAGTATTCTTGATAACGACTTCCTGGCACTTCACACTGCAAAGGGAATCAAGGACGCAGGGGGCATTCCTGACGTCACCACCGGTTATGTAAAGAAAATGCGTGTTGATGACTCCGAGACCCCCCTGGTAAGAACAGTTGAAGGGCTCGACGATCTCTCGGACAGAACTGTTCTGATGGCAGATGATGAAATTCTTAGCGGGAAAAGCCTGATTCTTTGTGCGGAAACCGTTGCAGCAAGGGGAGCTACTGACATTTATGCTTTTATAACACATCCAATTCTCAGCGGAGAAGGTGTGAAACGCATTCAGGATAGCCCTATAACGAAGCTTTATATCACGGACACTGTAGAATTTGACAGGAAGGAAGCCGAAAGAGTTAATGGTGGCCCTGTCGATAAGATTGAGGTTCTTTCGGTTGCGCATGTGTTTGCTGAAGCTATAAAGAGAATTAACGAAGGACGTAGTCTCAGTTCCCTGTATCTTTAGAATACCCGTAAAAAGGGGCAAACCGAAAAATAGGTTTGCCCCTTTTTGCGTTGAGAAACTAATTGATCTTAATCAATCTAGCTGTTTCAGTAATTCCCTCTACAGAAGCAGTAACCATATACATTCCAGCAGGGCTGCTGGTAATGTTCATCTGCAGAGAGCCGAAGCCACTCTGGCAATATGAGTTGCTCGAGTCAATCAATCTTCCTGTTGCATCAAAGATATTTATCTCTGCCTGTGAAGCATATGGAAGTGTTAGGTTTACCGAGAATAGACCGGTGGTTGGAACTTCAGAAAGGGTCATGCCGAAATCGCTTACAACTGTAGCGGATGTTTCACCCTCTATAGCTGTTCCGTAGCCTTCAAAGTAATAGATCCAGCCGCTGTTGCATCCAACAAGCAGATCAGGAACGTAATCGCCATTGTAGTCAGCAACATTCTCACGTGCTCTGCCGCCGCCTTCATATGCAGTTGATGACATGTCTATAACGCCATTATCGCATACAATTGGCACATACCCGTCAAACTCAGGGTTGCTGTTGGTGCCGATGTTTTCAGCGAACCAGACATCTCCCATTTCGTAGCCCATTACAATATCCTTATCTCCATCACCATCAAAATCGTATGTCTGGTGGGTAATTCTCCACTTGTTGCATACAGTGGAAGTGAGATCAATTACATTTGCGTCCCATACAGGGGAAGTAATATCATCACCGGTATTCAGGTATACCTGAAGAAGTCCACCGGAACTTGTCTCGGTGTTGTAGCCCCCAGCGATGAAATCGATATAGCCATCTTCATTCCAGTCATCAAGATATCCCGCTGAGTTGTAATTACGGTTGATGGGATTTCCCATATTGTCTTCAGGCAAGGCAAGCGCATGAAGAGTTCCGTCGCCGTTACCGGTATAGAAATTGTAATAGCCATCTCTTTCACCGACAAGAAGATCAAGTATACCATCGTTATTGAAATCCACAGCCTGTGGATTTGTTGCACCGGTGCATCAACCAGCGCTGAGGGAGATATCGGATCCATCAGCTTGAAGGTAGTTTGAGAAAGTGAATTCCGGAACTTGATTTGTCCCGATATTCTTATAAAAACTAATTTTACCCGGTGCAAACTGTCCTACAAGAAGATCAGTTACTCCGTCTCCGTCCCAGTCTACCATGAACGGTTCGGCAATAAGGCCAACATCAATATCTGTTCCATCTGCCTGAATCTTCACTCCTTCATGAAATGAAGGTACAGAGGCAAGAGCAAGCAGAGGTAAGCACAGTAACAATACAAAGTTTTTCATTTTTCTCCTTGTGTGTTTCGAGAAACTATTGCAGAATAATTCTTAGCGCATACAAGTAGTATTCTGCTTGCGATTTGAATGGTCAATACCTTCAGAAAAATAGGGGCACTCCGGAAAACCGGAATGCCCCTTTAGAACAGTGTAACTAATTGATCTTAATCAATCTTGCCGTTTCTGTTATTCCGTCAACGGTAGCAGAAACAATATACATTCCAGCGGGGCTGTCAGTAATATTCATCTGCAGGGAGCCGAAACCGCTCTGGCAAGATGAGTTGCTCGAGTTTATCAATCTTCCTGTCGCATCAAAGATGCTTATCTTTGCCTGTGAAGCAAATGGAAGAGTTAGGTTTACCGAGAAGAGACCTGTTGTTGGAACCTCAGAGAGGGTCATGCCGAATTCGCTTACTACTGCAGCGGATGACTCCTCTTCTATTCCAGTACCATATCCTTCAAACATGTAAATCCATCCACTGTTACATCCAACAAGCAGGTCCGGAACGTAGTCGCCGTTGTAGTCGGCAACGTTTTCACGGGCTCTACCGCCACCTTCACTGTAGGTGGTGTAAACGTTTATGTCTCCTCCATCACAGACCAGTTGAACATAGCCGTTGAATGAGGGATTGCTGTTGGTGCCGGTGTTTTCTGCGAACCAGATATTGCCCATTTCGTAACCAAGTACGAGATCCTTGTCACCGTCACCATCAAGGTCATATGTCTGGTGAGTAATTCTCCACTTGTTGCATACTGTTGATGTAAGATCAATTACAGTTGCATCCCAAACTGGGGAAGTGATATCATCACCGGTGTTCAAGTAGACCTGAAGCAATCCGCCGGTTAATGACTCACTGTCATAGCCTCCTGCTATGAAATCGATATAGCCATCTTCATTCCAGTCATCAAGATATCCCGCTGAGTTGTAATTACGGTTGATGGGATTACCCATATTGTCTTCAGGATAGTCTAAAGCATGAAGAGTTCCATCGCCATTACCTGTATAGAAATTGTAATAACCATCTCTTTCACCGATAAGAAGGTCAAGAATTCCGTCGTTATTGAAATCCACAGCCTGTGGATTTGTAGCGCCGGTGCATCAACCAGCGCTGACGGAGATATCGGACCCGTCAGCTTGAAGGTAGTTCGAGAAAGTGAATTCCGGAGCCTGATTTGTTCCGATATTCTTATAGAAACTGACTTTGCCTGGCGAGAACTGCCCGACAAGAAGGTCAGTAACACCGTCTGAATCCCAGTCTACCATAAATGGTTCGGCAATAAGACCCACATCAATATCAACTCCATCGGCCTGAATCTTTACCGGTTCATGGAACGATGGGACACTTGCAAGTGCAAGTACAGGCATAAGCAATAAAAGCAAGCCAAAGTACTTCATTTTACTCCAATCAGAGGTTTTGAGAAACGATTACTGAAAAGGCGCTGGGGTAAGTAGAGAAGTATTGCACAGCTTTCTTGTGAAGTCAATAATCCAAGTGTTTACAGGCTCAGATCCGGTCGGGTTCCTGTTTTTCTCCAGAGAAAGAATTGCCTCAGAATCTCTCTGTGGTCAAAAGCAATATTCTCCGGGAGCTCATTTTCACAGAATACAACAGCCTTTGCAGCGTCATCTCCTCCAATCGGTTCACCTGTTGCAGAGCTCCAGTAAACCGCGCTGACAGTATCTCCTCTAGGGTCTCTCCATGGTTTGGAGTAGATGTGAAAAAGGTCGATTACATCTATTTCAAGATTGGTTTCCTCGAGGGCTTCTCTTTTTACTGCTTCTAGAAGGCTTTCTCCCGGATCAACAAATCCGCCTGGAATAGCCCATCCCAGAGGAGGGTATTTCCTCTCTACCAGGACAATTCCCCCACTGATTTCAATAATTGCGTCTACTGTAATTTGTGGTGTTTCCGGTCTCATGATTCCTCCCTGGAACTAAACCCCATAAAGTTTGTATATTTCGTAACAATCGAAAACTTAACTCATGAAAGGAGAACCTATGAAATATTTACTAGCCCTGACACTGGTGCTTGCTTTGGTTGCCTGTGGTGAGCCCGGGGAGAATCAGGCCGAAGAAGCTACCACTGCCGAATCTGCAGAGGGATCGGATTGGATTCATGATGATCTTGACTCCGCTCTTGCTCTTTCTGCTGAAACTGGAAAGCCAGTTTTTATAGACCTCTATGCAGACTGGTGCGGCCCCTGCAGAATGCTCTCGGATGATTATTTCTCAAGAGCAGACTACCAGGAAGTACTGTCGCAGTGTATTCTCCTGAAAGTAAATGTAGATAATTACCCTGACCTGGCTCAGAGATACAGTGCTCAGAGTATCCCGACACTGATCCTTGCTGATGCTGAGGGAAATGAACTTGACCGCATCACCGGAGTCGGAGGCTCACCTGAAGATTTCCTTCCGATAATATCCGCTTTCATAGATCAGGGTTTGTAAGCTCTAATCAGCTGGGCTGGGGGGTCAGTCTCCCCAGCCTATATCCACCAGGTGTTCTACCAATCTGTCATACTCAGTCTCAAGAACTTTTAGAAGGATATCTCCGTTTCCGAGATCTCCCTTCAAACAGAGCTGCTCAAGTCTTGCACATGCATCAGCAAGGTTGTTTGCTCCGATGTTGATAGAAGTGCCTTTCAGAGTATGAGCAATTATTTTTACCCTTAGCGGACTGTTGGAAATAATTGCGGCAGATAGGTTATTAACATTACCCCGTGCAGTTGAAATGAAGAGATCAATCATCTCTCGAATTGCCTCAATGTCGTTATCGAAATCTGTTTCCAGTACAGTTCTGTCGAAGAAATCCACAGTCTGGGTGTTTTTGCTGTTTTTCTCACTCAGGATTACTGTCGTCCAAGATGACAAAATCTTTGAGACAGTTTCCGGTGTAATTGGTTTTGGTAGGTAATCATTCATTCCTGCCTGTAGACATTTTTCCTTGTCACCCTCTAAGGCGTTGGCTGTCATGGCAATTAAGACGACATTCGGGTTTAAAGTTTCGCGTTCCCTGGAACGGATTAACCTTGAAGCATCATAGCCGTCCAATACAGGCATTTGGCAGTCCATCAGAACAATGTCGAATGATTCATCCTTCATTCGGAGAATAGCTTCTTCACCATTAGCTGCGGTTTCAGCTTTGTAGCCGAGGCTTTCAAGTATTCTAACTGCAACCAGTCTGTTTACCTGATTGTCTTCCGCAATTAGAATTTTGAGATCAGCTTTCGTGAGCTTCCGTCGTTTGGGTTCCGCCACCTTTAGTTGTTTTGTGGGAATCATTCCGGGGGCACAGATATTTGTAAGGCAGTCAAAAAGGTGGGATTGCTTAACCGGTTTTGTCAGGTAAGCGCAGAACCCAAGCTCCTTCAGACGTGCTTCGTCTCCTCTTGCTCCGACTGAAGACATAACAATCATCTTGGGATTTACAATAGAGCTGTCTGAAATAATCCTTTTGCCCAGTTCTTCTCCATCCATTTCCGGCATTTGCATATCAAGAATAGCGATTCTGAACGGATCTTTTTCTCTTGAGGCTTTTCTAAGTGTTTCCAGGGCTTCTTGACCACCCGAAACAACTTCAAACCGGCTATTCCATGACTCTAAAAGGAGTGCGATGAGTCTTCTGTTCGTAGAATTGTCATCGACGGCAATGATTCTGATATTTTCTAATGTCTTTTCTCTTCCCAGGGAAGAGGAGGAAAGAGGTTTATCCAGAGAAAGAGAGAACCAGAATTCTGACCCCGAACCCTCGCGACTGAGTACACCGATTCGTCCACCCATGAGCTCTACAAGCCTTTTACATATCGAAAGACCAAGCCCTGTTCCGCCGTATTTTCTTGTCGTGGAGGCATCAGCCTGGGTGAATGAATCAAAAATCAGTTTTGCTTTTCTGGCCGGAATACCGATACCTGTATCTCGTACGGAAAATCTCAGTTTTGCTCTCTTATCTGTCTCCTGCTCAACGGTGATAGAGACACTGATTTCACCATTCTCCGTGAACTTGAGAGCATTACTTGTAAGATTCAGGAGAATTTGTCTGATTCTAACGGGATCACCGATAACTCCTATTGGAATGTCCGGACCAATCATAGATATGAATTCAAGCCCTTTCTGGTGGGCTCTCATCGCCATAAGGTCCCCAATTTCCTCAATCAGCAACCTGAGGTTAAATTCTGTGTTTTCAACCTCCAGTTTGCCAGCCTCTATTTTGCTCAGATCAAGAATGTCGTTAATCAGAGAGAGAAGAGCATCGCCGCTTGTGTGAATTGTTTCCGCATATTCTCTCTGCTCGGGTGACAGTTCTGTTTTGATAAGAAGACTTGTCATGCCGATTACACCGTTCAGAGGTGTTCGGATCTCATGACTCATATTTGCGAGGAATTCACTCTTGGCACGGTTTGCTTCCTTGGCGTAATCAGCTGATTTTTCCGCTATTTTGAGAGCCTCTTCGAGACCCTTCTTTGCCTTCTCTATAGCCTTTTTGTGCTCTAATCTCAGGACTTCCATTCCTATGTTTCTAACTGAGTAAGCTACATCATCAGCAACCTCCTGGAACAGAGATTGTTCGTCCAGGGCTGTTGAGATTTCCTGAGGTATCTCAGCGGAGATTATTCCGTACAATTTTCCGTTTGCAACAAGAGTAGTAGTAAGAGGCCTGCTTCCGGGATCGAGGTTTAGCAATGGGCACCCACCGCACTGATTTCTTACATTATCAACGGTAACAAGTTCTTCACTCTCCAGAGCAAGCCTTGCACAGATAACAAGGTTACCGGCTTCTATTCTTGCTTTGAGCCGACTCATGTTTTCTGCTGGGATTCCAGCAAAGGCCGTTTTGCAGGATGTGTAGTTCTTGTCGCTGAAAAGAGCTATCCAGGCTGAAGAATACCCTCTTGTAGAAATAAGAGCATCGCATATTCCCTGGATCATGGTATCAAGATTTTTTTCCTTTGTAATGAGTCGATTGACCTGTCTAATTGCCTTAAGAGCACTGGTGAGGTGTTCAGCATGACCGGTGTCATTTCTTATGCCAGAAAGGTCCCGTAAGAATCCCTCGAATCCCCCAAATCCTCCAGTTGAGTTTGACAGCCGTCTCACATGTGTTTCTGCTTCAAACTGAGATCCGTCTAGCTTAACAAAGAAGGCTGTCAGGAATTGTATGGACCCGTCACTTTTAAGAAAGTGAAGAAAAGCGCGTTTTGCCTCTTTGCTCGGAAAGAACTCGCTAGTGAATCTCTTGCCTATCATCTGCTCCGGTAAGCTGTACCCGAAAACTTGAACAGCTTTCGTGTTTACGGAGGTGATTACTCCGGTATCGTTTACTCTGAAATAGGCCTCGGTCGTATTGCAAGAAACTTTGTGTTGAAACTGAGCGTTCATTACTCCCCAATCGAGATGTAGAATATTATATCGCGAAAGATGTCACGAAAGATGTTACGAAACAGAGTGATTGTAAACAGCTTCCATTGACAGAGAACAAAGCACTCTCGGAACAATACCCGGAAGAAAAATTTCTTCGCTATCTATAGCCCATTTCTGAAAGATGATCGGAGAGTCTAACAAACTCAACATCAATCACTTTCAGAAGAACTTCGGCATTCGCTAGGTCACCGCTTGATGACAGTTTTTCAAGTCTCCCACAGGCTTTTGCCAGAGAACTTGCCCCTAAATTAAGAGAAGAGCCTTTAAGGGTGTGGGCAAGTAGCTCCACTGTATCTGCTCTGTTTTCTGATAAAGCCAGACCAAGATTATTCAGGTTTTCTCTGCCCGTTACCATGAATAACCTTATCAGTTCCTGAATTGTATCAGTGTCATCTTCGAAGTCCTCTTTGAGTTTGCTTTCATCGAAGAGAAGCAGATCATCCTGATTGTCATCTCTTATTGATCC
The DNA here is from genome assembly GCA_016744855.1 of Candidatus Fermentibacteraceae bacterium. Lineage (GTDB taxonomy): Bacteria > Fermentibacterota > Fermentibacteria > Fermentibacterales > JCC-6 > Sabulitectum. The sequence continues at coordinate 50,632 of JADGDO010000008.1, read as the reverse complement.
GCTGGAGTCTGATATTCTGGAATGCCATTGATCCAGGAGTGTTGCAACAGTTTTGGGAGTAACCGGTTTTGATATGTAGTCATCCATTCCAGCGTTTATGCACTTCTCTCGATCACCTTTCAATGCATTTGCCGTCATTGCGATAATCACGACTTTTCTGTTCAGAATTTTTACGTCTCCTGAACGAATTGCATTTGAGGCTTCATATCCATCCATTACAGGCATCTGGCAATCCATGAAAACCAGGTCGAAAGGTATCTTTGCAAGAGAATCAAGAGCTTCTCTTCCATTGGCTGCTACCTCTGCTCTGTAACCAAGTTTTTCAAGAATTTTGACAGCCACCAGCTGATTAACCGGGTTGTCTTCAACAACCAGGATTTTTAAACCGGTTTTTCTTGATTCGCTGAGAGAGTGTCTTGTTACAAGCGGCACATCTGTTGTTTTACCCTGAATGCTGTTAACCGTGGTAAGGCAATTAAAAAGGTGAGATTGTTTTACCGGTTTAGTGAGGTATGCCGAAAAACCGAGTTCGTGTAACCTGGCGGCATCGCCTCTTGCTCCAACAGAAGACATTACTATCATTTTGGGAGTCTGAATTTCGGGGTCCTGAACTATTCTGCGTCCAAGCTCCTCTCCATCCATAATAGGCATTTGCATATCAAGTATTGCTATGCGGAAGGGATCTTTCTCAAGGGTGGCCTTTTTTAGAACTTCCAAAGCAGCAGGACCATCAGGCTCTACAGAATATCTGCAGTGCCATGACTCAAGAAGAAGTGTAATAAGTCTTCTGTTTGTTGAGTTGTCGTCTACCGCGAGTATTCTTGTGTTTTCTATCGATTTTTTAACAGGTTTTGCTGAGAGAGTTAACTGTTTTTCCAGGGCAAGGGTGAACCAGAATTCTGAGCCTGAACCCTCTTTACTTATTACTCCTATTTTGCCACCCATGAGATTTACAAGTTGTTTGCAGATGGATAAACCGAGGCCTGTTCCACCGTATTTCCGAGTTGTAGATGCATCGACCTGTGTAAAGGAATCAAAAATGGATACAGCTTTTTCCGAGGGAATACCTATACCGGTGTCTGTGACGGAGAATCTTACTAGAACAGTCTCTTCTGTTTCATGTACTGTTAGAGCAGATACGCTGATTTCTCCTTTGCTGGTAAACTTGATTGCATTCCCAGTTAAGTTGAGGAGTATCTGACGGATTCTGCCGGGGTCACCATTAACTGGAGCAGGAATGTCGGGACCAATTAAAGAGATGAACTCTAGTCCTTTTTGCTGGGCTCTGAGGGCCATCAAATCGCCGATTTCCTCAATCAGCAATCTAAGATCAAAATTGGTTTTTTCTATCTCCAGTTTGCCAGCTTCAATTTTACTGAAATCAAGAATGTCATTTATCAGAGTAAGTAGAGCGTCCCCACTGGTTTTTATGGTTACTGCAAATTCTCTCTGTTCAGGAGTGAGACTGGTCTCCGTCAGCAAACCGGTCATTCCAATCACACCGTTTAGAGGAGTGCGAATTTCGTGGCTCATATTTGCCAGGAACTCACTCTTTGCCCGGCTGGCCTCTGCTGCCTGTTTTGCAGCGTCTTCAGCAATTTTCAGAGCTTCCTCAAGTTGCTTGTTTGCTGTTTCAATAGCTTTCAGAGATTCTATTTTTTCTGATTCCAGGTGGATGTTGTGAACAGAGTAAGCAACATCGTCAGCGACATCCTGGAAGAGAGATTGCTCATCTTTCTGATTACTGAGTTGAATTGGCAGTTCTGCTGAAAGAACACCGTAAATCTCACCGTCTACCCTGAGTGCTGTAGTAAATGGTCTGCTGTTGGGTTCGAGGCCTATAAGGGGACAGTCCCCACAACGATTTTGAACATCATCTACCGTAGCAACAGCAGATTGTTTCATCGCTATTGAAGCACAGATACAAATTTCGCCGGATGCAAGCATCTCAGAGAGGACACGCATGTTGCTTTCTGGGATTCCAGCTGAAGCAGTTTCGTAAAAGGATTCCTTTTCATGGTCATAGAGAGATATCCAGGCAGAGGAATAACCTCTTGTTGAGATCAATGCATCGCAGATGCCCTGAATCATTTTAGTTAGGTCTTTCTCTTTGGTCATGAGATGACCCACCTGCCTGATGGCCACGAGAGCACTGGTAAGATGTTCAGAAACTTTCCTCTGGGAGACAATCTCGGAGATGTCACGAATGTAACCCTCAAACCCTGTTACAGCACCGCTATCATTTGTCAGCAGTCTGGCTTTGGTCTCTGTAAAAATAAGAGAGCTGTCTTTTTTTCTAAGTTCTCCGCTGAGCTCATGTGTTTTGTTATCGCTTGCGGGGTCTCTGAAGAGTGAATTCAATTGCATCAGATCCAGCAGAAAGTCATTTTCAAGATTTTTTCCGAGTACTTCCTCACGGGAATTGTAACCGAACAACTCGACAAACCTGTTATTTACAGCAGTGATAGCTCCACTGATATCAATCCGGCAGTAGGAATCGACCATTGTGTTAAAAACTCTGAGTAGATCTTTTTCCCTCATGTTACCCCTTAAGATTTGTTTCTTGAATGAAGAAGATGCAAAGAGATAGTTTGTGATGCAACAGCTTAAGATATATTAATGCGAAGAAATGCCAGTAGATTACCCGGTGAAGCTATCAACAAAATTCCCGCACCGAAAGGTGCTATTTAAGAATTGTTAATGTTATTTAAAGTGCAAAAATTTCATGAAACCGGCGGAGGCTCTGTAGAGTTTCTTTTGTTGATATCAAGTGAAAAAAAAGGGAGGAGCTGTTGCCCCTCCCTTTGTCTGTTTATGTCAGAGTTACAGACGCACTGCTCTGAGTGTTTCTGTATTTCCACCTGTAGTAAGTCTTACAACGTAGATACCTGCAGGAGCACTTTCTAGTCCTGAAGCAACGGAGTGGCTGCCGGAGGCAACTGAACCGTTTACAGGAGTGCTTACAATTCTTCCGCTAAGATCAAGAACCTCTACAGTTGCATGAGCAGCAGCTGGAAGTGTGAAGGTTACCATAGCAGTCGCAACAACAGGGTTCTGTGAGATAGAAAGACCCATTGTCGGAATGAAGAAGTTTGAGTCTTCAATTGATGTTACAATTGGTCCACCCAGGTAGTATGTGTCACCACAACTGTCAGGAGTGTCTCCCCACATTGGGTGCTCGTTGGCAATATCCCACTCCTCAGCCTTGTAAGCCGCTTCGTACATGGATATTGCTCCATCACTGTTCATGTCGGGATTTCCGGCGAGGGCTCCTCCAGGAAGACTTGTCGTAGGAGGAAGTGAACCGTGAACGGCACCTGTCCAGAAGTAGACATACTCATTGTACTCGGGATATGGCTGACCAGCCCAGCTTGATTCGGAAGCATTTGCTGCGCTTGCGAATGTTCTTGGCTGTCCGGCTCCAGCATTGATGACCTCTTCATAGAAGCCGCCAGAGAAGCACTGTTCCATTACAACATGGATAGACATAGCAGAGAAGGTGTCCATGTATCCCATAAATACATCATCATCAAGAGAAGCGTTCCAGAGGTTAAGAATTACCTCTGGTGGGTTATCAAAACCACCCTTGCCTGTGTTGCCGTGATCAGTGGTGTAAATGAAGAGATGATCGTCAGCGCCAACCATTGCATTAATGGCATTGTAACCGCTTGTTACACCAGCTTCTGTGGCGTCGTAAATAATATCACTGTCGCCATCATCATCAAAATCCGGGTTTGAATTCAGACCATTGGAAAGATCGGGAGCTGGATTGAGTCCATCTGCAAAGCAGACAATGATATGATCATCCGGGATGAGGTAATCGTGAGCGAGAACATTGTAGATAAACTGAACATCGCCATAGTATCTGGTGTGGTTGTTACTCTGGTTGGCTCCACCGGAGATGATCCATGCATACATGTTATCTGCATTACCTGATGTTGACTGTACGTTCGGTGTGAACCATGCAAGGAAGTCTTCGTACTGACCTTTACCGTCATCAGTTACTGGAAGACTTGTGTATTCAACAGTCATTCTTGGGAGTACATCTGGAGGAATGCTCATTGCGACGGTTTCCATTGCTCCCTCTGGAGAAACAAAAACCCATCTGCATGGATGAGCCCAGTTTGCAAGAACACAGTCATCAACAAGCACAAAGTAACCATCGAAAGGTACGATTACTTCGGGAAGAGTCCAGGCACCAAGAAGTTGACCTTCTGTTACGGTACCTTCAAAACTTCTAACTTCTTTGTTAGAAAAATCGGTAACCATCGTCTCCATTACGAGATTGGCAGCATCAGTCGGGCTGTTAACAAGAGCACCGAACGCAAAAGCCGACACAACAACAAGCAAAAGCAATTTAAGCATCTTTCCTCCGTTAGTTTGGCGTACGAAAAATTTCATCATGATTATAAGGCAAAGTTGAAGTATCAGAAAGGTTAACAGATTGTACTGATCAGACTCGTTATTGTTTCTGCACCGTAAGATTGAATTGAGACAGGCATTGAAAGTTCGGCAAGGGTTGAAACAGCGGTATCAAGAGAAGTCTTGGAATTAATGGGCACTAGTTTGATCCCCCGTTCTTCCAGTAGCGGAGTCAGAAGGTATTTTTCTTCGGGGAAGTTTCTTCCTGTAAGAAGTACTGCCTTTTTCCCCATCGTTAGTATCTGTGAGATGATTCCGTAACCAGGTTTGGAGATAACAACATCGCAGGCACTGACTATGTCCGCAAATGTTGCTCCCACCGAGATCAGCTGCTTCGGGGTAATGTTACAACATGTCGGGTGAATCGGAACAGGAAGGCAGGAAACCGCAGTATATCCTTCTGGTATTGCCAGGGTTCTTTCTCCGGGCAGTTCACGTAGTGCAAGGAGACATGTTTTACCGCCCGGAAGCAGGTGTTTTACTGCCTCAGGGTTACCAGAGGGCCCTCCTCTCAGAAGAGGAACTTCGGTTGTTGAATGAAAAGGAGAGTCATTCGGGCTCATTGGCAGCTTCAAATATCTGCCGTGTAAATACATACGGCTGACTAGTGCAGCTTCTGTTTTTAGGTCCGGGAATAACTCTCTCATTATCCAGTCCCAGGTGAAGTTACCAATAGCAAAAGCAGGTATACTGTTAGTCTCTGCAGCCTTGATTGGTAGAGGATCAATGTCTGAAATTACCAGATCAGGCTTGATAAGCAACTGCCTGATCTTTTCTGATTTGAGATATTCTGACCTGTTACTGATGAAATTAAGGAAATGTTCTCGAGTTCTGGAAAGATCAATGTCTCCATCTTTTTCTATAACGATTGGAGAAGAAGACCCCTTCATCACTGTCCTTATATCAGAACCCTCCCAGAACCACTTGGGCACATCTGAAGCAATGGTTATGTGTGTATCCGGATGGCTTAGTTTGTAAACCCTTATGAGCTCACGCTGCCTCGCAGCGTGCCCCCAGCCATGTGAAGAGATATTCCATAAAATTTTCATTAAGATCAACCAGCCCTACCCGCATCTTCACCAGTGAAGATGCGGGTAGGTAGATAGAGTGTTATCTTGTGATGAGCAGTTTGCCTGTAGCAGTTTCTCCATCTGCAAAGAGTCGACAGAGATAAACACCAGTAGTTAAATCTGTTTCAAATGCCATGCTGTGAGAACCGGCTGCCATCTGAGTTTCAACTAATTCCTGAACAAGACGACCTGACAAATCAAAGATGCCCAGCTGTACACTGCCTGCTGATGGAAGAGAAAAGGATACATTGAACTGATTGGTGGCAGGGTTTGGAGAGAGGGGTGATAAGCTCAGAGTAGTTAATGATTCTGTATCCTCAATACCGAGTATATCGACTTCTCCGAAGTAAACATCGGTGCCGCTACCCATAGTATTGGCGTGAACATGTTTTCCAGCAGCCGATATGTACTGACCGTCCGGGCTCATATCTACATGGAACATTGATCCGGGTGTGTCGATGGATAAGACGGGAGCTGTTGGATAATTGTCATCAAATACCTGAACCTCTGGTCCTCCATTATCGCATCCCCATGATCCAACAACCATCCATCTGCCATCATCCGAGCAGTCCATCCATTCAACAACATCCTGGTTACTACCGGATCCGGCTGGATAGTCATAAGTCCAGATCACTGATGAGCTGGCTAGGTCAAATCGGAGGATTCTGTTTGATTTGTATGTATTCTTATAGAAGCCAAAGTAGACTGTTTCATTATCTGCTGCAATTGTCGCTGCTCCACCGTAGTAGCCACTGACCGCAGCTCCTGCTGTTAAGCTGTATGCAGAACCGTCCCAGGTGGCAATTCTTGCTGCAGTGAAACCGTAGGCAACAACTGAGCCATCCGGAGAAATAGCGAAACAGTCGTTGGACGCATCCAGAGCGAAACTGGCTTCCAGGGTTCCAGTGGCCGTATCAACCCGGTAGAGAGTGGCTGCAACTCTGAAGATGCATTTTGAACCGTCAGCAGTGAGTCGGAGTTGTCTGGGATAGTAGGCAAGTGAAGCATCTTCATAGATAGACATTGGTGTTGCACTTGTGTTCGAGTAGAATTTTACTGCAAGATGCCCGCTGATGGCTCCGGATGAGGCAAAAACTGATCCATCAACTGAACAGTCAGTTTTCCCGGGCTCGTCCATGGAAGCACAGACGAATGGGGCACTGTTGACACTGACCCATATAGGAGCGGCTGAACTGGATTGAAAGAGGCTGACAGCACTGTTTCCTTCTGAAACCATAAAATCATCTGATGTATCTCCCGGAGTACCATTGTCGTTGTATACATCCCAGATCTGTGTTGTATAGAAAAGATCCGCAGTTTGGGCAGCAGCAGTTGCTGTTCCAAGTGAGGTCCAGTATTCATTAGCTCCGAGTCCCGGCTCTGTAACCCAAAGAGCTGATCCATCGCCATTGATGCCTGTAAACATTATGCCGCCACCATACCATCCGCCGGTGAACAGATGACTGGAATTCATTCCAATCTGTACGAGCTTCTGGGTCAATCCTTCTGCCTCCGTATAGTGCCAAAGAACTTCTGGAGGATCTGGAAGGGGTGGTGTTATTGCCTGCTCAAGAATCCCTGAGAATTCAGTTGTTGAAAACTCTCCATCAACAGAGACTTCTGAAACAGTTCGTGATGAAGAGAATCCCATTGCAGAGAGTACGCAGATAAGCAAGAGTACTATTGCCTTCATGTTCTACCTTTCTATCTGGTTACAGTGAATCTAATTGACTCGTTTCCATTGCCGATATTTATTACAGCGTGATATATGCCTGGAGAAAGAGATCCGGCTGGTATTGAAGCCTGACAGGCAAGAGTAAGTCTTCCTGAAAGATCAAAGATCTGTACCGCACCGTTAAAACTGTCCGGTAGGGTGAAAGTCAGTGTCGAACTGCTGGAAACCGGGTTCAACAGAACTCCAAACCCACTGGAAGTGCATGAGGAATTGCTATTATCTACAGAAGTCTGCAGAGTGAACCTGACAGCGTCGAAGGAGATGTACTGACCCTGTGTTCCTGTGTAGTCACCCATTCTTACATAAGCCGTGGAGGGGGCAAGAGAGAAAGTCCCGACAGAAGCCCACTGGTTGCTGTAGTTGCTCTGATTTACTGTGGCGGTTTCCCACCCCGAAGTTGTATAGACGTGGTAAATACCGGTTGCAGTTGAGTGTGACGATGGAATGTATGTCTCTATCTGATACAGGTTCTGAGAAGGAAGATCAGGAATCCATTCCACAAGGCAAGTGTCTGGCGATGCAGCTGTGGAATAGGTCCACCAGGAATAACCGTCGTAACCGGTTTCCTGCTCGTGCCAGAACTGGCATGGCCCAAGTTTTCTGTAGCCCAGAGAACGGTCGTCTATCAGGGTTCCCGCTTCTGACAGAACTTCAGAACGGGCTGAAAACAACTGAGAGATCACCAGCTGAACATTGCCATTGTTGTATCCCGGCCAGTCGTAAACAACATCTTTCCCATTGGGAAGTGTACCCCAGCCTGACACGTTCTGATTGCCGTAGGAGTCGTTGCTTACCACAGAGTGGTTATCGTAGTAGCCGTTGAAAAGAAGAATATGCCCACCTGTATAGATACTTTGTGTTGATGCCACTACAGGCCATGAGTTGTTGAGTTCACTGGTGCATGCACCCCATGTTGTGCCTAGCCATGATGAATCAAGGCCATGCTGCTGCATCCATATTGCCATATAGGACCAGTATGCTCCTCCTGCATCTCTGCAAATATATCCGTGAGCACCGGGTACCCAGACACTGCTAGGTGATATGCCCAGGATATCATAGGTCTCTCCAAGAAATGTGTATTCGGAAGGAATGTAGTTTCCCCATTCGCTCCAGTGACCATCAGGATAGCTGCACCAGATTGAATCAGGAGTAAGACGATTGTAGTACTGTACAGCCATCATGCAGGATGTCGGCCCACAGCTCCAACTGCCGTTGAACCAGTCTGGTGTGTCCCACTTCTGATGCATGTAGGGTACGTCGAAATGAGCTGCCGGATCATCTGTCACAGCCCTGTTCACTGGTTCACTTGGTGATTCAGATATCTGGCTAATAGTTTCTTTGCCGGTTCTTACATCAAAGGAAACAGTTTCTCTTGAAAGGATTTCACACCCTTCAGTCTCTATGTTTCTTATGAAAATAATGGTTGAATCATCTATAAAATGGCCGGAGGTTCCGTCTGGGATCTGCCAGATTTCTGTGCCCGTTCTGGAGCAGACAGAGTATCCACCATCTGCATTTCCTATCAGAAGAAGATCATTTCTGAACTGAACTGTAGAAGGGCAGAAAGGAAGAGGAAGAGATTGAATAAGGCCACTGTCTGTGGCTAGGAATTTCAGAACGCCATCTCTGGAAGAGACAAACCATATAATTTCTCCATCAGAGCAGAGACTTCCCGGGTATTCTCCCGTGAAGTAAGAGCACAAAGAGGTTCCGCTCTTGTCTAGAATCAATATTTCTTCAGGAATTGAAACCATGAGATTATTTCCAATGGAAAACGGTCCGCTGAAGAATTCACGGGAATAAATTTCACCTTCTGTCTGCGACATTATTCGCTGAGGTAAACCCTGGGAACATTCCTTCCAGAAGAGATACTCACCCATGGATAGAACATTCCGGCCAGAGCCCGGTTCGTTTGAAACAATTCTGTTTTCAAGGAGCAGAACAGATCCGGATAAATCAGTATTAACCTGCTGGTCGCCATGCAATCCTGCGGAAACGCGCAAAGCTGCCAGAATACATAATAACAGCATAATCCCCCCTCTTTCTTTCGAAGTTCCTAGTATTCAAGGAGCGGGCTTCAAAAGAAAGGCTGCAAATTGTGTTCTGTTTTCAATGTTGTTATTGTATTCCTGAACTATTCACGTGAAAATAGGGGGGACTATGTTCGACTGGCTAAGCCCGGAATTGCTGTGGTTCAGTTGTGGAGTGGTGTTAATTTTTCTTGAATTTGCAGTTCCCGGAGTCATTCTTGTTTTCTTCGGGGCTGGAGCGATCCTGACTTCTCTTCTAACATGGGCAGGTATTCTTCCAGGAATGGTAGGTCAGGTAACTGTTTTCGGCGTTTCCTCTCTTGTTCTACTCTTCGGTCTTAGAAAATACGCGAGTCGGTTTTTTAAAGGGGACAGCACAGAGGAAAAGGATGATGAATATGCCGGGAAACTTGCAAGAGTTACCAGAGAGATTTATCCCGGTTCTATTGAAGGTAAAGTTTTTTTTGAGGGAACGGATTGGAGAGCAGACAGTTCTGTGACTATTCCTGCGGGAAGTTCAGTTCGAATCACTGGAAAACGAAACATTACACTTATTGTAGAACCTGTTAACTGAAGGGAAGGGTTGAGATGGAGTTTTTTGTGCCATTTGTAATTATTGTGATGATTATTATCACACTGTTTAAAACCGCAAAGATAGTTCCACAGAAATCTGCTTTCATTGTTGAACGTCTTGGTAAGTATTCTAATACCCTTGAAGCCGGGTTTCACATTCTTGTTCCTTTTATAGACAAGGTGAGGTACAAACTCAGCTTAAAGGAAATTGCTATCGATGTTCCACCTCAGGTTTGTATAACAGCAGACAATGTATCGGTTGAAGTAGATGGAATTCTCTATCTGAAAGTAATGGACCCGGTAAAAGCTGCGTATGGAATCCGCAATTTTCAGTTTGCAACTACCCAGCTTGCGATGACAACAATGAGAAGTGAGATAGGTAAACTGGAGCTGGATAAGACCTTTATTGAGCGTGAATCTGTTAATGCCAATGTTGTGGATGCTGTAGACATGGCATCCGACCCCTGGGGAATAAAAGTAACTCGCTACGAGATCAAAAACATTACTCCTCCCCAATCGGTTCAGGAAGCTATGGAGAAGCAGATGCGTGCCGAGCGCGAGAAGCGCGCTGAGATTGCTCACTCTGAAGGAGAGCGCCAGTCAAAAATTAACCGTGCAGAGGGTGGACGCCAGGAGATGATTTCCATGTCTGAGGGTGAAAAGATGAAGCGGATCAATGAAGCTGAGGGCCGAGCCCTGGAAATTGAACGCGTAGCTAAGGCAACTGCTCTGGGTATCCGTGAAATAGCCTCAGCCATCCAACAGCCCGGCGGAGAAGATGCTGTTTCTCTTCGTGTTGCTGAACAGTGGATAGGGGAATTTGGTAAACTTGCCAAAGTAAACAACACAATGATTATTCCGACAGATATCGCTGACATCAGCGGAACAGTTGCCAGTCTTACAAAAGTTATGAAAAACAGTTAAAGCAAACGGAGGATTTACAAATGGCCGAAGACAGAAACGCTCCCTTTTCAACCGGAGGATTTTTCCTGGTTCAACTTGCTCTTATGATCCCTTTCGTTAATCTTATACTTCTTCTTGTATTTGCATTTTCAGGGTCAATGAATGTAAACCTTCAGAATTACAGTAAGGCTATACTTATCTGGGCTCTTATCGGTCTTGGAATAGCTTTGATTGTTGGAGTTATCGGAGCTATTGCTGCTGGTGGAATCGGAGTTTGGTTGGAGAACGTGAACAACCAGTATATAGTTAAGTAGCAGGATTTTATAAAGAAAGCCCCGGAGAGTTTCTTCTCTCCGGGGCTTTCTTGTATTCTTTTCTAGTTTCCTGCAATGCCAAGATCGGTTAGAATCAGATTCAGTGCTTCCATGTCGACAAGGTGACCACCTGTAATCACATGAAGATTTGCATTCCATCCGGCAAGAGAGAGAACTGAAACTGCTCTTTGGGCATCTTCAAAAGGTACACCGCGGTCCTCAGGTGAATGTATCAACTCAATTCTCATATCGGTTGGACTGTGCAGTTGATTTGCGGAGATGAGATCTTCTTCCAACCAACCGGAGGCTGCAATAATACTGTTAAAGATTTCTGGGTTTTTGATTCCAGTGTAAAGAGAAAGGCATGCACCCTGCGAGAAACCGAACAGGTAAATGTCGCTCACAGGATATTCATTCTGCAGGTGTTCTGTCAATTTGAGCACATAATTTCCTGCGAGAAGAAGACTGTGTCCCCACTCTTCAGTACCACCGTTACCCCTGTACCATGAGAAGGCATCTTCACCGATAGGGTATGGTGCTTGTGGTACTACAAAGATGAAATTTGGTTCGTCTATCGATTCCCAGATTCTCATGAAGTTGTCAGGTGAACTGCCAAGACCGTGCAAGCCGATGACCAGCGGTACTTCAGTCGGTGGATTGAACCCTTCGGGAAATCGAACACGGTAGTAGAAGGACTCTACTGCATCAAACCAGTGAAGCTCACCCAGTCTGTGGTTTTCTTCTGTTGCAGCAGTATTCAGACTGTCAAGAAGAGCTGAAAAAACAGGCATATCTCGGACTGAATCAAAGTCCGGATCCCAGTTAATGTGCTCTAGATCGGTGAAACCGGCAGCGTAGGCTCTTCTCAGGTATCTGGATGCCAGCTCATCTTCACCCATGAGACCATAACAGCAAGCAAGATTGAACATCGAATTTGAATTTGAAGGGTCAATTTCAAGTGCATTCAGATATTCAGTTGCAGCCTGGTACCATTCTCCATTTCCGTATGCCTCTGCTGCTGAAACCAGAAATTCTCTGGGGCTCAGGTCAAGAAAATCTCCTGCGTGAATGTCCATTGGATCCGGAGCCCCGAGCAGGGCAATCATTGCTAGAAATATCATAAGTTCTTCCTTTCTGTTGAGGAAATGCTTTCATAGTGGATTCTGTAAAAAACGGAAGGTCTTTGTCAAATGCTTATTAATGTCTGACAGTGAAATAGAAGTTTTGCACATAATTATGCACACTAGTCTTTGGGCCCTGTTCTGCTCTTAACAAGTCAATTTTAATCCGTATACAAATATTTCTAAAGTGTTGCACAGCAGCTTAATAGATTTGCCAACATGGATAGTTGGAAATTTAGATAAAGAGTAATGGCCTTTTATTGGACATGGATGGAATAAAGAATTTTCGGGAAACTGTGCAAAACCCTGTGAGATTACTACTTCAACATTTCTCCTGCAGATTCAACAGCGGAATAGGCGTCTTTTGCATAGAATGCCCCGATCTGAGTAGCGAATTCTCCGGTTACTACTGCGCCACCAATAAGTACAGGAATTTCAATTTCATCTTCTTTCAAAAGACGAATAACCTCTTCCATTCTTGAAGCGGTCGTGCTCATTAGTGCTGAGAGAGCAACAGCATCAGCTTTGTTTGTTTTCACAGCTTTTACTATGTCTTCTGAAGAGATGTCTTTACCAAGATCAATAACCTTGAAACCTGCATTTGAGAGGAAGAGGGAAACAAGGTTTTTCCCGATATCGTGAATGTCTCCTCTTACTGTAGCTAGAACGATGGTTCCCTTCGTCTCTTCTTCTGTTGATTTCATGTGCGGCTTAAGAATTTCCATCAGGGATTTTGCTGCCTCGGCTCCAGCTATCAAGTGGGGCAGGAACAGTTTTTTTCTTGAATAAAGATTTCCAAGTTTATCCATGGCGGGTGCTAGACATTCATTAACTATATATGAGGCCTCAAATCCGGAGTCGAGAAGGTTGATAGCTGCCAGCTTTGCGCCTGCGGCATCACCCTTAAGAAGGGTTTTCCTAAGAAGTACTTCATTACCGGGAGTCTCTGTCTGCTCATAATCCGGAATCTCAATGTCCGCTGGATCTACTCTACCGCAAAGAGCAGCAGCTCCCCCTGTTATAGTGGATGTTACTGGATCAAGGACATTTACTATGCCGGCATCAAGTCCGTCCACCGATAAGTTTGCGAGAAAGGCTGCATTAATTCCTCCTCTGTGAGGAAGGCCGTGAGAAACATTGGAGACTCCCGCAATTGTCAGGATTCCCTCTCTTTTAAACAATTTCAGTGTTTCCAGGGTCGTCTTTGGGTCTGCACCGGTTGCTAAAGCCTTTACAATGGGGTCTGCAAAAACACGATTGGCAGGAAATCCATGTCTTTCCAGAATAGCAATTCCTTTTTTAACAACAGCAAGTCTCTCTTCTGGTGTTTCAGCGAGACCATTTTCATCTATTGGAAGCAGAACTGTGTAACCTCCATGACGAAGTAGGGTGCCGATTCGCTCGGATATGTGGCTTTCGGTTGCCATGAGGGAATTTAGAAGAGCGATACCGCCAATCTGGCAAAAAGCTGCTTCGATATTCTCCGGAGATGAAAGATCAACAGAGAGAGGAGCGCCTGTACAGAGACCGGAGAATGATCGCGATAGAAGACCGTCTGGGACCAGTCTTTCCAGGCCCAGGTTTATATCAAGAAGATCTGCTTTCTCCTGTTGTCTGGCCATTGAAATCACATAGTCTGAATCACCTTTGCGAATCGCTTTCTTCAGTTCTTTTCTTCCGGTTGGGTTAACAGACTCACCAACCATCAGCATGGCTCCCCCTATAGGCGCAATTGAATCTACTGAGGTGAACGCTGAAAGTTTTTCTCTTGTGGGTTTCTCCGGTGATCTCATGCCGATTGTTCGTCTCAGAGCGGTAATATGCTCCGGAGTGGTTCCACAGCAACCTCCGATAATGGAAGCCCCTGCCCATGCCATTTCCTCTGTCGCCGCTGCAAACTGATCAGAGAACATGTTGTAATTGCCCGAAGCATCCGGTAGACCCGCATTGGGCTCGACCGTAATAAATCTCTCTGAAAATCTTGCCATTTCACTTATTACTGGTAGTAAACCTTCCGGTCCTGTTGAGCAATTTGCACCAACAGCATCAACTGCAAGTTGATTACCCAGAAGAGCGAGGGCTGTGGGTGATGTTCCTGCTCCACTTCGACCATTATCAGCAAATGTTAAATGAGCACTGATAAATCCGTCAGGACTTGCGTCTCTTGTTGCAAGAATTGCAGCTTTCAACTCTCGGGGATCTGTGAATGTTTCAAGAAAGAATACATTGATTCCAGCTTCGGCAAGTGCTTTTGTCTGAACTAGAAAACTGTTGTAAACGTCCATCCAATCAGCGTCTCCAACCGGTCGGATTAACTCGCCGCATGGCCCTATGCTTGCTGAAACAATAGCATTCTCGTTTGCTGCCGCAATTGCAGTTTGGGCAAGAGAACGGTTTACTTCGGCAGTTCTTGAGCCAAGTTTTATTTGACTTCCACCAAAGGTGCAGGCGAGTATGATATCGCTTCCCGCTTCTATGTATGATCGGTGAACAGAGGCAAGGTCTTCGGGATGTTCAGAAGCCCAGATTTCAGTAGATACACCGGCTGGCATTCCCCGGTTCATAAGCATTGTACCCATGGCACCATCGAGGAAAACTATTCTTTCGGCAAGCAGGCTTCTCAGTTGTTTTGCGGAATCCATCCGGTTACTCCAGTCATACTTTTTACGGGTGTCAGCATATAGCTTTCGTTGCATGTTACCCCTGAATCGGGGAACAACTCAATTATGTTTTTCTGGGTACTTATGGCAAAGTCACCATACCCCGGAGCAACTCTCTTTGTTGGAATCATGTTCAGTTCTTCCGCTATTGCCCACTGAAGAGCTTTCATAAGGGACTCAACAGCAACAGAAGCTGCAGAATTTAGCATGAAGTGATCAAGCCCTGGTGGACCCTCAAGCAAACTGTCTACCTTATTTCCCAGGGAAGTTACAGAGACCGAAACGGGTTTATCCGGCCAGAGGTTTTTGAGATAATCAGGGTGCTCACCTGCCTCGAAAAGAACTGCAGAGTATACTGCTCCGGACGAAAGTTCATCAAGAAGAAGAAGAGCTTTTGCAGCACTTTGGTTTACTTCATCCCCAGCTTCGTGGGGAGGACACCCGGATCGCCACAGAACCTGCTTCATAGTCGGCTGTACGATGGTAACAGGCAGAATTAATCTCTTCACTGCTGTTCCCTGAGATTGGAGCGAAAAACTATCTCCCGTACTTGATTGACTCTGTTCATAGTATAGAGGTGAATGCCCTCTACACCCTCTTCTACAAGATCCTGAATCTGCTCAATTGCATACTCAACCCCTGCTTTGGCGAGGTCTCCCGGATCATGAGAATACTTGTCGAACATGCTTAACAGTTTTGCAGGAATAGAAACTTCGCACATCATCAGTATTCGCTTAATCTGTTTGTAATTCAGAATTGGCATAATTCCTGGAACAAGAGGTACTTTAATATTTCTTAGGTGTGCTCTTTCCATGAAGTCATAGAATATTCTATTGTCAAAGAACAGCTGTGTAATCAGAAACTCAGCTCCGGCGTCCACCTTGCTTTTTAGGTTGTCCAGGTCGTGGCTTATTCGCTTTGACTCTATGTGCCCTTCTGGATATGCCGCGGCACCTACACAGAAATTCTCCCTGGCTGCAATTTCCTTTATCAGTTCACTCGCGAAGTGATAGTCTCTTTTCCTGTGGACAAATTCCTCTGGAATATCTCCTCGCAGGGCGAGAATGTTCACGATTCCCTGAGTCTCTAAATTGTCGAGTACTTGGGTTACCTCATCCTTTGAGTGGCCGATACAGGTCAAGTGTGCTAGGGATTCACAGCTGTATTCATCTCTTACCCTTGAGGCAATCTGAACTGTTCTGTCTGTGGACTCGCCCTGTGAGGCGTAGGTTACGCTAACAAATGATGGATTTAGATCTTTTAGGCCATCCAGTGTACGAAATACAGTTTTCAAACTGTAACCCGGTTTCGGAGGAAATACTTCCAGCGAAAGAACCGGCTTTTCTCTTTTGTATATATCTGCAATCCTCAAACCAACAACCTTTCAGTTTCACTAATCCACCATACGAACAATCAAAAATAACAGAAAAAGGGCTTTTGGGAAAGGCTGTTTGACCTTTCTAATAGAAATTGTATATTCCAGCCAGCATCAAGAGATACCTCCATCCGGGGGCGCCAACCGAGAAAATTTCCACGGTGGCAGGCGAAAGCCGATGTGCGGGATTGCCCGAAAACTTGTTTTCGCGCCGTTCTGCTTTGCAGGACGGTTTTTTAGTTTATTAAGGAGAAGCTTTGAAACAGAGAAATGAATTTCTTAATACAAGAGATCATTCTAAGCATCTCCTATTCCATTCTTCCGAACACATGACCATGTCCAGGCCCTGCGGGGCCGGGGGCAAAGAGAGCAGCTAAACTCTCAACCTTCGCTTCAGCAGGGCCTTATCCGACAGCAGCAGATTTTGTCGAATAATTAAGCCAGGGCGGAGAATCATGTATACGGAACGATTTTACAGAAAATGGACCTCTTCGGGTCTAGAAACTTTCCGAGTCGCAGTTGGAGAAAGTGATCTTCAGATTTATGCTGAGAAAAGTCTCAGGAATGAAGCTCTCGAAATTCTCAATATCACGCGAAGAACCCTACACGAGCACATAGCGGTTAACCCTGTTTTCCAGCGATCGCTTACTCCTTTCACATCCTCTACAGTTAAGGGATTGATAAGCACTATGGAGGAGGCTGGGCGGGAGTGGAATACAGGACCGATGGCATCTGTTGCAGGAGCAATAGCACAGGAAGTCGGGCGATCTCTGTTGAAGCATTCCAAAACTGTTGTGGTGGAGAATGGTGGTGATGTATGGGCAACATCACCTGAGCCACTGGAATTCCTTGTTTATCCGGGAGAAGAGTCTGCTTTTTCCAGGGGCATCAGCTTTTCGCTCGATGCTTCTAATGGAATATCAGTTTGTACTTCAAGTGGAAAGGTGGGGCCTTCCTTCTCTCTTGGGAAGGCAGATGCTGTAACAGCAATCCATTCCTGCGCAGCCAGAGCTGATGCAGCCGCAACTTCTCTGGCTAACAGAATCAGAGAAGAAACCGATGTTGGGAGAATTGTTGAAGAGATAGCATGTAAGCGCAAACTAAAAGGCATCATAGCAACCTGTGGAGAATCAATTGGAATCTGGGGAGATATACACCTGACAGGGAGAGGCAGTAGAAATGTATAAGTCGATAGAAGAGATAAACTCGAAGATAGCAAAAGGTACAGCAATTGTTCTTACAGCAGGAGAGATGACCGATCTTGTAGCAGAGCAAGGGCCAGCAAAGGCAGCGGAGCTTGTCGATGTAGTTACTACTGGTACTTTCGGTCCAATGTGCTCAAGCGGGTTGCTGATAAACACCGGTCATTCCTCGCCCAGAATCAATTTCAAAGAAGCAACTCTAAACGGAGTTCCGGCGTATTGCGGCATTGCAGCAGTTGACATTTTTCTCGGAGCAACGGCGCAGAGTGACACCCCCAGTTATGGAGGTGCACATGTTATAGAAGACCTCGTAAGTGGAAGGAATGTATATCTGGATGCTGCAGGTCACTCAACAGACTGCTATCCTCGGCGCCAACTCAGTTCATCAATAAATATTGCAACACTAACGAGTGCTGAGTTAACAAACTTCAGAAACTCATATCAGAACTACAATGTTGCAGTTAACGGTTCTGGAAGAGAAATTCAAACTTACCTGGGAGTTCTTCAGCCAAACCTGAAGAACGCTGGGTTCAGCGGTTCCGGAGAATTCAGTCCGCTAATCAATGATCCATACTTTAGAACAATTGGTACCGGTACCAAAATTTTTCTGGGAGGAGGCGAGGGGTGGATAACTGGACCGGGTACCCAACACTGCTCGAACCCCAAAAGAGGACCGAATGGAGTTCCCATCGAAGGGGCAGGGACAATTTCTGTAAGAGGTGATCTTAAAGGAATGAACCCACGCTTCCTACGCGGTGTATGGATAAAAGGCTATGGAGTTTCGCTGAGCGTGGGCGTGGGCATCCCAATACCAATACTGAATGAAGATATGGCCAGATTCACAGGAGTAGCAGACAAAGACATACTCGCCCCTGTGGTTGATTACTCGTCTGATTATCCCGAACAGAACGGAAGAATCCTCGGCCATGTTTCCTACAGAGATCTTTACTCAGGTGAAATTGAAGTACAGGGAAGAAAGGTAAAATCATTCAGCCTATCAAACAGGAAGCAGGGAGAGAAAGTTGCTTCTGAGCTGAAAAACTGGATTGAAAGAAAAAGCTTCTTCCTTACATCACCTGCAGAAACTTTGAAGGCAGTTTAAGCTCAATATTCAGCAGCAGTAAATCACTGATTACGGCAGCTTTTTTAAATAACTTCTGGTTGCCGAAATGAACCTTGATATTTGCTCTTTCGACCTGTCCGAGAGACTTGTGTGTGAGATAAAGAGGAGCAGAGAGGGGAACTTCTCTCTGCTCCTTCTTTTTTTTCAGTTAATCAGCTTGACAGCGGAAATTGTTGACTGATTAATAACAAAGTAGAAAACACCACAGGGAAGTTGGGATGTATCATGTGTTTCAGGCAGGCCTGAATGCTGCCACTGCCCAGCCTTTCTTCCATCTACGGTGTAGCATGAAAGAGTTCCAGTTTCTTTGCTTGCAATGGTAAAACTTGAGGTAAAGGGCGAGGTTATTGACAAAGTTGCCGGTAAGGTATTTTCTTCTATACCGGTGGATGAGTTTACTGCAGCCACTGCATCCAGATCGAAAAGACCACCGTCGGAAACCGAGTCTCCGCAGTCCGTAAGTCTGACGAAACGAACCCACTCCAGCCCCAGCTCTTCCAGATCAAACTGGTCTCCTCCTGATATTTCAGGATTCAAAGGATCTTGTCCAGTGGTAGGCAGAAGCCCCGCAAGCCCTTCGAGAGTTGTTTCATCCCACGGGAACCTGATCCAGTATTGGCCATCCTGGCTTACATCTACAAAAGCGCACTCCTGAAAGTATCCCGATCCCGAATCCATTACATTTTCAAATACCGTAAAATCAGGACCCGGCTCATTAATGATACTGTTGTCTGTAAACTCCAGCACTACCCACCCGTCTGAGCCGAGTGTCAGCAGATTGTTCTCACCGAAAGAAGGTGAAGTCGGAGTCGCTGCGGGATCAGGAGGACCAAGGATGTTATCTGGATAGAAGGACTGTCCGTAACCTGCTCCAGGTCCATATTCCACAGCAGGAGAATTATCAGCCCACGGATCTGCCATCATGCATAGAAGTACTAGTGCTATCATCGTGCTGTTACCGCGAACCTGGTGCAGGAGTTGCCGCTTACGACAGAATAGAGTCCTGTTGAAAGATTCGAAACATCCATGATGCTGGTCCCATAGTTATCGGTTACCGATGTTGCTGATGTTCTTCCTGAAATGTCATAGACTGTTACGTGTGCTTCCGAGGTTGCCCCGGTTACTGTGATAACACTCATGGCAGGATTAGGAGAAACAGAAATAGATACTCCGGTTTCAATTATTCCCCCGTTGATACCGAGCAATGATCCGCTAACTGCTATGGCTCCGGGAGAGGCTACTGTGAAAGTTTGAACGAGAGTTTCAGTTGTGTCATATACTCTGACTTCCCCGTTCATTCCGTCTGTTATCCACAGATTACCATTTTCATCTACAGCCATTCCATTGCCACCTGAGCAGAATGGATTGCTGGAATCATGAAGAATTTCAAGGGTAGTCATGTTAACCGAGTATACACCGGCGCCCCAGGGATCTGATACATAAAGGATACCATTGGCTGCGACGCTGAAGGCAGGAAATCCACCCACATCCAGCTCTGATACTAGATTTCCAGTTTCAAGATCAATTACTGCAACAGAACCTTCATCAGTACCGTAGGCACCGCTGCAAGTAGCGAAAAGCATGTTCGTATCAGAGAGAACAAGAGACTGGCAGTTTGTCCCAGCCGTCAGTGTGTCTGTAGCTGAGCCGGTTTGAATGTCAGAGACCACCACCGATTCACCAGTTCCCCAACCGCCACATGCTGTGTAGATGAAGTCGCTGTTTGCTGCCATCCACTCGGGGTTGGGGCCGACTTCACCAATTGAAGACGTTATTTGCATTGAAGTGGGATCAACTATTTCGATTGAGTTATTGAGGGTTGCGGAAACAGCGATTTTCCCGTTTTCAAGGGCTAGGGGTGCCCAACAATTCCAGCTGGTACCTATACCCAGCTCAGTCAGGGTCCAGGTATTCAATTCAAACTTTTGTAGAGTTCCGGTATCTACTCCTGAGTTGACAACAAATGCACAGCCGTCATTGATGATTACATCATTTGGGTATGTATGAAGAATACCGACTGATGGGGTAACAACTTGTGTTTCCAAGTTGATGTGTGCCAGATTCCCTCCGCTGATAATCAGAGCATCTCCTGAGATCAGTGACAAAAGAATCAGGCCGATTGATAAAGAGCTCATATGGACTCCTGTTTTCGGCCGCGTGAAAAATGCAGGGAATATCCCCCCACCCATCCCGCGAAGGTGAAGATAAAACTGTCGGCAGAAGGTCTTCTGGCTTCCGGACTACCTACTTCCGCACCTTCTCGCATTACTGCAATGGTTATTCGCGGTTTCGTTCCCGGTTACAGCGGCGGGGCCGCGCAGGATTTTAACCTGCTTCCCTGACGCTGCCGACAGGAGTAATATATTTATGTTGAGAAAAAGGAGAAGTACATGGGAGATTTTTTTAAGAAAGTGCATTCAATTGTCTGTGGAATTCCGTTTGGTGCTGTAATGACCTACGGCCAGATAGCAGGGATTGCAGGAAATCCGAGAGCCTCAAGAGCGGTAGGTTACGCACTTCGTGCAACTCCTGAAGGAGTTGAGCTTCCCTGGCATAGAGTTGTTAACTCAAAGGGAGAGGTCAGCATGCGTAGATCATTCAGTGGAGACGATGATAGAATCCTTCAGCGGGTATTACTCGAGAGCGAAGGTGTTGTTTTCAGCGAGTCCGGCAGAATTGATCTGAAAAAATACCGTGTTCGTTTTTTGGAGCATCCAGCTCCCTAGTTTTCTGCTATCAACAATCAGCTGGTGCATCTTCTGCTTCGACACCTGGGAGAAGCTGTGAGCTATCTGACATGGCACTCTTCAGTTTTTCCAACCCATGAATGACAGTTTCCTCCGGACATCCAATATTCATTCTCATGAAGCCACTACCCCCGGGACCAAACAATGCTCCATTGGAAAGAGCCAGACCGGCCTTCTGAAGGAAAAAGGACGCTAGCTCTTCGTCGGTTAAACCCAGCTTTCCACAGTCCAGCCAGAGTAAGAATGTACCCTCGGGTTTAATCACGGTAATTTCAGGGATGTTTTTCTTCAGATATGCATCAACTGTAAGGTAGTTGTTCCAGAGATAGGGAAGAAGCTCGTCCAACCATTCCGCTCCATTTTGATATGCAGCTGTCGTGGCGGTAATCCCAAAAATGTTTGACATGTTCAGGTGTAACCGCTCAAGGGTAAGCTTGAACCGCCTTCTAACTTCATCGTTTGGGATGATATTTATGGAAAGCTGTAACCCGGCAAGATTAAAGGTTTTGCTTGTTGCAAATGCCGAGATCGTTCTGTCGGCCAGCTTTTTGCTAAGTCTTGCTGTGGGTATATGGGTATTGGGCTTAAAAATGATGTCTGCATGTATCTCATCTGAAAAAATAAGAAGATCGTTTCTCTCACAGATATCTTCGAGCTTTTCTAGCTCTTGAGCGGTCCAGACTCTTGAAACAGGGTTGTGCGGAGAGCAGAATAAAAACATTTCCGCAGATTTAGCTTTTTGCTCAAGATCTTCCCAGTTTATTTCGTAATGCCCATTTCTTAATACCAGCTCATTATCAAGAAGTATGCGCTCATTTATCTCTATTGAGTCCTTGAATGGAAAATAAACAGGAGATTGGATAACTATAGAATCACCAGTTTTTGTGAACTCCTGAAGAGCTAGATTCAGAGCGGGCACAACACCCGGGGTTGCAACAATCCAGTCTTTTTCTATCTCCCAGTCGTACCGGGTTTTAAACCAGTGAATCACAGCGGTGTAAAAGTCCATTGGTTTAGCGGTATAGCCGAAAACGCTATGGGATGCTCGTTCTTTTATTGGGTTAAGAATCTCGGGTGGAACTTCAAAATCCATGTCTGCTACCCACATAGGATGAAGATCTTTCTTCCCGAAGAAAGCCTCGAGATAATCCCATTTAATACAATCTGTGCCGGTTCTATCGATAGTTTTGTTGAAATTGTACTTCATGAATGCTCCGAATCATAGTTCGACAAATTCGCGTTAACCTGCCATGGTTTGCATGGGATTGCCCGGTCCATGCGAATTCCATACAATGTATAGTTACGTTACGAAGTATTCTACAACAAAAAGAAAAAAGCTCACAGGGCATTGACTTTTACTATATAAATTTATCTATTTAGTGGCAGTGTAGGGAGTTATATGAAAACTGTATTTTTGTGGTTAATATTGCTTAATACCATTGTTGCAGGAGTTTACGCTTCGGAGCCGGAAGTCCTCTGGTGTGCCAGGTTTCCTGATTCCGGAGGCTCAGTTGTGTGGGACACTGTTGAAATGCCTTCAGGCGGATATATAGGCGTCGGTGAGGTTTCCAATGGATCATCTTCGGAGAGTGTTTTAAGCATTTCCCGGATAGATAGTGACGGGCTTGTTCTTTGGGAGAATAACTTTTTGTCACTGGGTAATGCTTCCGCTTTTTCAATAGAAGCCCTGTCAGGATATTTCGTTATTTGCGGCCAGTCCTCTGACTCTCTGGGTAAGCACGGTCTGGTTTTCAAAATAGATTCCAGCGGTAATACAATTTGGAGTATCGATGTCGGCTATGAAACAGATGATGCCCTTCTTGATCTATGTCTGACTCCCGAGGGCAATATTATTGCAACAGGCTACTCTTTTAACAGTGAGACATCAGACAATGATATTCTTGCAGTTTGTATTTCAAGCACCGGGACACTTCTCTGGCGTAAGAGATATGTCGCACCCGGTTACCAGACGGCATACTGTGTGATGCTATCTTCAGATTCCACCTCAGAGTACATCATTACCGGTGCAGATAACGGTGATGTTTTTCTCATGAAAATAGGTGCTGAGGGAAACTGGCTCTGGAGAACAACTCATATTCTTGAAGGCGTTCAGTCCGGACGAAGTGTTACTGCATCAGCTGAGGGCGGGTACATTGTTGCCGGCAGTACCAGAGAAAGAGATGGATTCTCTGATGTTCTTCTTGTGTTTTACGACAGAGACGGAGAAGTTTTAAGCGATTACGTATGGGGAACTGATGGACCGGATAATGCTTATTGCGTTCAGGATGTTCTCCCTGCTGGATTTGTTGTTCTTCTTAATTCGAACACCGGTACAGGAGATGGTTACCGTAGCCATATAATTAGATTTGACCCATGGCTGTCTGTAATCTGGTCAGTGAAAGTTCTGGAGAGAGATGCTCTCTGTTACTCCCTTTTGCAGACTCCCGATGGTGGATTTGTTGTTAGCGGAAAGTGTATGACAACAGAAGGCAGCTCAGATTATTCCTCATGCCTGGTAAAGCTATCTGCGGAAGATCTATTCCACTGGGATTAACTCTTCCAGTAAATCAACCAGACTTATTGCACCCTTAAGTACTTGTGCCGGTCCTTTTGCATTCATGTATCCCGGTGTTGTAACTATCTTGTTTTTGACATCTTTGACAGCCTTTTCCGGTAGGCAATCAACATGGCTGCAACCCATTTCAATGATCTTCCCGGCTGTTTCAGGATCGGTTCCGATTGTTACTGTAATCCCGGGAATACATCTCGCAACAAGCACGGGAGCAATACACATAGCAGCAATCGGTATCTTCCTTTTGTGGGCACTTCTCAAGAAGAGTTCTACTTCAGGAAGCGCAATGCAGGATGAACCTTTTAGAGCAAAATCACAAAGGGTTGTTGCCGCTCCCAATCCTCCGGGAATCAGAATTGCATCAATATCATTAAGCAGCTCCAGACTTAACTCTTGAATTTCACCTCTTGCTATTCTCGCACTTTCCTGGAGAGCATTGCGTGGAGGAATAGTGATTTCGTTTATAAAAGAAACAGTCCTCACCTGTTGTATGTCCGGAGCAGTGAAAACTGATTCCCAACCCTTTTGATCGATTGCAATAATTGCAGATACGCTCTCGTGTATCTCCGAGCCGTCCATGTTTCCACACCCCGAGAGTAGCATTGCTATTCTTGGCATGTTTTCCTCCTGACTACAGAGTATTGAAAAAAAACAGTTTAAAGGTTATCTAATGGGTATCATATACAACCGGTTGAATGGAGGGAACTCAATGAAATTAGTCAAAGTAGTTAGCCTGACAGTATTTCTTGCTGCCGGCCAGGGCTGTTACTATGGATCTATGATCGGTGCTAGAACACTGGGTGAAAATCACATGACAGTTACGGGAGCTGTTGCCCTACCCGCTTACATGAATGCGGATGATCGCCGGGAAGCCGGAGAAGATAATGTCGATGATGTACCAGTATCTCCAAGTCTGATATTCCTCTCTGGAGCAACGAACAGGATTGATATTGGTGTTTCCGGAAGAGCCTGGGGACTGGGACCACTGGTTCGAGTTGGCCTGTTTACCCCCGAGGAGAAGGCAGCACTTTCTCTTGTTGCGGGTGCAAGTTACATTATTCCAGCCAAGCTTCTTGCTACTCAGTTTGGCGTGTCGGCTGGATACCTGCTCGGCACTTCACTTGAAGTGTATGCTGGTTGGGATGCCGGTTACGGGCCTGATGTAATTAACATTCCCGATGATTCAGATGGTAACAACGACTGGGATGAGGTTGAAAATACTTTCCACCACAGTATCAACACCGGCATAATGTATGGTCTGCCCACTGGAGAGGCTGAATGGATTCCGGAATCTATAGGCTTCGGCTTTGCAATTCCTATGGACCTCACTAGAAATCTTGTGATGTTCGGATTGGCAGTTACCTACTGATAAAAAACCCGACTGCCTAAGCAGCCGGGTAATAAGATTACAATATTCTATAGTTTTAGAATGAAGATTTGATTGAGCCCCAGGTGTTTCTCTGAAGTGATGTTTCGGTGCTCGGAAGAACGAAGGAAGCACCATCAGGAGCTGTAATGCTGAGATCATCGAACCAGAGAATGTTTGCATCTGCTCCGGAGTAGATTCTGGCTTCAATTACAAGACCTGTGTGGCCGTCAGCAACTGTCCATGTGTATTCAAGCTGACTCCAGCCCTCTATACTGTAATCGCCATTACCGCTAGCAGAACCATTGTAATTTTCAACACTATCGGGGTCTACATGGTCATTCCAGTGTGCCCAGATTCTGCCCTTGGGGTTGTCTCCTACGGGAGTGGAATCATAAACCCAGATAGAAGCAGTAACTTCGTCTCCATCTACAAGATCACGTATCCAGGCAACGCATGCCTGTGGGGTACCGCTAAGTGGATCTTCTTCAAAATTAAGAGACTGTGTTCCACTGTGGACAAAATCAGAAGCAATGGTTGCGATACCGTTTCCGTAAACGTACAATACGGTATCTGAAGTTCCATCCCAGTCGTATCCAATTGTCTGGCTGGCAAGTGCAGTAAGGGGAAGGGCTAGAAGCAGAGTTGAAAGAAAAAGCATGAATTTCATAGTATTCTCCCGGGGAATCAGGATAGTTTTTGCCGGACCTCGTCTTTCGAAGTCTAACAGTGTATCATAATAGAAATTAAGACTTTTGTATAGAGGAGCAAATCGTGAAATTTTGTGACATGCATGTTCATACAGCATCATCGCCGGATGCTGAAATGCCAGCTTCTGAGCTTGTCGACCTGGCATCTGAGTTCTGTGTTGGAACTATCGGCTTTGTCGCTCATCTTGATCTTCATCCTTCCGATTACTGTTACAACGGTTTTTCGGAGAGTGATTACATGAAAGAGCTTGACCTTGCTGAGGTATCAGGAGTACGTGTTCTTAGGGGTCTCGAAATAGGAGAACCTCATCTGTACATGGAGAAGGCTGAAGCTATTTTTACAGAGGAGAGGTACGACTTTATCACCGGCGCTCTGCACTGGACGGAGGACGGTTTGATTCTTGGTGAGAAGCCTTTTCTAAATGGGAATGCTCTTGAAATTGTAGAGAGATACTACGAAGATACCTTAAAAATAGTTGATCAATCCCCGATAAGTATTCTTGCTCACATGGGAATTTTCAGAAGAGGAATGGCCCGGGCGGGTCTTGCTCTTGATTTTGACGAGACACTACTGTTTCCCTCTCTGATGCAGGAAATTCTGCAAACAATGATCAGGAAGAATATCGCCCTTGAACTAAACACTTCCGGATTGCGTCGTCCCGAGAAAACAGCATATCCTTCTTCTTCTGTTCTTCGGTTGTATTTTGAGCTTGGTGGGAGAATGGTAACTGTTGGCTCGGACACACACAGATCAGAACATGCCTTCTTCGGTCTTTCTTCAGGACAGTCTATTCTTAAGTCCTGTGGATTCAACGATTACGGTTATTTTTTAAAGGGCAGATATGTGAATACCCCTTTACTCCGTATTTAATTTAAAGCATACTTAGTTAGACGGTTGAGCACCGTCTGGCAAACCGGGAGTAATCCCGGGACGCAAAGCCCATGGGTCCTAACCTGTTGTGGGGAAACGGGAAGGATAGCCGGGTTACCGTTGTAAACGCAAACCGGGAGTAATCCCGGGACGCAAAGCCCACGGGACCTACCCTCTTCCGAGGAAGGTTGGCCGGGTTACCTGACGCTCTGCTAAAAGCAGAGGAAATTGGAGGTGCTCTATGAAGAAGATAATGGTGCTTATAGCACTACTTCTTCCGACGGTTCTGCTGGCTTCTGTAACGGAGACAGTTATACCGTCCACTTCCGATGCATACCTGGCAGTAGCCGGAAATGCAATGGAAGATGGAGACTTTGACGCCGCGCTTCTGCTTTATGAAGAAGCAGTAGAGAGAGATCCCCACTCTCAGATTGCTCTTGCTGGAAGACTTGTTGCTTTCACGGAGAGTCGCAGTTTCGGGTTGACAACCATCGAAGTGGCCGGTTCGAACTGAGCTGGAGGTTCCGGCTGAGGGACCTCAAAGCCTTTCAGCCGGAATCGTTTTTAAAGACAATAAGTTGGGATGCGTGAGTATTGAATTCTGTTGCTGATCACTGTAACTACAAAGAGCAGGCAATATTCAGGCCTTCCACAAGGACTTGGGTACTGGTTTTCCTTGCTACAATTGCCTTTTTTGCTGCTTATCTTTTTCTGCCTGCACAGCTTTTACCTGCAGTAATTGCCGCACCAGTGCTTATAGTTTCCCTCTTTTACATTTCAGACCCAAGAGCTTGGGGTGTCCTGTTGCTGGGGCTTGTAGCCTTTTCCAGCAAATCATTCAGTTTTGGTCCGCTACAGCTTTCTGTTGCTACAGTTATTGTTGTTGGGTTGTTCCTGCTCTATTTAACAGTTAAGGTCTCATCCTTCAGTACCTTTCCTCGCTTTCCACTCCCTATATACCTGATCTGTGCTGCTTACGTATTTCAGTTAGCTTCCCTGTTTTTATCATTGTATCAGCACGGAAATCTTGTTGGTAACACTATTCGAGAAGCAAATAAGATTTTTATCTGCGCTCTTCTTCTTCCGGTGGTGTACGATTGGTACAATGATGGTAAGTGGCGTATGAGAGTGTTGAAGACTATTTCTTTTGCGCTTCTTTGTATGACAATCTATGGTATTGTGCAGTACAACTCGGGGCAGCTTTCTGCCCTCGGAGACGATGCTTCTGGGTATAATCTCTCCGGTAGAGTTTACTCTTCCATTGAAGGAGGACCTAATCCTTATTCCGGTGTTCTAGAGCTTCTTGTTCCTGCAGCCCTTGCATTGTTTTTTACATTCAAAGAGAAAAAATGGAAGATCATTGCGATGGCTGGAGTTATTCTCGGGATACAGAATGTTCTTCTCACTTTCTCTCGGGGCGGCTTTCTTACAGTTACACTAACATTATTTGTTTTTCTGCTTCACAGATATCGCCACAAAGTATGGATTCCTATCCTTTCACTGACCATATTTATTGGTGTAATTGTGGCCAATGCAGATGAATTCAAAAGGCAGCTCACTGTTTTTGGTGATGTCAATTCTTTCGTTATGGATTCCAGCATTTTGCACCGATACATCTCTTACAAAGGTTACTGGAATGAAATCGTGAAGGATCCTGTTAATGGCGTCGGCTGGGGTGGAAGGGAATACTTTCACAGCCGGTCTGCACTGTATTCTTTCTGGGAAGTGCGCCATGAGGATAGTATAGAAAAAATCGAGTATTTTGGCGGGTTGAACAGTCTTGTCATAGAGATGCAGCTTAAGGGTGGAATTCTCTCCAGTATATCGCTTCTTCTGATTCTTGTCGCCGCGGTTGTAACTTCAGTGAAAGCTCTGAAAACAGGATCAGATAAGAACCTCGGAGTCGGGCTTATATGCGGTCTTGCTGCTTTCGGCGCCCATCAGATTTTTGATAATCTGATCCCCTGGCCACAGGTTGGAGCTTACTTCTGGCTCGTGTTTGCTCTGTTGATTTCAGTGACATATCCGAAACAACCTGTCGAGTTGCAACAATGAGATGTATTTACTATAAATTCCTGATATTCTTCAAGAGGGGGGAGGTGCGTCCTGGCTTCAATTCTTTATAGCATTATTTTTACATGTGTTATCATGATTATTCTACCGATGGGCATTTATCCTCTGGTTATGCTTGTTATAGGGCTGGCTAAAACACAGAAAAAAGCACACTCTTTTAAAGAGTTTCCTTTCGTTTCCGTGTTGGTAGCGGCCAGGAACGAAGAATTATGTATGAGTCAGAGAATTCAGAATCTTCTATCTCAGGATTATCCGAAAGACAAAATTGAAATTCTTGTTGCCTCTGATGTCTCTACCGATGCTACTGATGAAATTATCAAATCTTATGGAAAAGACGGGGTATATTTTTTCAGGTCTGAAATACGTCTCGGCAAATCAGCTCTGGTTTATAAATTATCCGAAATAGCTAAGGGCTCCATACTTGTTTTTACAGATGCAAACACACAATTCAAAACCAATACAGTGCGGGAGCTGGTTAAGCCTTTTGCTGATCCTTCTGTGGGTTGTGTAGATGGGTCAAAACAAAATAGTTTGGATTCAGTTACGTGCGAATCCATTTATTGGCGATATGAGCAGAAATTGAAGGCCCTTGGAAGCAAAATCGGTGCTGTTCTGGGAGCTACTGGTGCTGTTTTTGCAGTTCGAAAAAGCCTTTATCACCCGCCGAATCCAGCCAGAGCAGATGACTTTGAAACTGCTGTTTCTTCGAGGGTGCAGGGCTATAAGTGTCTCTTCAATCCTCTGGCAATTGCTGCTGAGCCTACTCCCAGCAATTCAAGTCAATACAATCGCTTAGTTCGTATTGTAAGCTGGATGATAGGGTCTGCCTTTTCATTGATTGGTAAGGCTTTAAAAAATAGGAAATTTGGTCTTGCCCTTCAACTGATTGTTCATAAAATTCTGAGGTGGAATATGGGTATTTTCGCTATAATTGCCAGTATAGCTGCCCTTCTTCTTGGCTACTATGATTCTCCTACCAATTGGTTATTCATTTTAATCATGCTTTTTAACGTGACTGCTCTTATAGGGAGGACCGCAGGCAACCGCCTTCCCTCTTTATTACGGTTGCCATACTTTTTCTGGCTGATGAGTCTAGCTTCCTTGTCTGGTGTTGTGAAAGCAATTTCTTCACAGGCTGCTTCTTTTTGGGATCACAGCGCAAGGTAGTTTTTCTCATTTAAGGAGGATAGTTTTTATGCTGTTAACAGGTCTGGTTTCCCTGATTTTTGCCGTGACTGCTTCTTTACCAGCAGGAGATTGGGCAGAGTATTCTGCAGATATCGAAACCATCTTGACGCCAATGGATTATTTTGATTCGAAGGAATATCTTGTTGGTCCCGGTGATGCTATATGGCTGACATTTCCGGGAGGAGTTCCTTTTTCGGGTGTTTCAGAGCCTGTTTCTGAAGTAGTTCTACCTGTTTCTCTTGGTGGGATTTTGACCATTCCGGGACTTCCGCAGATTGACACAAACGGCATGTCATTATACACCCTTCAGGAAACTATTTTAACTCTTTCAGCCCGGGCATTCAGAGGTCTGATTGTCAATTCCGGTCTTGCCAGGTCGGCCTACTTTCAAATTCCGATTACCGGTCAGGTCGTAGAACCGGGATTTGTAACCGTTAACGGTCTCTCACGCCTCTCGGAGGCTTTGGCTTTTGCCGGTGGGGTTGCAACAACCGGGTCTTCTTCAGAGATACAGATAATAACTCTCGATGGAGATTCTACTTCCTACAATATCACTGAGTTCACAATAAACGGTGATCTGAATTCCAACCCTCTGATGCAGAGAACTACAAGAATTCATGTTCATGCTGCAGCGGCCACCATCCTTATTGAGGGTGCTCTTTCAAAAACTTCAGAGGCTCTTCCATCAGGTTACTCTCTTACAAATAGAGTAATGCTAGAGTTTATTCCCGGTGAAACCGCGAAAGGTGCAGTTGTCAGAGCTGGAGGTCTTTCCGAAAGTGCAAATGCAGATGAGTGTTATGTCAGCAGACTGAATGCTGATTCTGTTACGATTATGCTGCCCTTCAGTATGTATGATACTGCTGCCTTTGTTCTGCTACAGACCGGAGACAAGATTGTTGTTCCCTCGGCGACTGCTTACATCAACGTTACCGGTGAAGTTATGTCAACTATGCCAGTTCCTTATTCGCCCGGAATGACAGTCAGTTACTATTTGGGCATGGCCGGTGGTTTCAACGCTTATGCAAGAAGAGATAATTTAAAATTGATTCAGTCGAATGGAACGAGTACAGATGTTGAGTTAACAGGAATAGTGCCAATCGGATCAACTATTGAAGTCCCAAGAATACCTGTGAAGTTCTGGGAAGAATATCTGGTCATTCTCACGGGAGTTGCCACTGTAATAATCGCTTACCAAAGCATATTCAGTACCAATTAAGGGGAGCAATGAGCGATACACCCAACAACTTTGTTTATGTTCTTTTAAGGAACAGGATTTTCATTGTGAAAGTCCTTCTGCTTGTAATGGTAACCACCGTTATCATTACATATCTTATTCCAAAGCAGTACACATCTACCACTGTTATTCTTCCACCTGAAGATCCTCCATCCAATGGACTTAGTCTGGGCGGTTTGTCCATGGGAGAATTTGCTGGCATTTTCAGCGGCGGCATGGGTTATTCATTGCCCCTTATGACGACTCTTGGAGATGTTTACGTAGAAATTCTTAACAGCAGAAGTGTCATTGATAACACCATCCTCAGTACCGGGTATCTTGATTCTCTTGATTACACAGAGAAATATGCCTCAGATCCTGAAATTGCAATGTTTTTGGCCAGAAAACAGTTTAAGAAGAACTATTCTGCTGCAGTTACTTCTTCAGGTTTTATTGAAATGAGTGTCACAACATCAGATCCATATTTCTCAATAGAAGTATCAAATAGAGTGATTTCTCTTCTGGACAGCATTAATACCGGTATTACAGTTGCCCGTCTTCGTGAAAGCCGAGAAGTTACAGAGAATCAGCTGGCAGTGGCTCAGTCTTCACTTCAAAATACTACTGTTTTAATGCTGCAGTTTGAAGAAGAATACGGAACTGTCATGCCAACTGAAGAATTGACTCAGGTAATGACCGTTCTTGCCGAGATGAAGGGACGCTATATTGAGGCGACTCTTATGGCGAATGCTCTTAGAAGTGGTTTGAGATATGGCACAAACACCCAGCTTCTTGAGCTTGAAACCACTGCCTCAGCGCTGAAGCAGTCTATTGAAATGATCGAGAATGGTTCTTCTTCCGGTGATGTTAATATGGGAATAGGGCTCAGCAACCTGCCACCTGCCATGATTCAGTACATACGCCTTCAGACTGATTTTGAAATGCAGCTCAGGATGAGTACTGCTCTCGAGCTTCAGGTGGATCAGTCTTTAGCACAAGAGCAGGATATTGCGAGCTCTCTGCGGATACTTGATCCGCCGAGACATCCGGGATGGAAAAGTAAACCGAAAAGATTGTTTATATGGATTGAGGTTTTTGCCTTAACACTTGTCTTCATTGCTATCTTTCTTTTCACCAGAGAAAAGTGGTATCAGCTGGAAAAAGAAAAACCTGAAGAATGGGCAAAGTGGAACAATCTCAAACTTGAGATTCAGGGCGATTTCAAAAGGAAAAAGAAGAAGTAACCCGTTGTTAACGGATTACTTCTGTTCCCATTAGTTCGACCAGAGCCGGTGGAAGTATTATGCTTCCATCGGCTTGTTGTCCATTCTCAACAATAGAGATAATCAATCTTGGTAATGCAAGCCCTGAACCATTCAGTGTATGGAGAAACTGTGTTTTACCGCCACCGTTTGGTCTGAATTTCATGTTACCACGACGAGCTTGGAAATCCCGGAAGTTGGATATTGAAGAGACTTCAAGCCATTTTTCCTGACCGGCAGACCAAATTTCAATATCGTAGCATTTGGCAGCGGCAAAACTGAGATCTCCTGAAGCAAGAAGAAGAATACGGTATGGGATACCCAGTAGCTCAAGCATGCCGGCTGCGTGACTGAGAAGTTCCTGATGAGCGTCTTCAGACCTGTCTGGATGTTCGAGTCTGACCATTTCAACTTTCTCAAACTGGTGAACCCTGTTCAGCCCTCTGTTGTCTTTGCCATAGCTACCTGCTTCTCTTCTGAAACATGGGGTGTAACCGCAAAGCCTTACTGGCAAATCAGCTTCTTCAAGCATTTGATCTCTGTAAAGATTTGTAATTGGTACTTCGCCCGTCGGGATGAGGAACAAACCATCACGGCCGATTTTATACATGTCGTCTTCCATTTTGGGAAGCTGTGCAGTTGCAGTCATAGATTCGGCTTTGGCTACAAATGGAGCCCATATTTCTTCCATACCGGCTTCAGTGTGATAATTCAGCATCCAACTGATTAGGGTACGTTGCAAGCGAGCCGCCCATCCTCGGAAGAGAATGAAATTTGAGCCGGCTATTCTACCTGCTGCTTCAGGCTGAAAGACCTCTTCCATCAATTCCCAGTGTGGTTTTGGAGTGAAATTGAATTCCGGAATTTGTCCCCAGGATCTCAAAACTACATTGTTTTCCTCCCCACCAAGTGGAACATCAGCGTCGGGAATGTTCGGGAAGGTGTGTTCCATCTCTGCCAGGCTTTCATCGATAGCAGATATCTCTTTTTCCAAGCTGCTAAGTTGCAGGCCAGTATCTCGGCTGAGAGCCATTTCACTGTCTGCATTCTCACCATTGCGTTTTTTCATGGAGACAGCTTTAGAGAGACTGTTACGGTGTTTTCTCAACTCTTCGATTTGGAGCATAAGCTCTCTTCTTTTTGAGTCGGCATTGATCCAGAGGTTTATGTCAATCTTTTCCTTTTTAGCAGCTGCCCCATCTGCAACAGCCTGCGGATCTTTTCTCAACAGTTTTCTATCAAGCATTTGTCATCTCCGAATTAGATTTTTAAATAATGTGAGGAAGGAATATAAGAAGACCCGCAACCGCAGCAGATATTGAAACTATCAGAACTCCACCGGCAGCGACATCCTTTGCATTTCCAACAAGCTCATGCCACTCGGGGGCAACTCTGTCAGCCAGAAACTCAAGAGCTGTATTCAGGGCTTCCGCTGCCCATACGGCCCCTACCGCGAGAACAAGAATCGCCCAATCGCTTCCTGTAACGTCGAGGAGGAAACCTATGGCAATAACAGCAAGTGTAGCTGCAAGATGAAATCTTGCGTGGGGCTGTGTTTTTACTAGTGTGTAAATTCCTTTGAATGCGAAGCCGAAGCTTCTAATTTCCTTTTTTATCATAAACCTGCCGTAATCCTTCCTTCGCTATCGACAGAGAGGGAAAAAGAGAAACTTCCTAACTGGTCATTCTTTCCTGCTGCTGCCGCTGCTAATCCACAGGCTGTCCCGATTGCTGCTCCGAAAATTACATCAGAGGGGAAATGCTTTCTCAAGTTGAGCCTGGAAACACAAGTATAGAGGGCGAGAGCTGCAAATGGTATTCCAATATCGGCTCCGTATTTGTCCCACATAACTACAGCAGTACAGGAAGCACCAGCAGCATGAGCGGATGGAAAACTTCTCGAATTAGATCCGTCGGGTCTTGTGCGCTGAGTAGTTAGCTTGAGGGTCTGCACAAAGCCATAAGTGTAAAGCAGTCCACGGCAAAGCGTTTCTCCAGTGTTTTCGGAACTTTCGGAACTTTCGGAACTTTCGGAACTGGAGATGCTACTCGCTATCCACAGGGTGGCTGCAGATATTGGTAGCGCTTCTCCGAAGAGAAAATTATCTACCTTGTCAAAAGTGCTGAAAGGTGTTTCGGGAAGAAAGTCTGAGTACCCGGTACTGCTTTCTGTTCTGTACGCGAGGTAGGAACACCCGGCTCCCGCTGCCAAGACAGACAGCGGGAGTGGGGTAAACAACTTTTCACCTGTTTCCAGGGTGTTATCAAATAATTCATTCCCTGAGGACAGCGTTGCAAGTAACGTTAACGTTGCAATAAGCAATCTACTTCTTGTAGAAGTCCTTAACTGCTGCAATAACTTCATCCTGTTCATCCTTTGTCAACTCTCCAAAAACAGGGAGGGAAATAACTTTGTCACTGCATTTCTCCGAAATAGGGAAATCGCCCTTCGAGTAAGCAAGATCCTTGAAGCATTCCTGAAGGTGGAGTGGCAGAGGATAGTAGATCGCACAGCCAATATTCTTGCCACGGAGATAACTGAGAAGTTCATCTCTGTTTTCTGCAAGGATTGAATACTGGTTATAGATTGACCAAGCTCTGGGATCAATTACAGGAGTTTGCACCTGATCAAGGTCTGCGAAGGCTTCGCGGTATTTTTCGGCATTTGCTCTGCGTCCAGCGTGCCATTCCTCAAGCTTGCCAAGTTTAACCCTCAAAAAGCCTGCCTGTAGCGCATCAAGACGGCTGTTCGTACCGACTTCGGCGTGAAGGTAGCCTTGGCCTCCATGTTCGCGAAGAGTCCTAAGCCTAGCGGCTAGGGCAGGGTCGTTTGTTGTAAGCATTCCACCATCACCCAGTGCACCCAGGTTTTTTGAAGGAAAGAAGCTGAAACATCCGATAGATCCAAGGGAGCCTGCTTTTGAGTTTTTCCATTTCGCTCCGACTGCCTGTGCTGCATCCTCTATTACAGGAAGCTCCCACGTAGAAGCAGTAGCAGAAATAGAATCCATATTACCAATTTGACCGAAAATATGTACAGGCATGATTGCTGCAACCCTTTTTCCGGTAGCTCTATGAACAACACCACGGTTGGTAATTGCACAGTTGGTGTTAAGCCAAGCGTCAAGGAGGTCTGGATCCATGTTGAATGTATCTGGAAGAATATCTATGAAAACAGGGGTGCCTCCTGCCCTAACAATAGCACCTGCAGTTGCGAAAAAGGTAAAAGGAACAGTGATTACAAGCTCATCTCTCTTTAGACCTATCGCTTGTAAAGCAAGAATAAGAGCATCGGTTCCAGAAGCACAGCCAATTGCATCAGCTGTACCCGAGTAATCTGCGAATTCCTTTTCAAGAGCTTCCATCTCCGGCCCTTTTATGAACATTGAGCTCGAAAGAGCATCGGTAAATACTTTTGTCAATGCATCTTTGATATCAGCATGCTGACGGTTTATATCTAGAAGAGGTACGGCCATTTAAAAATCCTTTCGATGGGCATTAGTGTGCACCTTTCCCTGTGAGAACAACGAGAACTGTTCTTGCAAGAATCTCAAGGTCAAGGAAAAGTGACTGGTTCTCTATGTACTGAAAATCATGAGTGAGCTTCTTGGAAACATCTTCAATATCTGTGTCATATTCCAGGTTAACCTGGGCCCAACCTGTTATTCCGGGTTTAACAGTTAAACGCTTATCGTAGAATGGGTAAACAGTTCTCAGTTCTTCAATAATCTCAGGGCGTTCCGGTCTGGGGCCGACTATTGCCATTTCACCGGTTAAGACATTGAGGAACTGTGGAACTTCATCTATACGGGTTTTCCTGATAATCTTACCGATTTTTGTTACTCTGGCATCATTCTTCCCTGCCCACACAGCACCTGTTGATTCCTCTGCGTTTGAAACCATGGACCTGAATTTGAAAATTTTGTAATCTTTTCCGCCTTCTCCAGTTCGTTTTTGCCTGTAGAAAATACCACCCTTGGAGTCTATAACAATCACTAGACTGACAAAAATCCAGAGAGGCAGTCCGAGAATAATTACAGAAAGGCTGATTGCGTAGTCAGCGACTGTTTTCACAAGCTTTTCCCAGAAAGAGAGCCTGTCGGGTACAAGTTCCATTAGAGGCTGCCCGAGAATCTGTGTGTTGTGTACATGTCCCGCTACGACATCAAAGAGATCCGGGACCAGTTTAACTTTCACGCCGCATTGGACTGCAGGTAGAAGAAGGGTAAGAATGTCATCATGAAAATTTGAAGCAATTGTTACCAGAAGATCTGTGATGTTGTGCTGCCTGACAAGTCGCGCGATGTCTGATACGTCTCCAAGCGGTGGTTTCGTGATCGCGGGGTTATCTACAGGATGGGGTGGACTAATAAAGCCGATAACATTGTAACCGAGAGATGGATTTACTGCCAGGTAGTTCTTAAGCTCTTTTGCAGATTGTCCCAGGCCTATAACAAGAACATTTCTTCGAAGAACTTTCTTTTTTGCAAGTCTTCTTTCCAGAAGCCTCGAAAAACACCTTCCTGCAAACACAAGAATATTGATAAGTGTGAAGTAAACAAAGAATATCCATCGTCCGATAGAGGCTTGAGGTGAAACAAGGAATGCAAAGAGAGATAGTATGACAAATCCTGCGACAACGGGTTTGAAAACTGCTTTTATCTCATCTGCCCAGCTTATGTCCCAGTGCAGTCTATACGCACCAGTGAGCGCGAAGATTGCCCACCAATAAATTATGGAAACAAAGCTGCCATAGACGATTATTTGAGATGAAATCGGGGATACTCCCGGAAAAATTCCCCACCTGAATTTCATATATGCAGAAATGTACAATGAGAAAAACACTGCGACAGCATCAAACAACATACCTGCTAAAATGCTTAGCTTTTTCATTCACTTCTCCTGAAAAGATGTTTTCTGAAGGTGGAGAATGCTCTTATGGTGCGACGTCCTTCGGTAGTCGGGTGAAGAATTGTCTGTATTGCTTTGTAAAGTAAATAGTTAGGGCGAAGGTAGAACTTTTTTCTTGCATACGCACACCAGTTAACAAGATCCTGTGAAGTAAGACCGGGAAGGTCAACTACACAGTTGTGCAGCCCATCTTTGGTCAGCCAATTGTTGTAATCCTCCGTCTTCAGGTTCCCGGATTTCCTATACTGCTCGTATAGCCTCGTTCCAGGGTACGCCATTATAGGGAAAAACTGCGCCGTATCCGGTTTAAGCTTTATTGCTATTGCAAGAGTCTCAGCAAGCGACTCAAGGGTTTCACCTGGATTTCCCGCCATGAAACAACCGTGAACAAGTAATCCTGCTTTCTTCGCTCTTTGAGCAAAACCAATATTTTGTTCAACAGTGGTTCCTTTTTTTACTCCATTCAGAACAGCCTGGCTACCCGATTCATAGCCGACAATGATCATTCTACAGCCGGCGCTGCGCATCATTTCCATGGCCTCTAATGAAAGATTTGCTCTCGTATTAGCCGTCCATGGTAGCTTGTTACCTCTTGCTATCAAGGCTTTTGAAACCTCTGTTACGCGGTTGGAATCTACACTGAAGGTATCATCCTCAAAGACAATTTCCTGAACTTGAGGAAAATACTCCTGAATTTTCATAAACTCGGAAGCTACATTCTCTGCAGATCGGGCGCGGTAAGTACCACCGTGAAGAACCTGTGGCCATACGCAATATGAACACTTAAAAGGGCAGCCTCTACTGGTAATAAGCATGACGGATGGGTACCTGGCTGCAGCGAAGAAGTAGTTCTCGGGTTTTAGATGCTTCTTGTATACATCAGCCAGCAGGGGAAGAGAATCGAGGTCTTGAATAAATTCTCTTGTTCCTGTGAAAAGAGGTTTGCCTGAAGTTGCTATCCAGAGTCCGGCCACCTTTTCAAGATCAGTTTTTTGCTCCAGTGTATTGGCAGCATCTACCAGGGTGTGATCATATTCGCCAACCGCTATTCCTGTTATGTGGGGCGATGATAAGAGCACTTCTTCCGGTTTTGCGCTAACATGAGTTCCCACAAGAAAAATGGAAGAATCAGGCAGGATTTCTGCAATTTCCTTAGAAACTGCAAGATCACTGTGAATTGATGGTGTGCTGGTGTCCAGAACAATCATCGAGGGAGAATCTTCCCTCAATTTATTCATTAGCTGTTTCCTGGTAACATTAGTGGCAGGGCAGTCATGGAACACTACATCGTGTCCTGCTTCCTCAAGTGTGCCGACGGCATAAGCCAACCAGAATGGCCAGTACATTGTTCCGCTTTTTACAATGGCGGGAGATCTTGAGGTTCTTGAGAATTTACCGTCCATGTAGGGAGGGTTGACTACCGAAATTTTCATATAAGGGCTTCAATCTTTTCGAGGAAACAGTCGGTTGTCTTCTCCCATGAGAAAATAGCTGCTCTTTCCTGGCCGAGTTTTCCCAGTTTTTCCAGTTCCTCCGGTGTCGCTGCAGATAATTCAGCCATTCCCCGCATG
Organism: Candidatus Fermentibacteraceae bacterium; assembly: GCA_016744855.1. Lineage (GTDB taxonomy): Bacteria > Fermentibacterota > Fermentibacteria > Fermentibacterales > JCC-6 > Sabulitectum. Next base: position 11,617 of record JADGDO010000008.1, on the reverse strand, counting down.
ATATCAATAACGGAGTAGGGGTCTATGAGAACTCCTGTTTCTCCTACTACCTCTTCAAGGGCAGTGGCTTTTGAAGCCATTACCGGTGTTCCTGTTGCCATTGCTTCAAGAGCTGGCAGGCCAAAACCTTCATAAACTGATGGTGTAAGCAGAGCCCTGCAGGTGAGGTAGAGAGTTCGCAATTCCTCGTCTGATATGTGAGTTAGAACTTTTATGTTTGATCTTGCAGGGTTTGAATCGTAGTGTTTCTTGAAGTAGTTGTAAGCTCTGTCCTTACGAACAACCATTGTCAGAGGAGGCGTCTTTTTATTCAGTGCCCAGAGTCTTCCATAGGCAGTAAGGAAACGAGGTATGTTTTTGTAACCCCTCGCATTGCCTACGTAAAGAAAGAAGTTTTCTCTTTCCATCACCTTGGAAACAGGAGAAGAGAAAAGAGCCTGACCTGCTCCGGTAATGAAGATTTTTTCTTGAGAGGACTTAGAATACCTCATTACATCAAGTTTCGTGGCCATTGAAAGAACGCCCACGGAAGAAGCATGTCCTATTGATGCTTTCAAAGCTTTCCTGAAGATTTGGCGGCTTATTGCATTGCGGATAATGCTGTCACCGAAATAGCTGGGAAGATTCAGAACCATCAGATCGTGCACCATGACAATAGTGGGAACATCTGGCTGTGGACCGGCCATTGAGAAATTTAGAAAAACATCTGGAGAAATTTTGTTAATTCGCCCCGCGAGTTTTTTATTGGTTCTCTCCCGGAATCTTGAAGTGTCATCTATCAGGATTTCCGCACCGGTATTTTCCAAGTGGAATGCTGCTTCTTTTCCGATTATTGCAGTTATTTTCCAGTCTGGTCTCTTTTCAATAATGCATTTTGTGACATTCAGAGAAAATCTGCTTATCCCATCAACATTTTTTTGTACAGCTCTGGCATCTAGAAGAAGATGAAATTTCATCGGGAAAGACCTCTTTTTTTAAGTTCTTCTGTGGCTTTATCCACCATGTCTGTCGATGTCTGACTTTTAACCCAGTTGCAAAGCTCGCTGACACCCTCTTCAAAAACCGTGGAAGGTTTGAAACCAAGAATTGTTTTTGCTCTGGAAACATCCGCGTAGCAATGGCGAATGTCTCCCGCTCTGTATTGATTGTTTACAATAAAATCGTCAGCAGGTCTTCCAAGCTCCCCGGCAATAGCCTTGCCTACATCCATGATTGATAGTTTGCGCCCGGTTCCAAGGTTGAACACTTCACCGTTGGAGTTGCCATTTTCCAATGCAAGAAGGCAGCCGCGGGCAATATCTCTCACATGTATGAAGTCGCGACTTTGCCCACCGTCTTCAAACACTACAGGGGGTTTCCCATTGAGCAGTCTGGATGCGAAAATCGCACCAACACCTGTGTAAGGATTTGAGAGGGCCTGCCTTTCCCCGTAGACATTGAAGAATCGCATAGCAGTTGCGGGAATATTATATGCATCCCCGACAGAGAGGAACATTTCTTCGTGGTCTCTTTTATTTACGGCATAGATGCTGGTTGGGTAGAGTGGTTTTGTCTCCGGAGTGGGGATCGGAGTACAGGGCTTTCCGCAAATAGGGCAAAGCATATCCCAGTTGCGTTCTGCAAGTTGAGCTGTAGACCTCAGGCGGGGAGAAATTTCTCCGCAATCAGGGCACAGATAGAGACCCTCTCCATAAATAGACATAGAGCTGGCAACAAGCATCTTCTCGATATGGTCTCTCTGTTTAACTGCTTCTTCAAGCACTGTTGCAGCACCCATTGTATTGATGGATGTATACCTGACAATCTCGTACATTGACTGACCAACTCCGACCGCTGCAGCAAGGTGAACAAGAATGTCCACAGAATTCAGTGCACTGGCAAAAGCTTCAGGATTTCTAACATCTCCAATGATCAATTCAATATCTTTGTTGAGATAAGCAGGTCTGGAAGCATTTTCACCGTGAACCTGAGGATCAAGATTGTCATAGGCCTTAACCTGGTACCCTTTGGACAAGAAAAGATCTCCTAGATGTGAGCCAATGAAACCTGCACCACCAGTGATCAAAACTTTCTTACCCATTGCTTCCTTTCTATTACAATCTATTCAAACCGAAAATTATCCCATTGATTTAATACTACACGGAATGGCCTAAAATAACAGAAGATGTCTTTTTTGAACACCTGTCCGTTATCTGTCTATTGCTTTCATTGCTAAAAGGGTTTGTTCAGCACAATTTTGCCAGGTGAGTCGCTTTTTTAATTTTGCTCTCTGGATTTCCTGTTCAGCAGTTACACCTGATTCCAGGGCAAGTTTAATACCATTCGCAATCGACTCTGGTTCTGAAGGATTTATCATCCATGCTGTTTCTGAAAAGAACTCTCCCAGCCCTCCTGTGTTTGAGGCTACAACAGGTAATCCCCAGGTGAATGCCTCCGGTACGGTAAAGCCAAAACCCTCGTGGTGAGCAGGGTGAACAAGACAGCAGGCAGTTGCATAAAGATCAGCGAGCTCTCTGTCTGTGATGTACCCTGTAAAAGTCACTTTATTCTGAAGTCCAAGCTCATGAGTCAATTTTTTGTATTCCCCTGCGCGAAATCCATCCATTCCAGCAATTACCAGTGGAGGGATTTCTTTATCCTGTAAAAGAATCGAATATGCTTTCAGAAGGCCATCAATGTTTTTTCTGGGCTCAACTGTGCCTACGGTAAGGATGTGTTCCTGTTTCCGGGAAGTCTCATGAGATTCAGAGAAGTGATCTATACCCAGTGGAGTAAGAAACACTTTGTCTCTGGTAAAGGGAAAGACGCTGAGAAGATCGTTCATTGTCGAGTTTGAGTTTACAGTTATACAGTCTGCTTTTTCTGCAATTGAACGGATCTGAATTTTCCATGCGTCTGTGTCATCCTTGGCTTTCATATGACCGTAGAGGAATGGCCCGAGGTCATGAATCATAGCTACTTGCTTGAAAATACGACTTGGAGGCAGCAGAGCCCCGTTTGCACTGTGCACCCATGTAATTCCTGAAGAAAGGGCTCTGGCCGAAGGCCAGAAATAATCAGTTATTCGCTTTGGGAATGGAAAGTGCTTGATTGTTCTTTCAGGAAAGTCTTCCAGTGGAGCGGTGCTTTTTGTCTTTCTCCGCATCCACAACTCGCAATCCGATCCCAACTCTATCCATGCAGACATTAATTCAATGCCGTATCGGCCTATACCTGTTTTTTTTGTGTGATCGTAGTCAAGATTGAATGCTGTTTTCATAATGATTGAAGTATTCTTTTTAGTTGATCAACCCCGCCGCTTACAGATCTGTTTTCTTTGACAAACTCCATACCCTTTGAAATGATGTTTGCAGTAAGCTCAAGGTTGTTTAGCAAACCCGAAAGAAGCTCTGCCCCCTCTTCAGGATTACCTGAGAAGAAGAAACCGGTTTCTCCGTGGGAAATATTGTCGACAAAGCCACCTTCTTTCAGAGCAATAACCGGAGTTCCGCAAGCCATTGCTTCCAGTGGAACAAGTCCGTAGGGCTCTCTTCGCTGGCAGCATAAAACTGCGCGTGCTTGCTGATATAGAGTTCTCAGTTTTAGATCTGTTATCTCTTTTTCTATTGTGACCCTAACTGAAAGATCTTCAGCAAGTTGAATAAGCTGATTTGAATATCCCGGATATTCTCTGTCTGCAACAATACGAAGAGGGGGTCTTTGGTTTTCAGGCATCTGTCCGATAATTCTGACAGCCGTCTCGTGGCCCTTGAATGGCCAGAGAGCTCCTACGGAAAGTATGTAGTCTGATTTGTTTGCATTCTTCTCTCCCGGCTTGAAGAAAAATGTGTCTACTCCGGGCCTGACAATAGAAGATTCCCTTGAATAATAATGACTTATGTTGCTTTTCATGTATTCCGAAAAAGTGACAATACTGGATGAATTCCTGGCTGAGATCTTGTCCATTCTCTTTTCTACAGCTGCCAGCGGTTTCAATGCAAAGTCAGCCAGACTTGAATTTGTCCTTCGGATAATATCTTTTTCATATATGTGTCTGGGGTGCTCATAACAGAAATAGAGTGAAGGGATGTTCAGGTAGTCAAGAACAGGTGGCGCTGCTATTGGCATTGTGTTGTGTATCAGAGCGATATCTGAACTGGAGTTGATAGAATTCGCAACCTCTCGACATACTTTTTTAAAACTGAGGAGTCTGGCAATGAGAAAGAGTGGCGCGATTGGCCTCAGAGGTCCGGATGGCTTTTTCCAGAGTGGGTACGAGTAAACAGTTTCAGGAAGATTAATGCCCTCTCCCTGGGGAGAACCACCCTCGGGACGGTGCAAATGCAAATCAAAATCAACTTTCAGCCCCGTAGCAAACTGACGAAGAACTCTGATACCGCCTCCGGACGGAAGCATATGAAAAACTGCTACTTTTTTTCTTGAGCTCAGCAAAACCCTCCCAGTTTGTATTTATACTCCCCGAAGATATCTTCTGATGCCCGAATTTCAAAGGTCTTTCCTACTACGCGGCTCTTTGATATTTTCCAGCTACAAGAACTGACGGTAATGAAAGGTTGTGCGATGAGATCTATTCTTTTAGTTGGGGATGATGGATGTCAGACAAATGCCGGTATGGGAACCGGAGCTTGTATTGCAAGAACAATCCGTTTCAGAAATGCGCTGGTTGACCAGGGTTTTAGTGTTTCAGTCTGTTCCCCTTCTGAGGGGAGAGCCGGTGAACGTCAAGTAGCCAAAGCCCTTTCTGAGGGCAACTTTGACTGCATAGTGGCCATAAGCCCTTTCCCTGCCGAAGCGGCCGTTGGGGCGGCTTCTGAACTGCCTCTATGGATAGATATGAATGGAATGCACCCGGCCGAGCTTCAGCTGGAAACCGACCGGGATGGAAGAGCAGGAGAGAGAATGCTTAGAATGCTCTCCCTGGAAAACACTTTACTCTGCCGTGGTGACGCATTTTCCACACCCTCTCAGAGGCAGGCTTACAGTGTGTATGGTGAATTACTTATTCTGGGAAGAACGATGGCGTCAGAGAAAAATCAACTTGGTGTTTTCCCGATGTCTCACAGCTCAGTAGACTTGCCAGACATCAGTCGTAGTCGTGATGACTGCTTTCATATTATTTCAACCGGCTCATTTAACTTATGGTTTGATGATGAGGTTTTATTCAATGCGCTTGAACTTGCAATGGAGCAGGACAGCAGTATTCGCTTCGAAGTAACAGGTGGTAGAGTTCCATTCTCACCGGAGAAGTATGATAATTTTTGTGCTAGAGTGGCTGCTTCCCGATTCAAAGAGAGATTTATGCTTCATGGTTGGGTCTCTGTAGAAAAGCTTCACAGTGTTTATTCGAAAGCTTCTATAGCCACATATACTGACATTCTCTCCACCGAAACTCTTCTTGGGGCAAGAACAAGAGTTCTTGACTGGATCAGCAGAAGAATTCCTATCGTCTGTACCCGGGGTGCTGAAATTTCTGAAGATATAGAGCATAACAATTTGGGACTGGTTGTACCCAGTGGAGACAGTGATGCCCTTGCAAAGGCATTTCTCACCTTGTCAGGAAGTTCTTCACTGAGGGAAAAAATATCAATGAATCAGGCTAAGTGGAGTCAGACTCTTGGAGCCCCTTCTCATTTGTTTGAGCCTCTTTTCAATTGGTGCGAGCAACCGTTTCGTGTTGTTGGGAAACAATATGGGAAGCCTACCGTTCCTTTGATGAACAGTTCTTCTTACCTGAGAAAAATTTTCCTTGAGCTGGTATCCACAAGAGGATTTTCGTATGCGTTTAACCGATTTTTAAGAAGAATTTTTCGAATTCCTAACGGGAATGCAAATTCGAACAAATGATCTTCTCTGCCTTTTTATAGAGTTTTTGCTTAACAGAACCGGCCGTCAGGTTTCGCTCGGCAAAACGAGAAAAGACTTCTTCTGCCGTGATATCTGCTTTGAAGTGCTTTACAGGTAAGCTAAGACCTGCTTTAGTTCCTTTCAGAATTGATCTGGCAGCTGTCATATGCCCTCTTGATATGCTGGCCAGAAGCCAGAGGTTCTGCCATTTTTTTATTACAGGAGCCAATTCCCCGAAAGTTTCCGGGGTGAAGTGTTTCCGCATAACAAGAAGTCTGTTTCTGATGCAGTGAAATTCTTTGAAAAAACTTCCGTTACCGCTCGTTGCAGAATGCATGTGTCTAACAATTGCAGTTGGCTCATAAACAACTTTCCATCCCGTTCTGATTAACTCCAGACCAAGATCAAGATCTTCCTGGTATGCAAACAGCTCATCCCAGAAAAGCCTGGATTGGTCGGGGAGGGCAATACGTCTGATTATTGCAGCGCCACCACTTGGAAAGGGAATCTCCATCGCTTCTGCATAGTTTGATGCAGCCTCGCCTTTAGCGATATCTCTTGAGAAACCCATCCAGTCAATTTTACCACCGGCTGAGTCCATGATGTTGGTGTCATTTATGTTGCGCATAGAACTGGTTACTGCTCCGACAGTCGGATCTTCCATTCTCTTCTCAAGATTGGCCAACCAACCTGGTTCCACAATGCAATCATTATTAAGCAAGACAAGGAAACTGCCAGTTGCCTGCTTTATTCCGGCATTGTTTGCCCCTGTGAATCCTGTGTTATTTTTAAGGGTTACCAGTGTAACTTTTGAAAAATCTTCGGAGATCATTTCAGCAGAGCCGTCTCTCGAACCATTGTCAACGACTATTATCTGATCAGGATGCCTCTCTTGCTCTGCTAGAGAATGGAGACAATTTCTGAGAATGGTTTTACCGTTAAAATTTGGAATAATGACGGAAATGCTCATTATGATTCCTCAGAAGGGAAAAGGGCTTTGGGTCTGAGGTCCGCACGATTCCTGATTGCATGGCTAAATCCCAGCCACATCCAGTATACCAGGTCTTTGGCTTTTCTAAGTGGATAGATAATCGTTTTCAACAGAGTAACTGCAATGTAGTACAGAGTGAATATTGAAAACTGACAGAAATTAAGGTGTTTACGTGCAACGATATATCTGTTTCTGTGCGTGAAGTAAATCGCAAATGGAGAGTAGACTCCCCCTACGCTGATTGAAACATGATGTAGAACGATAGCATCGGGAATAAGAACAATATCGAGTCCAAGTTTCTTTACATTGAAGCAGAGATCAGTGTCTTCGAAATAAACAAACAGCTCCGGATTTTGCATACCGGCCCTTTTGTAGTCATCTGGACGCATCATAATAGCGCATCCTGTAACCTGATCCATCTCTACCGGATGGTTAGGCAGGTCAGAAACAGTTTTGTAATTCTGTTGAAGAAACATCCGCCAATTTGAGTACGTTCCTCCGGCACTCCAGATGATATCTGGATTTTCTGCATAGGGAATTGCCGGTGCAGTAATTCCGGTTCCGGGGTGAGTTTCCAGATATGACCCCAGTCGCAGGAGAGCATCTGGATATACTTCTGTGTCGTTATTAAGTATAAGTACATAATCAACATTTTCATTTGAGATCATTTCAAATGCTTTGTTGTTCCCGGCAGTTAGCCCCTCATTGGTGGGATTTTTATGAAATATGAGTTGCGGAGTTTCTCCGACCCAGTCCGGAGTAGGTTCAGAAGAGTTGTTATCTATCAGTGCAATAGCAAGATGAACTCTGTTTGATGCAAGTAGAGAATCAACACACTTTTTCGTCAGTTCCCACTGGTTATAGTTCACGAGAAGGACACCGATATAAAAGTCCGCTGTTGTAACTTTTTTAGTCAATAGAAATTCCAGTCTTTTCTGTCAGCCGGGGAAATTGTTCTGCTTGTTTGCGGAAAATAGTTTGTTGTCCCTTAAAAAGAAAGAGTAGTTCATTCCGTAGGGAGAGTCTCGGGAAATTCTGGAGTGGATCGGGATTGGGCGTGAAAAGAATTATATTGCCATGATAAATTTAGTAAATTAAATACTGTGAGGTTTCTTTGTTTTTACCGGTAACTGTGGTCACTGTCGCTTATGGCAGTTCTGATGTAGTAAAAAAATGGGCCGTAAAATGGTCAGAAGCAGGCGCTACATGTGTGATTGCAGATAATGGAAATTTGATTTCTCCCGATGTCTCTTCTTATGCTAAAGTGTTGCCCTTCAGCGGTAACAGCGGTTTTGGAGCGGGTATCAATCGAGCAGTCCAAGAGGCTGACACTCCAGTTGTACTGATCACGAATCCGGATACACTACCCGGAAATGCTGATTCTTTGGAAATTCTTTACAACTCTCATTCCCACGGAAACCTGACTACCGGAGCTACATTCAATTCTCAACAGTCACTAATTCATTCCACTGGAATCTGGCCTTCCAGAGACTGGATCAGAACCCAGATTTGCAGACCTGCAAAATCTCTCTGGCGAAGAGACCGGATGGATTGGCTTCAGGGCTCCCTGATAATGGCCGACAGAGATTCTTTCCTTGATTTGGGAGGATTCAGCAATAATTTTCCTCTCTACTTTGAGGATGTGGATCTTTGTTTTCGTGCGAAGAAGCGGGGAATGGCCATAAATTATTGCAGTGAAAGCAGTTTTATTCATGACGAGGGATCCGGTTCGGAGAGAGCTTCAGCGACCAGGCTATCATGCTTTCACTGGGGGTTGCTCGAATTTTTCAGAAACCATGATCCTGAAAACTTGAACTCTGTCAGGCGAATGTTAATTGCAAAATGTATTGTTCGTATTTTTTCATATTCTTTATGGGATTTTCAGGCGGTCAAAGGTTATTCTCTGGCACTTCGATCTCTGTTTACCGGTATTCCTCCAGAATTACCCGGATCAGTAAATGGATAAGAAAACAAAGCCTGCTGGAAACAGCAAATTTCTGGGGCTATCTGTTCTCTCTGTCTCAAGTGTTTTTTCTGCCCTTCTCTCTTATTTCCGTTTTGCACAGATAACCGCTATTTTCGGTGCGAACTGGCGAACCGATGCTGTTGCTATTGCCATGGTTTTTCCTTTTCTTGTCAGAGACGTGGTAGCCCATTCATTTGGATCAGCATTCATTCCGATCTACTCGAGAGTAATGGAAGAACGGGGTCATCAGGGCGCAGTAGATTTTGTAAACAAAACAGTTTCCTGGTTGGTTTTGATCAGTTCTGTTCTCATGGCCATTTTGTGGTTTTCAAGCGGGATGCTGGTGAAAATTATCAGCCCGAGCGGTTCCCCCGAACTACTTGATCTTTCCTCCGCTCTGCTTCGAATACTTTTACCCCTTGTCATTCTGGGGACGGTCAACGGGATAATGGCGAACTTTATCAAGTACGAGAAACGATTCACTACTCTTGCTTTCGCTGGGGTACTAGGACTATCTGTATCCCTCCTTTGCCTCCTTCTTGTTAAAGACACTATTGGAATAAAAATCCTTCCTATCTCAATGCTTATCGGTAGTTTAGCAGAGATGATTTTTCTCTTTGCCCAGAGTTACAGAAGCGGTTTTAAAATACAACCGTCTATCGCCGGAGACTCCCATATGGGAGATCTTGCTAAAATGGCTTTCCCTGTTGTGGGTGGAACAATGATCGGCTTTTTTGCTCCGATCGCAGACAAAATGCTAGCCTCTTTTCTTCCTGAGAGTTCTGTTACTGCAATTGATTATGCGAACAGGATAAAGAACATTGTTCTTGCGGTAGTTTTCCAGCCATTCCTTATTTTTGCCGATTTGAGTTTTTCTGCAGAAGCTGCCAGGGGCAAAGCGGGTGAGCTTTTATCCGCACTGAGAAACAACATCAATATTTCTTCATTTGTCATGTTTCCCACTGCCGCATTGCTTACAGTTTTAGCAGTGCCGATAGTTTCTGTGTTTTTTCAAAGAGGCAATTTTACCGGTGATGATTCCCGATATGTCGGTTATGCATTAGCCTTCTATGCTCCGTGGCTTGCCCAGTTCGGCATCGGGTCACTTGTGTCGAGAGCCTTCTACGCACAAAAAGACTCGACTACACCTGTTGTTATAGGAGTAGTTGGAGTTATTGTAAATATTCTGCTCAATTTGATTCTTGTCGGCCCTCTCGGTATCGGCGGACTCGCTCTGGCTACCACGCTTATGTCTACATCCAAGACAATTTATCTTACCTGGTCGCTCTCCAGGAAGATGGGCGGGCTTCATCTTAGTTTGATAGCAAAAGAGCAGGTGAAAATTCTTATGGCCAATTCAGTTCTAGTTGTAACCAGTCTGTTACTTGTAGGAATATGGCCCTTTGCAGTTGATGCATCTGTGGCTACAAGGTTCCTTCAGCTGTTTGCTTACTCGGTAGCGGGTCTTTCTGCCATGTTCGTGACTCTTCACCTGGCAAAGAGTTCGACACTTACCACTCTGGTGTATCAGGTTGCAGCAAGAATTAAGAAGAGAATTTCTCGTTGAGAATTTCTCTGAACCTCTTTCTTGGTATTTCTACTGAATAGTGTTTGTTTATCCAGTCTCTCGCCTGTCTGCGTGTTTCCAGAGTTTCAAGCCAGTTCTCATTAAGGAAATCCAGTTGATCTGCCAACTCTCTTGCTGTAGTAAATGTTCTTACAAGCTCCGGTGCTTCAATGGCTATATGAGTCCAGGGTTTTGAGAGAGTGAACAACCCTGAAGCCATGTATCCGTTGACTTTCATCTGGTAGTGAACCGGGACTTTCTTTACGGTAGCAACACCGATCTGGTAGTTGTTTAGAAGAGCTGGAACCTTCAGTCTCGGCACGGGGGGAAGGCAGCGTACTCTGTTTCCTGTTGCACGGCAGAGAGAGGCTATTCTTTTTCTATCTATACCCGTACCAACAATATCACCGCTGATTTTTTTAGAGAGCATAACCCCTTCTATGAAGAGATCAGGCTCTCGGAAACGATTAATACTGGTCAGCAGAATGGCTTTCTGTGCAGAATTGTTTTCCCGGTAGTTAAATCTGGACAGATCCTGATTGTGTGGGATAACCTCAACTCCGGGTATAAAAGTTGTGGGACCAGATATACAGAAAACGGAGTCATCCAGCAGCTTTTTGAATTTTTCAGTGGTTACATCTTCTTCTGCAGGTGAATGAAAACGCATAGCGTAGGGTAATCCCGCATTTGCCGCAGCATATCCTGCATTGGGATCAAGACACAGAACAAAATCAGCATTGAAGAGAGAGAACTGCTTTGTCAGTGTTTTCTCGAACTGATTCTGGAAGTAAGCGCTTCTGAATCTCTCGGCCCTGGGCCATGGAGACATGGAGGAACCGGTTCCAACACACTTCACACCCTCGATCGTGTGGGTTCCCCGTTCAAAGTTGCGGACGACATACATTACCCGATGCTCGTCTCCGAACAGGTCCAACGGAGTGGTCCACCCTCCGGAGTAAGCTGGAATGGTATAGGTTGATGCTACGAGGATACGCATATTTCAGTCCCCAAAAAGTGATGAGAATTTATCTGCAGGGTTCTCTGTTGTTTCAGTTCCAACTGGTTTTGTCTCTGCCGCTTTCCACTCTTCACAGAAATTTTTTCCGTGACGGTCTGCAACTAAATCCGTAGTCATACTTCTGCACATTTGTGCCATGGAATCCCACAGAGCGCACTGTATGCAGGAATGCAGCCAGCAGTCACATTTCTCACAAACTGCACCGAAAGGAAGGGTTTTACCCTCCCTCTC
>JADGDO010000089.1:287-573 GCA_016744855.1 Candidatus Fermentibacteraceae bacterium | reverse complement strand
GAGTTTGATCCTGGCTCAGAACGAACGCTGGCGGCGCGTTTTAAGCATGCAAGTCGAACGGTAGGGAAGTGCTTGCACTTCCTGAGAGTGGCGAACGGGTGAGTAACGCGTAGGTGATCTACCATTTAGTTGGGGATAGCTCATGGAAACATGGGGTAATACCGAATGATCTCTGCAATCTTGTTTGTAGAGCAAAGGGGCGTTTGCCTCGCTGAATGATGAGCCTGCGTATGATTAGCTAGTTGGTAAGGTAATGGCTTACCAAGGCGACGATCAGTAGCCGGCC
>JADGDO010000089.1:0-277 GCA_016744855.1 Candidatus Fermentibacteraceae bacterium | reverse complement strand
GAGCGACGCCGCGTGTGCGAAGAATGTCGAGAGATTGTAAAGCACTTTTATATGTGAGGAATAACAGTATCAGGAAATGGGTATTGGATGACGTTAGCATATGAATAAGCTCCGGCCAATTACGTGCCAGCAGCCGCGGTAACACGTAAGGAGCGAGCGTTGTTCGGAATTATTGGGCGTAAAGGGCATGTAGGCGGTTATATAAGTCCGATGTGAAAGCACACAGCTTAACTGTGGAGACGCATTGGAAACTGTATGACTTGAATCAGTAAGGGGT
>JADGDO010000088.1 GCA_016744855.1 Candidatus Fermentibacteraceae bacterium | reverse complement strand
ATTCTATATCATCATATAGGAAGTGTTTTGATGCATATAATCAGATGCCTATCGTAAATCAATTCCAGACAAAAAATACCGACCTCTTTCGAGATAAAATCATCAGTTTTCCTGTTGCAGAAAATAGGCTTCGGTGCAAAACAGATCACCCGCTGATAAGTATCCTTACAATCGGAATGATAATTTCCATGTCCCGGATAAGCTGTTTCTGTCAACCGGAGTTGGTGCAAACAGAGCAGATGATAATATCTCAGTAATTAGAACCTATGATAACACTGTTGTGGAAACTGAGAGCGTAAGTAAATCCCCCTCAGCTCTATGTTCTATTCCTTCTGGAGAGTATGTGTATGTGTCTAACTATGGTGATGAAAGTGTCTCAGTTTTTCGGTAAAGGAAACATTACCCGATAAAGTACCTTCCGGCCGTTTAACCGGGAGTAGTTGGTAGGGAAACGAAATTTGTAGCCGAACGACAGACATCACCAACAATAACTATGCTCTGGAGCAAGTTGTTAAACCTCAGTGTTTTTGAAGAGTTTACTCAAGCTCACTTCCAATTACAAATCATCTCAAATC
>JADGDO010000087.1 GCA_016744855.1 Candidatus Fermentibacteraceae bacterium | reverse complement strand
CCATATTTCCATACGGAAGTGGACATGGAGTGATGGTTTCCGGCTATACTGATCCGGATATCCATTTTTATGAATTTACCGGTAGTACTCTAAGCTATCTTGGATGTGCAGCGGTACCGGACGGAGCAGCTACCTCTTCATATGGGCTTGCTTACTCGGAAGATCGAGCCTCCTGGTGGTACAGTTATAGGAAGAACACTTCAGAATACTGGATAATGGAATTCGATGTAGATATTCAGGTTTCTCTTGACAGGGCATCCTGGGGAGCTATCAAGGCATCATTCTGATAAAACATCATATAGGGAAGTACACTTTACATCACACCAGGTGTACTTCCCATATTTTTTATATTCTTGTGTTATTCTTCTAATAACCCTTTGTTAATGCTGAAACATTAATTAGGTTCACTCTGAATCATTTTCATTTACCACATTGAATTTGATGGATTCAGTTTCATAATGCCCTCATCTAAAAGGAGAAACATGTCTTCAAAATGTCCGTCACGAGAAGAAGCTTTCGAGTTATTGGCAGAATACAATCAGAGTGAATCTCTGCTGAACCATGCACTTTCTGTTGAAG
>JADGDO010000086.1 GCA_016744855.1 Candidatus Fermentibacteraceae bacterium | reverse complement strand
GGTGATGTCATCATAACCAGCTCCAAGCACATCATTTTCACCATCACCGTCGAAGTCTGCTATGAACACAGATGTGGCATAAACGTCTCCGTCTATCAAATGCTCTGACCAGTTATCCCCCGAACCGTCGACATTCTCCCACCAAGTGATTTCACCTGCACCACAAAATGCAGATCCAAGCACATCTTCATCACCATCAGCATCGATGTCTGCAGCGAACACAGAAATGGCTCCATCAAAGTCTCCGTCTATCAAATGCTTTGACCAGATGTCCCCAGCGCCGTCGACATTCTCCCACCAGGCAATCTCATCTCCAGGATACGCAGCTCCAAGCACATCATTATAACCATCACCGTCGATGTCTGCTGCGAACACAGACCCGGCTCCATCAAAGGCTCCTTCTATCAAATGCTCTGACCAGTTATCCCCTGAACCGTCGACATTCTCCCACCAGGTGATGTCATCTGTGAGATACCCAGCACCAAGCACATCATTATCACCATCAGAGTCGATGTCTGCAGCAAACACAGACGCGCCTCTATCAAAGTCTCCGTCAATCAAGTGCTCTGACCAGTTATCCCC
>JADGDO010000085.1 GCA_016744855.1 Candidatus Fermentibacteraceae bacterium | reverse complement strand
CTCTAACACTGATTCCTGTTATGTCACGAGCCATAGTCAGCATAAACCTGCATGATCCGTCTGCGTGCTTTATCGGCACCTTAAGCACATCATAGATTTGTCCATCGGGAAGTTGCTCATCTCTTCTGACACATTTTTTCGATTGCCAGAGGACTCTGTCTGACTCCTTGCATACTGTCGAAAGATAAGGAATCACCCCTTCTGGAAGGTCACGTGGATTGAGCAGTTTCTCTGTTCTTTCATTCCAGTCGATCCACTTCCCTGAATGATCCTTGAGGATCAGAAGATCGGGAATAGAATTCTTCATGACATCAAGAAAATCGCGGACAACACGGTATTCACTCTTTTCTCCTGCAACTGTGGTGATATCGTTTACAACAATACACGTAAGTGCATCGGCCAGAGGAACAATCACGGCGGTGAGAGAAAAATCAAGTTCACCGGGTTTTATGGGGCAAGTAACAGTTGCATTTCTTTCATCGGGAAGTTCCGGAATAAGCACTGATAGGGGATGACCCTCATAGACCTGAAGTTCCAGAGCCAGTGGTTCACTATATGAGCCCTGAGCCTCTGTAATAAATC
>JADGDO010000084.1 GCA_016744855.1 Candidatus Fermentibacteraceae bacterium | reverse complement strand
GCCTTATGCTCGATGAGAGGATATGATGACTAACAAGGAATTGATAGACTTTGCCGCTTCCATTATAAAAACGCGCAAAACAAAGGATACTCTTTGTGGTGATGTTGGAAGCGCCTTGTTGTCCCAGGAGGGCAAGGTCTATCTGGGAATCTGTGCAAGCCTTGGATCCGCTGTTTTCTGTGCCGAACAGAATGCGATGGGATCTATGATAACCGAAGGCCAGTACCGAATCGCGAAGATTGTAGCCGTCTGGAAAGATGAAGATGGCTGCGTTCACGTCATTTCGCCATGCGGACATTGTCGCCAAATGATGATGGATTTGGACAAAGAAAATCTGAAGACAGAGATAATCATGGATCATGACAAAACGGTAGCACTTGAAGAATTACTGCCACATCACACCTGGTGGAAGAAACAATCAGTTATTGTTAGTTAAAATTCTATCCATCAATAAAGATAGTTCTGGAATACTCCTTGCATAATAATCCGGTACTTCAGGTTCCGAATCTCTACCGAACAATACTGTTTTCATGCCTGCAGAATGAGCGCCTTCAATATCATAGATCAGTGAATCTCCTACGA
>JADGDO010000083.1 GCA_016744855.1 Candidatus Fermentibacteraceae bacterium | reverse complement strand
GAACAGTGTGAGGCCTGCCATACCGTTTTTGTAGGTAAAGCCGGCAGCGGCGACAAAAATAAAGGCTGAAAAACCGGAAATAAACGTTGAAAGGCCCGCCATCCACCACGGCAGCTGACCACTGCCCCGAAAATAATCATCTGTTTTCTGATTTTGGCGGGATAGATAAATTCCGACCACGGCCACAATCGCCAAATAAACCCCAATTACACCAAAATCAATTCCATTGACTGCTTTTAATTCCAGCATAATCCAGACTCCGGTTGTTGTTTTTCAATTTTGACTAAAAAAAAATACAGCCTGAAAAGACTGTATTCTTTTTTGTGTGCTCCGCAGGTAGGACTTGAACCTACGACCTAGTGGTTAACAGCCACCCGCTCTACCAACTGAGCTATCGCGGATCTGAGTAAAGGCGAGCGACAGTATGCCAAACGCTGAGTAGGGGGTGCAAGTTTTCCCCGATGCGGCGGTCCGTGGGGCGGGTCCGGGGGAGGGCTTGAAGGTGGGACTTGCGCTATGTCCTTGGTTTGTTTATGCTTGGGTAGGTTGACACGTTGAGACTTGCGTACGTATGGGGTTGCGC
>JADGDO010000082.1 GCA_016744855.1 Candidatus Fermentibacteraceae bacterium | reverse complement strand
GCGGAGTGAAATAGAACCTGAAACCATCTGCCTACAATCATTCAGAGCCCTATGTATACGGCAGGGTGATGGACTGCCTTTTGCATAATGAGCCTGCGAGTTATGGTGACTAGCAAGGTTAATCAAACGAGAAGCCGTAGCGAAAGCGAGTCTTAATAGGGCGATAGTTAGTTGCTGTAGACCCGAAACTAAGTGATCTATCCATGGGCAGGTTGAAGCTGGTGTAAGAGCTAGTGGAGGACCGAACGGGTGAAGGTTTAAAACTTCTCCGATGACCTGTGGATAGGGGTGAAAGGCCAATCAAACTTAGTGATAGCTGGTTCTCTCCGAAATATATTTAGGTATAGCGTCATGTTCGAAACATGAGGGGGTAGAGCACTGATTGGGCTAGGGCATATACCAATGTACCAACCCCAGTCAAACTCCGAATACCTCATGTGAATTCATGGCAGTCAGGCCCTGGGTGATAAAATCCAGGGTCGAAAGGGAAACAGCCCAGACTACCAGCTAAGGTCCCAAAGTTCTATTTAAGTGGAAAAGGATGTGGAGTTGCTTAGACAACCAGGAGGTTGGCTTAGAAGCAGCCATCC
>JADGDO010000081.1 GCA_016744855.1 Candidatus Fermentibacteraceae bacterium | reverse complement strand
CAGATGTTGGGGACCCCTTCTCCCGAAGTTACGGGGTTAATTTGCCTAGTTCCTTAGCCAGGAATCACTCGAGCACCTTTGGATTCTCTCCTCGACCACCTGTGTCGGTTTATGGTACGGGTACCTATAATCTGAAGCTTAGAGGCTTTTCTTGGAAGTATGATTAGCTCCACTATCCGCTTGTCCGAGGACTCGCGGTACTATCAACCTTCAGCATGGTGTGCGGATTTGCCTACCCTCCATATACCTACAGTTTTCAACGTACTATTCCGTCAGTACGCGGGAATTTCACTACTCCGTCCCCTCATCGCAATTAAAGGTAGTATCAGAATATTAACTGATTGTCCATCGACTACCCCTTTCGGGTTCGCCTTAGGTCCCGACTAACCCCCAGCTGATTAGCATAGCTGGGGAAACCTTGGTCTATCGGCGAGGGGGTTTCTCGCCCCCTTTATCGTTACTTATGCCTACATTTGCTTTTCCAAGCGCTCCACCATACCTGACGGTACGACTTCAACGCCCTTGGAATGCTCCCCTACCACTCACAACTAATGTTGTAAATCCATAGCTTCGGTAATATACTTATGCCCGTTTATTA
>JADGDO010000080.1 GCA_016744855.1 Candidatus Fermentibacteraceae bacterium | reverse complement strand
AACGAAAGCGGTAATGCTGGCTGGTGTATAGGCAATGCCAATTTGAATATGACTGCCAACGACCCGCAAGGCAAGCCAGTAACAATTCGAGGCACAATCGGCGGTTCGCCTTTCACTTGCGCTCAGGGAAACGCTTGTTCAAAAACGCTTCCCGAAGGCTCTGGAAGTATACAGTTCTGGGCAACATCCGCGTCAGGGTCTTCTTCGCATAGTTCAGCCTCTTGGAAGCTCGATATAAGCGACCCATTGCTCTCACCATCCTTGCCCGCTGTAAGCGGAGAAAACGGATGGTATATCAACGCTGTTTCAGCGAATTTATCTGCTTCTGATTCTGTCTCAGGAATAGCCTCAACGGGTGTTCGCGTTGATGGAGGCGCACTTCAATCTGCCCCCGTAAATCTAATCAATGGTGTTTTTTCTGTGGTCTTTCTTGCCGAAAACGGAGCAGGTCTATCTACGACTACTCAAAGAACTGTATCTGTCGACACCATTCCTCCGACAATCCATCCTTCTGTCCCATCGGTGGACGGCGAGCGTGGGTGGCATATAAGTGATGTACTAATAAGCCTTGATGCGTCAGATACGATCTCAGGAGTTGACTATCAAAGCATTGT
>JADGDO010000007.1 GCA_016744855.1 Candidatus Fermentibacteraceae bacterium | reverse complement strand
TCCGTGAGATTGTTCCCCTTCTGACGCGTGCAGACTGGCTTGCGGTAAACTCTCTTGATGAGGGTCTTGAGCTGCGCGAGATGGGGGAGAGTCGGCCTGTTCTTCTGCTCGGGCATGTGCCTCTTGCCAGAATTGATGAAGCTAGGCAAGCTGATCTTAGATTTATCATTTGTAATCGGGAAACTCTGTTGGCTATTAAAGAGTTGCCCTGTGTGGATAAGCCGTTCTATCTGCATATGAAAGTTGAGACCGGAACCTGGAGGCAGGGAATAGCACCTGAGGATGCAGTTGCTTTGGCTCAGGAAATTGCTGAGTTACCGGGAGTTGTTCTGGATGGTATTTACACCCACTTTGCAAATATAGAAGACACTCTGAATCATCAGTATGCAGAGATGCAACTTGAGAAATTTCAGAATGTTCTTGACAGCCTGAAGGCTGAAGGGCTGACTCCTCCGGTTATTCATGCAGCTTGTACAGCTGCGGCGATTCTTTTTCCAAAAACACACTTCTCGTTGATTAGAACCGGTATTGGTCTCTATGGGTTATGGCCCTCAAGGGAAACAAAGCTTTCTTCAGAAACCATATCGGGCTCAGTTCCTGATCTTAAACCGGTGCTTGCGTGGAAGACTAGGGTTTCTCAGATCAAGGATGTTCCTGCAGATAGTTTCATCGGGTACGGATGTACATACAGAACTACCAGGAACTCAAAGATTGCAGTGCTTCCTGTTGGTTATGCGGATGGATATAGAAGATCGATTGCTAACTCCGGTTGGGTGCTTATCCGTGGTCGGAGAGCTCCCATTCTGGGTAGAATTTGCATGAATCTCTGCATGGTGGATGTTACAGATCTTCCACCTACTATACTGGAGGACGAAGTTGTTCTTCTGGGAAGAAGTGAAACAGAAGAGATAACAGCCGAGATGCTTGCTCAGTGGATGGATACTATTAATTATGAG
This sequence comes from Candidatus Fermentibacteraceae bacterium, assembly GCA_016744855.1. Lineage (GTDB taxonomy): Bacteria > Fermentibacterota > Fermentibacteria > Fermentibacterales > JCC-6 > Sabulitectum. The sequence goes on along the minus strand of JADGDO010000007.1, from coordinate 140,121 downwards.
ATGGTAACGGGAATCAGTCCGCTTCTGCCTAGAAAAGTTGTGAAAGGAGCCGGTAGTGTTTATTGAGGTTATCGGAAACAGCGGATCAAAAAATGCCGACAGCAGGCTTGTGTGTATGAAACTCGGTGAGAGGGTGCTCATAGATGCCGGCAGTGCCGCGTTCGTTCCTGAAGCTGAACTGGATCAAATAGATGTTGTAATGTTAACCCATGCCCATCTTGATCACATACTTGATCTTGGCTTTATTCTGGATTCTATGATTTCAAGAAGAAATAGACCACTGGTTGTCATGGGTAGTGAGGCTTGTCTCTGTATCGTTAAGAAACACTATATGAACGGATTGCTGTGGCCTGATTTTACGAAAATAAACGTGAATGGCAAACCGATTCTCGAGTACAGAATAATTACAGACGAGGTCTGGAAAGATCTTCCCGGGGATGTAGAGTGTATGGCTGTTCCTGTAAATCACCCTGCCGGAGCAAGAGGTTTTTTGTTTAGAAGCAATGGCAAAACAGTTGTTTATTCCGGTGACACCGGTCCTACAGACAAGCTCTGGCAAAAAGCCAGTGAGATTGATGACCTCTCGGCTGTTGTTATCGAGGTTTCCTTCCCGGACTCCAAACGCAATATCGCTATAGCTTCAGATCATCTGTGCCCCTCTCTCGCTGCTGATGAGTTATCCAAACTGGACAGGGTAGAGGTACCTATTTTTGTCTTCCACATGAAGCCCTGGTTTGCAACGGAAATCGTGTCTGAGCTGGAAAGAATTCCGAATGAGTTTAACCTGTTGCAACCGGGAAGCCGTATTGAGTTCTGCTGAGTTTTGTTAACTCATACTGAGATAGAGGGATGCCTGGAAAATAGATTTCAGAGTTGATACAAGCAGGGCCACAATTAGAACCCATCCTACCGCAATAACAGCTACGAAAATATTGGTAAATCCTGTTGCAAACAGCAGGAGAATTGCCGGTATTGCACCGACAAAACCAAGCAATCCGAAACTAACTCCACCGACCAGTTGATGACCCCAGTTACCCTTAACATCACTCCATGCACTCTTGAGTGCTGTGAATGGATCAATTCTGTCAATTACAATACGCGGAGCAACGAAAAATGATGCCATAGTCCACATTGTGCCGAGAGTACCTGTAACGAGATTGCGTCTTCCACCCTTGCCCTGAAACATTTTCAAAGTCAGTCCGACTGTTGCTTCAACCATTGCCCATGCAGCTATGAATGTTACCACTGCCCAGGAGGCTTTGAATCCATCGCTTACTGTCGGATCTCCTCCAGCCATTCTAATCTCAGCACATGCTATAACAGCACAGTTGAAGAAGGTAATCAAAAAGTAGTTAAAGAAGTAGAAGAGAAAGGCAAGTACTATAAATCCTGCCCTGTTGTTCGTGTAGAGAGCTGCCAGGTCTCCACCTGACGTAGAAACTGGGAAGTAAAAACTTGCACTTACCAGTAAGCAGAGAATCCCCGAAAGAATAGGGAATAGAATGAGTTCCTTGTCAGCCATAAGAATCTTCCAGCTTTTCTGTACGGCATCAAAAGTCTGTGAAAACACATTGATCATCAGATTATCCTCTCTATTGCTGAAAGCCTTTCGGTTTCGTATTCTTTGCCAATGAGAAATACTAAAACATTTTCCACCGGGAATCTACCGGGCCGCAGAGTGTGTCTTCTTTCTCACTATGCCGCCGTGGATGGTTCATTCACTTCTACACTTAAGATACTTCATAAACAGTCAATTCTCCATTCTGTTCTCGGACCCCAGCACGGGTACTGGGGTGAAACCCAGGATAACATGATAGAATGGGAGGGATATACCCACAGCGAATATGGTGTGCCTGTTTACAGTCTTTACGGCAACACACGGATTCCCACAGATAATATGCTTCAGGGGGCAGACTGTGTTCTTGTTGATCTGGTTGACGTTGGAAGCCGTTATTACACATACATCTACTCCATGGCTCTTACTATGCGCAAATGTGCAGATCTGGGTATTCCTGTTGCGATTCTGGACAGACCGAATCCACTCGGCACAACAATTGTTGAAGGACCGATCCTTGATCCAGGCTACGCATCTTTTGTGGGTCTTTTCCCGATTCCGGTAAGGCACGGTTTAACTATCGGTGAACTTGCTCTGTTGTTTGCTGAAATGGACGGGTTACCAGAACCTCTTGTTCTTACTCGCGAGATCGACCCCGGCTGGGTTATGCCTTCTCCCAATATGCCTACTTTGGACACTGCACTTGTTTATCCAGGAATGTGTCTTCTCGAAGCAACAAATCTTTCTGAGGGCAGGGGTACAACCAGACCTTTTGAGATTTTCGGAGCTCCTTGGCTTAATGCCTGGAAGCTTTGTGGTGATCTTAACGGGTCCCCGTTTATGGAAGGTGCAATTCTCAGACCCCACTTTTTCATTCCAACTTTCAATAAACATTCTGGAGTAAAATGTGCCGGAGCACAGATTCATGTGGTGAACAAATCTACCTACCGTCCCTTCAAGGCAGGGCTGGGTATTCTGAACCATTGTTTCAAAAACGAGAAAACAGCCTGGAATGATCCACCTTATGAGTACGAATACAAGCTGATGCCAATTGATATTCTTGCAGGTAACAGCCGGGTAAGAGAGGCTGTGGACAGTCGGGATGATGCTTCTCTCATTGATCTTTCTTACACTTCTACTGACCTCTGGAAGCAAACTGTTCTGAATGTTGTAAGCAATCCAAACAGGTTTTTGTTCAAATGATTTCTGTCTGTACTATATTCCTTCCTTAATCTTATTGAAGGGACATTTGTTTTGAAAATAGCTTTCATTTCCGATATACACGGTAACCTTCCAGCCATAAAGGCTGTTATGGCTCTGCTTAAGAAACGCAAAGTTGATCTAGTAGTATGTCTGGGCGACCTTGTTCACTATGGGCCCATGCCCTCCGAGGTTATCAGCTACATGCAGAGCAACGATATTGATTGCGTTCAGGGCAATTGTGACAGAACTATTGCAAGGCGCAGAGAGAGCACAGGAGAAGAGTATGAGAATCCGCACTGGCGCAACCTTGCAGCAGACTTTTTTCAGTGGACAGCTGAGCAGATTTCCGGAAATCAGAGAAAATGGCTGAAAGAACTGCCTGATGAACTTAGGTTCCAGGTTGATAAGAAATCCATTCTCTGTGTTCATGGTCTGCCTGGAACTCAGGCAGCAGGTTTGCCTGAAGAAGCAGCTGCAGAAATTTATGATGCTATTCTGACCAAAGCAGGTACATCAATTGTTGTCTGTGGATTTACTCACACGCCATCAATTATTCGCAGACCGAATGGTTTGATACTTAACCCCGGCTCAATCGGGGGAGGCTCTGTTCCCTCAGGTGGAACTGCAATGGTGCTAAGTTTCCATGAAGAGGGAGAGCCGGATGTTGAGACCCTGGAATTTACCTACTCTCTTGAAGAAGTCGAAGCCTGCTATGAAGAAGCTGGCATTGGAGAAATCTTTCTAAAGTGTATAGAACTGGGCCGTGACCAGAGAGGTAACTGGCACACAGATGACCCGAAATGGAGGCAACAATGGGCAGAACTCTGATTGAAAAGATCATCATCGCACATGGTGGAGGAGAATGCACCGGCGGCGATGTAGTATGGATGGATATCGATAACCGTTCCGCTAGAGATTTTGCAGGGGCGAATGTAGTTGGTAATCTCGAGAAGTACGGTGGAGATTCCCCAATTGACGATCCTGACAAAACCTTCTTTACCTTCGATTGCAATGTTCCTGCAAACACAATTCCCTATGCAACAAATCAGCACAGAATCAGATTGTATGCTAGGGAAAAGAATCTGAAAATTTGGGATGTTAATGCTGGTATAGGCAGTCATGTTGTTATAGAAGAAGGGCTTGGAAAGCCGGGCACAACCACTATTGGAACAGACAGCCACTTGAATATCATGGGATCTGTAGGAGCTTTCGGCCAGGGAATGGGTGACGTAGACACCGCATTTGCATTCAAATCCGGTAAGGTCTGGTTCCAGGTACCCAACTCAGTTAGAGTGACTCTTAAAGGAATGCCTGCCCCCGGTACCGAGGCAAAGGATGTTGCCCTCGCAATGCTGAAAGAGTTCGGTAGCCATACCCTTCTCGGTAAATCGGTAGAGGTTTGTGGAGAATGGACAGACCAGGCATCTCTTTCAGACTGTATTACCTTTTCCAGTCTGGGTACAGAGATGGGTGCTATTATCATTCTTCTTGCACCGAACCAGAATGTGCTTGATGCATTCGGTATGAAGAAGGAAGAGGCAATCTACGCCGATGCAGATGCTACATACGAAAAAGAATATGTTCTTGATATTTCCAACCTTGAGCCACATCTCGCAGCTCCACCGAACCCTCACAATGTTCATCCTGTTTCCGAGTACAAAGAAACAGCCGTTGATGGTGTTTTTATAGGTAGCTGTACCAATGGTACTTATGAGGATATGGCTTATGCTGCCAAACTTCTCAAAGGAAGAAAAGTAGCAGACGGTGTAATGCTGAAAGTAGTTCCAGCCACAAGAAAAACATGGACAAGATTATTGCATGAGGGTCTTCTTGCAGACCTCTTTGATGCAGGTGCCATTGTAAGCAACGCCGGATGCGGTGGTTGTGCTTCGGGACAGATCGGTATGACAGGACTTCAGGAAATACAGGTAAGTACTTCGAACAGAAACTTCACAGGCAAGCAGGGCAAAGGTGATACCTACCTTGCAGGCATTGGAACAGCTGTTGCCAGTGCTGTGTTCGGTAGAATTGCAACAGTTCACGAACTGGAGGAGGTATAGTCATGGCTTCACTTCATCTAAAAGGCAGACTCTGGGTTCTTCAGCGTGACGGTGAACTTATAAGTGATATCGATACTGATATGATTTTTCATAACCAGTATCTTGCAATCACAGACATCTCAAAGATGGGTCAGTACTCCTTTGATAATCTTAATGGCTTCAAAGATTTTGCACAGCTTGCAAAACCCGGGGATATGATTCTCGCAGGAGACAACTTCGGTAGCGGTAGCTCAAGGCAACAAGCAGTTGACTGTTTCAGATGCCTTGGAGTTACAGCCATTATTGCCCGTTCATACGGTGCGATCTATAAAAGGAATGCTATCAATAGTGCTTTCCCTGTGATTACCATGCAGGACGCAAAAGCATCAGACTTCAAGCACCTTGAAGTAGTTGTGCTGGATATGGACAAGGGTATTTTGGGAGAAAAGAAAGCTGAATCCATGAGTGGCGTTCAGAAGGACATCTTCTTTGCCGGTGGACTTTTTGAATACGCGGAAACGCTGAAATAAAGTCATGAAAAGATTCCTGCCGGCGGGTGTGGTGCTTCTTCTTGCAGCGCTACTCTACATCCCCACCCTCCGGACAGGATTTCTTACGGACGACTTCCTTGATTGCACTCATACACTGAGAGAAATGCCGACTGTATTCTCTTCTGAGTATGGAGGTGGGTACAGGCCACTGATGATCCTCAGTTGGTCCCTGGATAACAAATTGTGGGGGATTGAGAATCAGGCAGGCTGGCATGCTTCAAATCTGTTGATTCTAGCTGTATCGTCTCTTCTTGTATACCTGTTACTTGGTCGTTTCCTAAGTAACAAAATCGCCATTTTTGCCGGTACCTCTCTTTTTGTGTTTTCCTACCCAATGGCAGTGGCTATTGCCAGAGTATCATGGAGAACAACCGTTCTCGCACTTATCCCATTTCTTGCATCTCTCATTCTTGTATCAATCTGGTCTGGTGATAAAAAGAGAAAATGCTTGCCCTATTTCGTAGCATTTCTTTATCTCATTTCTTTGCTGCTGAAAGAAACAGCCATTGCAGCAGTTCCGGTAATTGCGATGGTGGCATACTGCTCTTCCTCTGACGAATCCAGGCGAAAAAACGCAATTTGGTCTGTTGTTATCGGTCTTTTTCCACTTGTCATCTATGGGGCATTAAGATACCGCGCAATGGGTCTTGGGGTGAATTACGCCGAGAGCAAGGTCTTTGGATTCTTTATTATCAGAAACATTCTTTTGCAGAATGCAATAGTTTGGCAACCGTGGCTGTCGGATATCTCTGCGCGTATTCTTTTTCTGATTTATCCTGTTTTCGTCTACTTCGGAGTCCCGGGTTGGAAGAATAGGATTCTTGTTTTTTCAATGGGGATCTTTCTTTTATTGCCGGTTGGTAATCTTGTACTGAGACCGGATTTGGCTGTAGCAGCTTTGCCCGGAGCAGCTTTGTTCCTCGGGTTCGTAGTACAGCGGCTTCATGGGAAAAGAATTCTTATTCCTCTTCTAGCAGTTCTCTTCGCAGCTGTTATTCTTTATTCAAGGGATGAAGTCAAAACTCTTGGAATGGCGTCAGATTATGTTCAGAAAACAACGGGAAGAATTGCTGAAATTGCAGATGGTCTTCCGGACAGTGGCCCCGTGTTCATAAGTGGTGTTGGAAATTCTGTAGGAGTTTATGGTACATTCTGGCCGGGGGAGTACATGGTTCCCATGCAGTGTATGGGAATTCAACCAGGTCGCCTTGTAGCCGGGACTGACAGGATTTGGGAAAGCTTGCTTGACGAGAGTTCTTCAGGGTTCCTTGTATTTCTTTCTGAAGATGGTGCGAGCTCTTTTTCTGTTCCTGTATCTGTTGATAGTTACGCTATACTTCCCGATTCTGTAGTTGTTGTTTCGGGTGCTGTTCAAGCAGGAGAATTGGTAATGTATCCTTCTTGCAGCGCACGTGACGAGAGCACAACCCTCGTTCTGGTGTCATCACTCTACCGAGATTCAGTTATCACGGTTTTCCCTGAAGTTATTGATGAAGAAGCAGTTTTTGACCTTGCTTCTGTTCCTGAGTGGCTGGTTGCTGATGAAAATACAGTAATTATGGCACCTGATTCTACTGAGCTTACTTTCTTCAGTGAAAATATTGCATTAAATAAGGCCCGGAGAATTCTTGTATCAAAAAGTGAAGTTTCTTCTATCTGATGTAACCCAATTCCTCCAGCTGTTTGATTGCAAGCTGCATTGAATCGCTCTGTGTGGGTGTACAGATGCATGGCCATGCCCAGTAGCTTTGAACTTCATCAAGCAGAAAAATATCTGTAGCAAGCAAATTTTCTTCACCGGGATCTTCAGCGAGATTGAAAGTTTCACTCGAATCAGCTTCGGGGAACCACATCACTTTCATCGATTCTCTGACACATGCTGCTGATGTGGTACCGAAAACGATGCCGCTTGATGGGATGAGCCTGTTATCGGGAATAGTTCCCAGAATATCTATTCCTTCAACATGAGGTGGAACCGGGAGATTCAGGTAATTCATAATGGTAGGCAAAACATCAAATTGTCCGACATTCGAAGTGATCACTGTACCGGGTTCAATGTTTGGTCCCGAGATTATTAATGGAACGTGAGTGGTTTGCTGATAGAAGTTAGCTGCGTGTCCTGTGGATCCGTGTTCCATGAATTCTTCACCGTGGTCTGCAACGAGAATTACAATGGTGTTGTCGAGAAGATTCAGTTCTCTTAAACCGGCAAGGAGCCTGGAGAGCTGGTTATCAGTCCATCTGATTTCTGAATCATACATGGCTTCAAGGTGTTCAATAATTACAGGATCCGACCTCAATGACTCTTGCATAGGCCAATCAAAGAGCCCATTGGCTCCCGAACGCTTGAAGAGGGTGTCAAAAGGGGCTGGAGGTTCATAGGGGGAGTGAGGGTCATAGAGGTGAACTGTAAGAAGAAACGGTTCTGATAAGTCAATACTGTTACAGTAGCTCAGTACAGTGTCGACTGTGACAGAATCCATTGCACTTTCTCCGTGGGTTACCGATATCCAGAAAGAGTCGAAACCCTTTTCCATATGAAATTCTTCTCCAAGATAGCTGCTCTGAACAAATCCTGCAGTTGAATATTCATTCTGTTGGAGTATCATTGCAATTGTCGGGACCTCTGGATCAAGACCGAATATCATATCGTCGTAATGACCGCAACGGTGGCTTCGCTCAGTAAGCCCTGTATATATTGAAGCCATTCCGGGAAGGGTCCATGAAGATTGAGCATTACAGTTCTCAAACCTTACACCGGAGTTTGAAATGCTGTCAATCGTTGGTGACGTATCTCTATTGTAGCCATAACAACCGAGATGATCTGCGTTTATAGTGTCTATCAATACGAGAAGAACATTAACCCTATGCTCTTCTTTTGTTCTTGAACAGGAGATGGATAATAAACCAAATGCCAATAAAAGGATAAATAGTGAAGGTTTCACTTCGCCTCCCAGTTGTAATGATGTGGAATCGTGTGCGAATATAGTTTGTTTTTCTCCTTTTGTTAAGGCATATTCGAAAGAGAAAGGGGAATCAATTATGAGTTCAGTTCTTTTACTGTGTTTCCTGGCTTCTTCGCGTCTGGTCTCCTCGGGTGGATTTGCTGCCAGTCTTTCAGCTGGTGGAGAGTCTTTGGAGGTGTTTGGGAGTGATGGCGAGAATCTGATTTCCGTTAATGCAGAGTTCGGGGAGAGACTTAGCTATCCGAGTTTCGGTGATTTGAAACTGGTTTATATATCTTCCTCGCGGGGGCTGATCCAGTACGACATACTCTCCGATGAATCAGTCGTTTTGAGCGAAGAGCCTACAGGTGCACCCTGGGTCTCTACCTCCGGTGATCTGTGGTATACAAATGACGGTTTTCTCTTCAAAAACGGCATTTCCACCGGTATGGATGTTCAGGCTTTTTCAGTTAGTGTGGAAGACGACCAAGTTGCATTTACCGACAGGAATGATAACTTGCATATCAATACTCTCGGATGTGAATCAGACCGAACTGTACAGGGATACAGATTCTATTCCCCTATAGTTCTTTCAGGGGGAGATGTGATCGCTCCTACCTTGACCGGTGAGATAATATATCTTGCTTCTGACGGTTCGTTAATGGTTGTCGGCAAGGGTGAGCAGCCTTCATGGAGTTACAATAATGAGGGTCTTTTCTACTGCGTATCTGAAGATGATGGGCACACCGTTACCCAGGCTGACATCTGGTTTGTGAAGCCCGGAGGAGAACCGGTAAGAATTACCGATACTCCTAACATTCTGGAGACCAGACCATCCTGTTCTGGCAACATGCTCTGGTACTTGAACGAAGAAAGAGGAGTACCTGAATGGATATCCCTGGATGATCTTTCTCTATGAACCTGTCAGTATTTAGAGAGTAGAAGAAACATCGGTTATCTTATATATCCCAGATCCAAAAGTCGTTTCATCTCAACTATCTCGTCTGTGTTCTGCGTGGGTTTGCAGATACACGGCCAAGCCCAGTATTCCAGTACTTCCTCAAGGAGCAGGTTGTCTGTGGGCAGCATGTTCAATTCTCCGGGGTCATCTGCAAGGTTGTAGGTTTCACTGGAATCCGGCTCAACTAACCAGATTACCTTGCTGGAGTTCTGAAAACAAGCCGCAGAGACTGTATCTGCATTAACACCACTTGAGGGAATAACTCTATCAATTGAGAAATCTTCCAGAACATTCACACCCTCAACATGAGCAGGTATGGGAATATCGAGGTACCCCAAGACTGTTGGCAGAAGATCGAACTGTCCAACATTTTGTGAAATGAGAGTTCCGGATTCAATTCCAGGGCCAGAGAGTATAAGAGGAACGTGAAGAGACTCCTGATAGAGATTGCTGCCATGTCCATAGTCCCCGTGCTGCATGAATTCCTCTCCATGATCTGCAATCACAATTATAAGAGTGTTGTCTGTCAGATTCATTTCACGCATACCGACAAGAAGTCTTGATACCTGGCTGTCTGTCCACCTGATCTCAGAGTCATACATAGCTGTCATATGTTGAATAACCACGGGATCCCTAAACATATTCGTATGTGTTCCCGGCCAATCGATTATTCCACCTGTCCCGGATCGTTTAAAGAGAGTGTCAAACGGTGCCGGTGGATTGTATGGAAGATGTGGGTCAAAGAAGTGAATCGTAGTAAAGAACGGTTCCTGAATAGAGTTGGAACTGAAATGATGCAGGAGGGTGTCAACGGTCATATCAGCATTGTCACCGCCGTTTTCACGAATCCAGAAATACTCGTATCCTTTGGCCATCCCGAATGGTTCTGAAAGGTAACCAACATTGAAAAGAGCAGCTGTGGAAAAACCATTTTCTGCTAAAATTGTTGCCAGTGTGGGAACTTCAGGATCAAGACCATACGAATTGTCATTGTATCTGCCGCATCCATGGCTTTTTTGTGATAAGCCTGTAAAAATTGTTGCCATCGCGGGAAGTGTCCATGGAGCTTGAGCTTGACAGTTTAAGAATAGAATCCCGCTGTCAGCGAGACTGTCAATAGTAGGTGAAGTATCTCTTGTATAGTCGTAGCAACCAAGATGATCTGCAGAGAGTGTATCTATAATTATCAGAAGAACATTAGTCTTCTGTGAATCCGCACTGTTCGAGCAACCGGCAGAGACAAGAAGAAAAGCCAGTAGTAAAAATAATGTAGTTCTTTTCATTGAATACTCCAAAATCCGATCGACAGTTAGAATAAGAGGCAGGAGAAATACTCGCGAAACATAATGGATGAAGTGGATTAGTAGTGCTCACCTGATGTAACCAAGCCCTTCCAACCGTCTCATTTCAATCAATGCACTTTCATTCTGAGTTGGTGTGCAGAGGCAAGGCCATGCCCAGTATTCCAATACTTCTTCCATAAGCAAGCTGTCTGTGGTCAGCATGTTCAATTCTCCGGGATCATCTGCAAGATTGAAGGTCTCACTTGAGTCCGGTTCAACAAACCAGATCACCTTGTTGGATTCCTGGAGGCAGGCCGCAGAAGTAGTATCGGCAATAACTCCACTGGAAGGTATGATCCTGTCGGCGGGTATTTCTCCCAGAATATTTAGCCCCTCAACGTGGTCGGGAACTGGGATATCGAGATACGCGAGTACTGTTGGCAGCACATCATACTGTCCGACATTCTGCGAAATGACTGTGCCTGGTTCAATTCCCGGACCTGTAAGTATCAGTGGAACATGCAGAGCCTGCTGATATAGGTTGTGGGCATGACCCCAGTCACCGTGCTGCATAAACTCTTCTCCATGATCTGCAACCAGAATAAACAGTGTGTTATCTGTCAGCTCCATTTCTCGCATCCCGGCAAAAAGTCTTGAGAGCTGGCTGTCAGTCCATCGGAGCTCAGAATCGTACATTGCTGTCATATGCTCAATAAGCACAGGATCACTGCACATTTCAATTGCTGGCCATTCTGTTATCCCGCTTGCTCCGGATCGTCTAAAAAGAGTATCAAACGGTGCCGGTGGATCATAGGGAAGGTGAGGGTCAAACAGGTGAATTGTAACGAAAAAAGGTGCTTCTACCCGGTTAGAACTGAAGTATTTAAGAAGAGTATCAACTGTGAGATCTGCATTGTCGCTTTCATCATCGTTGAACCAGAAAAGATCATTGCCCCTTGTAATACCGAAAGATTCACCCAGATATCCCACATTGACCAGTGCAGTGGTTGAATAACCATGTTCTTTTAATATGGTGGTCAGAGTGGCCATCTCTGGATCAAGGCCGTGGGAGAAGCCATCGTAGTGACTGCATCCATGGCTTCTTTCACTGAGTCCCGTAAAGATTGAAGCCATTCCGGGAAGAGTCCACGGAGCTTGGGCCTGACAATTCTGAAAACGAACTCCACTAGCTGCGAGACTGTCAATTGTGGGAGAAGTATCACGGTCATAGTCGTAGCAGCCAAGATGATTGGCATTGACTGTGTCAATAATTACAAGAACGACATTGATCCTTTGTTCGCCTCCGCCCCAGCATGAAACAGTTAGAAGAATCAGGATTGTTAAGCAGCAAAGAGCAGAATATTTCATTAAATCTCCCAAACGAGTATCAGATTAGTTAGATGTAGGAAGGAAACATAGTTTGTTTTTAGCTCTTCAGGTAGGCATATTCTCCTGCGAGAAAGGAGATTCCCATGCTGAATGTATTTCTGATGGCTGTAACTGTAGCTGCCGGTTATGACTTCTTAGACGGCAGGAATGGAATTACAGATTGTGTGAGATTAGATGCTAATCATCTATAGGCTCATCAGTTTTGTTATCTTCGGTGGAATAACTATCTGTCTTGACCCGGGGCATGGTGGAACCAGTACAGGTGCCTATGGTGAGTTTATCCTTGAGAAGGATGTTGTTCTTGAAGTAGCACTTCAAGTTCAGAATCTACTGGTTCAGATACCGGGAATATCCTTTGTTGCTTTAACTCGGGACGGCGACTACAATGTCGCCTTGCAGGCCCGGAGTGAGTATGCGAATTCCTGGGGATTCGACTACTTTCTTTCGATTCACGAAAATGCTTTTAATGGATCGGTTCAGGGAACGGAGACATTCTGTTACTCACTGGATCCCGCTGATCCTTCCTACCAACTGGCACTGCCGATTCAGAATGGGATTCTTGATGCCTATGGTTACACAGACAGAGGGGTTAAGGAAGGAAGCTATCTTCATGTAATACGTGAGACAGACATGCCTGCTATTCTGGGAGAAGGCAGTTTCCTGGATTACACCTTGAACTGGAATGAATCTTACCTTTATGCAAACAATGTTAACGACCATGTCGGAATTCAGGCATGGGCCTACGCGAGCGGTATCTGTGAATTTCTCGGGCTAACATGTCCCTCTTACGGTAATGGTGTGATTCTGATGGATAATCTCTCCCCGGGATTCTCTGTTGATGATTCTCTCGAGTGGTCACTGGAGACGTCAGGTGCTCCCTGGATGCTAAACTGTGCAGCAACTGGGGTTGAACCGGAAAGATACGCATCGTGGTCGTCAACGATACCTGTAAACGGGTCCTATACTGTTAAGAGCTGGTGGACCTCCGGAAGCGATCGATCTTCTTCAGTATGTTACCGGATTTTTCATTCCGCAGGTCAATCAGATGTTTTTGTAGACCAGTATGCCACTGGGGGAGGGGAGTGGGTCTCTCTGGGCAACTATTCATTTAACGGTGAATGTACTGTTCAAATGGTTGGGTCTGAAAGCGATCCAGGTGAAATGATTGCTGATGCTATTAAACTTGTACCACCTCTTGGTACAGAAAGTGAAAGTGTTTCAACTTTGGGTGTGATGCAAAATCCTGCTTCATCTTTCACAATAACTCTGCCCATCGCAAGCGGCAGCAGCGAGGTCCATATTTACAATTCTGCGGGAAGAAGAGTATCGTCTCTGAGGGGAGTCGGGGTTGTTGAATGGACTCCAATAGATATGCCGCAGGGGGTGTATTTTGCGATGGAAACACGTCTAATGCAATCAGTAAAGCTTGTCTACATCAGATAAAGTAGTAATTGAAGAGATTCTTTTGTCAGTCTAGCAGCCCTATTGCTTTCAGACTGATGATTTCATTTTCGGTTACTATGAAATGATCCAGAATCCTGAAATCCATGTCTTCACCAAGTTTTATCAGCTTCTTTGTCAGAGATAGATCTTCCCGACTCGGCTCAGTTCTACCCCCGGGATGGTTGTGAACCAGTATTACACCTGCTGCACTGTGTGCGATTACTTTCTCAACAAGGTTTCTGGGATAAACCTGTGTTCGATTCACCGTACCGTATTCAAGATCGACTTCTGCAAGAAGTGAGTTGGATGAGTTAAGAAGAATTGCGCTGAATCTTTCTCTTCTCTGCGAACCGAGTCTTTTCTGAAGGTAGTCTGCAACTCCCTCGGGGCCTGTAATCTTTGTCTTATCAGCTGGAGTTTGTGATATGGCATTGAGCTGCGAAAAAAGGGAAATCAGAGTCGCAGCAGATTGACCGATTCCCTTCACAAGCATCAGGTTTGAGGGTGGTTGTCTGAGGATATTTTTCAGACTGCCGAACTTCTCAAGAAGGTCTTCAGAAGGAATTCTCGTGTCGGTGCGGGGTATGGCATACGTGAGTAGCAGTTCAAGGGCTTCACGGTCAGTAAAGCCCTTGATACCGGCTTTCAGAAAACGGTCTCTCAGTCGTTTTCTGTGTCCTTCCATTATTTTTCCAGGTATACCGTGGTAGATGGGAAGGCAAAGTCGAGACCGAGTTCCTCTACAGTGTGCATGATCTTGAAGTTGATATCCTGTCTGCTCTGAAGGAATTTAGAATAGTCTGTTGTTTTTATGAAGAAGAGCATTTCAACATTAAGAGATGAGTCGCCGAATGTTGTGAAATGTATGTTGGCACCATTCTCTTCAGCCATGTCATCCTCTTCCAGCATTTTTCTGAGAGCGAGTACAAGCTGGTGCATTTTCTCTGCAGTCGCATCGTATGTGATTCCTATAGTAATTGAGCATCTGCGCATTGGTCTCTTGGAGAGGTTGTCGATTGTGGAGTCTACTATTTCCTTATTTGGAATAGTAACAAGGGTTTTTGCAACGGTTCTAATTCTTGTGGATCTCAGCCCTACTTCCTCGATAGTTCCACTTACTCCGCCCACCTGGACAAAATCTCCAACCATGAAGGGACGATCAAGAAAGAGAGCAATCGAGGCAAAAATACCGGCAATAGAGTCTTGAGCAGCAAATGCAAAAGCAAGACCTCCTATTCCCAGACCGGCAATGATTCCTGAAACTGGATAGTGTTTCAACTGCATGAAAAACACAACACCTACAGCAGCAATAACTACTTTCGCAAGTTTTCTGAGAACAGGAATGAGCTGATCATCGAGCTGTGATTCGGTTTCATCTGCTAAAGAATTCATCTGAATCGCAACATCATCTATAAGAACAAAGATGATTCGTATAACTGTGAATGTTAAGAGAATCTGGAGAATATTGAAAGCGATTGTATTTACAGTTCCATGGAGGTTAAGAATCATCAGAGAGAAGTAAAAGCCTGTGAAAACAACGAGGAAGGCCAACGAACCCGCAAGGCCGTCAAGAAGTATTGTGAAAAAGTTTCTTACTTTTTTCAGAGGTTTTTTGAGGCCGGAGGCTACTATCTTTCTCAGGATCAGAGAGAGAAAAATACCCAAAGCAAAAACTGCGATTCGGCCAATAGGTACAGCACCGGGTGCGTAATCTATTATACTGTTGAAGAATTCCATTATTTCCTTTCGATTTACGTGTTATTGATTGCAATTTTGCTCTGTTTACTGCACAGTGTCAAGGCGGTTGACGAAAGTGCTTTTGTTGGGCATTATCGCATTCACTACTATTACAGGAGGAGTTTTGAATCCAAAGCTTGAAAAATATGGTAACTGGTTTTTACAGTTAGCCTTAGCCCTTCTTGTCTTTTTCGGTTTTCTGAGGCCCTATGTAATTGAGGCTTACAGGATACCTACACCCAGCATGTCTCCCACCCTTCCGGTTGGAGATCACCTGCTTGTAATGAAGTCTGAGAATGGTCAGCAGATTCCATTTTCTGACAGGATGCAACCCCCTCTTCACAATTTCCGCGGGGATGAACGATGGCTTCTTATGCCGGCAACCGGGTCGGTTGAAGTGGGCGAAAGCATTGTTTTTCGTTATCCTGTTGATCAGGAAGTTACATTCATAAAAAGAGTTGTTGCCTTGGGTGGGGACTCTGTACGGGTAAAAAATGATACTCTTTTTGTAAATGGTGAGCCTTCTGAGTTTGCCTCCGCCCATCAGGATAGGTTGAACCCCAGTATTATTGATCAGGAATGGCCTGATTGTCTACCGTACCTGAATTCAAATTACGGTATAGCCGATCTCGCCTACAATGAAATAGTTTCCAATGTGGTTCTGGACACCAGCGGTAATCCTGTGTACATTGTTCCTGAGGGAAATGCTTTTATGATGGGTGACAATCGTGACCACTCCAGTGACAGCAGGATCTGGGGACCGATGAATCTTGAGTTGGTTAAAGGTCAGGCAGTTGTTACGTACTGGTCTTGGGAGCTCGGTAACGGTCTTCCCCAGATAGGAAGAATTGCGAGGTTGGTTCGCTGATATGACACTTACTCTGCCTTACAGCAGTTGTTTTTTTAGTAATGTTCCTCTCGGTTTTCTTAATCTGGACAAACTCGTCACAGGAGGAACTGAACTCCGTGATTTTAAAAAAGACTGCTATTGGGCAATCTCAGACGGGAAAGCTGTTTTCGCACGAATGATATTCCGCCAGGGGAAACCATATTTCATTCACGGTGTAGATAGTCTTAATTCAAAATCGTTCGTCAATACCATAAAAAGAGACAAGAGAGAGCTTTTCCTATCCCTCCATTTTCTGGAACCAGGGTCACTTGGGCCTGTAATCAAATATCTTTGTGAAGAGCCTGTTCTTACTGAACTGGACAACTCCAGCGGCGAGCTGATTCAGCTTCTTAAGTCTTTGAGAAAGTCCGGAGAATCAGGGATGATAACTCTCCATACCGATAATGGGATTGGATTGATACCTATCAGAAGTGGAAAAATTTCTAAAGGTTTTCTTCCGGGAAAAACGATTAAAGGCAAGGCTCTTGTTGATTTCCTGAAGTCGCCTGAGGGCGCTGGAATGGCAGAGTTTGTTGATGGTGAGGTTGCCGAGCCTTCCGCTCTGGGGATTGGAGAGATTACTCTGATTCTTGCTGCCGTTAATGCCTGGTTGGAATCCCTGGGACCAGTATGGCCTCAGAGCAGAGCGATTGTACCGGGATATGTTGCGAAAATACGATCCAGATACCCATCACTTGAGGCTTTGGGCTACAATACCGAGGATTTTCTTACTCTTTCAAGTTTTATTACAGACTCTTCCGATTTCCCCAAAGCAATTGCTCTACTTATAAAATCACTCTGCAAGAAGCATCCCTCGCCTGCAACGGCCCTGAAACTTTTTACCCGGATCAACAAAGACAGAACTGCAGCACTTAAATCTACCGGACTGATGGATAATTTTTAAGATCAGGATGGTCTTTCCAGGAACTTCTTAATGTGATCATTTGAACCTATCAGCCAGAGTAGATCACCTTCATTAAGTACATCTTCAGGGTTCGGGATTCTGTAATCGTGCTCTCCGTTTTCTTTCATTTTTCCGAAAAAAGCAATATTGATTCCGTAGGATCTGCGAATATCAAGATCTCGGATTTTCATTCCCAACATTAGTTTGCCTGGTTCTGTAACTATCAGTTCCATGTCTGATCTAAGTGGAACAACCTCTCGTACCTTGGAATAAGTTATCTCTTTCGCTCTGGTAATGCCCTGTTCATGTTCAGGCCTGTATATCTTATCGGCTCCTACAGCTTCCAGAATTCTTTCTTCTCTGTCGTTGCTTGCACGGCTGTATACTCTTACACCGAGATCTTTGAGAATCTTTGTGATTATCACAGTGTTCCCGAAATTCTCTCCAATTGCCACAATTGCCAGATCGAGTGATCCGATTCCGTATCCCTGCAATTGGTTTTCATTGGTACAGTCAAAACAGATCGCGTTGTATACCTTACCTGAAATGTTATTCACCAGCTCCGGATTGATATCAATCGCGATAACTTCAGCTCCCTGTTCGATCAGTTCGTTTGCCAGGCTGCTTCCAAAGGTTCCAAGCCCGATCACTGCTATTCTCTTGGGTTTTTTCTTCATTTCTCCTACCCTATGGTTATTCTGGCTTCAGGATAACTGTACAGTTGGTTCTTAACTCTTGATGTGGCTGCCGCAAGGGTTGCCGGTGCAATTCTCCCGATAAACATAGTTACAATGATGATCCATTTGCCGGCGACGGACAGGTAGGCAGTTACTCCGGTGGAAAGTCCGACTGTGCCGAAAGCGCTCATCGACTCAAAAATATAATCCATATTGGAAAAAGAATCTCCAGCGCCGCTTTCAGAAATCAGAAGAAGAAAACTACTTATTCCGAATGTTGCCATGCTTATCAGAAGTATAGCACTGGCTCTTTGAAGGTCAAAAGTGGGGATAACTCTTCCCCATATTTCCGGAGACTTTCTGCGATAAATCAATGATCTCAGAGAGAGAAAAAGAAGGCCTATAGTGGTTGTTTTCACACCACCACCTGTACCACCGGGAGAAGCCCCGATAAACATAAAAATGACGAAAAACCACTTGACTGGAGAGAGAAGACTGGAGGTAGGTACTGTATTGAACCCGGCTGTTCGTGTTGTGACGCCCTCAAGGTAGCTGTTTGCAAGTTTCTGAGAGATACTCATTCCCTGAAGAGAGTTGTTCCATTCCAGCACCAGAAACAAGGTGGTGCCGGTAATTATCAGAATGGCTGTTATCAGAAGTACAAATCTTGTCTGGACAGGAAGAATTCTCTTCCTTCCATTTTTCATTTTCATCAGCCAGTGTCTTCCAAGAGTGGTAAGAAGCATGAAGCCCAGGCCTCCAAGAACAATCATTGATCCTATAATCAGTGACGTTGACGGAGAGTCTGCGAACATTTCCAGGTTGGTGGCATTCAGGCTGAATCCTGCATTACAGAAGGCACTGATGCTGTGGAAAACTGCTTGCCAGATAGTTTGGCCGGTTGACCACCCAAGTGAATCAATTCCCGACCAGGTATTGTAAAGAAGTAGTGCTCCAACTGTTTCCAGAATAAGTGTCCACAGGAGGATTGAAAGCAGAATGTGTTTCAAATCATTTGTAAACTCACTATCCATGAGTCGGGAAAGATTGCGTGCACCTGCCAGCCCCATCTTCTGTCCAAAAGACATTGCGAAAAAGGCTGCGAATGTCATCAAACCCAGACCTCCTACCTGGATTAACACAAGAATAATAAGCTGCCCTATAAAAGTGAAATCGGTTCCTGTATCAAGAACAACCAGACCTGTAACACAAGTAGCACTGGCTGAAGTGAAGACAGCATCTACCACAGATATTCCTTCAGTTGTGGCTCTCGGGGTCATAAGAAGGGCGGCACCTGCAAGAATAACCATTGAGAAGCTTGACCCGAGACTAAGTGCTGGAGAGAGGTTACTTGCCAGTTTTATCAACTCGCTGAATATCGTGATAAATGCCATTGCAACTAGATAGGCGTTTGCTACTCTGGATAATCCCCACGAGTGTATAGTTCCGGAGGTTCCACCGGTTATCAGAGCTGTTACTACTCCTGCGAGGAAAAACACACTTAGAATCATCTGCCATGGTCTGCTTTTTACATCACTCCAACCTCTTGTTGAACCCAGAATCGCCACAAAGATCAGTATTGATTCCACAAACAGCACTGCCTGCAGTAAATCAAAAATCATGAGATTATTGAATTTGAAGAGGTATCTGAAAAGAACAAGAACAATTATGGCCAAAATGTTGTAGATGTTAAGCGGCCTGTCAAGCAGAACTTTTTTCCAATCAGCAGCATTCAGCAAACTGTTTCCTCCCTGTTGCTCTTTCAAGCATATTTATACGGTACAGAGCAATTTTTTTCGGTAAGCCAAATAATAATGAAAAGGAGACAGAGAATGAACGCCTCTCTATACAACCGTTTTTTGGATTTAAGACCATTGAACGTTATCAATGCTCTTCCGGATAGTCGCTGTGCTCTGGTGAGTGGTCGTGATATTGCCAGAGTTGCTGAGGAAAACCACGCTATTGTTATGGCCTGCAACATAAGAAACCCGCTCAGTGCTTTCGGAATACTAACTGCTGCAAAAAAGGCAGACAGTTTCGTTCTTCTCGAACTGGCAAAGTCCGAAGCAACATATACCGGTGTGAATTTTGTGAATCTGCCTTCCCTTGCCACCGGATACTCAAGTATGCTTGGTGACGGGGTCGTTTTTTCTCTTCATATGGATCACTTTGCCATCAAATCATCCGATGACCTGAAAGATGCGGTCAGAGTAGTTCCTGACGCTATCTCCCGAGGATGGACTTCTGTTGCAATTGATGCTTCACACAATATGGACTGGGCAAACCTGATGTACACGCGCGATCTCGCAATGCACATTCCGCCCTATATAGGTCTTGAAACTGAAGTGGGAGAAATCAAAGGTGCCGGAGTATTAACAACAGTTGAAGAGGCTGAATACTATATAGGTGGACTGAATTCCTGGGGAATTTTCCCTGATTTTCTTGCAATAAGCAACGGATCCAAACACGGAACTTATGATACATCAGCAGGAGAAGATGAAGGGATAGACCTTCAGCGCACTAGAGAGATAGCAGATGCAATTGCCAAATACGGTGTTACCATTGCACAGCACGGTATTAGTGGAACTCCTCTCGACAAAGTCGGACACTTCAGAGAATTCGGCATTAACAAGGGTAATGTAGGTACTCTCTGGCAGAACATTCTTTTTGGTCTTGAAATGGATCAGAACAGTGGGAATGCTCTAATGGATAACGGCACATACGTTAAGAGACCCGACAAAGGTATCCCTACCGAACTATGGGAGAGAATGGTAAAGGAAGCCGATTCATTGGGATGGGCAAGGAATTCGGGTAATTACAAAAAACTGAATAAGCCATTCCATGCTGAGATAATGGCTCTTTCCGGAAAGTACAGACAGAGAATACTTGATGAAACAGAGAAATGGGCACTCAGATTCTTTGATGCCTTCGGCTCCGTTGGACTTGGTTCTGAGGTCATAAAAACCATCGTTCAGAGGGAAGACTGGAACTCAACACCGGAGAGAGAGATAGTTGCTAACAGGGGCGACTCCACCGCAGCAAATGCTCCGGATAAGGGAACAATGACATCAGATGGAAAGGACTACTCGGACTGAGCAAATGGATGAGATAAAAGAAATACTTCAGGGAGTTAGGCTTCTTGACCCACTTACAGATTGTGACACAGTTGTTGATGTTGCTGTAGGCGAGACTGACATAGTGTGGATAAAGGAAGCATCCGGTGAACCTTCCGGGCTGTGGTTGCTACCCGGTCTTGTCGATATGCATGTGCATCTTAGAACTCCCGGGTACGAGAGCGCAGAAACTCTCGAAACTGGATTAAGAGCAGCTATTGCTGGTGGTGTTACCTCTACCGGAATGATGCCCAATACTTCTCCTCCCTTGGATACATTGGCTGCAGTCCTGGAAGTTATGAAAGCAGGTGAATCCCTTGGACTTGCGTCCATTGAACCGGTTCCCTGTGTAACTCTCGGCCGTTCTGGTGATAAATGTGTTGATCTGGAAAAATTTGCCCAGAACGGTATTACCTCTTTCACCGACGATGGAAGCCCTGTGGAAAGAGATGAAGCTCTTCTGGATGCTTTTCACCGGATTTCTTCGTTTAACGGGGTTGTGATTGAGCATCCCGAAGTTTCAGCCATGGCTGCAGGAGGAGCTGTTAACCTTGGACGAGCTTCTGTTGAAACAGGAGTAGCTGGAATACCGGAAAGCGCAGAGTATCTGGATGTAGAGAGGTGCATTGCAGTTCTCCGGGAATCTGGAGGCGAGGCCAGACTTCATTTAACACACTTGTCATCCCCCGAAAGTATACGACTGGTACACAAGGCTTCTCAGGAGGGCCTAAGGGTTACCTGCGACGTTACTCCTCATCACATTTCCCTGAACGAGGAATCGGTAATAGCACTGGGTTCAATAGCCAAGATGAATCCTCCCCTCCGGTCTGAGGAAAGCAGGAAAAAAATAGTAGAAATGATAGCAGACGGGAAGGTCTGTGCTATTGCAAGTGATCATGCTCCCCACACCATTGAGAAGAAGAACTTACCGCTTCAAAAGGCAGCTTTCGGTATTATAGGTTTGGAAACCCTTCTTCCAGTTACCGTTAACATTCTCTCAATGGAGGCCGGGATGGCCCCTCTGGATATCGTTCGGATGCTCACAACCTCACCTGCATCTGTTCTCAATACAAAACCACCTGAAATTAAGGTAGGTAAGCCGTTAAACATGGTCCTTTTCAATCCGAAACTTGAGTGGACATACACAAGAACCTTTTCTTCCTCATCAAATACCCCCTTCATCGGTAGAAAACTCACAGGTAAAGTCATGAGGGTATGGTTCAGGCGGGAGTTGTTTAGGGAGGGTGAATTTGTTTAAAATCATTGCTATCATTCTTGTTCTCCTTAGCGGAGGATGTGCATACTACAACACGTTTTATAATGCAAGATCCAGTTATGAGGAAGCTCTAGATTATGCCCGTGAACACCCTGATGACCCCTCTTCGCACGAGGGCCTTCTGCTAGACAATGCTGTTACTGGAGCAGGCAGAGTTCTTGCGAATTATCCAAACAGCAGATGGGTGGATGATGCGCAGCTTCTTCTCGGGAATGCACTTCTTCTAAGAGGTCAAAGGTCTCTTACTGGAAGTGGTACCAGTGATTTCCAGGAAGCGATGCTCTCTTTCGCTTCTGTTTCTGCCATGACAGACAACAGGTCTCTTCTTGACAGGGCACGACTCGGTCAGGGAAGAGCTGCTATAGAACTCGGTAGATTTAACGATGCAGCTGCTGCATTGCAAACGGTATCGTCCGATAACAATCGCAGACATACACTCAGCAGATTGCTTCTTTGCGAGGCATTTCTTAAATCAGACAACCCTGATCTGGCTGCATCAGTCTTTGATACACTTACCCCCTCCGGTGGTGACAGTCTCAGAGCTGAATACTACATTACAGGGGGAGAAATTCTCACTGCGCTGGGAATGCCGGACAGTGGGGCCGTGATGTGCCTTCGGGCGACTTTGATCGAGGAACGTGGAGATGTTTTTTACAGAGCCTTAGTTGCTGCAGCCGAATCTTATCTTGAAGCAGGAATGCCGGAGAGAGCTTCAGAGGAGCTCAACCGGCTTCTGACTGGCTATCGTTCAGATCGAGAGATGGCTGATATATCACTGCTGAAAGGCAGAGCTGATGAGCAGGCAGGCAACATTGAAAGTGCTCTTACCGCCTATCTGGATGCTGCGGAGCTTGACAGCTACAGGGAAACAGGCGCAGAGGCACTTTACAGACGTGCTTTCCTTCTTGAAACAGAGGAAAGATACAATGATGCTCTGCTGGCTCTAGCAGAATGCTCTTCCAGACCAGGTGACTTTATGTGGTTGAGGCTTGCTTCAAATCGAGAGAGAAACCTCAATCTCTATATCACCTATTCAGACAGTGCGAATACATCTGGTGGAGAAGATAAAATACATTACAGACTTCTTGCTTCGGAAAAAAGACTCGATCTTTATGGGATGGATTCTGAAGCGAGTAACGGTTTTCGTGAAGTAGCTACTTCTGATCACATATTGTTTTCCCGGATGGCTCTGGTTTTTCTTGCAGACAATGGGGAATTTGATGCAGATTCAGTTGATACTGTTCTGCTTTCAGTACTCTCAGCCATTCCGGCGAGTGATCTTGCCGGGAAGCTTGAGGAGCGCTTAGGGCTTCCTCCCGGGAGATCGGCGTCTCTCAGACCTTCTGCAGTTCTGGAAAGGGCCTGGATTGAGATAGATAATCAGAACTGGGTCTCAGCATGGACCAATCTTGATGATCTTCTTGAGTCACCATTCGGTTACGAGGTAAGAGCTGAAGCCTTGTGGGCTGCCTATATTGCAGCAGAGGGAGCAAGAATGGATGGAGGAATTATTGGTGACTACCTGAAAGAGCTCACCGATGATTATCCCCAAACTCCCCAGGGCAAGGAAGCTGCTTTGAGAAGAGCAGTTGGACTTGAAGAAGAAGACCCCGAAGGGGGAGAGGAGTAAGTTTGCTAAGTTGTGCTGTACCTCTTGATTACGATTGCCTGGTAACGCGCCGTGAAGAAGTGCTTCCAGGAGTTGTTAAGATTTTTTTCCAATGTGAGGGAATTGCTGCTACTGCATTACCGGGACAATTTGTTCAGATCGAGCCTTCTCCCGGTACTTTCCCGGTAACGAGAAGACCGATCACTATTAATAGTCTTACAGATGATGGATTTGAGTTATTGTTTGATGTCATCGGCAGAGGTACTGAACTCATGGCTGTGATGAGCCCGGGTGACACTGTTCGGGTACTGGGCCCGTTGGGACATGGCTGGATGACTGATCCGGGTTCAAAATGGCTTCTCATCGGTGGAGGCCTCGGAGCTGCCGGTTTCCAATTCCTTAAAGATTCCGTGGATACCGCTGCAATACTTATTGGGGCATCCTGCTCTGACAGAGTAATCCCACTGGACGCAAGTTTCGTAGTAACTGAGGATGGTTCGACAGGTAGCAGAGGTCTTGTTACATCGCTTATTTCCGAGGAGCATCTTTCCAATGCAGATTCAATTGCTGTCTGTGGCCCAGTTGCAATGATGGAAGCTGTATGGAAAACTATCCCGGAAAAACACAGACACAAAGTGCAGATATCGACAGAAAGCCGTATGGGTTGTGGTTGGGGAGTCTGTGATGGCTGCTCAATCCCGATTTCAGACGGAGGATACAAAAAATGCTGCAAAGAGGGGCCTGTTTTTCCCGGTACCGACATTGATTGGAAGCGTTGGAAGGAGGCTGGACTATGAGTTTCCCACCCAACATCAAACGGAAATTCTGGGGGAAGCTTTTCGATTCACCGATAATGCTTGCTTCTGGTACGGCAGGCTTTGGCGAAGAGCTACTGAATCTGAATTGCCTGGCAGGTGTTGGAGCAGTTGTTTCCAAGGCTGTTTCCCTTAAACCGAGGGCAGGTAATCCTCCCCCCAGGTTGCTTGAAACACCTTATGGACTTCTTAACTCCATAGGTCTGGCAAATCCAGGAGTACATCATGTTCTGAACCATATTCTTCCGGAGACTTCAAACCTACCATGCCCCCTTCTCATAAACGTAGCCGGAGAATCTGTTGAAGAGTTTGCTGATGTTGTAAGCATTTTGGAAAGCTCCAACGTTCATATGGGTTACGAGATAAATGTATCATGCCCCAATGTCGCTGATGGTGGAGCCGCTTTCGGTGTAGATCCCGAGGTGGTACTTCGTGTCGCAATGGGAGTTTCTCGAGTAACTGCTAGACCCTTTTCTGTGAAACTAACCCCAAACGGCGGAGATATGGTGCTGTCGGCAAAAGCTGCTGTTGAAGGTGGAGCCTCTGCTATAACAGTATGCAACACTTTTCTGGGGATGCACATGGACTGGAGAACGGGAAAATCCATCATTAAACGCAAAGTCGCCGGCTACACATCCCCTGCTTTGCTGCCACTTGTAGTTGCAAAAGTATGGCAGGTATCAAACGCTGTTTCTGTTCCTGTAATCAGTTCGGGTGGTGTATCGCACGGCGAAGATGTTTTGCAGCTTCTTGCAGCTGGTGCTCAGATGGTTCAGGTGGGAACACGTTTGATGAGGAGACCTTTCGCCGGGGCTGAGCTTATGGATGAAATGAAGAAATTGACAGGTGAATGAACAAGTTATTAATCACTCTGATTCTTGTGATGATTCAGGGGTGTACACTTGTCTCTCACCCGGTATACCGGAATCACGGGGTTTCAGCTGGAACTGTTGTTATTAACGGTCTCGAATTGCGCGGTACTGCATCATGGTACGGAATTCCGTTTCATGGCAGGAAAACCGCAAACGGAGAAACCTATGATATGAATGGGAGAACTTGCGCCCACAGAACTCTTCCATTCGGCACAGTTCTTCTCGTGACAAATCTGGGGAATGGAAAAACTGTTACAGTCAGGGTTACTGATAGAGGACCTTTTATTTCAGGACGTATTGTAGATCTTTCCAGAGGGGCTGCTGCAGCTCTGGATATGCTTGATACCGGCACTGCGCAGGTATCTTTGAAGGTGGTTGGAAATGAATGATGTAAGAATTTATGTTGCGCTTACAAGCGATTGCGGCAGTGACGCCATGAAAATGCTTGAGCCTTTAAAGGGTCTTCCTGTTGGGGTGAAAATAGGGCTTGAACTTTTCGTGAAGGAAGGTCCTTCAATCGTGGGAGAAATCAAAAAGGCTGGTTTCCCGGTGTTTCTTGATTTGAAATTTCACGATATCCCATATACAGTTGCAGGTGCGGTAAAAGCGGCATGTCTCCTCGAGCCGGATGTAATCAACATACATGCTTCGGGTGGCAGGGCTATGATGAAAGCTGCCGCTGCAGCATGCACTGGAAAAACTAAGTTGATTGCAGTAACTGTTTTAACGAGTATGGATGAGGATGATCTCAAACTGTTGGGTTCCCAGTACAACCCTCTTGAAGCGGTAGCCTCTCTTGCTGCTGCTGCCAGAGAATGCGGTCTTCATGGTGTTGTGTGCTCTCCTCTTGAAGCTGCCACAGTTCGTGAAATTGCAGGAGAAGATTTCATGATTATTACACCGGGAGTCAGACCAGCTGGTGCAGCTGTTGCCGATCAGAAAAGAGTTAGAACTCCTGCAGAAGCAATCATAGCCGGTGCGACAGCTCTTGTTGTCGGTAGACCTATTACCGGTGCCGATGATCCAGCCTTGTCTGCTCGAGCAATACTGCAGGAGATCGAAGAGGCTTTGAATCACTGATGAAGGGATTTTGGAAGGAGTTATCGTTCCTGCTGAGACCCCTGATCATTATTGTCTGTATTTCTCTGTGTCTCTTTCTGTTGCACCTTCTTGCCACAGCAACATTGAAAAAACGGTTAAGAGAAATTGATGAAGGTTCTTCATTCGATGGTGTTTCGTATGGTTTCTATTCAATTCTGATTGAAAATCTGAGAATGCCCGATGTAGGATTATCAGCTGAGGAGACATATATAATTATTGAGGGTGATTTGCTTCACCCTAGTGTGTCCAGCGTGGTTTTTAACAGGGTCGATGTCCATAGGAGTACCTCTGAGACCTCCACTTCTTCCTCTTCAATTTCTTCAGCTGTTATGCCTCCTATTTCTATTATTAATGGATCAATTCCACTCTATGGTACAGAGTTTTTTGGAAGAAGAGCGGATGGAATTGATATGGGCTCAGCCTCAGGTTCCTGGGGCAGTGTGTTTCTTTATCATTCCTGTGACAGTATTTCCGTTGTTTTTAACAATTGTTCCAGTATTCCCGGAGCGGAAGATCTCGTGCCTGATCTTGCACGCGGGCATAGTATTTCCGGCAACTGCTCTGGAATTCTTGAACCTGTAACTTCAATCTCAGGCTACATAACAGAGCTGGATGGTCATCCTGCTTCCGCAAGCTTTGACTACTGTTTGCAGGAAGATCAACCCTCAATCAGCCTTGCAATGGACTTCTCGCAGGTCGCAGAACCGGCAATGACTATTCTTGACAGTCTTTCATCCGGGGCGATAATGACGGCCGCTCCTTCCGGGTCTCTTTCTGTGATTTTCCCGGGAAATGATTCAGTCTTTTTCTCGACCAACCTCGTATTTGATAGCCTGTCTATCTTCAGTGAGGCCGTAGCTCCTGATACTTTTTTTACCGATGTTGGTTTCAGCTGCACCGGTTTTGTTCTTCCGGATTCCGGGTTTGTTGTTGTTGATTCAGGTTTCATTTCTTTCCATGATCTGACTTTGTCTTTCAATCTCAACTACTCATGGGACAGGCGTAGAAAGTTGAACCTTTTTATCTCAAACCGTTCACTTTCAGGTGCTAGCATCATCGAATCCATTCCCCCGGAGCTTCTTGGCAGTTTAAGGGGACTTGATCTCGGAGGGGAACTTTCTGTAGCGGCTGAGCTGCTTCTGGACTGGGATTACCCGGACAGCTGTGATATTAATCTTGATATTGATGCCTCCAGACTCACAGTCGGATACAGCCCGATTACATTTGGAAGACTCCGAGATCAGACAGGAGCAGATTGTCGTATGAGAGACTCCTGGGGAAACAGTTCCATTATAGGGTTGGATACATTGACCAATCCGGAATTTGTGTTTTTCGACTCTCTTCCAGCGTGTTTCGAACCGCTGTTGCGTTGTGCAGAGGATGCTTCTTTCAGGAGACACCACGGTTTCAGCGAGTATCACATAAGGAATTCCATCAGAGCCAACATGGAACGGGGCAGATTTGTGAGGGGTGGCTCGACCCTATCAATGCAGCTCGCCAAGAACCTTTTTCTTGGTAGAGAAAAAACCTTGTCAAGGAAGCTGCAGGAAGTTTTTCTCACTTGGAGACTGGAGAGGTGGCTTTCCAAAGAGAGGATTCTTGAGATCTATGCGAACATCGTCGAGCTGGGTCCTGGCGTGTTTGGATTTAACTCGGCAGCAATGTATTATTTTAATGAGGAAGTATCCGATCTTTCTGTAAAAGAAATGGCGTATTTGGTGTCAATATTACCCGGGCCGAAACTCTATCACAGATATGCTGTAAGGGGTGTGTTGCCTGATTACTGGGACTCTTATGTTGAGAGGCTCATAACAATATGTGGCAATCGAGGATGGCTTCCGGAATCTGTAGTTTCCGGAGCCCTTGCAGATACCCTTATATTTGATGGTGATGTTTCTCTTTTTTAGAGTTGACACAGGGGTCTCGGCGGGCTATTAGGATTGTTCCTGGTGCATTTGTACAATGGATAAACGGGAGGGTGGAAATGTCCGGTAATGAGAATGGTGCTTACGAGCTTAAACATTGCGGTAAGATTCACAGAGCCTCCGAATTCAGTGAACTTAAAAATTGGGTTCTGGAGTCCAGAGTAACTGCTGAAGACAGTTACAGACCAGCCGGTACGGAGAAATGGCTCTCTTTGATGGATGAACCTGCCTTTGCTTTGATTCTCAATCCTGATAGTCAATGGGTTGTAACCATGAAAAGCGGAGAGTACAGGGCTCACAGATTCGAAACCATAGTCAAATGGGCAGAGGAGGGCCGCGTTACTGATGATGCGGTGGTCGAAGGTCCCAGAACTCCTCCCGGAGGGGTTAGAGCCACTGCTCTTCCTGCTCTTGCCTCCAATCTTAGGAAACAATTGGGCTTAGAACCCAAAAATCCTATTCTTAGAATTGATGGGCATGAGTTCCCTGCACCTGATACGGAGACCATCAGAGACTGGATAAGAGGATCCAGAGTACCGATTGAAGCTGAGATATCTCTCAAGGGAAAGAATTGGGAATCTGTCAGCCGATGTGGATTGTTCGACTTGGAAGACTGGCCTCAGGCAGCTCTGGGACGGATTGAAGAAGAAGCTCTTCCTCTGATGCCGGAATCTGTTCCAGCTACTGTTATAACTGACATCGAACCTTCCTTCCCAGAAGAATTACATAGCGAACCCACTGGAACTTCGGAAACACATGAACCTGCGTCTACTGATAGTATCTTCGACGTTCCCGTTGATGATGCAAACGACACCAATACTGATGAAGAACCCTTCATTGTTTTTTCCGGTGATTCTGAAATGACCATTGAATCAGTCACAAAACTGAAGTCTCTTATCAAAAAGAAGCTCATCTACAGTTACGATGAGATAAAACACTCGACTATAAATGAAGAAACTGTCTCTGTCGGCGAGTATCTCGATAGTTTAAAACCATCTGGGAAGCGTCCTGTTCTCTGGATTTTTGGAGGTGTGCTTTTAACTGCAGTCGCAGTTTCAGCCCTCGATCTTTTCGGTATATGGGAGATAATACCGTGGTTCTGATTACTGATATACTCAAGGCAAAGAGAGACTCTTTATCATTATCGAGTGATGATTTGTACAAATTTGCCACCGGCATTGCCGATGGAACTGTTACCAGTTATCAGGCAAGTGCTTTCTTGATGGCTTCATATATAAACGGTCTTGATTCAGAAGAAACTCTTGCTCTTACAATGGCAATGCGTGACAGCGGAACAATTGTTCAATGGGATGATCATCCGCGTCCTCTTGCAGACAAGCACAGCACCGGTGGTGTGGGAGACAAGATGTCTCTCGTTCTCGCCCCACTAGCTGCTTCAATTGGAATTAGTATTCCCATGATAAGCGGACGGGGGCTGGGACACACTGGCGGTACTCTTGATAAACTTGAATCCATCCCTGGTTTCAATGTTAACCTGAGTCTTGAAGATTTCAGGAAGCAGGTGTTTGATCTTGGAGTATGCATGATAGGACAGACCAAGCAGCTTGCCCCGGCCGACCGGGTGCTCTACTCACTTAGAGATGCTACTTCCACTGTAACTTCTATTCCACTTATCTGTGCAAGTATTCTTTCAAAAAAACTTGCAGAGAATCCCGACATCTTGGTTTTTGATGTGAAGTGTGGTACCGGAGCCTTCATGCAGAACCGCAAAGATGCAGAAGAACTTGCACAAACCCTAGTTCAGATTTCTAAATTGTCAGGGAAAAAGGCGAGTGCTCTTGTAACCTCCATGAACAAGCCTATTGGTCTTTGTTCCGGAAACACTCTGGAAGTTCAGGAATCTCTTGATATTCTGAACAACAAAGGACCAGCCGACTCTACTGAGCTTACTGTTGAACTTGTTGCTGAAATGGCTATGCATGCTGGTATAGAAAACGGTAGGGAACTTTGCTTGGAAAACCTTGCAAACGGCAAGGCCATGGATTTGTTTGCGAAGATGGTTGAAGCACAGGGAGGCGATCTTGAGGCCTTTGAAGCACTGTCTTTAGCACCTGTTACCTTGGATGTTAGAGCCGCAAGAACCGGATACTGGTGTGGACCGGATGCCCTTGTTGTCGGGAAAGCTGTACGCAAGCTCGGAGGAGGAAGGTATCGGGTAGAGGACGAGGTTAACCCTCTGGTGGGCTGGGAGCAGGAAGTGCTCTGTGGATCTCCTGTTGAAGACGGACAGATTCTCGGGAGAGTTCATGCCGCAGACAGAGAATCAGCCGAGGAAGCCACGCGCACAATCAGTGAAAGTTTCACTTGGGATTCACCTTCTGATCCGCTCATATTTGAGGAGATTCGCTGATGAGGATAATTTCATCTGAAGCAGTTCCGGATACTCTTTTCAGAGATGGTCTGATCACAGAGTCTGTTTACAAAAGATATCAGCGGCTGGCGGAGAATTCCAGCGAGGACCCTTTGAGTCTTCTTGTATCCAGTGGAATTATAGGTGAGGAGAAGCTCTACAAGTATCTTGCAGAGCTTGCAGGTGTTCCATATACAGACCTGGATCCTCTTGAACTTGATTATCAGGTTGTAACAGAGTGCCTTCCGGGAGCCTATGCTCAGGCTAAGGGTGTTGTTGCTTTCAAGGAAGAGGGAAACAAAATATTTCTTGCCGTAAGCACTCTTCCTACTCCTGTGCAGATTGATGATATGTCGAATATGCTGGGGAAAGATATTGTCATTTACCTCAGTCGCCCCAGAGCTATAGATAAAGTAATAAGGCAGTTCTATGGGCTTCACAGCTCAATTCTGGCTGCTACAAAAGAGCTTTCAACTGATGAAGTAGTAGATATTGGTAATCTCGAACGATTTATAGACAGCACTGCTGACAGATCAATCGAGCCAACAGACAAGCCTGTTATCAATGCTGTAAACCATCTTTTCCAGCATGCATTTGAAGAGAGAGCAAGCGATATCCATATTGAGCCTCACAGGGAAAGTACTGTTGTCAGATTTCGAATTGACGGTGTTCTGCATCTGGTTTACAGATTACCAAAAAAACTGCATTTTGCAATTACCAGCAGGATTAAGATGATTTCGGGCCTGAATATTGCAGAGAAAAGGCGACCTCAAGACGGAAGAATAAGAACGCAATATGAGGGGAAACCGGTTGAGATAAGATGTTCGACAGTACCGGTTGCTTTTGGTGAGAAGATTGTTCTTCGAATCCTTGATCCGGCTATTCTTATGCAGGATCTTTCTGTTCTGGGGTTTAATCCGATCGATATGAAGAATTACACAGACATGATTAATTCACCGAATGGTCTGGTGCTTGTTACAGGACCTACCGGGAGTGGAAAAACAACTACCCTATATTCAAGTCTGATTACCATTTCTTCTGACCAGAACAACATTGTCACCATTGAGGATCCTGTTGAATTTGTAACCGATGAGTTCAATCAGATATCAGTACAGAAATCGATTGATCTTACCTTTATTAATGCGCTCAGGCATGTACTCAGGCAGGATCCGGATATCATCATGGTAGGAGAGATAAGAGACAGAGAAACGGCTATCAGCGCTATGAGAAGCGCTCTCACCGGCCACCTTGTTCTCAGTACACTTCATACCAACGATACCGCTTCTACAGTTGTAAGATTGATGGATATGGGTGTTGAACCGTATCTGCTGGTCAG
Source organism: Candidatus Fermentibacteraceae bacterium (assembly GCA_016744855.1). GTDB lineage: Bacteria > Fermentibacterota > Fermentibacteria > Fermentibacterales > JCC-6 > Sabulitectum. Next base: position 108,127 of record JADGDO010000007.1, on the reverse strand, counting down.
TACGCTTCGTGGTATTGTTGCTCAGCGTCTGGTGCGTTCAATCTGCACGCATTGCAGAGAAGAATACACAGCGGATAAGACAGAATGTAACCTTCTCGGTGTTGATGCAGATTTCAAGCTCATACGTGGTGCCGGATGTCGAGAGTGCAGGAACACCGGTTACAGGGGCAGAATAGCAATATTTGAGGTTATGAGCATAGATGAGAATATCCGTACCGCTCTAGTTCGAGGAGCATCTCTGGATGAAATCAGACGTATTGCCTTAGCCGGCGGAATGCTTACTCTGCGGGAAGCAGGCATAACTAAAGTTCTTGAGGGAGTTACAACGGTGAGTGAACTTGTTCGAGTAACTGCAGGGGGGCTATGAAACGCAACAATTTTCTAACTGTAATTCTGCTAGCTGCATTGATAATCTCATGCGACAGAGCGCCAGAGTCTTCAACCAGTGGTGCTTCAGCAGACACAACAATAATCAGAACTATACCGGACACACCTCTTGCAGTCGGGCTCAGATTCTCTAACTCTCTTGGAATGAATAACTCTGCATGTTTTGAATATCTGGAACCTGCTTACAGAGATTCTATTCAGGAACTCGCCCTTTCCCCGAGGGAAATCTTCGGGCAATGGAGAGGTTTTGATTCGGGTGGGCGATTGACGGAAACGATTTCCGGTGAGGACAGCTTAAACAGAACAAGTTATTACTGCTCCATTGCGCGGCTGGAGGAACTCCCTCCCGTAGTTCGGATAGATTTCGTACTTTATGAGGGACAGTGGTTAATAGAAAATATTGAAAGCGAACTTCCCGGCGATGTCCTCGATTCTCTCACTGTTCAGACCCAGGCATCTATTGTGCTGCAGGACCCAATCCTGAGGCGGGAAATGCGTGTAGCGAGGATGCTGCTTGACGATTGTGAAATGGATTATCAGATAAATTGGGCATCATGGATTTCAGCATCTGAAAACGGAGCAGATTTTACAGAATACATTATGGAGCTCTCTGATGATAGCTATACAACTCTTGCATTGAGCAATGTGAGGATTGCCGCCAAGCTTCAAATAATCCAGGACCGAGCTACTTTCCAGATAACAGACGTTCCTGTTGAACTTAGAGAGCTGGTTGCTGCCTGGCGAGAACTGGCATATCTCAGGAAAGCCGTTCTTCGCGCAAATCACGAGGCAATGCAGAATCTTCGGCAGACCGGAACATGGATGGGACCGGATACTGAAGAGGAACTGGAAAGAATAGCCTTCCTCGAATTTGTTTTTTACTCTGTAGATGAACTCGTAGAGGAAAATGATACTCTGTCCAGCATACACCCTGTGCTTCTTACCTGCGGCAGCAGTGAACCTCTGGAGCATATGATGGTGAATCTCGACCCTCACCAGCTGGAACAGAAGACCGAGAATGATATTGGAATCCCTATGTGGAGAGCTCTAGGAGTTGATATGAATGGAGACATTGACCCCGAACGGGTTCTTTACTGGGCCGGGGATCTGTATCTGTTCCTTGGAACACCCACCGGTTACTCGCTTGCATGGAGGAGCTGGCAGAATTTTTCCAGTGATTTTCATGGGCAATTCGGCACACAGACATCTCCTGGAGGTAACCGCAGCGTGGTGCTTGTAGGTAATACAGGGGATTACGAATATGAGCTGTCTCTGAATCATAACAGCCAACCTGTTTTTGAGAGAATCTCAATATCAGCAGACACTTCAGTTACCCTGAACGATGAGCTTGTTGAGAGTCCACTGCTTCGCGGAGATAATCCTTAATGAAAAAAATTGTTGTTTCAATCTTTTACTGGCTTGCTATTCTTTTTGTTATCGGCGCAGCATTCGGTGCAGGTTTTCTCTACCGGGTCTGGAATGACAGTGCTGTAGCTTTCAGACAGGCTCGCGGTAACCTTCTTGTTGCCGGCCTCCGAGGTAGTGAACCAGTTAGTGCTACCAGAATTTATGATTGCTACGGAAACCAGCTTGCAACGGCTTTTGTTGAAAACAGATATCCTGTAACTCTTGATCAGATAAGCCCATGGGTTGTGAGAGGATTTATTGCTACCGAAGACAGGAATTTCTACAATCACGGTGGAGTCGATCTTCAGGGAATAAGCAGGTCAATGCTGCATAATCTCCGTACTGGAGACAGACATGGTGGAAGTACCATTACCCAGCAGCTTTCCCGTGGCCTCTTTCTTGTTCAGGACCAAACCTTTCAGAGAAAACTTCAGGAAGCCTTCATTGCTATGGAGATCGAAAGACAGTTTTCCAAAGACGAAATAATGGAAATGTACCTTAATCAGATATACTTTGGCTCGGGTGCACATGGTATTGAGGCTGCTGCAAGAACATATTTCGGAGGAATTTCATCTGCTGAACTCAGTCTTTCACAGTCTGCTATGCTGGTTCGAATGGTCAAAAATCCCAGTGGTTTCAATCCTCTCCGGAATCCTGAAAGATGTCTGACTCAACGAAACCTCGCTCTTTTTATGATGGAGGATTTCGGAGTTATTACCCGAGAGCAGAAACTGGAAACTTCTGAACTTCCTCTCGGTGTTGATGTACACAGATATGAACTTGAGCAGGACTGGGATTACTTCACAGAGTATGTGAGGCAGTACCTGGTCGGAAGATACGGATGGTCTGCTGTTTATGAACAAGGACTGGAGGTTTATACAACTCTGGACCCCTTCATTCAGGAAAGTGCACGACTGGCTATTGATAGCATACTTACAGAAAAAGAACCCTACTGGGATCCTCTTTCAAACACTTGGTCTGAAGATGGTGAAAGACTCAGATTTGAGAGTTCATGGGCTCACTGGCAGGCGATAGAGGACACTACCTCTGGAGCGCCCAGTTACATTCAGGGAGCAATGGTTTCTATTGATCCGACCACCGGGTACATCAAAGCTATGATTGGAGGGCGGGATTTCCAGGACAGTGAATTCAACAGGGCTGTTCAGTCCAGACGCCAGCCGGGTAGTTCATTCAAACCTTTTTTCTATGCAGAAGCTATTGAGCAGGGTTGGTCTCCCGGAAGCGTTATTCTCGACCAGCCAGTTGTAGTAGATCTGAATCCGGGTACATGGCGACCCAGAAACTACGACAGAGAATTCCATGGAATGGTAACCCTCCGCGAGGCACTGGCTAGGTCTTTCAATGTTAGCGCGGTCAGACTCGGAGATGCTGTCGGAATAGAAACAGGAGCAGCCAGAGCAATGGCAATGGGAATTAGTTCCAGACTTCCGATTGTTAACTCTCTTCCATTGGGTAGTTGTATGGCGAATCCTCTCGAAATGGCCCGGGCATACATTCCTTTCGCAACAGGAGGTCTGGCAAGAAATACCACCGCCATTCTTAAGGTGGAAGACAGATACGGTAATGTTCTGGAAAGCAATGAGCAACCCGATCCAGGCAGGCGAGTTCTGAGTGTAACAGGCGCTTACCTGATGAACAATATGCTGCAGAGTGTTCTTCGTGCAGGAACTGGAACCGGCGCTCACTGGTACTGGGGAGGTCCATTTGCCGGTAGGGAAGCCGGCGGGAAAACAGGCACCACGAGTGATTATGCAGATGCCTGGTTTGTTGGATTCACGCCTGATCTTGTTACTTCAGTATGGGTCGGATATGACAATCATGTTATTCGAATGCGATTGAAAAATGGGCGTGGACAATCCGGAAGCAGTATCGCTCTACCAGTTTGGAACAGCTTTATGCGCAGAGTATTTATCGAATCAGACACGGCACTGGCTCCAGAATTTCCAGGACCCGAACCCGGTGAGGTCGAAGAGGTTATTATCTGTAAAGTGACTGGGCAGCTTGCCAACGCCGCCTGCGCCGAGAATTCACGAAGTGAAATGTTCTGGAAAGGTACTGCACCAACCACTGTATGCGAAATTCATTCTGACAGTATTGGATTTGCAGCCGATACTACACTTGGTGAATTCAACGATTTCGATAGAAACTTCGGTCAAGGTCAAGGAGACTAAAAAACATGGAGAACATTTTATTTATAGTGGCCGGAGTTTGCCTGGCCCTGGTCATTTTTCTGGGATACAGATTTCTTAAATCTCCGGTGTGGAAGCATCGACAGCTGCAGAAAGCCGCAAAAATGGCTGCAGAGGGAAATGTGCAGGGTATGATTGATTATCTTGAGATTAACAGGAACAAGAAGAGTGTAGCCTGCCCTCTTACAAACGCCCTGGTTTTTTACTTTATTCGCAGTGGAGAAACAGAAAAGGCAGAGAAGATTGTTCTTGAAGCCATGAATGCCGGAGACAAAAGTGGAACTGCTTTGGCCCAGATGGCTTACATTGCTCAGCAGAAGGGGCAGAACGAGGACGCAGAGAAGTATTACAGAGAAGCTATGGCAGCAGATCCAAAGCTTGAAGGTACTATGAAGGTTAATCTTGCAGGACTCCTGATAAACATGGATGAAAGACTTGATGAGGCTGAAGCTCTTCTTGAAGAGGCTCTTGAGCAGCGCGAGGGAGCAGGTAAAAGCGGGGTTTATCTAAATCTTGCAATGCTTCACATGAAGCGCAAAGAGTTCTCTAGAGCAAGGGCAAGTGCTATGACCTCTGCAGAACTTCTTCCCGATACTCCGATAACAAGGATGGGTAAAGCTCAGGCTTTCGGTCTTGCAGCCAGATGTTCTGTGAAGCTTCTGGATACCGGCGAGGCAAAACGACTCGCAGGAAAAGCCCTGAAAATACTTGATAATCAGCCCGGAACTGAGAAGCTTCGTGATGAGCTGACAGCAATTGCCGGTAAAAAAGCACAGAACTGATAAATGAAGAAGGCAATATGGGGAATTGTAATAGCGATTGCGCTCTACACAATTCTTGTTCTTCATTCAGATATTCAGAAAGTTGTTGCAGCAGCTGATTCTATCAAACTGATATGGATTCCGCTCTTCTTGCTTCTGCCACTGTTCAACTATTTTGTAAGATTCATTAAATGGCAGTATTTTCTCCACCGGATAAATGTGACAGTACCGATTTCGGAAAGCCTTCTGATTTTTATTGCTGGCTTTTCAATGACTGTATCCCCGGGCAAAATGGGAGAACTCCTCAAATGCAGTCTTCTCAAAAAACGTTGGGGTATTCCTATAGAGAAAACGAGCCCTGTCGTTGTCGCAGAGCGACTGACTGATCTTATCAGCATGGTTCTCCTGGCACTTCTTGGGGCTTTGCTTGTAAGAAGCAGACTCGCTCTCCCAGCAGCTTTAGCAGGTGCTTTCTTTGTTGCACTTGCAATGTTCATTCTAATGAACAGGCGAGCCTGGAACCTTTTTTCCCGAGTTGCCGGCAAGGTACCTTTCCTGGAAAAACGAAAACATCTTTTTGAAGATTTCAGAGACGCCTCAATGAAGCTTCTTGATGCGAAAAGCCTCGCGATATCTGTACCTATCGGTATGGTTTCATGGGGGATTGAGGCCTTTGTGCTCTGTATTGTTGCGGCATCGATGGGCTACAGCCTTCCAGCTGGAGTCGCGCTGTTGTCACACTCAGCGGGGAGCGTTGCAGGTGCGATCTCAATGATTCCCGGTGGTCTTGGACTGACAGAGCTCACAATAGAGGGTATCCTTGGTGACTATCTTCCAGGAGCTGCAGCAACAGTGACAACTCTGCTAATGAGGTTTGCTACTCTCTGGTTCAGCGTGATACTTGGATTGGGTGCTTTTATGATTTTGAAGAAAAAAGACGTTAGGTGAGCTAGAAGCCTTCACCCATGTCATCGGTATTGAAAAGTCTTTCCTCTCTGCTACCACCACGGTAGTAGATATCACCTTTGTTTGATGGAGAAGAGCCTGTACCAACGCATACGGGCACAGTTTGTGGGGCAGCTCCGGTTGTGCAGACTGTACTTCCTGATCCCGGGGCTAAACCGCTTTCGCATACTGCGTTCCATCCATTTGCCGCAGCATCGATAATGTTTAAAAGAACAGGTTTTTTGTAGCTATCTGGAAATAACAAATCACACCCCCTCAGGTACTGATAAAATACTACCATAAATAGTTTGCTGCAAGTCAGAACTTTATTACAACAGCTTTCTTCAGGAAAAGTTCCATCCAACAATCGGCATTGAATTGTTTGTTGGAACATTGACTGTCTCCTTTTGTATAGGTAATATACAATACACGAAAAGGGAGGCTTCTTCATGAGAAACAGTTTAATCATTTTGTCGGCATTCGTTATCGGTGCATTTGCTTACGGCCTGGAACCATCCGGTTTTGAGCTCGTAGGTTACCCGGACTATGCCTCCGGTTTTGTTCCTGAGTTCAGCAGTATGGCCAGTTTCTCATTTTCTTCAGGACAAAACGGTTCAGTTGGAGAAGGAACTTATCTCGGCAGCATGAGCTTCTCTCTTCATCCCGATGTAGATGCAACTCTCGAGATGGGATATTCCAGACTGATGAGGTTTTCCGGAGGTGAGGAAACGGGTAGAATACTCGGTGGACTTCAGCTAAACTGGAGACCTTCTGAGAATTCTGTTTTTTCATTCGTCTACCGTGGCGCTCTACCTGAGAGTAACCTGAATTTCGGAGGCTTCTAGACGGCCACAATCTGTATTGTTTTCCTGCTCTCTTTCTCCAGAGGCGACTCTCTGGTACAATCGGGTAATATCACTGACGCCCTGAGCAGTTACTGTCTGCAAACCCAGAGACAGTCCACTAATTGGTGGGCCTGTTACAGGGTTGCCTGGTGTTTCAATCTGCTTGATCTATCAGACTCGGCAGAGGTTTACGCCAAGCGTGCACTTGCTCTTCAACCTGCCAGTGAAAGATCTCTTACTGAGTTGCTGAAAGCACTTTCAGATGAACCCAGCGAAGTACTTGAATACTCTTATCTTGTAAGAGGTGGGGGATCTTGCAGATACAGGTTGGCCAGAGCAGAGGTTGAACTTGGTCTTCCGGATAAATGTTCACTGGAATGGTTAGAAAATTCTTTTCACAGCGATATAGATTCCGTAGCCGCTGACGCTGGCTGCTGGTTATCAATATTGCATCGAGATTCCGGACTTCCCTTTATAGAAAGAGCTGTCGAACTTATGCCGGAGGAGGAGTTCTACCGGTCTCTCTTCATCGATAAACTGATTGAAGCAGGATTACTTGAAGAGGCTATTTTTCATTTTGGAATACTGAAGGAGTCCGGTATAAGCGGTCTCTCCTTCTGGCAGACTGCTTCATCACTTCATGAAGCATTGGATGATCCCGTGGGAGCTATAGAATCATCACGTCGCGCATGGGAAATCAGGATGACACCATCTTCTGCTGCTGACCTCGGTTGGAAGCTTTATTTTTACGGAAGAGATATGATCCGTGACGGAAGAATGATTGATGCGGTTCCACCGCTTATGGAGTCTTCTAACCTCTGGAGTAACGACAGCCTATGGGCAGTAAAATCAGACTCGCTGCTTTTACTGATTAACGAGTTTATGAGCACTTCTGAAGGCTATGGTGAGCCATTGTGATTTCCAGAATATGCACAGGTTCTCTTGTATTTGTTATGTTCACTTGTGGGTGTGGTTGTCTAACTGCTTCAGACAAATGGAATCACCTTGCTTTCTCTGCTTCACTTTCTTCTGTAACTGCGGCAGCATCTTCAAAACCTCTTGAAGCAGTTGCCATGACTGTGGGGCTTGGTATGATAAAAGAAATATACGACGGTTTGTTTGGCTCCGGATTTGATTTCGGAGACCTGGCAGCAGATATAGCAGGCTCAGTCGCAGGCGGTTTTGCCGCGGCTGGAATATGCATGGAGGAATTTCCGTAATGGGTGTTTTTGGAAAAATATTCAAGAAAATCATGGGTGACAGTCAAGCCAAGCTGATGAAGAGCCTGGAGCCCTATGTTGATCAAATCAACACAGAGTATGAAGGATTGTCACAGATTTCCGATGAAGACTTAAAGAGTAAGACGAGAGAGTTCAGAATCAAGCTTCTTGAAGGTGTACCAATCGATGACCTTCTTCCTGAGGCTTTTGCTGTTGTTAAAGAGGTTTGTAGGAGGAACCTGGGTGTTTCTTGGAACGTAACCGGCACTTCTACAGAGTGGAATATGGTGCCATACGATGTTCAGCTGAAAGGCGGCATCGTTCTTCATCAGGGAATGATAACTGAGATGGCGACTGGAGAAGGAAAAACTCTTGTTGCAGTTCTGCCTATGTATCTCAACGGTCTTGAGCTGAATCCGGAATGGAAGGAAAGAGCCCTCCTTGATTTCGGTGAGAACTATTCGGACTGGGTATTTGAACCCATCGAGGGTATTCCTGTCGGAGCCGGTGCCCATCTGGTTACTGTAAACGATTACCTGGCTTTACGTGATGCAAAATGGATGGGCCCCATTTACGAGTACCTGGGTTTGTCAATCGGTTGCCTGCAGGGAGGAATGACACCCGATCAGCGCCGAACGCAGTACAACTGTGACATTACTTACGGCACAAACAGCGAGTTCGGATTTGACCACCTTCGTGACAACATGGCAGTTCGGCTGGAGCAGAGAGTGCAGCGCAGGTACAACTATGCGATAGTTGATGAGGTCGACAGTGTTCTTATTGATGAGGCAAGAACACCATTAATTATCAGCGGCCCTGTTGCCAGAAATAAAAACAGATACAACGAGTACCGTTCTTCAGTTGCCAGACTTGTCCGAAAGCAGGCGGAGCTGGTAAATACTATAGCATCAGACGCGAATGATCTATGGGACACCGGCGATCATCACGGTGCTGCGACTCTTTACCTGAAAGCTCGCCGTGGAGCCCCTAAGCACCGCCGCCTGGCGAAAGCAATGCGTGACCCCGACAGGGTTGCCGCAGTTAAGCGCATAGAGGGTGAAAGGCTTCGAGAGAAGAATATGGGTCTGCTTGACGATGGCTTGTATTTTGCCATCGACGAGAGGGAGAAATCTGTCTCTGTTTCTGATCTTGGAAGAAAGCTTCTTTCCCCGGAGGATCCTGATTTTTTCCTGCTTACCGATATCGGCGATGACATGGCTGATCTGGAAGTTCAGAACCTTTCCGAAGAAGAAAAATTCGAAAAAAAGAAGCAGATTTACGAGAGTCACTCATCGAAGGCTGAAGCTCTTCACAACATCGATCAGCTTTTAAAAGCATATCAGCTCTATGAAAAAGATATTGAGTATGTGATTGATGAGGGCAGGGTAGTAATTGTTGATCAGTTTACCGGAAGACCGATGCCCGGTAGAAGATTCAGTGACGGCTTACATGAAGCTCTTGAATCAAAAGAGAATGTAGAGATCAGGAATGAAACTCAAACCCTTGCAACTATCACTATTCAGAACTACTTCAGAATGTATAACAAACTCGCAGGAATGACTGGAACAGCTGAGACAGAAGCCGAGGAGTTCGGCAGTATCTACGGTATCGATGTTGCAGTTGTACCTACCAATAAACCCATCGCAAGAACTGACCACAATGACAGGGTTTTTGCTACGAAGCGCGAGAAGTACGGGGCGATAATTGATGAAATTTCCAGAAGACATAATTTGGGACAACCAGTTCTTGTTGGTACCGTTTCCGTGGAGGTTTCTGAACTTCTTTCCAAACTTTTGAAAAGAAACAAAATCATTCACAGCGTACTGAATGCCAAGCACCATCAACAGGAAGCTGAAATTATTACCAGAGCCGGTCAGAAAGGTTCTGTAACTATAGCAACCAATATGGCCGGGCGTGGAACAGATATTAAATTAGCTGAAGAGGTTAAAGATATTTCTATGCCTGACGGCGAAAAAAATGGTGGTGGTCTTTTTGTTATTGGAACGGAAAGGCACGAATCCCGTCGTATTGACAGGCAGCTCAGAGGAAGAAGTGGCAGGCAGGGAGATAATGGAGGCAGCAGGTTCTATCTTTCTCTCGAAGATGATTTGTTCCGTCTTTTTGCCAGTGAGAAAATTATCGACTTCCTCAAGAAGAGCCAGGAAAAAGAGGGTGAGCCTATTGAACATGCTCTTCTTACAAAGTCTATTGAACAGGCTCAGAAGAGAGTTGAACAGTACCATTTCGGAATAAGAAAACACCTTCTAGAGTACGATGATGTTGTTAATCGTCAGCGCGAAGTCATCTACGGAAGACGCTTGCAGGCTCTTACCGGTGAAGGACTTGATAACGAGATTAATGATATGATTGAAGCTGTATCAGAGCACACTCTTATGGAGTTTATTCCAGACGACTCTCAGCCGCACGAGTGGAATATTGCGGGTGCTACCATAGCGCTCAGGGATATTTCAGGTGCTGTTTTCAAACTCGATGGAATACAGAATAGCTTTACTGATGCCGAAGAACTCAGGCTGAAAATTGTCGAAATGGTTATGGGTTACTACGGCAAGAAGAGAGAAAAACTTGGAGAGCAGCTTATAGTTGATCTTGGAAAATGGTCGATTCTCAGCTCTATTGACTCTAAGTGGCGAGATCATCTTTATGCTCTTGATCATCTAAAATCGGGTATCGGCCTTCGGGCATACGCACAAAGAGATCCACTTGTTGAGTACAAAAAAGAAGCCTTCAGCATGTTTGAAGACCTTCTTGACGGTGTTGACAAACAATCGGTAAGACAGATATTATCTCTCTGGCCGGCTTCTAAAATGCAAAGACAGCAGGGGCCCTCAGGTAAAGCACTCCATCCCGGCTTAAAAGCTCCCATGGGCAGTTCCCGACCTGGAGACGGAAAAAATGCCGAGGGCAGACAGCAGACTGTTAAGCGTGAAGAGGTAAAAGTAGGTAGAAATGATTCCTGCCCCTGTGGCAGCGGTAAAAAATACAAACAATGCTGCGGAAAGTAAGCGGCACTATACCGAGGGAGGCTTGATATGAGTGAAAGAGGAAGAGGAGAATTCTGGGCATTTATGGCTGGTTTGCTTGCCGGCGGAGTTGCTGCAGTTCTTTACGCTCCTGCAAAGGGTGAGGAAACAAGAAAGAAAATCAGAGACACTGCCGAGGAAACATACCATAAGGGTGAAGACATCTACGGCAAGGGTAGAGTACAAGCCGAGAAAATTTACCATGACGGCAGAGGCAAAGCCGAACAGATTTATTCTGAGGGTCGTGCCAAGGTTGAAGAGACCATAGATTATGTTCGCGACAAAGTACACCACGAGACTGTGGAAGAAGTTGACGCTGAAGTATAAACAGACCTGATGAATTCTATTATCGTTTTGGGTGACGGTGCTGTGGGAACAGCAATAGCCGTCACCCTTTCTGCTATGAATAAAGATGTTATTTTGGCTGGACCCCGGGGTACACCGGAAAGAAGAAGACTTTGTTCTACAGTTGGCTACCTTAGTCAATCGGCTGAGATTACTCACACAGCAATTGACCGCATCACCCACCGGGGCAAAGTTGTAGTTGCGCTGAAAGCGTTTTCTATAAAAAATGCTGTTTCATACATGAAGAATTTTTGCGTCGGAACACCCATTTGCCTTTCCAATGGTATGGGTCTTAACGAAGAATGGGGAGAGTCAATTTCAGAGATCGAGTATGCTGTTCTTTCCATTGGGTTCAGGAAAACAGGGCCATTCACAGTTAGTACTTCAGATGGGTTGCTCTACTGTAGCAAAGGCGGCGAAGCTGCTGAGCTCTTCGCTTCTTCGCTCATATCGCCCTGTGAGGTCTTGGATATTGATACTTTCAGATGGGCTAAGTGGTATGCCAACAGTATAATCAATCCCATCGCTGCTCTCTCTGGTCTTGCAAACAACAGACTTAAAGGAGCAGGGCTTAGACCACTTATTGACACTCTGTCACTGGAGGTATCACAATTGCTTCCGACAGACGATGCTCTTACCGAAGGGAATCGGATTCTTGAATGGCTTCTGGAAAACTCACCCAACAGGTGCAGCATGCTTCAAGATAGAGAAAAAGGGCAAAAAACCGAGATTGAATTTCTTACCGGCCTATGCAGAGAAAAGCTGCCGGACAGGTGCCCGACAGCTAATACGCTGATTTCTCTTATTGAAGCAAGTACTAGAATCTGACAATTCTGCAGCTGGCTGTTCTGCCGTTCCCAGAAGCAACGATAGTGTACATACCTGCCGGGAATGATCCTGCATCTACCAGGAATGCATTTCCGTTATGTGGCTGAACATGATCTACAAGTCTTCCGTTGATGCTGTAGATACTGTATTCAACACTGTCCCCAAATCCAGTTGAAGAAACTGTAATTGAACCAGCACCAGGATTGGGTCCTGCTGTAACAGTATAATTATCGGATGTTTCAGGTTCTTCTATCCCGGCAATAAATCTTGAGCTTGTAACCCAGAGATCATTGACTGCCGGAGAGAGGAAGAAAAGAGCAAGCTGACCCGGTTCCTCGCCGTAAACAACTCGTGAGGAAGCCCCTGAGTATGCTTCGTGATGGCTGCGAGCGACAAATGTTGCTGATGGAACTGCATTTATTGTCAGAGCATTGGTTACGTATACATCACCATCGGTGGATGTATAGCATACCGCCATTCTTCGTGTGCCTTCAAAACTATTGATATAGGGGTAAACACCAGTTCCAATAGGGTGACTGTCTCCCCATGAATCTCCCTGGTCCTCAGAAATTGTGATGTAGGATTCACCCTCTTCGCTGTGCCAGACGATTCCCAGATTTTCATTTCCTATGTGTTCCCAGCCGGGAACAGGAGAAGCTAGTTCAGCACCGCTTTCCGATACAGTCACTGCAGGGGAGAAGGTTGCTGAGGGGGAAGCTATTGAACACAATATTGTGTGTGATATTGAATTGGTCCAAGTTACAGCTACCTGGCCGTCGCTGGAGACGACAGCACTCGGTCTGGAAACATTTGCGGCTACCGGTACAGAAGAAGACCAAGTTGTTCCATCTGAAGATCTGGTTAAGTAGAGCCAGTTATTTGAACTCTCTGCAAACAGCCAAATTTCTCCTGAAACTTCATTATTCAGAACAAAACAGGAAACAGGTTCCTGTGCGCCAGGATAGGAGTAGTCCGCCTGACTCCAACGATGGTAAGTAATATTGTTTGCATAAGTGTATTTGTATGTATCAAGAGTGTTTGAAGCATCGGTGTTGAAGTCTGTAACAATAGCAACCAGAAGGGTATCTGTACCCGGAATCGGTGCGAATGATGGGGAGAGAAGTGTGTTACCGCCACCCTGTATAGCTGTGTTTGTGCGGGTCCAGGTGTATCCGTTGTTAAAGGATTTGTTTAATGTAAGAATGTCTCCCGAGCGAGAGACGCCCTGATGGTTGACAAAAGTAACCAGCATATCATCATCGGTTCCATAGAGGCATTCGAAGCTTGAATAACCTTCACCTGTAACAACAATACCTTGGAGGAAGTGACCGACAAGGTAGTCTTCTGCCCATCCGTCCGAAAGGGCTGGTGAACAAAGAAGAAAAACGACAGCAACTCTGGCAAAATTATGAAGAATTTTCATTGAAATACCTCTCTTGCGGAAAACAAAATCTCAACTACACGAACTGCAAGAGTATAACACCCCAGCAGTAAATGTGTTCACTCCTCAAAATCTCCCATATAAACATCTTTTTCCAGCAGCTTCCAGACTGGTGTTCCCGTAAGCTTTTGAAGTTCTTCCAGAACATCATGCTGAGCCTGATCTATAAGCAAAGATTGCTTGAACATGTCGATTGCCTCGTCTTCAAGACTTCTGACTATGTAGAGGCGGGCAAGGGCATTAAGAGAAGTGGTTGTCTCGGGATCAAGTTCAATTGAGCGCTCCAGGAACTCGATCGATTTTATCAGGAGCTCCTCTTCGTCTACATCTTCTCCATGGAGTTCAACAGCGGGTATGTTTTCCAGAATCGAGAAACCCCAAGCAAGACCCAGTCCCATGTATGCTTCTGCATTCTCCGGATCGAAGTTGAGTATTTCGTAGTAAAGGGGAAATGCCGCTTCAGGATTGTTGTCCGACATGTACATGCTGGCGAGGCTTAATCTCGCATCGACATCTTCCAAGTCGTTTGCTATCTTCTTTTCAAGTTCAATCTGTATTGATTTCAGCTCGCTCATCAAGGTTTTACCTCCATTGAGTGTCTTAATAGTAAGGCCAGAATTATACATTTTAAAAGCCATCGTCAACCCCTGAATGGAGAATCACCTGAGAACTGATGAAAGTGTGAGTTGTCTGAAGGGAGTTGGAGGAGCTAAAAAAGCTCTTCTTAAGCGTCTTTCTATAGTAACAATCGGCGACTTGCTGATGCATATTCCAATCAGACATCTTGACAGAAGATCCATTTCACCTGTTTCCGGGCTGCAACCGGGGGCTGATGCTGTTGTTTGCGGTAAGGTAGTCAGCATCAACCGTGCGCGAAGGGGAAGGGGAAGGGGAAGAGGACCTTCTCTAACGGCGGTAATCTCTGATGAAACCGGAAGTATCAAATTAACATTTTTCAGAGCAGGTTTCCCAGGATCTAAACTGGAACCGGGGATGAGTGTTCTGGCTTGCGGCAAGGTCGAGTCTTTCAGAGGGTACAACATTGTTCATCCTGAGCTGTATTTTTCAAGGGATGCCGTTACTCTGGCGGAAGCGCCGGGCATGCTTCCTGTCTATCCTCTTACCGCGGGAATTACTCAGGGAACAATAAGAAAACTTATTGAATCAGCTCTTGACTCTGTTAAAGGTTCTCTGGTTGATATTCTTCCTCCAGGGATTGTAACGTCTGCTGGATTTCCAGGACGCTGGGAGGTTTTCAAGGCTGCTCACAACCCCACTTCGCCAGAGGAAAGTAAGAAAGCACTGAATCTTCTTGCTCTGGAGGAGTTGTTCCTTTATCGCTCTATTCTCTCTGCAGTAAGGGAGAAAAGCAGAAGCGACCACGGAATTCCAATATCTTCTTTTCCTGTTAGTGATTTTGAATCCACTCTGCCATGGTCTCTTACATCAGCCCAGAGGCAAGTCTGTGATGAAGTTTCCACAGATCTTTGCAACAATTCCCCTATGAGAAGACTTCTTCAGGGTGATGTGGGTTCGGGGAAGACCGTTGTCGCAGCATATGCATGCATTGCTACTGCCCTGTCCGGGAAACTGGCCGCAATTCTCGCTCCCACCGAGGTATTGGCCGTACAGCATTATTCCAACTTGAGTCGATTCTGCAGCAGTTTTAATTTGGAGGTTCATATTCTTACCGGAGGTACCACGACTGCAGCAAGAAGGAAGACCGCAGAATTGCTGAAGGAGGAGTCGGGGTCAATCCTTATAGGTACACATGCTATACTTGAGGACTGGGTTCCTCTTGACTCTTTGGCACTTCTTGTAATCGATGAACAACATCGCTTCGGTGTTGCTCAGAGGGAGAGGCTTCTTGAATCAAGGAATCCGAGACCCCACGCTTTGGTGATGTCTGCAACTCCCATTCCTAGAACCCTTGCTATGGCTTTCTATGGAGATCTTGATGTGTCAGTTATAGACAAGATGCCTCCAGGAAGAGGATTTACAGAAACCAGGGTAGTTGCACATTCAGACAGGGGGAGTGTCTTTCAGTTTATCTTGAAACGGTTGCAAGAGGGAGAACGCGTCTTCCTGGTTTACCCTCTTAAGGAAGCTTCTGAGTTGAGTGATCTTAAAGATGCTGCCTCGGCATATGAAACTGTGCGCAACGGACCACTGGCTGAATTCGGAACAGGTTTGCTTCATGGAAGCATGGCTGCTTCTGAGAAAATTGCTGTTACGGAGAAGTTTACCAGAGGGGAAATTTCAGTTCTGGTAAGTACGACTGTAATAGAAGTCGGGATTGATGTTCCAGAAGCAACTGTGATGCTGGTTGCAAACGCAGAACGATTCGGTCTCAGCCAGCTTCATCAACTCCGGGGCAGGGTTGGTAGAGGTGGAAGAAATGCCTGGTGTTTTCTTGTGCCCTGTGAAGGAGCATCGCATATTTCTTTGGAAAGGCTTCATCTGCTTGCTTCGACCTCAAACGGGTTCGTTATAGCGGAAAAGGATCTTACAATGCGGGGGCCCGGACAGGTTCTGGGTAAGGCTCAGCATGGTATTCCAAAGTTCAGAGTGGCTGACCTTTCAACAGACGGACATCTTTTGCGAGAGGTTAGTAAGATGTCTCCCATTCCATTACGAAGAATTGAAACACTGATGAAAGGCCAAATGTGGAGGTACGGAGAGATGTCATTTACCGGCGTATAAAGAGGGGCTTGACACCGCCTCTCAGACTGATACTTTTATGTGTTACAGGGTAGGAATTTCTAAACGATTATTCTTTGTGGCTCGCATGAGCTACTGGGGGGGGCATGGCAGCAAGCGAAAATGCTAGGATTCAGCGACTTATCAATTCTGCCGAAGAACTTGTTCAAAAGGGCGAAAGGCAGAAAGCGCTTACCGAACTACACAAGGTTCTTGACATTGATCCGGGTAACAAACCGGTAAAAAAGAGAATATCCGATATTGAGCGAGAAGTTGTCGCTATGCGCAATTTCAAGAAAACACGAGATTCTCGAACTCACAAAGCGGGAAAATCTGTTTCCTCCGGTGACTTTGTTGACGAGTGTATCGAACGATCAGAAGATGCATTCAGGCAGGGTGACGAAGTGCGTGCTCTACAGGAGCTGGAGAGAGCCAGAAGGCACGATCCTGATAATAAGCTGGTTCGTCGCAAAATTGTCACAGTGAGAAGACAGATAAAAACAGACAATCTTTATGATCTTGCGCTTGCCAAACTTCTCGACGGAGATCCCGCTACAGCAGTAAAAAATGCCAGAGCAATTTTCAAGACATGGCCAAGTGCTCCCGTTCTATCAGATCTTCTCGATAAACTTGAGGAGTATCAGCCCACGGCTGGCGATAGTTCTGTCGAGCAGATCGAGGAAATTGAAGATATAGAGCTTGAGGATGTCATCGAGGTTGAAGAGACTGTTGTTGCTCCAGCCAAGAAAGAAAAAACATCTCCTGCAGACGCAGCTATCATTTCTATCCGTGGCAAAATATCCCGGAGCGATTTCTCAAGTGCTTTGGATGAAGCCAGGGCAGCTCGCAAGAAGCATCCAGAGAATGCTACTATCAAAGAGCTGGTCGGCCGACTGGAGAAACTCGCAGGGGGGAAAGCCGGTAAAGCTGCTGTTGCTCCTGTTGCCGTCGCTGGAAGTTCCAAAAGTTCCAAAGAAACTAAAGAAGATAAATCCGAAGATAAACCCGAGAAGAAAAAGCCTATTGGTCTAATAGTAGCTGCCATCGTTGTGATCGCACTTCTTGTGGTATTCTTTGTTGTAAAACCATTTGGTGGCTCAACGGTAACTGAAGACGTTCCAGTGGATGACGTCGCAGTATTTGAGCCCTACAGCGCTTCCTATTCGGTTAGCGGTGTTGGTGTTGAAGATTATTCTGTTACAATTGACGGACAGTCAGCACCCCTTCTTCCTGACGGTTCTTTCGTTGTTGAAGGTTCTTCAGAAGGACCTCGAATCATAGAGGTACGCTCAGCAGGATTTGAAACTTACACGGGAAGTGTAGTTTTCGAAAGTGGTGAGGAAGCAGCTGACTCTATCGTTCTTAACCCCATTGGAACCAGCACTGTTCAGGTAACCATGCAGGCTTCTGGTGCCGGTGATGGCGTAGTTGTCTGGCTTGTTGACGGTGAAGAAGTAGAGAGCACCATTGAGCTTCTCACCGGTATGCATGTTTTCCAGGCCATGGAAGAGGGCTTCAATTCTGTTCCTGAGTCTATTCTTGTGGATTACTCTGATGAGCCTCTTCAAATTTCACTCGCTCTACTTTCGCAGGAAGAATCTCAGGTAACTCTTGCTCTTGCAGGAGAAATCCCAGGCTCCGGCACCTTCTTTATTGACGGTAACAGGGTAGGCACTGGTGTTCGAAGAATAAGCGAAGTTCTACCTTTCGGAAATCATACACTCCGGGTGGAAGTGGAAAATTTCGAGAGTTGGTCCAGAAACATTACTCTTGATGTCGCCGGATACAGTGCAACAGTATCTCCAGTTGAAATACCAACAATCGGAAGACTTCTAATTGCACCAGAACCATGGGCCAACGTTTCTATCGATGGTGTTGCAATGGGCCAGACGCCTATGGCGCCTATAGAACTCGAAGAAGGTTCGCACACAGTTCTGCTTACAAATCCGGATTATGAAGATCAGACAAGCACCGTGACCATTGCCGCAGGTGAGGATGCCAGTATAAGGTATACTGCAGCTGAAGCTCAGCCTGATCAGCCGGAGGAAATCGAAGAAGAACAGCCTGTTATTCCTCCATTCCCTATTTCACAGGTTGGCCCTCAGGTTCCCGGCCTTGCCAGTGATATGGGAGACGTTCACGGTTATGTAACTCTTGATGTTCTTGTTGGAACTGACGGAACAGTTCAGAACGTAACAATTGTAAATGACGAGCTTGGTTTGGGATGCGGAGCTGCTGCACAGGATGCAGTTAGCCAGTGGGTGTTTAACCCTGCATCACAGGGCGGTGTACCAATTGAGTTGACTACGCAGGTACAAGTTCGTTTCGATGTAGAGTAGAGATAATGTATAGAAATTCAGACAACTGGATTCTCCACGCCGATGTTTACGGAACCACTGAGGGGTTCGAGGTCGTCGTGGATATGCCGGGAGTCGTTCGAGAAGACATAGAACTTGAGGTTACTCCCCTTACCGTAAAGGTATGGGGAGTGCGCAAAACTCCCTGCCGGGGAGCAACAGCACTGGCCATAGAAATTCAGACAGGCAGATTCCAACGGGAGATACATCTTCCCTGCAGGGTGGATACATCCAGTGTATCCGCAGAGCTCAAGGTGGGTGTACTTTTCATCAAGCTTGCAAAACAGAAACCTGTTAAGGTTGCAGTGCCGGTCCAGTCCGAGGAAAATTTATGACTAAAGGTGGAGATATTCCAGAAATCATACCGATTCATCTGTTCAATCAGGGTGTCCTAATGCCCCATACTGTCCTTCCTCTTACCGTAACAGACCCCGACATGATAGCCATGATTGATCACGCCGTAGATGGCGATAAGATTATCGGAGTAGTAGCAGAATCTCCTTCAGGTGCCCGTTATTCGATCGGAACAGCTGCAGGAATAATGAAATTGTACAGATTTCCGGGTGATGTTGTAAGAGTAACCTTGAAAGGGCTCTTCAGATTTAAAATAATTGAAGATATGGTAATCGACGATATTGCCAGTGCCAGAATTGAAAGACTCAGCACAACTCAACCTGAAAATGTTGATGAACTGGAAGCCTGGCGAAGATCAATCGAGTTACAGCTGCGGAAGATAATGGAACTGACTCCGGGAATACCGGATGAACTCCAACTTATAACTCTTCTCAGAGACCCTGAAAGACTCGGGTTTGTTGCCGCAAGCGGTTTAGAAGCCCCGGTTTCCAGGAAGCAGACTTTCCTTGAAGAAGACGACATAATACTTAGATTCCGTCTGTTGAGATCTATGATGAACTATGAGATTCAGAGATTGAAGCTCAGAGAACACATTGAGGGTCAAGTCCGGGTGGAAATGGAACAGGATCAGAAGGAATATTACCTGAAAGAAAAAATGAAGGTAATACAGAAAGAGCTTGGTGGTACTTCAGTTAATCCTGATTTCCTCGAACTTTCGGAAAAACTCGCTAGAAAAGAACTGCCAAAATCTGCAGGAGATGCAGCAGCAGAAGAGTTGAAGCGACTCTCGAAACTTCATCCCGGATCTCCCGAAGCTGGGGTAGCCCGGAGCTATATTGAATGGATTCTTCAACTTCCTTGGATGGATATGACTGAGGACCGTCTTGATATAGAAGAGGCAGAACGGATCCTTAATGAGGACCACTATGACCTTAAAGATGTTAAGCAGAGAGTTCTTGAATTTCTTGCAGTCAGAAAACTTAATCCAACGGGTAAAGCCCCTATTGTCTGTTTTGTTGGTCCTCCCGGCGTCGGAAAAACCAGCATGGGCCGATCTATAGCAAGAGCTCTTGGAAGAAAATTCATCCGATTGAGTCTTGGTGGAGTTCATGACGAAGCAGAGATCAGAGGTCACAGAAAGACATATATAGGAGCAATGCCCGGAAGAATAATTCAGGGTCTGAAAGAGGCAGGAACATCTAATCCTGTTTTTATGCTTGATGAAATCGACAAGATAGGAAGAGATTTCAGGGGAGACCCCACGTCAGCCCTTCTGGAAGTTCTCGACCCTGAACAAAATTTTTCTTTCCGTGATAACTATTTGAACACTCCATTCGATCTGAGTTCAGTTAAATTTATCACCACAGCAAACACTCTGGATACCATTCCCGGACCTCTGCGAGACAGAATGGAGATTATCCGTATACCCGGATATACAGAAGATGACAAATATGAAATTGCCAAACGATACCTGGTTAAAAGACAGGTAGACAGAACAGGTCTTTCGGGCAAGTTTATTCGATTCAGAGAAAGCGGACTTCGCTCTATCATTAAGCGGTATACAAGGGAGGCCGGTGTAAGAGAGCTTGAACGTTTGATTGGTGCAGTATGCCGCAAATGTGCGGTCAAGGTTGCAAGTGGAAACAAAGCTCTTGTTACTGTAACAGAGAAAAACATACCGGATTACCTAGGTTCCTGGAAGTTTACTAGAGAATCATCCTTACCCGCTCCAGCGATAGGGGTTGCAACCGGTCTTGCATGGACATCTGTGGGTGGCGAAATTCTTATGATTGAATCTCTTCTTCTGCCTGGTACAGGGAAACTCATTCTTACCGGCCAGCTCGGTGATGTTATGAAGGAATCCGCTCAGGCGGCTCTGAGTTGGATAAAATCAAACAGAACTGATCTGCGCAACAATCCGTCTGACTTTGACATACATATTCATGTTCCAGCAGGGGCTACACCCAAAGATGGTCCCTCCGCAGGTGTTGCAATTACTGCTTCTATACTGAGTGCTCTGTGCGAGAAACCCATCCGGAATCTAACAGCAGTTACCGGAGAAATCACTCTGAGAGGAATGGTTCTTCCTGTTGGAGGGGTCAAAGAAAAAGTACTTGGAGCTCTTGCCGCCGGAATCGAACAGGTATTGTTGCCTCTTGAGAACATGCGTGATCTGGAGGAAGTGCCTGAAGCACAGAGAAACGCACTGAAATTTGTACCCATTTCAGAAATAGGTCAGGCAATTGATCACTTAATAATCTGGGGTGATTAGATTGACAAGAAAAACAACATTCACAACTGTTACTCTTTTTCTTCTTCTGACGGCCTGTATCAACAAACCTGTTGATGTTCTTGTATCAGCTGACGGAACTGTTCTAACGGGCACCCTTCAGTCCATTGCCTCCGGTACAGCTGTTTTTGAGAGTGGTCGGGTAGACGTTCCGGATATTGGCCGCATCTGGCGTCTAGACGGAACTACTCAATCTGGGCCTGTAGTAGCTTCAGATGGAATTTTCAGTATCGGTACATTTTCAGCTTCCTCGGATTCGCTCTATCTTATAGTCTGGGGAAATCCTGATCTCAATCAGGAGTCATTTTCAGTTGATGCTGCTCTCGGATGGTTAGACACTGGTATTGAGCTCAACCAAGGAGCAATACTGTCCCTTCACGGAACAGGCACGGTCGTCTCCGAAACGGGAACCTCGACACCAGATGGACAAGAAAAATTCTCTTCTTCTGTATCCCTGGTCCCGGGAGCAACCTCCGGTCAGCTTGTTTTCAAAGTAGGAGATGCAGGTCAACCGGTCGCAGCAGGAAGCAGCTGGATAGGGGAGTCACCCAATAGCGGTGCCCTTATGCTAGCGGTTAATGTGCCACTGGAAGGCAGCCTAGAGGCTAGAGGTGTTTATTCCGTTGTGGTAAATGCAGCTGTAATTGCCGGTCAAGCCGGTACCGTTGTCTTTTATCCTGCAGGCAGATAAAATCAACAGGTTGACTTACCCATGGTTCTTAGTTTAGAATTTATGAAGTTATGATATTGGAGAATGCGCTACTACTAAAGAGCTGGAGGTGAGCTGATGAAGCATGTTACATTATTGTTTGCATTACTTGCAACTGCATCAGTCGCAAGTGAGTATGTTGTTGGTTACGGTGATACTCTCTCAGATATTTCTGTCCATTACTACGGTACATGGGAGAAGTGGGAAGATATTCTTATGGCCAATCCTGATTTACGAGGTGCTGAGTATCTTGTACCCGGAATGGTTCTTCAGATCCCGAACGTTACCGGAACGCCTGAAGGTCTTTCCAGTTCAAGCAGATACGTTACAGAGATTCCTGCTGGAGCTGTTTTAATTAGATCCAGCGAGCCAATTCTTTCCCGTATTCAAAGAGAATCCGCTGGATTTGTTAGTTATTCCAATCTTGATTACGAGGGTCATGTCCTCTCTACGAATGCCGAAGAAGATGGAATGTACAGGCACCTAACTGCTCTTCCCGGTGATATTATTGAATTGGATTTCGGGGCTGATCAGGGTGTCGAAGCAGGAAGAGTCTATCATATTCTACGCGAATGTGAGGAAGTTGAAGACCCGGAAACAGGTAACAAAGGAAACATTATCAGAGTTGCCGGTGTCTGTCAGATTGAAAGTACCACTCCATCAACATCAATCGCCAAGGTTCAGCATTGCTACCTTTCAATTGTTGAGGGAGATATGCTTGTTCCGTACCATGCAGCTGGAGATATTCGTGTTCAGAATGAACCCGGTGTCGACAGAGGCCTGCTTTGGGTACTGGGCTTCAGAGATCCCGATAGGACTTGTGCTTATACCTACGACGTTGTCTATCTCAGCGCAGGAAGCTCTCAAGGGATAAACCCCGGTGATGTGTTTACTGCTTACACTCCAAGCGAACAGGTCAGAGATTTTACTGATGAGCTTCTTTTTACTGCGGAGATTCCCATTGCCGAAGTTGTTGTTCTTACAACAGAGGCTAGAAGTTGCGCCGCGATGATAGTTAGTTCAAGAACCGCAGACTTGATTGAAGTGGGAGACAAACTGTATCTCAGCAGAAGCCAGGTCGACTGAGGAAACATAGATGTTCTGGAAAATAGTCTTAAGGGGCAATAATCCTTCAGGCAGAATTCTGGCCGTTCTCTGTGCTAGGACCGGTGAAACAATTGATGCTGTTCGAGCTCGACTTAATTCTTCACAAGGAATGGTACTTCAGTCCGCTCTAACGCGCGAAAGTGCTGATTCTCTTACTTCAGAGCTTCCACGTGATGGTTCTGTAGAGATTATTATGCAGAGAGACGAAATTGTCTCTATTCCTGTGCTTATGGGTTATCGCCCGGGAAGCCGAGGCAGACTCAGAGTCGCACTTCAGAAGTTGAGTTCTCTTCCAACGGAGGAAGTAATTCGCTTTCTAACCTGTATTCCCATAGCATTAAAATCAGATGCTGATCGTGCAACGGCAGAATCAATAAAGAAGATTCTTGAAAAAGCGGGAGGAATTGTAGAGATACGTTCCCCCAATGACCTGGTCGGAGTATCAAGCAGAAAGACTCATTCGACTGCTTCCATTTCTTCTCCGACACGAGAAGTTAAACCTTTGCTCGAACCATCTGAAGATCACAATGATACCCATTTGTTCCTTAAGAAAGATCCTGAAATTGCCGAAGAAGAGACATGCTCCGCAGGTGTACCTCCAGTTTTCAACTCTTCAGATTTTGTTTTTACAGAACCGCATATTTTTCACCATACACCACCTGTCTCTTGCCGGGGAAAACGTATTCCCCCCCTTCCCGCAGAATACCAGTCACCTGCTGAGGTTGTATACAGGCACCCCTCGATAATCCGGTTTACTCTTCCTCCTGTATCAATTCCCCCGGTGATTCCTTTTTTACAGGAACTGTGTGTTACTCCCTGCATCAAGGACTCTTCCGGAACTATTCTTATTTATCTGTTTCCTGTTTCTCCAGAGGAAGAGGAACGAGTGCAAAAAGTGTTGTGCAGCCTGTTGGATATTTCTCCTGCAGCAGCGCAGAAAGTCATCAGTAGAGCACCGGTTGCTCTTACTGGATTCAGTGAACGGATAGATGCCCTAGTTACAATAAAAGAACTTACCAGCCATGGAATTCCGGTTTCACTAGTGCCTGGCTCTTCCCTGAATGCTGAAAATGCAGCGGGAAAATCATTTTTCGGATGGTTAAATGGACACGGACGAACACGTTGACAGATACCTCACATGGGCTGTTCTGGTAAGAAATCTTTCTGCCAACACAGTTGCAGCGTACAGTCGTGATCTGATTGAAGCTGGAAGATTTATTGAAGACCTGGTTTTCGCAGATTCTGCAAAGATCGGGCAATGGCTTCAGCATCTGTTAAAAGAAGGACTTGCTCCATCGACCATTTCAAGAAAGCTTTCTTCTCTGAGAGCCTTTTACTCATACCTCGTTCAGAGAGAGGTGCTGGAATCCAGCCCCGCTGCAAAAATCAGACCTCCTTTGAAAACCTTTAGAGTTCCGCATTCCATATTGTTTGAAGAGGTAACCAGATTAATAGAGGTATGGAAAGGTGAAGACTTTATTTCAGCGAGAAATAGAGCTCTGATGGAACTTGCCTACGGTTCAGGCCTGAGGGAGGGAGAACTTGTTTCATTAACTGTTGACAGAATAAGTCTGGATGACGGGTGGGTTCGGCCTCTTGGTAAAGGGGCTAAGGAAAGAATGGTACCGATGAGTCAGCTTTCTGTGAAGTGGTTAGCCTGTTACCTGGATAGCTGGCGCCATATCGTTGCCGGTAGCCATAGCGGTAAATTCATTTTTCTAACTAGAAACGGTAATCCACTTTCAAGAATGACGGTCTGGAATATTGTTCGCAACTCAGCACTTAAAGCGATGATCACAACTGACATACATCCCCATTCTCTGAGACATTCTTTTGCTACCCATCTACTTGAGGGAGGGGCAGACCTCAGGGTCGTCCAAGAACTTCTCGGGCACTCTGACATTCGGACGACGGAGATATATACTTCCGTTAGCAGGAAGCGACTTTCTGATGCCGTTAACAAATACCATCCAAGGGGGACAGGAATTTGGTGAAATTTCCCGCAGAATTACAGAAACTGGAAGATCTCAATGCTCTTTTTATTCGTGCAAATGCCCGTTCCGCCCTTGGCAGATCCGGTGTAAGAGTTCCTCAACTTCCCAGACTTCGCCAGACAGTAACTGACATTTCCAGAACCCCATCAGGAGAGAGGGTTAAAGGTATATTCCGGCAGGTAAATCTTTGGACTGATGAGTCTGTTTCCAGTACAATTCTACCTCCTGCAGGCGCATCTTCCCTGCTTTCAGCATGTGCAGAGGAGGCGTCGTCACTTCTTGAACTGGGTTACAGAAGAGAAGATGGTATTGATTTTGTAACCACACTCCCTGATCCTTCCTGCAATCCTGTCCGGACAACCTCAGAGATCAGAGCAGCGATTCATTATCTTGGGGGTGATATGAGCAGGTTCATCGAGATGCTTGAAAGACCAGATCTTTCTTCTCCCGAGATGAAGCTTGTGTTTTCTGTGTGGCCCACTGGCGGTCGACTCCCGGATGCATGGCGCCCTGGAGAAGCAACAGAGTGTCTACATCTTTCAGTAAGAGATTCATCTGTACCAATTGTTGTCTCTTTCGGCAAACGGCTTTTCGGTTATGCTGTACTCTGCCTGTGGGATCTTGCAGTAGAGACTTGCGATAGAAATCGTGATATTGATCTTGTCTTCCCTTCATTTTCTCTTTTTGCTGAACAATTCTAGGTTACTCTTCTAGCCCGATTACTCAATATTCTGTTATCTTATCGCCTTGGAATTTGCAGTTTTCCAGGAATTGAAAGGTGGCTAAATTGATTTTCTCTATTCTTTACATCTCTGCCTTGTTTGCAATAACACTTCCTGATGCGGTTGAAGTTCCCGGAGTTAATCCCGGTGAAACAGTGGAAAGTGCTGAATTTGATGGTTGTCAGTGGGTTCGAATTCTAGAAAGTGACTACGCCGTCATTAAGGTTGCACCTTCTACAGCTGTACCAATAACCGCGTATGATAATGAAGGAGAACCACTTGTATTTTCAGAAGACGGTAGTTCTCTGGTTCTTTCTGCGTACAGTGACTACTGGTTCTGGATCAAGGCTGAGAGCGATGAACCAATAGATTTCACGGTAGAGTACGTTGATGCTGGACCTCTTACCAGAAGTGGTGCGGAATCTTCTCTCTCATCGGCTGAAATGGCAGAAATCTGGACTTTTACAGCAGATGAAGAGGGTGATTGGAAATTCCTTATCAGGGGTGTGGATGACATTTCAGATCTTGACCTTGAGCTTTATGGAGCAGGCAATAGTCTGTGGGCCGGCAGCTACAGTACAAACTCATCTGAGAAGTTATCTGTAGGTCTGCTCGAGGGTGAGACACTCCAGATAGTCGTTTCCAGGTACAACAAGGGTGGCAGTGGCGATTACTCGCTCGAGATCATGCGTGCGGGAGAAATGGATGCACTCACTGAATCCATAACAGGAGATGCCATAAACGGTACCATACAGAGATTTAAGTTACCTGAAATGCAGTCGGAGGCTCTGCTTGAGCTAACTTTTGAAAACGAGGGTGATCTTGATTTAGCTGTACGCGATGCTGATGGCGATGTGTTGTATTCATCAAACACCTATCTTTTTAGCGAGGGACTACTGGTTCCAGCCGGCAGCTCGCCGTGTGTTGTGGAGATACGACCCTACGATGTTGGGGTAGACCTGGAAGAATTTCCTTATCGATTAAATCTTTCTCATCCTGAAAGCGATCTCAGACAATCACGTCCTGTTGAGATCGAAACAGGATTCGGTCAATCATCTCTTCTACGATTCATCGCACCAAGTTCAGGTTTTTACACCATATCTGGTATTTTTGATAAACTCCGGGATGGTGATATCAGATTGTTCAATGGTTACGGGGAACCTGCCTCTTTCGTTACGACAGAGAGAGGAGATGAGAGTTTCTGTTTCTGGGTAGAGAGAGGAGATACTCTCTGGATTTCTCCAGGTTTCCTGAATTCTGCCAGAGGCGGATCGTGCGAAGTTTCTGTTGAACCCACTGTAGCCGAACCAGTTGTTGGTCTTGTCCACGGTAGAATTGATGATACGACAGCCGCTCAAAAGTTCTACACTGTTCACGGTGAAGCTGGAAGCACTTTGGTTATTGAGCTGCGAGGAGACCAGCGGGATTATGATCTTGATATGCTGGTAACAGGGCCTGATTATGTTCTTCAGGCAGAAGGCGGCGTCAGCAATGCAGACAATGCTGCAGACGAATCAGTCACAATGTATTGCAGAGAAGATGCTCTTTATGGTGTTACTGTGTACGCTTATTCAAGGGATGGTCAGGGAACTTATACTGTTGAAGCGGAGAGAATTCCTTCTGAGAGATTACCGGAAGGCGATACATCTGCAGAAACTTGGGCTGTTGTGGCTGGGATTAGTGGATATGAATCTCGTGGTGATATTTTATCCAGAGCCAGCATGGATGCTATAGACGTATACCGTTTTCTCAGAGATGAACAGAACGTCGACTCCGATCATATTGTTCTTCTTGTGGATGCTGAAGCTAGGGCAGAGGCTTTCCGGACGGCTGTGTCGGATCTTTCCCACAGAGCAGGTTCAGAAGATCGACTTATTGTTTTCTACAGCGGGCACGGGTCACAGGAACCTCCAGGATCCGGCGGAAGCGAAGAGGCCGATGGTGTAAATGAAGTTCTGTGCTTTTACAACGAGGACATCTCCGACGATGAAATGTACCAGTTGCTTGATGATTTCCCCGGAACAGTTTACCTGTTTACAGATGCATGTAATTCCGGAGGATTCGTAAACGACTTTGCGGAAAGTGATAACATTCTTATTCTTACCGCAGCAAGAGAAGATAAATCAGTTAGTGAGAGAGTTCTGACTCCGATACTTCTTGAGGGCTCCAGAGGGGCTGCAGATAGTAATGGAAACGGAGTTATCACAGCAGGAGAGCTTGTTAGTTATGTAGACGGAATGATGGCTAGAATCTGCCCTGTCTGCGACTCGGTAGTTAATGAAGGAATGGCTGAATGTCCCGATTGTGGAACGGTTCTCAAGGGTGAGTATCGTATTCCAAGACCGGAGCAGGGACTTTTCATAAATTCGGACGAACCCGTCTGGGAATAGTTGAGGGTATAAATTGTCAGAAACTGTATCAAAAGACCTGCACCCCCTGGAGAAAACGCTGCTGAACTGGTTATCTGAAAATGACACCGGCAGTGATATGGCTGTTATGGCGGGTACCGGAATGGATGAGGGATCGTACAGAAGAGCCTTCCAGTGGCTTCTCTCCAGAGAAATGGCATATGTCGTTTCAAGCACAAAAACTGTAACTGTCGAGCTTGGACCTGTTGGTGCTGTTTATACCGACAAAGGAACTACACCGGAACTTGCACTCCTTGAAGCAGTGAAAAGCGGAACTGTTTCTTTGCCTGAAATACAAAAAAATGAATTGTTTGATAGAGGTCAGTGGGGTAGCTCCATGGGAGCTCTCGTTAAAGCCCGTATTCTGAAAAAGGGCAAAGAGGGTCTGACCGTAAATGATTCTTCAGGTGGAGTATTTTCACTTATCTGGAATGAAGTTTACTCGGTTATTCAAAACGGGAAGACTCTTAATCTGTCTGACCTGGATGAACAGGTTGCAGCAGAGGTATCAGCAAGAGCACCCAAAAGGGGAAAATCCAGAGCCGAATTCGTTATCAACGAATCCACAAGCAGCGTTATTGGTATAACACCACTGGGTAAGACAGCTTTAGAGGGTTCTCGGGGAGTTAACACAATAGGTATTCTTACCCGAGAGATATTGGCATCGGGTGAATGGAAGGATGGATCTTTCCGGAGGTACCAGGTTGATATCCCCCCGTCAAGGATCCATATTGGAAGACTGCATCCCTACGGAATGTTTCTTGATTCTGTAAGAGATAAACTGCAAGCGATGGGTTTTCAGGAGATGAAGGGTTCTCTTGCAGAAAGTGAATTCTGGAATAATGATGCTCTTTTCATGCCCCAGTTTCATCCCGCGAGAGACATTCATGATGCCTATTATCTCGAGGATGGTGTGGAAGTGGCACCTCCTCCAAGAGTACTGGGAGATAACGTAAAGGCTGTTCACGAGGACGGTGGTATTACAAGAGGCAGGGGCTGGGAATACTCCTTCGAATGGGAAAGGTCTCTTAAGGCTATCATGCGTTCTCAGGGAACTGCTCTTTCCGCACGAACACTAGCGTCAAATCCAGACATACCCGGCAAGTATTTCGGAATAGCCAAGTGCTTCAGGTATGACCAGGTTGATGCAACCCACTTACCTGATTTCTTTCAGATCGAGGGCATTGTTCTTGGTGAAGATATCAATATGAAGCATCTTCTCGGCCTGCTCAAGCTTTTTGCTACAGAAGTTGCCGGAGCAACAGAATTCAAGTTTGTTCCTGCCTATTTCCCTTTTACTGAGCCATCTGTGGAACTTCACGTAAAACACCCCACCTTGGGATGGTTTGAAATGGGTGGTGCAGGTCTTTTCCGACGTGAAGTTTGTCAACCGATGGGAATTGATGTACCGGTTGTAGCATGGGGGCTGGGGTTGGATAGAATGGCTCTTCTTGCTCTGGGTCTTTCTGATATCAGAGATCTTCTTAACCCAGATCTTGCGCGACTGAGAGAGATGAAATCTACACCTGAGAAATTACTGGGAGGAGATGATAATGCCTAAAATAGAAATACCTCTCAAGGATTTTCTTCCCCTTGCTAAAATGGATAGCACAGACAACCTGGAAGCACTTCTTGAATCACTCAAGGCTGAGCTGGACGGGCTGTACGAAAAAACTGTAAAAATAGAGCTCAACGATACAAACCGACCGGATCTATGGACAGCAGAGGGAATCGCAAGAGGGTTGCGCTGCTGGAATACCGGCGCTGAAACTCATTTGAGTTGTATGGCTGATCCTGTTGTTCACATTGATGTTCACGAAGAGCTGAAACAGGTCAGACCGTACATTGCTGCCTTCACTTGCGCGGGATGGACTGTCGATGATGACGGCCTAGAGTCTTTGATTACTGCACAGGAGAAAATTGCTTCCAGTTTCGGTAAAGAAAGAAAAACTGCTGCAATAGGTTTTTACCCTCTTGATGGAATCAGTTTCCCGGTCAGCTATTCAGTGACATCACCTGAAACAGCTTTTCAGCCCCTTGGAGAAGAAATTGAAATGACTCTCTCTGAGATTCTGAAGCAGACAGAAACCGGAACAAAGTATGCATCTCTTCTCAAGGATTTTGAGAAATATCCGATTCTGAGAGACAGTGCAGGTAAAATACTGTCATTTCCTCCAGTTCTTAACAGCCAGACAACTGGCAGAGTTGCTTCCGGTGACAGTCGGCTTTTTTGTGAAGTAACCGGAACGGATTGGCACACTGTTAACCTGACTGCGACCATTCTTGCTTGTAATCTTGAGGACAGAGGAGCTGTCATAAGCCCTGTTGAAATCAGATACTCTGATGGTGATGCTGCGGTTACCCCCCACATCTACAGAGATACTCTTTCTGCAAGTTTAGATGAGATATCCAAAATGATAGGAACTCCCGCAGAGGAGCTTGATCTGGAGGCACTTCTTTCGAAGATGGATTACGGAGAAATCAGTGTTAGCGATGATTCTGTGACTGCTGTTATGCCTCCCTACAGGCGCGACGGCATACACCCAAGAGACCTGATTGAGGATATTGTAATTGCTATCGGGCTTAACAATATTGAGCCGATTCTTCCCTCAGAATACACTGTTGGATCCGCAGCACCTGTTGAAAGTCTTGCCCGTTCAGTTAAGTCTCTTCTCGTCGGAGCTGGCTGTGAAGAGATAATGAGACCTGTTCTAACAAGTTTTGAGAAGATATCTACGCTGACCAGAACTCCTGTTCCTCCTATCAGAATCAGTAATCCCATGACAGCTGAATACGGGGTAGTCTCAAGCACACTTTTACCAGCACTTCTTGAGGTCGAGGCTTCGAGTGGTCACGCTGCTTTTCCACACCGATTGTTTACTGTGGGCGAAGTTCTTTGTAGAACAAACAGTGCACTCTGTGATACAGCAGTCAATTTGGCTGTGAGTACGGGGGACGGTGATTTTGGAGCAGTCCATTCCATCCTTGGGATAATCTGCCACCTGAGAGGGCTTGAGCTTTCTCTCAAGGCGATTGATGACACTAGATTTATCCCCGGTAGAAGTGCATCCATTCTGATAAACGGCAACGAGGTTGGAATTCTGGGTGAATTCCATCCTGGTGTTCTGGAAGCCTGGGGAATAACTGTTCCTGTAGCAGGTTTTGAATTGTCTCTGGAAAGCCTGAGGGTTTAGTCTGTCAGGCTTTAAACTGAAGTCATCCTTTGGCCCGTCGGGCGATCAGCCCCGGGCCATTGAAGGACTTGTTAAGGGACTTGAACTGAAGAGCGAATGGCAGACTCTTCTTGGTGTAACCGGCTCTGGAAAAACATTTACAATGGCAAACGTGATAGAAAAAATGAAATTGCCTTCTCTCGTTATCTGCCATAACAAAACTCTTGCTGCTCAGCTATTCGGAGAATTGTCCGGTTTCTTCCCCGATAATGCGGTCGAATATTTTGTAAGCTACTACGATTACTATCAGCCCGAGGCCTACATTCCCGCCAGAGATATGTTCATAGAGAAGGACGCCAGTTTAAATGAGGAGCTGGACAGGCTTCGCCTGAGAACAACTGCCAGCCTGCTTAGCAGAGATGATGTGATTGTTGTTGCATCGGTGAGTTGTTTGTATGGCCTTGGGGCACCCGGAGATTTCATGGATACCGGTTTCCAGATCACGGTCGGAGCATCCCTGTCGCGGGATCTTCTTCTGATGAAGCTGGTAGGAATGCAGTACAGGCGGAATGATACTGTACTCACTAGAGGGTATTTTCGTGTAAGAGGAGATATTGTCGACCTTGTTCCCTCCTATGCCAGCACGGGTCTTCGAGTAGAGTTTTTCGGTGACAATGTGGAAAGTATAAGCCAGATGGACCATCTCACAGGACATGTTATGGGAACCATGGAGAAAACCATGATCTTCCCCGCCAGGCATTTTGTTACCGGTGAGAGGAAGCTTAATCTGGCAATGGGCCGTATTCGTCGGGAAATGGACGAAAGACTGCTCGAACTCAGGGCCGCAGGGAAGATGCTTGAAGCTCACCGATTGGAGTCAAGAACCAATTTTGATCTCGAGATGATGGGTGAGACAGGATATTGCTCAGGAATTGAGAACTACAGCAGGTTGATAGGTGACAGGAAAGAGGGAGAGAGACCATCCTGTCTTCTGGACTACTTCCCGGATGATTATCTTGTTTTTATTGATGAGAGTCATCGCACCTTACCTCAGATAAGAGGAATGTTCAAGGGTGACAGATCAAGAAAGCAAACCCTGGTAAACTTTGGATTCAGGCTTCCGTCTGCTCTGGATAATCGTCCTTTGTTTCTGGAAGAGTTTACTGCCATTACCGGCAGAAAGATTTGTATGTCGGCTACTCCAGCAAATTTTGAACTTGATATTTCCACAAACATTGTTGAGCAGATCGTCAGACCTACTGGATTAGTCGATCCTGTCATCGAGGTGAGGCCGGCCGAGGGGCAGGTGGATGATCTAGTAGAGCAGATCAGAACTGCTTCAGAAAACGACGGAAGAATTCTTGTTACCACTCTTACCAAGAAGATGGCTGAAGAACTGACTGATTACCTGAGAAGGCTTGATTTCAGAACCAGGTACATTCACAGCGAAATTGATGCTCTCGAACGTGTCTCTATTTTGAGAGAACTAAGGCTGGCAGAATTCGATGTTTTGGTTGGAGTTAACCTTCTGAGAGAAGGTCTAGATCTTCCGGAAGTAACCCTCGTTGCAGTTATGGATGCAGACAAGGAAGGTTTTTTGAGATCTAGAACAAGTCTTGTTCAAACAGCCGGCAGAGCTGCAAGAAATAATGTCGGAAAAGTTATTTTCTACGCTGACAAGATAACAGATTCCATGAAATATGCACTTGATGAAACAGCTCGACGTAGAAAGATTCAAATAAAGTACAATAAAGATAATAACATCACTCCAACGACAATAGTAAAGACGAGAGAAGAAATAATTAGATCTACGGGTATTGCCGATATTATGGGGAAAAAGAAATCGATTATGGCCGCGGAAGCAGCCGAAGAGTACACTGTTGATCGTGTTGCCGAAATTGAAAAATGTATGATTAATGCTGCGGATAATCTAGAATTCGAGGAGGCAGCAAGATACAGAGACATTTTGAAAAGACTTCAAAATCGGAAGAAATAGTTCTCTTGTGGGACTTGACATAGTCCAAAATCTGCTGAATGTTCAGCCCGTGATACTCAATAAGGGGTTCGTGCTACTCAAACAAAAGAAGAAAGGAGAGTCATGAAGAACGTAATAGCAATTCTTGCTGTACTTTCATTAGCGGCTTTCGCAGGACAGCTTGCTGTTGATCTTGATCCTATCCAGAATACAGATGAAGATCTGTTGCAGTATGACAATGGAACACCCAACTGGGTTACTTGGGGTGGAATGTACAGAGGTGTATGGTTCAATGTAGAAGACTTTGTACCAGGAGAGAGCAGTGCCGATATCCACCAGACAGAATACTGGTTCTATCACAGCACTAGCTACCCTTGGGACACATCTGATGTATACGTTGAAGTTTGGAATGGCGATGCAATGGCTCCTACAACTCAGCTCGACCAGAGCATGCTCACCGCTCTTCACTATGCACCAGTATTCGTTGATTTCCCAGAGCTTCTCACTGTAGAAGGTAACTTCTGGTCTTTTGCAAACACAGAGATGAGTGCCGGTGGATGGCCTAGTGCTCTCGGTGACTGGGCTGGCTCTGCTGTTTCTCATAGTCTCTTAAGTGATGATTTCATCATCTGGGAGCCTTGGCTTGTTGTAGAAGTCGTTGCCAACTACTTCTTCCGTGTTTCTGCTGACATTCCTAGTGGTGGAATGGCTCTTGATAACACCACATGGGGTTCACTCAAGGCTACATTTTAGTCGACTGACTGTATAGCGAATTGTTTAGGCCGCTCCCTCACGGGGGCGGCCTATCTTTTTTATTTTCCCACAGTTGGTGATTGAGCTATTTCGTTAACGGAAACAGCCCTTTTTTTTGTATCTTTGGTCTATGAGTGTCATAGTTGCAAAGACTGCCGGTTTCTGCTGGGGAGTACGCCGGGCTGTAGACAGTGTTGTTACGGAAATAAAGAAGGGTGAAGGCCCTTTTCGTGTTTACGGTCCTCTTGTACACAACCCCCAGGTAATAGAAGCCTTGAAAGACAGAGGAGTGGGTTCTTCTCCCGAACCATGGGAGGAGAGTGGTGGTACACTTTTTTTGAGAACCCACGGGGTTACTCTTGAAGAGAGAGCACGCCTGGTAAAGCTTCCACTTGTATTAAGGGACCTTACTTGTCCTCGAGTAGGAAGAGCTCTGGCTATAGCGACGAAAATGTCAAAGCTGGGGTACGATGTGATTATTTATGGAGACTCCGGCCATCACGAAGTAAAAGCAATACTCTCCTCAGCAGGCTCGAGCGGCAGGGTTGTCTCATCACTTGAGGAGGCTCATAAGCTTCCAGATCTTGAAAAACCTTTTTTACTTTCTCAAACCACTCAGAACTGTGAAACATTCCATGAAATTCTTGCTGTGTTAACCCAAAGATGGCCCTCTATTGAGTCATCAAATACAATATGTGATTCAACAGCGAGGCGTCAGAAAGAGCTTAGAGAGCTGCTCGGTAAGGTGGACGCCGTTGTTGTTGTCGGTGGAAGGCACAGTGCTAATACGGAAAGACTTGCATTAATAGGTGGAGAAACGGGGCTGCCGGTCTTTAAGGTGGAAACTCCTGACGAACTCGATCCTGAGGCTTTAAAAAACTATAAACGTATTCTTCTCTCCGCCGGTGCTTCAACTCCGGGATGGAGTATCAGGAAAGTAAGAGAACGTCTTCTCGAAATTCAGGGTAACTCCACCGGCGCCGGTTGGATACGAACAGTTTTCAGGAATCTTGTTTTCAGCGGTGTACATATTCCATTTATTGCTTTAATGATTGCTCTTGCTCAGAGACAGACACTTGGCGGTTCTGATTGGGGATCTGCAGGACTGGCAGCAGGGCTTTTTCTCTGGTCTTTTACCAATTTCACAGCTGTTCTTGAGTGTCGGAGGGTTGCAATGACCAGCCAGAAAAGACAAGAGTTCATCCGTACAAACGAGAGTATTATTCTCATCCTGGCAGCTCTCAGTTTTGTCGGTGCGGTTGTTATATCATCTGTTCTGGGTACGGCCTGGCTTATCTGGACAGCGGTAGCAACTCTTTTCTGTTTCCTCTATGCGCTCCCTCTTTTCAGGGCGAATCAATTCTTCGATTTATTGCGAAGCATACCTGGATCCAGAGAAATACTGTTTACCCTCGCATGGAGTTTTCTTGTTTGTATTCTTCCCGCAGTAACGCTGGCAGGTCTGGATTTCAGTCTTAGATTGTTTATCTGGCCGGTTTCTCTTGCTCTTCTGTTTTTCAGCAGATCTCTCTTCCTCGATCTAGTTGATCTGCAGGGAGATGCTCTCTTGGGGATGGATACACTTCCACTTCACCTCGGTTTTAGTAGATGTCGGAAAATTTTGATCGCAGGAGCCTCTTCTGCAGGTCTGGTGCAGATTGCCGCTGTTTTTTCAGGGAAACTTCCCATTTGTTCTTTGGGTTTTGTTGTTGCACCGGTTATTCTAATCACAGCCTATTTCCGTCTCGAGAAAGAATCCTTCCCATCGGAATTGACAGTTAGAGTTCTTTCTGATGGAAGCCTTGCCATCGCCGGTTTTATACCCTTTTTACTATGCAGCATTTGAGAGGATTTATGAAGTTTTCAGTAATCTTGCTAACAGTGTTACTTTTTCTTGCCGGTTGCGGTAACACCGTATCTGTTGATAACACAGATGGTAACACACAGCAGCCAAACCCACCTAACAACCCGTTTCAGACAGTGCTTGTTACCGGAAGAACAGTCAATTTAAGACAGGGCCCCGGCACACAGTACGCAATAGTTGGCTCGGTACACGCAGGTGACAGCCTTATGGTTACAGGGGAAGCCCCTGACTGGTATAGAATTTACCTTCCCGAGAAATCATTATTTGCCTGGATTTATGCCGGGCTCACTTCCGGTGCGGTATTGCCGCAATAGGTTAGGAGTTTTTCATGATTGATAGATATTCCATTCCCGAAATGACAGAAATCTGGACTACTGAAGCAAGATACACCAGATGGCTTGAGATTGAAATACTGGCGGTTGAAGCAAGATGCAAAGCTGGTCTTGTGCCTGAGAAAGACTTCGAGCTAATCAGGAAAAACGCATCTTTTGAAACCGAGAGGGTTAACGAGATTGAAGCAGTAACAAGGCATGATGTAATTGCTTTTTTAACTTCTGTTTCTGAATCTCTGGGACTGGAGAGCCGTCATATCCATTACGGAATGACCTCCAGTGATATTCTGGATACCTGCGTTGCTATGCAGATTCGGGACTCCGGTGCTCTTATCAAGCAGGCTCTTGAAGAATACGGAGAAGCACTAAAGGGGCTGGTTCTTAGGACAAGAGGCATTGTCTGCATGGGCAGAACTCACGGCATGAATGCTGAGCCGACAACCCTTGCTCTGAAGTTTGCCGGTCATTACTCCGAATATATCCGTTGCATGAAGAGACTTGAAGAAAGCCTGACTGCATCCTGTGTCGGGACAATATCCGGTGCAGTTGGAACCTACGCATATCTTGATCCCTCAGTTGAGGAGTTTGTATGCACGAAACTGGGACTCGGGGTAGAGGAAGTTCCCACCCAGGTTGTAGCTAGAGACAGGCATGCCCAGTTCCTCTATGCTCTCGCAGCAATAGGTGGAGCTATGGAACGTTTTGCCACCGAGTGCCGGCATCTTCAAAGAACTGAGGTAGGCGAGGTTGAAGAGATGTTCGGAAAGGGTCAGAAGGGCTCAAGTGCAATGCCTCACAAAAGAAACCCAATTGTTGGAGAACGTCTTTGCGGTCTTGCCCGTCTTCTGAGGGGCTATCTTCAAGTTGGTCTCGAGAACACCCCTTTGTGGCATGAAAGAGACATCAGCCATTCAGCTGCTGAGAGATTCATATTTCCTGACAGTTGTGGAGTTGCTCTTTACGGCTTGAGGAAGGCAAAAGACTTGGCAGCCGGACTCAGAATTATGGAGGACGCTGTTGCTAAGAATGTGGAGGAGGCCGGGGACCGATATTTCTCTCAAGCAATTATGCTGGCTATGATCAGGCATGGACTGACCAGAGAAGATACTTACGCACTTGTTCAGAAAATAGCGATGCGAGCTATGGCTAGTGGTGAATCCTTTGCATCAGCTGCTCTTTCCCAGGAAGATGTGACAGGGGTTGTTCCTGAAGCAGAACTTAGTCATATCTGCACTATAGACAATCATCTGCGGAACGAGGGGTACATTTTGGGCAGATTGGGGCTCAGCTGACCTTCTGGTTACCGTGGGAAGGGGGAGTTATGGTTGTTGGATTGATTACAGGGCTGATTCTGGGAGCTACAGCAGTGTTTCTTTTTTATCATAATCTTATGAGTAAAAAGGGGAAAGAAGCTGAAGAATCTTCTGCTGCTCTTACCAGAGCTGCTCGTAGAGCTACTAAAGAGGTTGCCGGTTTACGCCTTCAGGTACAAGATTATGAAAAGGGCGAACGTGCAGGATGTGACCTGATTTTGCTTTTCCCGGATCTGGTGAAGATGATTTTCTCGGGAAGAGACAGTGATGAAATAGTGACTTTTGTGAACAGATCGTGCAATAACCTTTTGAAGGCCAATGAATCTGCTGTATTTCTTGCAGACAGAACTGGAGCCAGACTTTGCCTGTCAGCCTCAACTGGACTGTCAGATGTTCTTGGAAAGCAGGTCAATCTTGGCTTGGGAGACGGTTTTGTTGGTCTTGCCGCTGAGACTGGAAGATTTCTGATAAGAGACGATCTGGAGAAGGAAAGTGTTCTTGTCAGAAGAAAAGTAATAACGAGTGAAATTCCGGGTTTTAAACCGGAATATGCGGCACCCATGTTGGTGGAGGGTGTTCTTTATGGAGTTATTACTGCAGGTGCATTTGAGGGCAACGCATCAATGAGAAGCGAAACTCTTAGGGCTCTAGCTGCTGTTGCTGCTGCTGCTCTCGAGAATGTCAGGCTTCTTGAGCGATTTGGTAAATCATCAAATTTGGATCCTGAAACGGGATTCTTTGGGAAAATCGCACTCGAGCCCACTATTGCAAATGAGCTTGAAAGAGTAGAGAGATTCGGAAGTACTTTGGCTGTCATAGAGCTGAAACTGAAGGCTGCAGAGGCAGACAAAGAAGCTAGCTCAAGGGAAATTATCGGCGCTACTGCGAAGCATCTATTCTCTTCTCTTCGCAATATTGATGTAGGTATTAGAATCAGTCGCGGAACTGTGATTATTCTTCTTCCCGGTACAGACGCAGAGGGGCTTAAGTCGGTTACAGGTAAGCTCGGAGGAGAAATTCCTCTTATTACACTGGATGACGGATCACATGTTGGCGCAACCGAGATAAAAAGTATAGTGATAGAAGGTGGATCAAGACTAGATGTCAGGGAATTGCTTGACCGGTTGAGATCAAAGGAAGCAATGGAATTCGAAGGATATTACGACGCATAATCTGGATTTGAGAGACAGGAAGGTAGTATGTCAGAAATACCGAACAGGGATGAGTTAAGAAACGAGGTAACTTCTCGAGGTTTGGCAATGACCATCGAGGAAGCTGAAAAGCTTGCAGGTTATGTAAATAGAATGCCGACACCTCTTGAGTTTCATCTGTTTGACACAATGTGGAGCGAACATTGCTCCTACAAGAGCTCAAAACCTGTGTTAAAAACTCTGCCCACAGATTCTCCGGGAGTTGTTATTGGTCCGGGAGAGGATGCAGGGGTTGTCAGCTTCTGCCGGCATGATGGTAGGGAATGGGATCTGGTAGTTGCTCATGAAAGTCACAACCATCCGTCACAGGTTCTCCCCGTTGAAGGCGCGGCGACCGGTGTGGGTGGTATTGTCAGGGATGTATACTGCATGGGTGCCAGGGTTACCGGATCTATGGACCTTCTTCGCTTCGGAAACCCCGAAGGAAGCACTGGTGAAACAACTCGTGGAATTGTAAGAGGAGTTGTTGAAGGAATTTGGAAATACGGGAATGCACTCGGTGTGCCCAACATGGGTGGAGATACTGAATTCCATCCAGGATACAATGACAACTGTCTTGTAAATGTTGTTGCATTCGGTGTAGTACCTCATGACAGAGTGGTACACAGCTTTGTTCCCGAGGAAGCCCACAAAGAACCATATGTTCTCATCCTCACCGGCAAGCCTACCGATGATACCGGTTTTGGCGGCGCTACTTTTGCGAGTGCTGATCTCGACGGAGAGCAAGGAATGGGCTCTGTACAGGTTGCGGATCCATTTTTGAAGAGAGTACTCTCAGAAGCTAATCAAGCTGTACTTGATATGCTTTTCGAAAAAGGGATAAAATTTGGTTTTAAGGATCTTGGTGCAGGAGGTATAGCTTGTGTTACCAGCGAGCTTGCAGCGCATGGAGGTCTCGGTATCGATGTCGATCTGGATGCAGTACCTGTTTCAATACAGAATCTTCCACCTGAGGTTATCGCCTGCAGTGAAACTCAGGAAAGGTATGGACTGGCAGTGCCGGCTTCTGTTGCTGATGATGTTCTCTCTGTCTACAACGAAAAATTTGAACTGCCGAGGCTATTCCCGCATTGCCGGGCTGCGATTATTGGAAGATTTAATTCGAAGCCTGTCTATAATGTTGTTTGCAGAGGCAGCAACGCTGCAGAGACTCCAATCAACTACATTACTGAAGGTGTTGTCTATGAAAGGGAGGAATCCCCTGTAGAGAACAATCTACCAGAACCTGCAGAGAGACCATGCGACCCTACTGCAGATTTAACCAAAATACTAACATCCATTTCAGGATGCAGCAGAGAGCATATTTGGTCTTACTATGATTCTGAAGTACAGGGAGCCACGAGACTCAGACCCGGTGAGGCAGACTCTTGTGTTTCAGTCCCTGTAGAGGGCTCCAGGGCCGGCCTTGCAGTAAGTGGAGACGGAAACCCATGGTATGGTGAGCTTGATCCATTCCTTGGAGGAGCCCATGCTGTAGGCGAGGCTGTCAGGAATGTTGTAGCCACCGGTGCTACGCCAATTTGTGCAACTGACTGTCTCAATTTCGGTAATCCTGAAGATCCTAAAGCTTTCTGGCAGTTCAAACAGTCTGTAGCTGGTATTGCTGAGGCTTGCAATGCACTTGGATTCAGTGGTGCTGACTATCCATTGCCAATTGTGTCAGGCAATGTAAGTTTCTACAACCAGTCTACTGGAGGAAAGGCCATTCCTCCATCTCCTATCGTAGCAGTTTT
This sequence comes from Candidatus Fermentibacteraceae bacterium, assembly GCA_016744855.1. Lineage (GTDB taxonomy): Bacteria > Fermentibacterota > Fermentibacteria > Fermentibacterales > JCC-6 > Sabulitectum. The sequence goes on along the minus strand of JADGDO010000007.1, from coordinate 67,702 downwards.
CGGTAAAATTCATGACCACAGAAAAGCTACTGATATTGTTCTCCGAAAAGAAGACAACCTTATTCTTCTTGTCGGGACCAGAAAAGATGAACTTGGTGGAAGCCTCTTCTATCGAACATGTCTGGATTACCACGGAGGAACAGTTCCGGTTTTCAGGGGTTCGCTGGAGAAGCGGATGGCTGAATGGGTTCTGGGAGTAGTACACGAGAACAGGGCTCACTCCGTTCATGATATCAGCGGTGGAGGTCTTGCTGTTGCCGGAGCTGAAATGGCCCTGGCCAGTAAAAAACTTGGCATTAAATTCTCACTGGATTCAAATCCAGTCACTTTGTTTTCAGAGACTCCCGGATATCTTCTGGAAGTTGATCCCCGGTTTGTTGAAGACACCACTCTACCGGAATTTGTTTCGGTCGCAGGAACAGTTTGCCGTGGATGTTCAGTATCCGGCAACGGCTGGTCAGTTGATCTTGCATCCCTAAGGAAAGAGTGGTCGGATAAACTTGCTTCTGTTATCTGGAGAGAGGAGGGCGTCTGATGCCACGAGCAGCTGTAATCAGATTCCCGGGATCAAATTGCGAATTTGAGACTGCCCGAGTGCTCAAAAGATCGGGTATTGATTCCAGGATTTATAATTGGAATGATATTGACCTGCTTTCATATGACAGGGCAGATGCCTATGTTCTTCCGGGTGGTTTTTCTTTTCAAGATCGCATAAGAGCTGGTGTAATTGCATCGAGAGAAAGCATTATGGATCTTATTTTTGAAGAAGCGGTGAATGGCAAACCCATTCTCGGGATCTGCAATGGTGCTCAGGTTCTTCTGGAAAGTGGTCTTGTTCCCGGATGGAAGCCAGGATCTGTGCAGGCGGCTCTTGCCGGTAATCTTGCACCGGGTAGAAGCGGTTACCTTTCGGGGTGGGTCAATCTCAAAGCTGAACCTGAAGCAATATCAAAATGCCCATGGCTCTGTGCAATGACAGAAGAACCGATTCCTGTTCCAATTGCGCATGCTGAGGGACGATTTGTCTTTCGTGAAGAAGACATTAAAAAAGTTAAGAATCACATAGGCCTTACCTATTGCGGCGAGAGTGGTACTCCTGCTGATGGCTGGCCGGAGAATCCCAACGGTTCCACGCTTGACATAGCTGCACTGATGAATACGGAAGGCAATGTTCTTGCAATGATGCCTCATCCGGAACGATGCTTCAATCTCTGGCAGGTTCCTCCCGGAATGGATGGTCCCTGGGGAGAGTTAAGAAGAAACTCATCGATGAAAGATATCGAAGAGCACCCTGGACCCGGAGCAGTTATTTTCAAGAGTCTTGCTAAGTACCTGGGGGTGGAGTAATGGATAGCGTTCAGATAGCAGTAAGGTTGAAAACTCCAGATCCCCAGGCAGTGACCGCCCTGAATACAATCAAGGCTATGCGGCTGCAGCTTCCTCCAATCAAACTTCAGAGACATGAATTGTGGGAGTTTGATGTAGCAGAGGGAGGCAGAGATACAGTTTGCGAACTTGTTAATCATTTTACAGATATCGTAAATCCGAATAAGCAGATGTGGATCTTTCCCGAAAAGAATTCTTCTCTTGCAGGTGAAGATAAAGAACTTGTCTGGGTTGGAGTCGTGGTCAGAGATTTCTCAGACAGTGTGAGCTCAAACTGGACTGCTCTTCTGAAACGCAGGGGTTTTCCTGTAGAATCTTTACGCTACGGTGTTCTGTGGAGATTCGGATACATGAAAGATACAGATGAAGCACTTGCCGCTAAGATGGCAATGGATCTTTCCGTAAGTAACACGAGAACGGGTGGTCTATTCAGTAATCCTGTATCACAGGAGGTTTCTTTCTGGACCTGAGAAATGACGTGATGTTTGATGCTTACAAACAGATTGATCGACCTCAGCAGTACATAGGGTTAGAGTATAATGCGAACCGGACTCATTCCGGTTCGCGTGTTACACTCGTATATCCCGATACATATGAACTGGGAGCTTCCAATTTTGGTCTCAGGGTTGTTCGGCATCTGTTGCTTCAGACAGGAGATTACTCGGTAAGACGAGGATTTCAACCCGCATATGATTTGTATCGGATAATGAAGGAAAAGGGATTACCCTGGCTAGACATAGAAGCTGGAGAACCCATTTCAGAGAGTGCTGTTATCGGTTTCGGGATATCAACAGAAATTCTCTACACAAATGTTCTTTCTCTTCTTGATCTGATGAAGATTGAGCTTCGCTCTGAAAATCGGAAGAGCGACGATCCGATCATACTGGCTGGCGGAGGTGGCTTGGCGAATCCTGTCCCTCTGATGCCGTTTGTCGATGTTTTCTTTCTTGGAGAGGCTGAGGCCGGGCTTCTTCCTCTTATGGAGATATTGTGCTCCTCTGAGCTTTCCAGGGATGAGAAATTGAGCAAAGCTTCCTTTCTTCCATCAGTTCTGGTTCCAATGCATCATACCGGTGCTACCGTACGCTGGGCAATTGCGGCTGAATTGAAGAGAGAAGATGCTCCAGTGAAGCAGGTAGTTCCATTAGCCATTGTCTCCCATGACAGGGCTGTTGTCGAGATCTCTAGAGGTTGCTCGCGAGGTTGCCGGTTCTGCCAGGCTTCGCAGTTGTCACGTCCAGTAAGGGAGAGGCAGTCTGATGATGTCCTTTCGCTGATAAGAGAGTCAGTTTCTGAAACAGGTTGGGAACAGGCTGGTGTTCTTTCGCTCTCTTACAGCGACTATTCCGGGCTTAATGAGTTTCTTTCAGGTCTTGCTCCACTGGAGAAGGAAATTCATGCAAGAATTTCACAGCCATCTCTCAGGCCGGACTCTCTTCCTGGGCTGAGCAGTAAAAAGTTTTTTAAGGGCAGTCTTACAATGGCTCCCGAGGCCGGTAGTGAGAGAATGAGGAAAGTGATTAACAAACCGCTTTCCCATGATGAAATACTCAAAGCTGCTGAAACTGCTTCGCGAATGGGAGCACGGGGAATAAAGCTCTATTTTATGATTGGTTTACCCGGAGAGACAGATGAAGATGTGCTCGCTATCGCAGCACTTGCTGATGATGTTGCAAAAATAATGGGGAAGAAGAGAAAGGTTACCGCTGCTATTTCTCCCTTTGTGCCCAAACCGCATACGCCTTTTCAATGGTCTGATCAACCTTCAAATGAAGAACTCTGGAGAAGAATACAGCTTGTAAGAAGCAATTGTAGAAGAGCCAGAGTTTCCTGGAATGATCCCAAGGTAGCCAAAGTTGAATACTATCTCTGTACAGGCGGAGTAGAGTCTCAGGATGTTTTAGAACAAGCATACCGGAAAGGTGCTGTTTACGACGGTTGGAGCGATCTTTTTCGATGGGATATATGGGAAAGCCTTATCTCTGAAGAAATGCCTTCCGGGTTTGATATTAAGGAAAAACTGCCCTGGGATTTTGTGGATACCGGTGTTCAGAGTAGCTGGTTGACTCAGGAGTATGAACGCTCTTTCAAAGAAGAGGTTCTTCCTGATTGCCGGGAAGCGGGTTGCAGTGGCTGCGGTGCGTGTGACGGGATTGTTCCACCTTTTCCTGATATGATTACCACAGTCGAGAATCATAGCCCCACTTCGGAAGAGAGGCTTCCTGTTCAAAGGGTTCGATTGCGCTACTCAAAAACTGGTTTATCCCGGTTTACATCTCATCTCGATATGGTAAGAATGTGGACCAGGGCTCTCAGAAGAAGTTGTCTACCTGTTTTTTACAGCACAGGTTTTGCAGGACGGATGAAATTAGTTTTTTCACCCCCAATTCCTCTCGGTATGGGTAGTGAAAGTGAATATCTTGATTTTCAGCTGATGGAGCCTGTCCCACTTTCCTCAGTCTACAACTCTCTGTCCAGCTCTCTCCCTGAAGGTTTTGAAATCATTGCGATGAAAAGAATTACGGGGAAGTATAGGTCACCGGGTTCTTTAATTACCGCAGCAGAGTATATTATTGAAGATGTTGAAAGTGTTGATAAATTAAACGATTATTTGAGAGATGATGATACTGTTTCTTCTCTCTCGATTATAGATGGAAATAAAGTTCGTATGGTATCCGATCCGAACAACGGATCTTCCAGGCCTGACAGGGTCATGGAGGCAGCCGGCGTAAGGTGGGGATCAATTATGAGAAGTAACATTTTTATTACGGATCAGACGGGGCATTTTGTGCCGTTACTGGCTGTAACTGAAGGAGAGATTATTAATGAAGGTTGATTTTATTGTCAACCAGCACCCTGAAGTAACCAGAATTGCTGTTCTTGAAGATGGAAGACTTATGGAGCTTATCGTCGAAATGGCTGATGACAAGCACATAGTCGGGAACATCTACTTGGGAAGGGTCAATGCGGTTCTTCCTGGAATGCAGGCTGCTTTTGTGGATATCGGGCTGGAAAGAAGTGCTTTTCTTCATGTTTCTGATGTGCGTGAAAAGCTGGTGGACGAAAAAAGTTTTGCCAGAGCTCTCATCGAAGGGAAACCCCCGAAGTCTGTAGAGACTCGAAGACCCATTGAGAAAGTGCTGGAAAAGGGCCAGAGGATACTTGTTCAAGTAACCAAAGAGCCAATAGGAACAAAGGGTGCCAGAGTGAGCACCAGAATCAGCATCGCCGGCCGGTACGTAGTAAGTATGCCGGGAGATTCAGTAGCCGGGGTTTCCCGGAAAATTACTGATCGTGCTGAGAGAAGCAGGTTGAGGAAGATTACACAGCAGGTCAGAACTGAGGGGTTTGGCATTATTGCGAGAACTGCTGGTGTTTCCAAGGATGAAGAGAGTTTCAGAACTGATGTTGAAAGAATAGTTAACAAGTGGAAGGAAATAGGTGCTCTGACAGTAAAATCAAAGCCCCCGGCCCTTCTTCACCAGGAGCATGACCTGATCACAATGACTGTCCGCGATCTTGTATCTCCCGATGTTAACTCAATCGTCAGTGATAGTAGAGCTGTTGCCAAACAGATACAGAAGTATTTGAAGGCGTTTGATCCTGAGGTTGCAAGTAAGGTCAAGTTCTACAGGGGAAAAACCCCGATTTTTGATCAATACGGTGTAGAGAAGGAAATATCCGGTCTTGTGCGCAGGGAAGTTTTGCTGAAAAGCGGGGGATCAATTGTAATTGATCATACCGAAGCTTTGGTGGCTATTGATGTTAACACCAAGAGGTATGTTGGCCGAAAGAAGCAGGAAGACACCATTCTTAAGACCAATATGGAAGCTGCAAGCGAGGTTGCACGTCAATTACGACTTCGCGATCTGGGTGGTATTATTGTAATTGACTTCATCGATATGGATAACTTGTCCCATCGAGACAAGGTAGTTAACTGTTTGCGAGGTGAGTTGGGAAGAGACAGATCCCCAACCAAAACCTGTCAGGTCAGCCCGATGGGTTTGGTTGAAATGACAAGGAAAAGGGTTCGTCCCAGCCTTGTTCAGTCGATGTCTGTTGCCTGTGCTCACTGCTCCGGTACAGGTAGAATTCAAACACCTGTCAGCATACTCACAAGAATTGAAAGATTCCTGGAGAGAGCAGCTAACGGCAAGAAGCATAAGAATCTCGTCGTTACCATTAATCCTCTTGTCTCAAAGTATCTCATGGAAGAAGATGGAAGACGATTGGAATATCTTACTGCAAGAAGTGACAAGCTTTCTGTTCATGTACATGAGGATGAAAGGTTGTTTCAGGCAGATTTCAAGGTTTTCTCTCTAGACTCTCATGAGGAAATTACTGAATTGTACTCACCGGATTCCAGAGCTTGACCTTAAAGGGCTTAATTAGTATAAGTTTGCGCAGTCCTGACAAGTAGGCGGACTACGCATTATTGGTTAGTAGTGATAATATAAATGGAGGTACGACTTGTACGCGATCATAAAAACAGGTGGATATCAGTTTAGAGTTGAGCCGGGAATGAAATTGATGGTTCCCCGCCTGACAGGTGACGAGGGAACTGCACATACTTTCGAAGACGTTCTTCTCGTTGCAAAAGATGATAAGGTTGTTGTCGGACATCCTTTCATTGAAGGCATCAAGGTCCTTGCCAAGATAGTTGAGCAGTCCAAGGGACCCAAGGTAGTAATCTTCAAGCGCAAAAGACGCAAGGGTTACGAAAGAAAAACAGGTCACAGACAGCACCAGACCTGGGTTCAGATAGAGAAGATCACAAAGGGATAACTGAAATGGCTCTTGTTCTTTCCGGCAGGAAATTTGCTAGAGTGGTGAGATCTTCACTGCTTGAACGGGTCAATGCTCTTTCGGGACCGCCCCCAGGCCTTACTGTAATAATGGTCGGAGATGATCCGGCCAGTAGGGTTTATGTTGGTGCCAAAGAGAAAGCCTGTAAGAAAGTCGGTTTCAACAGTCGCATCGTCAGTCTTCCCGAGGAAACAACTGAAGGTCAGATTCTTGATCTCATTAACGAGCTCAATTCAGATGATTCTGTCCATGGTATTCTTGTACAACTACCCCTACCGGCACATGTTTCAGTTGATCGAATTGCATCAGCAGTGTTACCGGAAAAAGATGTAGATGGTTTTCATCCTGTAAATGTCGGAAGACTTTGGAGAGGTGAAGATGGTCTTTTCCCATGCACACCATCCGGAATTGTAGGATTGCTTCACCACCATCAGATACCCCTCTCCGGCAAGAATGCTCTTATCGTTGGAAGATCGAATATTGTTGGAAAACCCATGGCTGCACTTCTCTTGCGCGAGAATTGTACTGTGAGTATTGCGCACAGCCGTACTTCCAACCTGATTGAGCAGTGTCGCAGAGCCGATCTTCTCGTTGTCGCTGTAGGCAGAGCAGAGATGGTGAATGCGGACTGGGTTAAACCTGGAGCAGTCGTGGTGGATGTTGGTATGAACAGAAACAGCGAGGGGAAACTTGTTGGAGATGTTGACTACAATTCTGTCAGCTCTGTCTGTTCCGCAATAACACCGGTTCCAGGAGGCGTTGGCCCCCTTACAATAGCCTTCCTTCTCGAAAACACTTTGCTGGCAAGAACCAGATTACTTACCTAAAAACCAAGCCGTAATTAAAGCAGAACTGAGGCAATTAAACGCATATTGTCCCTCTTCTGTTGTTTTTTTATGTGGTTGACGAACCAATGCAATTTATAGTATCTCTAGTTGTACGATTAACTACAAATAGGAGTGGCTATGACTGTTTTTTCTTTATTACTTCTGGCTTTCTTTGCTTCGGCCGATTATCCACTTGTTGAAACGATTGACCAACCCTCACTTGAAGCACTGTCCCAGTTGGATCAGGAAAGCCTTCATTCATTTCTCTTGCAGTCCAACAGTAACTATATATCCTTTGATAATGCATCTGGTCCCCTCCTAACACATACTCTACCAGCCTCTAAGGGCGACCTTGTTCTTGTTAGTGTATACAGGTCGCTGACTCCTCTGGATTTGTCTGTTCTTGATCAGGCTGGTCTTTGGCCTACAGGTTTTTCTCCTGAGCAGAATAGTTTTGTAGCAGTAATCAGAGAAAGACCAGAACTTGAAGCCCTAACGGGCTCGGGTTTTGTAAGAAGTATATCCGCGTGGCAGTGGAACGATGCTGTTGCCCCCCAGGACCGTAACTGGACAGGTGGATGGCTTGTCAGGATGGCACCGGGTATCATACCTCCCACTGGAACTGCTTTTTCTGATCAGTGGTGGGTTGTTTCCGCTCCGGTTGAACACGGTGTTCTTTCTGCGGTTCCTGACAGATCTCAGTTATCTGTATCTCACTCAGTAGTTTCGGAGGCCGATGACAGTCGACAAATTACAGGTCTTCCAGAACTCTGGACCTACTACACGGGACTCGGTGTAAATGTTGGCGTTCTCGACACTGGTGTTTGGTCAGAACATCCTGACCTTGCAGGTGCTGTTGCTTCCGGTCCTGCCGACCCCGATGGCCATGGAACTGCTGTTTGTGGAGTTATCGCCTCCAGGGGTGATGTTGATCTCGAATGTGACTTCAATGGAAGCGGGGGTGCCCCGCAGACTCAGCTATATGTGATTCAGAGACCCTCATCTATGACTCCTTCGGAGTTTGCTGCTTTTTATACCCAGTTTATGACAGACGATTGTTTTATTGTAAATAACTCTTGGGGATTCGATGGTTCAACCTCTTATGATGGGTTTTGTGAGATCATAGATTCCAGAGCCAGAAACGGTGGAATATCTGTTTTCAGCTCTGGTAATAATCCCGCACCCGGTGCGATCCCATCTCCAGCGATTGCCAGGAATGCGATTACTGTCGGAGCTGTATCCTTTATACCCGAGGGTAACAGCAATCTTTCTGTTGCTTCATATAGCGGCAGAGGACCAACAGCAGATGGCCGTCTTAAACCGGAGATACTTGCTCCTGGAGGAGAATTATCTGGGTCAACAATGCAGAACGGAGTAGCAACAACAAACGCTCAATACGGGGGTCAGTGGCTCGATGATCCTGAAAATCGGTGGCCGGGGGAACCTTCTTATACCAGATTTGCAGGTACTAGCATGGCAGCCGCATTCGTATCTGCCGCACTTGCTATCTGTGAGGAGAAGTATGGAGAGCTTTTCAATCCTGAAGATGCTCTCGCAATCGCTGTTGCATGTGCCATTCCCCTTAAAAGTAATACTGGTTCTCCTCTTTCCGGTTATTCCACAACTTCGTCCGGGTTTGGCCTTTTGGATGGATATCATCTGCCAGGAACCTATTTTTCAGAAGAGGTCGACCGGTTGATGTGGATAAATTCCGCGATTCAAGAGGGATCCGGAGACAAGCAGTGGGTTATTTACGTCCCAGCTTACTCCAGTTGGATGTCTCTGGCTTTGGGCTATTCCGATGTTCCTTCAGTCTCACCGAATCTACAAATTGATCTCGATCTTACCCTTATCTCACCTTCAAATGTTGAATACAGCTATCAGTTACCATCAGGCGTAACCTCTCCCGGCCCCGTTGAAAGAATTGTAGTTGAAGATCCCGAACCGGGTGCATGGACTGTCAGGGTATCCGGTGAATCATGGGCTGACCCGGGTAATCCTTCTGAAATGCAGCAGTTTGCTATTGCAGCATATCGCTTTGCTCGCGATCCTGAACTCAGTGTGACATTCCCTTCTGATACTACAATATACGCCCCTCCGGGTGGTGAGCTTACCATTCCTGTTTCCATTACAAATATCGGTGGTTACCTGGCAGTTGGCACTTGGGCATCTCTGAACCCGCCTTCCGTTTTTTCAGGGGATGTAAATACGCCCGCTTTCATGGGAAATCTTGTTTACAAAAGTTCAACAGCCTCATCTGATTTTGTGTTGTTGTGTCCAGATCAGCCCGGAACCCACATTGTTGATGTTCTTGCCGGTGGAGCCAACCTCGGGCTTGAAAATGTCTCCAGCCAGTTTACTATTATTCTAGCCTACCCCGATTTAAGCGTTTCTATTGCTTCACCGGATGCATCTCCTCCTTTCGAAGTGAGCCAGAGCGTAGGTTTCAGTGTTGTTGTCAGTAACGATGGTGATGGTCCGTCATCAGCTACTCAGCTCGCTTTTTATATCACCGATAATCCTGATTCACTTGATCAACAGGTTATGCTTTTCGATGTTCCTTTATTGGAAAGCGGAGAAACTGTTTCCTTCAAAGGTGGATATAGATTTACATACTTTGATATCGGAAGCCGGTATCTTGTTGCCGTGGTTGACCCGGACTCTCTTGTTGTTGAACATGATGAGACCAATAATTCCTCCACTTACGGGCCATTCGATGTTTTCGGTGAATTCGCACCACCCATCAACCTTGTGGCGGTTAGCGGAAATGATGGATTTATTCCACTGAGCTGGGAGCCACCCGAGGCAGTTCTTGACTCGAAAGGCCTTTCCTCATATCGGTTATACCGATCAATCAGCCCTCTTGCTCCTGAACCTGATTACATAGCAGAGTTTTCCACCGACACCCTTGCATGGGTAGACTCTCAGATTGTGAACGGAATTGGCTATTACTACTGGGCTACATGTGTCTATACAGATCCAGATGGTGAAAGCCCCTACAGCAGTATGGCCTCTGCAACTGCCCAGGGTCCTACTGGCTCTCTTGGTGGTATTGTAACAGATGTATACACCGGCAGAAACCTTGAAGACATGGCGGTATCCATTTTTGGTCTCGGAATTACAGTAACCACGGACAATACTGGCTACTACTATTTTGAAGAAGTGCCGGTTGGAGGTGTCCCTCTGATTGTTAATCAGGATCCGTATATGTTGTTCTCCGACACAGTAGCTGTGGCTGAAGACCTATATACAGAATTTGACATAAACCTTATCAGAAATTTCGAGCTTCGTATGACAGTAATCCCGACTCCGTTTACTCCGAATGGTGATGGTATTAATGACACAGCTTCATTTGTCTGGCTTGCAGCAGAGGGTGCAATGATAAATCTGACTTTACTGAATATTGAAGGAGTTCCGGTTAGAAGTATCACCGATTCTCAGCCTGTATGGGATGGTCGTGATAACACCGGAAATCCAGTTCCTTCCGGGGTTTACATATTCCATGCAACCGCTCCTATGGGGGAGGTGACAGGTACAGTATGTATAGCAAGATAATAGCTATTTCAATTCTTCTTATTCTGACTTCAACACTGCACGCTGATGTTCTCAACCCGGGTGCTCGTGCCATGGGAATGGCAGGAGCCTTTGTAGCTCTGGCCGATGATGCCTGGTCTGCATGGTGGAATCCAGCCGGTCTTCTTAGATCCGGTAGAATTATGTTTGGAACGGAGTACACCAGTTTTTACCCCAATATGGATCTTAACTCAATTAACTATGGAGCTATTGGTTATGTCCAGCCCATCTCAAAGTTTTCAGCCTTCAGCCTTGGAGTCGATATTCTAAGTGCTTCTGATCAGTGTACTCAGGGAGAGGGGCTTCTTGCTCTGGCTTTCAGGCCGGGTATCTTCCCGGTGTCTTTCGGGTTTACAGGCCGGTACATTTTTAGAGATTATGCTGATAATGAGTTTACTTCTTATGATCCTCTCTTTGCTGCCAACGGTCTCCGTGCAAAAGCTATCTCGGCAGATTTTGGTTTTCAAGCTGAAATCGGCAGAAGAGTTACTTTTGCGGGAGTTGCCCGAAATCTGATATCTCCGGATATGGGAATTGGTGAAGAAGATGTATTGCCTATGGAATTCTCGCTTGGAGCTGCTTTTTACCCAAGATTCATAACTCCTGCTGTCCAGGTTGACTGGTCTTTGGATGATATTGATGGGGGAAAAGATATTGATCTGGCGTTTGGTCTTGAGAAGTGGTTTGGATCTCTGTCTACATGGGGTTTCAGGGCAGGGTACAGATCCAGATCTCTTGGAAAAACATCAGAACTTACAGCAGGTTTGTCAGCAAGGTACGAGGGATCTATTCCGATTTCCTTTGACTACGCATTCGCACTTCCAATGAATGATCTTCAAAGTACCTGGGGACGGCACAGAGGCGGACTGACTTTCCGATTTGGCGGCAGCGAATGGCTTGAAAATGAGCCAAGGGTACCATTGCCTCCTCTCGTGGACCGTAGAATATGGGAAACAGGTACAGATCTTTCAGAGGTAAGTCTATGGGCTAACAGAGATGTTCAGAATGACTCACTTGTTGTTGCCCAGTATGATCAAATCCCTTTGAACAGCACTCTGAAGCTTGATGACAAACAGGTTCTGTATGCGTATTTCCCTTCAAGAGCAACTTTCACCGAGGAAGATACGAGAGACCTTTCTGTAGCTTTCAGAGTACCCAGGTATTGGCTTGAGCAGAACAACCTGGAGCTGAGGCTTCTCAGATTATTCAGAGTTGAGGAAGATAATACTCTTGTAAGAATGCCGGCTGCGCTCATTGATGAGGATGAAGGGTATTACTACTTCGAGGCATCTCTTGATCGCATTGGTGATTTCCTGATATCAGCCAGACACGCAGAGCTTGTCATGGTTGAACCGGAAACCGTTTATGGTGCAGTGGACAGTGTTGACATCATTGAGGCAAGTTTGAGCTTCCGTGTCAGTAAGGTATGGATGGACAGAAACAGAATTGATCCGTCTACATTGGGACTTACCAGGGTCAGAGGTGGAATTCCGCTCGATGTCAACTGCAGGCAGATAGAGGAAGATCTGAGCTATCTTTACTACGAAACTGATCCCATCAATCTATTCCAGTTCATGATTGTTGCTCAGGAGCGCGATGGGTTATCAATGTCGACAATCTATTTCGACAATGCTGTGGGTGCCATACGCGACGACCAGTATCCAGATCTGGACAGGGTAGTACAAACACTGAAAAACAACCCCGGCGTTTTCGTATCGGTAGAGGGGCATGCTGACAGTGACGGAACTTTCGGTTTTAATGATGGTCTTTCTACGGAGCGTGCTTTGAATGTTGCTGAATATCTTGAGGCTCAACTAAGTGAATTTGACATTGAGATAGAACCGATCTGGTTTGGGGAGCGAAGACCCGCAGCAGCAAATGATGATGAATCCGGAAGATCTTTGAACAGGCGTGTGGAAATAGTTATTCTGAGAAGGTAATAGAGTTTTTTGCAGGGAGTGTGGATATATGAACGCAACTTCAATCGTTCTTCTGGTGGGCGTATGCAGTTTATGGATTGTTGTTGGTATTTTTCTGGCCCTTTGGGGCAGGGTAAAAAAGGTTCTTGATGATATGGACAATACCCTCGGAGAGATAAGGGGAGACATTGCCCGATTAACTCCGGCTCTGGAAGGGACTCTTCAGGAGATGGAGAATACCGGACAGGAACTTGGGCAGACTGCTTCTGAAATAAGGGTTCTTACAAAGAGAATCAATTCAAGTGGCACCGCTTCAGTGGTTAGTGGAACTGTAAATTATCTTCCGGTAGCCATGACCTTGTTTAAGGCAATAAAGCCTTTTTTCGATAAAAAGAGAAACAGGAAACTATAATGAAGAAGCTGCCCCTGATCTTGCTATTGTCTTTCCTGATTCTCTTAAGTGTTTCGTGCAAGCGAGAATCCATCGGATCTGTTAATGGCGTTTTAGTCGTTTACAGCTCCTCGCTTTCAGATTTCATAGATTCTGAAGGCTTACAGGATCTTCATCTCATTGTTGAAACAGTAGACCCCGAAGAAATCTTTAGTTTTGCCTATGCAGAGACTTCAGAATTTGAAGGTTTATTGAAAACAAGAAGAACCATTCTTCTTGTTGTTGACCCTGATGAGACCGACCTTATTCCATCTTCACTCTCGGATGACAACGCAAACGGTGTATCGTCAGGTTTTGATGTGTGGGCGCTTGATCAGCAGGTATTCGCAGTAGTTATTGATCCTGAAGCACCTGTGCTTCCCACTGAACTTCCCGGTATTTTGGAAAATGCCTATGATGATCACATGCATGATTACATCTATGAAAGTTTCGTCAGTACCAGTATGAGCTCCCCAGAAAGAATGGACAGCCTGTCAGCACTTGGTTTCTCCCTGAATGTACCCAAGTCATTCTCTGTTAGGATATGGTCACCCGAGGATAATTTTTTGCAGTATCAGAGGCAGCCTGATGAAGAAGCTCTTCTTCTTTTTAGTATACGTATTGTATCGACAGATGCTTTGCTTTCTGACTCAAATGCTGTTCTTGCCAGAGAAGCAATGGCTCGTCTTTTCTTCTTCGATGCCTCTGCTGACTCTGTTGATAGATCCAGGATTACCATTGAACAGATTACTCAAAACGGGATGCCCGGTTGGGAAATAACCGGGGTCTGGCGCAATCCGGAATACCTTAATGCCGGAGCATTTACTACCAGGGTCCTTGACTCTGGTGATGAATGGTATATTCTTGATATGGAGATTTATAATCCTGGCCAGAAGAAAGAGCCGTATCTTCGTGAGGGCTGGATAATCATGGATACATTCCTTAAGGAGTAAAAAGTGTCCCGTAGCGAAATCGATATTCAAGACCTGTATCAGAAATGGCTTTCCGGTCCTTCTCCAGCGCTTTGCGTCCGTCTGGCTGGTCAACTTCGCCATTCCGAGCGTAATGCAGAGGCGTTGGAAGTTTCCCGAAAGGGCCTTGTCAGCTGGCCCGAGAACATATCTGTTAATGTTGTTTTCGGAAGGTGTGCATTAGATGCAAAACTTAACGATGAAGCACTTGAAATTTTTGAAAAGGTGATTTCAATTGATCCTTTGAACCTCATCGCTATAAGAAGCCTTGCAGAAATTCACTACGCGAACGGGAATTGGAACCGGTCTATTGAGCTCTTTGAGGAATATCTTTTTGAATACCCGGGAGATCCGGAGATAGAAGAAATGTTGAAAAAAGCCCGGGAGAAGAAAAAGGAGTCTGCACGAGAGGCAAGGCTTACCGGACAGGATGTTAAGTACCCGGAAACCGGTAGAATGGCCTCAATACTCGCTGCTCAGAAGAATCCCAAAAACAGTGATTCGAGCGACAGCGTAGAGAATTCTGCTGAAATTGCAGAATCAACCGAACAGCAGAAGCGTGCACCAAGAAGTCTTTTCAATCTTTTTTCTTCAGAAGAGTGTGAAGATCTGGGGCTTACAGCGTACGAGAAATGATCAGTATACTCATACTTAACGGACCGAACCTGGCTTCGCTAGGAACTCGCGAACCATCTGTTTACGGTGAAACATCCGCTGGAGAACTTGAATCACAGATAAAATCGTGGGGAAAAAACGCAGGTTTCAATGTTATTTTTAAGCAGTCAGATAGCGAGGGACATTTAGTTTCAGCCATTCATTCTTCCCCCGAAAACTGTAAGGCTTTGATTATTAATCCCGGAGCTTTTTCTCATACTTCTATAGCACTTTTAGATGCAATGCGCTCGTTCAAAGGCCCTGTAATTGAGGTTCACATCTCTCAGATACACAAGAGGGAGCCATATAGACACAGAATGCTGACTGCCGGGGCAGCTGATACAATTATTTCCGGTGCTGGTACTTATGGATACTATTTAGCAATTGAAACAGTAAAAGAAACGCTTCGGAGGTAGGCGATTATATGGCAACATCTAATGATTTTAGAAGAGGTATGGTTCTGGATATTGCTGGGAAATTCTATCAGATTACAGAATTTCAGCATGTAAACCCCGGAAAAGGAGCAGCTTTCGTCAGGTCGAAGATGAAAGACGTTGTTCAGGGGAAGGTGATAGAGAAAACATGGCGTGCTGGTGAAAAGGTTACAGAAATCAGACTTGAAAGAAGAGCATATCAACTGCTTTATCATACAGACGATACCTTTACAGTGATGGATCCCGACACCTACGAACAGATCGACCTTTCAGCAGATCTTGTCGGTAGTGCTGTAGATTACCTTACAGATAACTGCCAGATTGATGTACTGTCTGTTTCGGACAAACCAATAATGGTTGAAGCTCCTAATTTTGTTGAACTTTTAGTGACGAAATCAGACCCCGGTTTAAAAGGGGATACTGCAACTGGAGGTTCAAAACCGGCGACCCTTGAGACTGGTGTAATTGTTCAGGTACCTCTTTTCGTCAAAGAAGGTGAAAAGATCAGGGTTGATACCAGAACTGGTCAGTACATGGAAAGGGTCAAGTAAGACCGTAGTATAGGGATTCAATATATCTATCCTGCCAGGCTCTGGCTCTCCATATTTGTCCACGTGGAAACTCCAGAAATATTGCCAGAGCCAGCCTTCTTCCGTCTTGGGTGGTAAGGATACCTGCGATAGTACAGGTATCATTCAGAGAACCTGTTTTCCCTCTGAATGCCCCTGCAGGTAGATCACTCATTCTTCTTGAAAGGGTTCCGTCCACACCGTTCACCGGGAATGAAGCAAGAAATTCCGGTCCGAATTCCAGTGATCCAGCTCCAGCTCTGAATACCTCAACAAGCTGTCTTGGTGTTATAAGATTCAGTCTTGAAAGACCGGATCCATCTGCTAGTTGCCACCCCTCTGCTCCTGGAACAAGACTGTCCAGAAGTGCTCCTGCAATGTCGCACCCTGCTCTTGTTGAACCCGCTTCTCCTGTTTCCCTGTTCGCGACTGTTCTAAGTATCTGTTCTGCAACAATGTTTCTGCTCCATTTATTCATTGAACCAAGGATAATCCAGAGTGGATCCGAATACATAACAGCAGTTTGAGGTAGTGATAAATCTGCTTCTTCGATACCGGAATAACTTGCATTTACACCCCAGGTCACCAGCTGGTCTTCCAGAATCAGAGCAAGCTCTCCTGGAGCTCCTGCGAATGGTTTGTAGAGAATTTCACGAGTTCCATTTGCTATTGTTCCAGATAAAGTCATCTCAGACCGACCAGTCTCCCAATTCCCACCGATAGCTGTAATTGATGTTGAATGACCAGTCACTAGGTTACCTTGATAAATCTGCAATCCAGGTAGTGGGGGATATGTAAACAGATTGAGTGTGCCATTGACAGATGCAACTACTATTTCGAGTACATTGTCTCCAATGCAAAGAGGTTCGACCGGAGGGCAGTAGGTTCTGTTCCAGTCAGCTTCATCCCAGCCCGGCAGGTGTGATTCCCCTGTTATTGCTGAAGGATCAAGAAAAAGATTCCATTCATCTCTGTAAGGAAGAATTGCTACAGTTTCCATTGCCGCTCTGGTCACATCCTCCGCAGAAAGAAGTGGAGCTCCTGAGCCTACAAGAAAAAGGCTGTTGGAAAGCGTATCAACATGGATGACCGTCCTGTAAACATGTGCAGCTCCCAGGGTGTTCAGAGCCGTCAGAGTTGTAATTGCTTTAACGGTGCTTGCGGGTCTGAACGGAGTATCAGCATTTACATTTACCAGTACCTCTCCGGTCCCTGCGTCGGCAACCAGAATGCCTGTATCCCATGAAGAGGGAGTACTTGCTGATAGCTGCGAAGACATAAATATCGGGAAGAGCATACAGATAAAGAAAGTCATTTTACCTCCTGTTGACAATTCGGTTTGAAAGGGTAACAATAATGATATCTGTAATGCTTGTAAAACAGTAAATTTCTAATTTGGAATGGAGCAATTTTGATGAGATATTTTGTGTTTCTTGCTGTTGCCGTTACACTCCTGTTCTCAGGTTGTGGCAAGACCTTTCAAGATGGTGCTGACGGTTCAGTAATCTCTGTTGGGGATCGAACAATTTTTCCTGAAGATATAGGGCAGTCCTTTGAGAGGTACCGCGGAGATTCTTTATCTATTGGTGTTTTCAAAGACAATGTTATAGCGAGAGAGTTGTTCATTACTCATGCTCTTGATCTCGGAATAGGTGAAGACAGGCAAGTATTAAGACTCACCCATGAAAGATCCAGAGAAGTATTGCAAACAGAATGGTTGAACTTCTACCTTGGAATGGTTGAAGTGGGTCCAGAGGAAGCCAGAAATTTCTGGTCAAGAATGGGTACCGGTGTTTCATATACCAGTTTCTACCATAGCGACAGTCTTCTTATGGACAGTGTTCGCACATTGGTAACGGAAGGGGCACACCTTTCCACATTTGCACTCGAGCTTGGTATGGATGACATTGTCCGCAGGACTAGTGGTAGAATAACTCTGAATGAGAGAAGCTACTCCAATGTTAATGATTTAGAGTTTCTTATGACTGCTAGTGAAGGTGATATTATTGATCCTTTCCCTATAGCTCTTGGATGGCGTATGCTTCAGATTGATTCAATGTGGACTTATGACGCTCCTTCTTTTGAGACTGATTCACAGAGAATCGCTACTATGCTGCTTTCCCGCGAGAGAGAAGCTAGAAAGATAGTTCTTGAGGATAGTCTAAAGGTAGCTTACAATGTTGAAGTAGACATGGATGTTCTCAATCTGATGGCAGATAGAGCTGATTCCCGGGGAAGAATGTTCGGTATTTTTGAGGCAGTCGAGGATACCATGACTGTAGTCACCTGGGAAGGTGGATCAAGAGATATCTTCTCTGTTACACAAAACATAACCGGGCTTCCTGCTAATTTTCCGAGAGTCACCAACGATGCTGAGTGGCTGGCAGTTTATTCCATAAGGCTTGCTATGTTTGATATTGAGATGCAGGAAGCAATTGAATTAGGTTTGGATACCATTCCAGAAATAGAGAAAAGACTGAATACCAAGCGCTGGGAGATTCTTCTTGACAGGTATTACGAAGACGTGATAGCTGTGAGAATTGATGTTGATCCTGCTGCAGTCCAAGCTGTTTACATGGAGATTAGGGACGACATCCCGGTGCCGGAAACCCGCGTCTTTCACACACTCTACCTCAGTAATTCTGAAAAAATTGAGGCAGCTGACGAGCTGATGGCTTCAGGGGAAGACATGCTTGCTAATATTGACCAGTTTGAACTGTTCCCTCCAATCCTTGCAGAGGGGGAGGAAACAATTACAAATCCTGTACCAAGAGCCATGATTCCCGAAGATAACAGAGAGACTCTCTTCACTCTCTTACCTAACGAGGAAGCCATTGTTACACTCACTGATTCAACCGCCCTTTGGTTTCGCTTGGACTCTGTAAACGAAGAACACGTTCCTGAGCTGGAAGAAATTAGAGATAGAGTTTCTGCAGAAGTAGCACAGAGAGCCGAAACTGAAGCAATCAAAACTCTTGTGGATAGCTTGTCCAGTGAGTATCATTTATACGTTAATGAGGAGTATTTTGAAGGTTTTTATCTGCCTTTAGAAGAAGATTCAGCCTCAACCGCCGAGAGTTCATTGGAGGTTCATTAATGCGCTGTAGAGATTGCGGTCACGATAACCATAGAAATACCGGCAAATGTGATAATTGCGGATTCAAGCTCGACTCGCAGAATGAGCCAATGAAAGATCAGAGGGCTGCTTTACAGACTCCAATAAAAAATGGAGATGATGACAGCTGCAAAATCCCTGAACTTACCTCTCCTCACAAAACAAGATCCGGTGTTATCGGTTTTTTAGTTTTTCTTGTAGGTGCTGCTTCTGCATTTCTTATTGTGAGTAATTTTGACAGGGCTGAATATGAGCCGGATACAGGTGTATCACATGAAATTATTGTGGAGGAGATCCCGCTCGATTCACTACCTATAATTCTTGGTACAGATATTGTGTATGTCTTTAATGAAGAGGGCACTTCCGCTTCTCCCAGAACAAATGTCGACCTTTCTCTGATTCCTGAGGGTACAGGAGTATCGTTCCTCGGAAGAGGCTCTATGTCAATTCAACCTGTCGTAAACTACATGTTGCAGAAAATCAACAGTAATGATTTCAGAGCACTGGTTCCTGATTCTCTCTTCGCATGGACAGATTCTACAGAAACCACTTACCTCGCTGTTGCTATTCTTCCAGTTGCTGATGATTCGGCAGAAGTGCAGCCTGTAGAGCTTAAGATTCTCTTTACCGATGAGTGGTTCAGGTGCATCATAGAGGAATTCAACAAGGATATTGTTGAGCCCTCGGGTGGCTACGGGTTTGATCAAAGAGTATTCACTCGTGGCATGAATCAGGCTGTAAGAACAATAAACAGCAGAAATACAGAAGATCGACCTGTTCATATTACTCTTCTTTTCCCATCAGAGTCGACATTCGGAGAAGCGATGATTATTGCTGAGAGTGTTTCAGTAGCTACTGATTCTCTTGGCTATGAAGGTTTCAACATCAAATGGGTTAATGTTACCAATTAGCAGTGATAACCACCGGGGGAGATTGAATCTCTCCCCCGGTGATATCAGTGAAGCAATCGGTCGTTTTTGCGGCACAATCAAATTCAAGACCTTATCGGCTCCTGAGACATTCTCACTAGAACCATTCCACAGTATGCGGTATTTCTCTGAAAGAGCATGGCCTACTGTTTTTTCATCACTTGATTTAGAAATTCATGGCGGTGCATCAATTCTTTTAAAATGGCAGGGCGATTCATCAGTCTCGCTTAAGCCGGTAATGCTCACAGCGCATCAGGATGTAGTTCCAGTGGGCGATCCTGACAGCTGGTCTCATGATCCTTTCGGTGCAGAGCTGGCTGAAGAGAGGATATGGGGAAGAGGAACGCTTGATTACAAATGCGGATTCGCTGGAATGCTGGAAGCCGTTTCCTTTCTTCTTGCAAGTGGTTTTAAGCCCAAGAGGACTGTTTTTCTCGCTTTCGGTCACGATGAGGAAGTGGGTGGTTTTTTTGGTGCTAAAGCAATTGCGGAAAGCTTGAAAAAACGAGGTATCAGATGCAGCAGCGTGCTTGATGAAGGTGGATACATCTATTCTGATTCTGACGGAGGTTTCGTAGCAGAGCTAGCCATTGCAGAGAAGGGGTATGCTTCTTTCTGCCTGACTGCAGATGCTGTTCAAGGGCATTCTTCAGTACCTCCCCAGAGAACAGCAATCGGCACTCTTTCCAGAGGAATAACAGCCCTCGAAAATGCATCAATGCCACTGCCGGATATGCCTGAGGAGATACGCTCCTCCACAATGCTTCAGACTACTTTTGCTCCGACCATTGTATCAGGTGGCTGCAAGGAGAATGTGCTGCCCGCTTCAGCCTCTGTAACAATTAACACGAGACCATCGCCTGGAAACTCGGTCGCTGAGGTTCATAACTTTATCGACTCTATTGTTGGGCCGTTGGGTATATCTGTGGAGCTTCTAGACAATACTAGCGTTTCAGAACCTTCAATAATATCAAGTACGATCACTGAAGATTATCGGGCATTAAAAGCTTCTATACAGCACAATATGCTTCCCGGCACCGGATTCAGGTGTGGGGTTTTTCCAGCTGCCACCGATTCCAGAAGGTATTGCATGATAGCTCAGAATGTCTACCGATTTCTTCCGGTGCACCTGAGTCAGAGGGGTATCGGAGCCCTTCACTCTGTCGATGAGAGTATCGCTGTTTCAGATTACATAAGGTGTGTGAAGTTTTATGCAGAATATATCTCAAGACTTTCCTCAGGTAGCTAAAGAAATACAACGTACGGCTGTTGCAGGGCTGATTGTAAACATTCTTCTTGCGATCCTTAAAGGATATGCCGGGGTTCTAGCAGGTAGTAGAGCTCTCATTGCTGACGCTGTACACAGCCTGTCTGACCTTACAACAGATATTGCAGTTATTGTTGGTGCCAGATTCTGGTGCAGACCCCCCGATGAGACACATCCACTCGGTCACAAGGGTATCGAAACGGTCGTGAGTTTATTTATTGGTTTAATGCTTTTAGCTACTGGAATTGGTATTGCCTACGATTCTCTGAACGCACTGGGAAGCGAGAATTCAACCCTCAAGCCAGGGGTGTTTGCCCTATTGGTTGCTACAGTATCTCTTGCCGCAAAGGAAATTCTTTTTCGCTGGACATTGAAAAAAGCAAGGGATACAGGATCTGGTGCTCTAGCAGCTAACGCCTGGCATCACCGATCAGATGGATTCAGTTCAATCCCTGTTCTTCTGGCTATTAGCGCATCGATGATTAGCAGATCGATGATGTTTCTCGATAGTATCGGAGGAGCAGTTGTATCCATTTTCATAATCAAATCCGGATGGAATGTTTTGAAACCCGTTATAGGAGAGGTTACCAACTCAGCTCCTCCCTCCGAAGTAATCGAAAAAATGGTGAAGGTAGCGCAATCCGTAAATGGAGTAATCAATATTCATAGATTTCGCGCAAGGATGCAGGGTGGGGGTATATATGTTGACCTTCACATTCAGGTTGAAGCAGAGTACACAGTTCAACAGGGATACATTATTGGCAGACAAGTAGAAGACAGTATTATGAACAGTGATTCTTCAATAAGGGATGTAATTGCTCGAATAGAACCATATTCCCCCTGTGGAGACGTAGATAATTGTCATAGTCCCGGTAAGCATGGGTATTTACAGTAGGGAATCGAATGAATATGTTCTTACACAGTGAGGAAGGAAGGATTTTATATGGAATTTAAAATTTGTAGCAGTGCTTTCACCGAGGGTGGTTATCTTCCGGGTTGGTATACACTTTCCGGTCTCAATGCTTCTCCGCCTTTTGGGTGGGCAGAGGAACCTGAAGGAACTCAGTCTCTCTCCATTATTTGTACTTCATCGAGAAACAAGGTTCACTGGGTGTTATGGAATATCCCGAACAACAACAAAACGATTTACGGTAGACTTCCTGCAGAAAAGATTCTTCCCGGTGGGATGTCTCAGGGGGTAAATGATCTTCTTGGCACCGGTTGGACCGGTCCTGCGGAGAAACTTCCTGATCTATCTCTGAATTTCACTTTGTACGCTCTTGATCAGAGACTGGAGATAGAGGAAGAGGAAGTCACAGCTTCAATGCTCCTCAAATTCATGGAAGGTCATATACTGGGAGTTGCATCTGTCAGCTGTGCATATTCATAAGAGTTTGAAGGGCAGCACCGCCGGAAATCACTGGGCTTTCAGGGAAGGTACAGTTTTTCTCAATCACGGTTCATTCGGAGCCTGTCCTCTTCCAGTAATAAGTGAACGAGAGAAGCTTCTCAGGTGGATCGAATCTGATCCCATGGAATTTATATTGAGTGAGTATTTCCCTCTTCAAACTTCTGCGATTAACAGAATGGAGCATTTCACCGGTGCAGAACCGGGATCAATTGCGTTTGTTGAGAATACTACTGTTGGTATAAATACAATACTGCACAATCTACCGCTAAAACCGGGGGATGGTGTTCTGGTTACAGATCACGAGTATTTCGCCTCCATGAATTCACTCAGGGTCAATGCTAAGCACAAAGGGGCTTCCGTGCAGCTTATCAATCTTCCGTTTCCTGTTGTTTCGGAAGATGAGATACTCGATGCTTTCGCTGACGCTGTTACCCCCTCTACAAAATTTGCACTGATTGATCATATTGTAAGCTCTACAGGTATGATTTTGCCGTTGAAAAGAATCATTAATCTCTTGGCCGAGATGGGAGTGAAAACAGTTGTTGATGGAGCTCACGGCCCTGGACAGGTTGCACTCTGTTTAAAGGAACTTGGCTGCCTGGCTTATGTAGGGAATTGTCACAAGTGGATTTGCAGCCCCCGATCAGCTGCTGTTTTGTATGTCAATCCTGATTTTCAGAAGGATTTTCTTCCTCTTCCCATTAGCCACCTTCCCGATGAGTTTGATACTGATATGTCACCCTTTCAGATATATTTTAGATGGAATGGTACACCCGATCCAACACCAGCACTCCTGGTTCCTTTTACTCTTGATTTCATGGAGAGCCTTAGCAGCAGAGGCTGGCCTGGAGTAATGGAAGAAAACCGAGAAAAAGCCCTGCATGCCAGAAGTGTAATCTGTTCGGCACTGGAAACAGACTTTCCCTGTCCTGATTCAATGGTTGGTTCCATGGCCTGCATACCTCTTGACGGCTACAAGCCGGATATTTCCAGGAAGCCGGATAGAATCGACCCTCTGCAGCGCTGGCTGAAACTTGAAAAGGGTATTGTCGTACCGGTTGCAGAAACAGGTAATGGAGAGAGGCATCTGATACGGATTTCAGCACAGCTCTACAATGATCCTGAGCAGTATAATTATCTGGCAGAAGCTCTTGTTGAATTCAGAGAGAGTGTGCATCGTAACTAGATTACGAACAGGGTGAGACCTTCTTCAGTAATTCCATATATTTGACTGGTAGAGAAAGGGGGTATCTGTGATTTATCTTGATAATGCGTCCACTTCATGGCCTAAGCCGGAATCTGTTGTAAATGCTGTTTCTGATTACGTTAGAAATATCGGCGCCAGTCCTGCTCGCGGGAACTGCACTGCCGCTCTCGATGCTCTCGGGGTTGTTCTTGATTGCAGAGAAGCTGTAGCTCAGTTTTTTGGGTGCACTAATTCCCTCAACGTCATATTCACCCATAATGTAACCTGGGCAATCAACATCGCACTTCATGGAATGATTAAAAGTGGAGACAAGGTTGTTTCCTCAACAATGGAGCACAACGCAGTAACGCGTCCTTTAACTACTCTTGCAGAAAAGGGTGCGGATGTTGTTTACTCTCCCTGCGATAGCAGGGGACACCTTGATCTTGATGCCTTCAGAAAGAATATAATCGGGGCAAAACTTGCTGTTCTAAATCACGGTTCCAATGTAACTGGAACAGTTCAGGATGTTGTTTCAATTTCAGAAATATGCCGCTCAAACGGAACTGTTTTTCTCCTCGATGTTGCACAGAGCGCTGGTATTGTTCCGATCACTTTCGCTCAGGGCCCTGATATTATTGCTTTTACCGGTCACAAGGGTTTGCTGGGTGTTCCGGGAACTGGAGGCATGGCCTTTTCTGATTCCTTCGACACAAATCGGATTCAGTCACTTGCACAAGGTGGAACGGGAAGCTTATCTGAAGAGTCAAGACACCCTGATTTTATGCCCGACCGACTCGAAGCTGGTACCATGAATGGCCCTGGGCTTGCGGGTCTTCTTGCCGGGATTGAGTACTTGAATTCCATTGGGCTTGACGAGATTTATAAAAGAAAAATGCTCATCGCCGGCAAACTTGCCAGAGGCATTGAGGCGATACCCGGTGCTACCGTTTTCAAACCCTTGCCGGATAAATTGTGGACAGCTGTTGTCTCATTTACTCTTGCAGATTCATGCACCGCATCCATTGCCGACTATTTGTCACGAGAGCACAACATCTGTTGTCGTCATGGTTTTCATTGTGCTGCTTCGGCACACAGAACAATCGGTACTTTCCCGGGTGGAACGGTTAGGTTAAGTCCGGGAATATTTACAACAATGGATGAAATTGAAAACACACTCGAAGCTGTAAGGAATTACAGTGAATGATCACCTGTATATGATATTTAAATCTATGACCCATGTACTTTCTGCTGAGCGAGCCGCTAGAAAATGTGGTGTTCCATGCAGGATGGTTCCAATCCCGAGGCATCTTTCCACTGATTGCGGAATGTGTATTTCGGTTAAAATTGATGACAGAGTAGCATTTCTGTCAGCTATTGAGAAGAAGGATCTTGTTCCGGAAAGAATTGAGGAACACAAAGGCTCAGGACCCAAGAGCAGGTGTTACTCGAACTGATCAGTCAATAAGCATCAACATTGTGTTGGAATCATAGCACTTCTGAAGCTTTTCTATAGCTCTGTTTTTCAGCTGCCGTACTCTTTCACGACTTATTCCCATCGTGCGACCTATTTCAGCAAGTGTGTGCCTTCTGTTAGTACTCAGACCGAAGAAAAGACTGATAATCGTTTTTTCTCGAATATCCAAGGCTTCAAGCATTTCGAGTACACTGTCTTTCAGTGAATCTTCAATGACTGCATCTTCGGGAGATTCGCTGTCTTTCGATGGTATCATATCCTGGAATGTCTTATCGCTTCCATCATAAACAGGTCGGTCCAGAGAGAGGTGTGTACTGTGAATTGAAAGCATTCCCTCTATGTTTTTTCTGGGAACATCAAGTTGCCCTGCTATCTCGTCTGTTGAAGGAGCACGTCCGAGATTATGACCGAGTTCTCTTGAGGCCCTTCCCATTCGATACAATTCGTTTACTCTGTTAAGAGGCAACCTTACTATTCGTGAGTTCTCTGCAAGGGTTTGAAGAATTGCCTGTTTTATCCACCATACGGCATAGGTAATGAAGCGGCAGCCTCTCTTCTCATCGAATCCACGGGCTGCTCTGATAAGGCCTACGTTACCCTCACTGATTAGATCCTCAAGGGCAACTCCCTGGTTAGCATACTGTTTGGCAATACTTACAACAAACCTTAAATTGGCCTCAACCAGAGTTTCCTGAGCTAAATGGTCATTAGCTTTTATTTTGCCGGCAAGGTCGGCTTCTTCTTCAGATGTGAGAGATTCTTTTGAACCTATTTCTCTGAGATACAATTCAAGAGATTTTCCCTCGACCCTCTTTATGCCCAAAAAATCACGCTCCTCTAGCGCTGACGGTAACACTAAATTGTTACAGTTTGTAGAGTTACTATCTGCAAATAAAAACTGCGATTGTCAATAGAGGAGCTTTTGAACACAGACAGGAAAATACTTATTAATGCTGACCTATCAGGCATTAAACTAATCAAGATCGGTTTGTGGGCAAATAAACCTGCACACTTGAAGAACAACAGGTCAACGCAAATCTCCAGAAGTCTTTCAATAAATTCATTTCAGCTCTGTTCAGAGACTGTTTCAAACTCGCCGAACCTTGCCCTGCATTCCTTGTTACCTTATTTATACATAACTATGATGCAACAAAATAGAGAAAGGATTCTGATAAATGGAACAGAATAAAGGACAATTGGCGTCTTTTGCAATACTCCTGCTAATCGTTTCAAACTCTATGGCTATGGACCTTGTTTTTCTTGGAGGACTGTCAATCTCTGACTTTTCTATGGAAACACAGCTTCCCGAAGAGATTGATTTCAACGAATCTTCGGGGACATCTTGTATGATTCTGCGAACCAGCGAGTCCCTGAACAGCTCCATAGCACTTGGTATAGAGTGCTTCGTGCCCACCGGAAGCTACAAATGGGAATGTGAGTCTGACTCCAGTTCCAGAATACAGCAAGTGGGTGAGTGGCACATCGAACTCTGCCTGAGATGGCAATATCCCACAAACCATATTACTCCCTTCGTCAGAGCTGGTGCTGGTGTGCACTGGAGTTACCTTAGGAAAACCTATGTTCACGGTGACCTTGAGGTAACAGACAATGACCCGGTCACGCGGGCACCCGGGTTGACCCTGGGAGCTGGAGTGAGAATTCCGCTCAGAGGTTCCCTATTTCTCCAGGGGGAAGCGGATTACTCCCTTGTTTCCAGAGATGAATTCCAGGGTTGGCAGGTCACCGAAGTGAACAATATGAACAGCTGGAAACTCATGGCTGGACTGGGGGTTGAACTATGAGATACTCCATGCTTCTTCTTCCTCTCCTTTTCCTGGCTTTGGGATGTGTGGAAAGCCCTGTTGGGACCTCTCCTAATTCTGCAATTACAGCAGACTTTATCACTGTATGGGAAGCCTACGAAATCACATATCCTGAGTTTACCATTAAGTCAATCAACTGGGAACTTTCTTACGGCAAGTATCTTCCGATGGCTGAATCTGCCACGACCTATGAGGAGCTTATGATGAATGCCGTGCTGCCCATGCTGAGTGAACTGGAAGACGGGCACATCTGGCTGATCGATCCGGAAAATGTGATGATAAGAACCTATTTCCCTGAGATCTTTAACAATTACAGCGAATCACTTCTAAATACTTATTACTTCAGCGAATACGGATTTACTGGATATTCCACCGGAGTGGGATATTGCAATCCCGATTCTTTGCCTTACCTCTCAATCAATTCCTGGAAGCACGGTTTGAATATTGGAATCGTTGACGAGTTCGTTGAGCTCTGCCAGGACAAGCCGGGGATCATTATCGATGTGCGTATGAATGGAGGGGGAAGCGACTTCATGATCCCGAAAGTAGTGGGAAGATTTACCTTGGAAGAATGCCCGGGGTGGCTGATCAGGGAGAGATCCGGTCCGGACTATGAAGACTGCACCAACGCAGTGTTTAACAACACTCCAATGGGCCCCATGCAGTACCAGGGAGAGATATACCTGCTTATCGGTCAGCATTGTGCAAGCTCTTCAGAGGAGTTCGTTGCCATGATGCATGAACTTCCCAATGTCACCCTTATTGGCGACACAACCTTTGGAGCCACAATTGCACCGGAATGGAAAGACCTTCCCAGCGGCTGGTCTTACACACTAGGGACATGGAGCGGAAGAACCGTTAGGGATGAACCGATTGAATGGTACGGGATAGTACCGGATATTGTTCTGGATGTAACGGAAGAAGATTTCCAGGGTGAGGAAGATCCGATACTGGAATATGCCATTGATCTGATAGAAGAGCTTTGATCTTCTACTAGATAGCAAATACGGAAATTGAGTATAAAAAATGGCTGCCGGGGATTTTCCCGACAGCCATATTTTTGTGGCACGCCCGACAGGATTCGAACCTGTGACCTACGGATTAGAAGTCCGTTGCTCTATCCAGCTGAGCTACGGGCGCTCCGACAAAGATTTTATTGGGGACACGCCTGCATGTCCCCATGGTACGCCCCCCGGGACTTGAACCCGGAACCCACGGATTAAGAGTCCGTTGCTCTGCCAATTGAGCCAGGAGCGCATCGATGGGGTGGGTGACCGGGCTTGAACCGGCGACCACCTGAACCACAATCAGGGGCTCTACCAACTGAACTACACCCACCACCGAAGAGCCCAATACTAAGAATAGAACACGGATTCGTCAAGCTTTGATGATATTGAGTCTTGACGAGCAGCTTTTTCGTTTGTAGTAACAACCTTATGAGATGTCCAAGATGTTCAAACAGCAATGACAGGGTAATTGACTCCCGTACTGTGAAAGATGGCCGCGCTACCAGGCGAAGGCGGGAGTGCAATGAATGCGGATACCGTTTCACTACATACGAATACATTGAAACCAGCTACCCGTCTGTTGTGAAGAAAAACGGTCTTCGGGAACCCTTTGATCCGAAGAAGCTTGAAAAGGGTATTGAGCGTTCCTGCGAAAAACGTCCTGTTTCAAGCCAGCAAATACATCTTCTTGTTGAGCAGATCATAGCCAGAATAACCGAGGAATACCCTGACGAGGTGCAGGGAGCATTTATCGGTGAATGTGTTATGGAATTGCTGCAGGATGTGGATCAGGTAGCCTATGTCAGATTTGCAAGTGTTTACCGGCAGTTTCGTGATGTACTCCAATTCCGTGAGGAACTCGACAAACTTCTTAAGGACTGAAAACAGTTCTCAAATCTTGTATATTAGAGTAATCCAAAAGGTTTATAATTTTTGCTTTTACTGTCAGTTAAATCTGATTGAAATAGATTTGTAAATAGATCATAGATAACAATATAGAATGTAACACTAACAATGGAGGAGCATGAGCAAGGTAAAAAGCTTTGCCGGCGGTACACATCCTCCGGGAAACAAGGGTTTGTCCTGCGGTGCAGCCGTAGTGAGACTCCCTGCTCCCGAGGTGGTTACTGTTCCTCTCTGTCAGCACCTTGGTGCCCCGTCAAAACCGGTTGTCAAACCCGGAGACGAGGTAACAAAAGGTTCAGTGATAGGAGAGCAGAACGGTTTCATCAGCCTGCCAACTCATTCACCGGTTAATGGAAAGGTACTCAGGATAGAGAACGTCCCGATGCCTCACATGCGCAGCGGTCCCGCTGTTGTAATCAAGACCGAGTCTGAAGATGGTGAAAATGTTTATGAACCGATAGCAGACTGGAAAAACACGGAAATCCCTCTGCTTGTCAGCAGAATCAAAGAAGCAGGCATTTGTGGAATGGGTGGAGCATCCTTCCCGACTTATGTGAAGCTTTCGCCTCCTCCGGGAGTTAAGATTGACACTCTCATCATCAACGGTGTTGAATGTGAACCTTATCTTACTGCAGATCATCGTCTTATGCTTGAAAAAGCAGATGATCTAATTACAGGTATGAACATTCTTGCCCATGTACTGGGTGTAAGCGATCCCTGTATCGGTATCGAAGTTAACAAGCCTGATGCAATCGAGCTTCTAGAGAAAAAGGGAGCCAGAGTTGTCCGATTGAAAGTTCAGTACCCTCAGGGTGCGGAGAAGCAGTTGATCGATGCAGCCGTTGGTCGCCAGGTACCTGCCGGGGCTCTTCCACTTAATGTAGGAGTTGTAGTTCAGAATGTTGGAACATGTGTTGCAGTTGCCGACGCTGTTTGCAAAGGAATGCCTTCAATTAGAAGAATTACAACAGTCTCCGGGCTGGGTGTAAACAAGCCGGGAAATTTCGACGTATGTGTGGGAACACCGGTTTCTACCCTTATCGAAGCTGCCGGTGGATACAAAGAAGATGTGAAGAGGCTTATCGGGGGCGGTCCAATGATGGGAATGGCCCTGTTTACTGATGGTGTTCCTGTTACCAAAGGAACGAGTGGAATTCTTGCAATGGCATCCAAAGAGGTCAGAGACACTGCCGAGGGACCATGCATCAAGTGCGGTAAATGTGTTGACGTCTGTCCTCTAAATCTTCTTCCATGCACAATCGCAACCGCTTCAGAATATGAGAAATGGGAAGACGCTGAAAAAGCTGGCGCTCTAAATTGTATGGCTTGTGGAACGTGCAGTTATGTCTGCCCTTCAGGCAGGTATCTGGTACACTATATCAAACGCGCTCAGAACGAAGTTAGAGCCCTGATCCGTGCGAGGGAGGCATAATGGCTGAAAACAGAATTTTTGATCTTGCCGTCTCACCGCATGTTGGTTCTCCTCAGAAAACTAAAAGAGTAATGTGGGACGTTGTCATTGCTTTAATTCCGGCGCTAATTGCTGCTTTCTGGTTCTTCGGACCAAAAGCACTGATGCTTGTCGGTGCGAGTGTTGGAGCGGCTGTACTGACAGAGTGGCTCTGCTTGAAATTTATGAAAAGACCGGTTAACTTTGCTTTCGACGGAAGCGCTGTAGTTACCGGATTACTGCTTGCTTACAATGTTCCCTCCGGAGTGCCCTGGTGGCTTCCTGTTCTTGGAAGTGCTTTTGCAATTGCTGTTGCTAAACAGGCTTTTGGAGGCCTGGGTCACAACATTGTGAATCCAGCCCTTCTCGGTCGCGCATTCCTTGTGGCCAGTTTCCCAGTTTTAATGACTGCCGGATGGGTCGCTCCCATGGAGTGGAGAGACGGACAGCATATTGAAGTGCAGGCCTGTGGTGTACCTACCGGAAATCTCAGCGAGATAGGCGAGCTTGATGCACTATCAGGTGCTACTCCTCTAAATGTGCTGAAACAGACTTTCGGTTGGGAAGGTGAACCGGAGAGAGCCGAGGAAGTAAGAGAAAGCCTTTTCTCAAAAGAGAGCATGAAAAATCTTTTCATGGGACGAATCGGAGGCTGCATTGGTGAAACCAGCGTGATTATGCTTCTTCTCGGAGCTCTCTATCTGGTACTTCGCGGTGTCCTAGAGTTAAGACTTCCTCTGAGTTACCTTGGTTCTGTGGCTCTCTTTGGATGGCTCTTCGGCGGTCCGGGCTGGCTTGATGGAAATCCGCTGTTCCACCTCTTTGCAGGCGGAGTAATTCTTGGGGGATTTTTCATGATTACCGATATGGTTACTACTCCCGTTACAAAAAAGGGAAGAATCATATTCGGAATAGGTGCTGGTCTTCTTACAATGGTAATACGCAGGTGGGGTGGTTATCCCGAAGGATGCAGTTACTCAATTCTTTTGATGAACCTGTGTACTCCACTTATTGATAGGTATACAAAACCAGTTAGTTTCGGGGAGGTGAAGAAGAATGGGTGAAATCTTTAAAGTCGGACTCATGCTTATGCTTGTTGCAGTGATTGCAGCAGTTGCACTCGGTTACGTTAATTCCATAACTTCACCTATCATTGCCGAGCAGAAGGAGCAGGCTAAGCTGGATGCTATGATTGATGTTGCCGGTTCACTTGCAGAGGGAGAATTGCTGTTCGACAGCCTCTCAGTGCCTGAACTGACTAATCCATACGCTGATGTTGATCAAACACTGGCAGTAGTATCAGTTACAGATTCAACAGGATGCGAATTAGGGTATCTGTTCGTTGCTTACGGAAAAGGTTATTCCAGCACTGTTCAGACAATGATTGCAGTTAATGCAGAGGGTATTGTTACCGGGAATTCTATTTTGTTTCAGCAGGAAACTCCCGGACTCGGTGCAAATGTTTCTAATCCAGAGAAATTCCTCTACCAGTTTGACGGGTTGAACGCTTCAGGATTTCTTCTAAAAAAAGATGGTGGTGAGCTCGATTCGATAACAGCAAGCACCATTACTTCCCGAGCTGTTACAAACTCCGTGAGATACGGACTTGATGCTCTTGCCGATGCTGGTCTTATACCGGCTTTAGGGGGTGCACAATGAGCCTGAGACAGGAATTTTCAAAAGGAATGATGAAAGAGAATCCTGTTTTCAAACAGGCACTCGGTATGTGTCCTTTTCTTGCTGTCACAAGCAGCGTAGAGAATGCACTCGGTATGGGAGCAGCAGCAACTTTTGTTCTGGTTTCTTCCAACTTCCTTGTCTCGCTTTTCAGGAAGGTAATACCTGCAAAAGTGAGAATTCCAAGTTACATTGTGATTATCGCTACTTTTGTTACACTCGTTGATCTTCTAATGAATGCGTATCTACCTGCATTGCATCAAAGTCTCGGAATTTTTATTCCGCTGATTGTGGTGAACTGCATCATTCTTGGAAGAGCAGAGGGATTTGCAAATAAGAACAAGGTGGTACCTTCAATTATTGACGGCATCGGAATGGGGCTCGGGTTTACTCTCGCAATGGTTGTTATGGCAACATTCAGAGAAATTCTCGGTAACGGAAGCTGGCTCGGTTTCAACCTTCTTGGAACAGCCTATCAGAATCAGCCTCTTCTTATTGCTATTCTCGCCCCGGGAGCTTTCATCCTTATGGCATTCATACTTGGTTTCTTCAACATAATGGAGAAGCGTAAAAGAGGAGGTGCCAAATGATCAATTCAATGCTAATGTCACTGATAATAGCAGTTCCTGAGGGTGGTGAACCTTCCTTCAGCATTGCAAAGATGATGGCGATAATTGTTAGTGCAATTTTTATCAATAACTATGTTTTGTCACGGTTCCTCGGTATCTGCCCGTTTCTGGGTGTATCCAAGCAGCTGGACAGTGCTGTTGGAATGGGTGCCGCAGTAGTTTTTGTGATGGTTCTTGCTACACTGGGCTCCTGGCTCGTGTACCACAAGATGCTTGTGCCGAATGGATTGGAATATCTTCGCACAATCTCATTTATCATCATCATAGCAAGTCTTGTTCAGCTGGTGGAGATGATTCTTCAGAAGTTCAGTCCTGCTCTCTATGATGCCCTTGGCATATTTCTACCCCTTATTACAACCAACTGCGCCATCCTTGGTGTGGCTGTGTTGAACATCGACGACAAGTTCACTCTCGGTTACTCTCTCATTAACTCTGTGGCTGCAGGTATTGGATTTACCCTGGCTCTTGTGTTAATGGCAGGCCTCAGAGAAAGAATGGAAACGGCAAATGTTCCCGAAGCTCTGAGAGGATTGCCTATTGCATTTCTAATCGCTGGAGCCATGTCTATTGCCTTCCTGGGCTTCGCCGGACTGGGAGGATAGGAAATGATAACAGTAGCACAGATTTTGCTGGTACTTGTTGCTCAACAGCAGAGCGATTCAATTTTATCAGCAATAACGGGCCCGGTAATTGTGTTGGGTTCAATTGGTCTTCTTCTCGGTCTTGGCCTTGCTTTCGCTGCGAAAAAATTCGCTGTACCCAAGGATCCAAGAGTTGAAGCAATTCTCGACGTTCTTCCCAGCGCGAATTGCGGTGGTTGCGGTTATCCCGGATGCAGCGCTTTTGCTATTGCTGTTGTTGAGGGGAATGCTCCAGTTTCCGGATGTACGGCGGCCAGCTCTGCAGTAAACGCAGAAGTCGCCAAGATCATGGGTACTGTAGCGGAGGAAAAGGAAAAGGTTACTGCAATCATCCTCTGTAATGGTGGAAAATCAGCAGTGAATGCCTTCAATTACAACGGTCCTGCTGATTGTACATCCATTTCGATGGTTATGGGTGGACACAAGGCATGCACATATGGCTGCCTCGGTGGCGGCGATTGTATCACTGTCTGTCCATTTGATGCGATGAGCATGGGAGACAACGGTATTCCACTGATAGATACTGAAAAATGCGTAGCTTGCGGCAAGTGTATTGAAGCCTGCCCGAGAAACGTTATTGTGCTCTGGCCTGCCAATCGCAAGGTTATTGTTGCCTGTTCCAGTAAAGACAAAGGCGGAATCGCCCGCAAGTCATGTTCAGTTGCCTGTATTGGATGCAGGAAATGTGCAAAGGTTTGTCCTGTCGATGCTGTTGAGATTGACGGCTTTCTTGCCAAAATCAATCCGGACAAATGCATCAATTGTGGCTTGTGTGCTGCTGAATGCCCTACAGGTGCGATCATCGACGGCATTCCTGTTAGGCCAAAGGCATTTATAGATACTACATGTATAGGTTGTACTCTCTGCACAAGAGTCTGCCCGACCGATGCTATTGAGGGTTCTCTGAAGGAGAAACACACAGTAATAGCTGATAAGTGCATCGGTTGCGGCCAGTGCGTTGAGAAGTGCCCGAAAAAATCCATCAAGATGATGGGCGGGGTTCTCTCTCAGCAGTAGGAACCTGACAATCGAACGGAAGGACCGCCTTTAACAGGCGGTCCTTTTTAATGCTAATTTAGGATGAGAGAAAGCTGCTGATTTATACCGCAATGCAATAACTGCAAGCCTCATAAGCAGCTGTGGCATGTGCTATTTCGACAAATAAGAGTTTAAAAGAACATATTAATAAACATTTCGAGAACCATGTATTGTGTTTACCTACTTTCTATTAGTATAGTATTGATTCATTGAAGAAAGGAGGCGGGTATGCTAAATCCATGTGGTTTATTCAAACGTACATGAGTGAATGATTTCGGGCACAGGTCTGTGTTCGAGTTTGCGCATCCCGTCGGGTTGTTTTCACTCTGCTTATAAGAGTTTATTCTATTTCACACTGAAGATGTACCTGCCGGGAAGCTAACGAAAACTTAGCTTTGGAGGCGGATTACATGAAAGAAATCGATGTCAGGGGAAAACCCTGCCCTCATCCTGTACTTGTTGCAAAAGAAGCCTGTAAATCAGGTACACCTTTCAGAATACTTTGTGATGGGTCCGGGCAGCCGGAAAACATTCAGCGTGCTGTAAAAAGAGCCGGTGCCAGCAGCAAAATAATCAGCCATGACGGGTATGAATCTGTTGAAGTGGTACCGAGTCTTGCAGTACCCCAAACTACATCCTCAGAGAAGCTCGTTGTATCTGTACCGGGAGACCGTTTCGGCACCGGTGGAGACAGAGAGCTTGAGGACGTGCTCTGCCGAATGTACTTTCATACACTTACCGAGATGGATGAGGCAGTTCCTGATACTCTTGTTTTTTACGACCGTGGAGTCTTTCTCACAACCGATGATTCACCCGTTCTGGAGGATCTGAAAATCCTGGAGAAGAAGGGTCTTACTCTTCTGGTATGCGGCACTTGCCTGAAACATTTCGAAATCACTGATAAGCATTCTGCAGGCACAATTTCCAACATGTATGAAATAGCTAGAGAACTTGGTACTGCCGTGAAGCACTATGCAATATGAGCTATACCTACAGACTTTTTCACTCCGCCAGCGCTGTAATGCTCGTTGCAAGAAGGCTGGAGAAAACTGGAATGAGGTGCAAGGTTGTTCCAATACCGAGAGAATTTTCCTCTGAATGCGGTGTTTGTCTTCGAACGATAACAGATGAGGAGTATACGGTTGAGGCAATCTTGAGGGAGTTAAAATCAACGATATCCAAAATATACAGAAGGGATATCTTGTAGAAGAAACTGAATCCACAAACAGTAATTTAACTCCTGTTCAGGAGAGACCTGCAGGAGAATGAGTTACAAGATGTAGAAAGGGGTGAAAGAATGCGCGCAATGGTAATTTTGCTGCTCATCGCCGGAATATGCTTCGGCACGTTCATCGAATTCGGCACCGAACAGATGCCGAGTGCAAGGCCATTTTGTGGTTCTTGATACCTCAGCTTACGCTACCAGTTGGTAGCTTATTCAGAGGAAATGGGATCTGCAATCGAAATTGAATCAATCTCATTCAAGGTAGTCAGCGGTGAGAAGGTTTTTCTGGAGGAATTTCAGATTTATCTTGGACACAGCAGCCTCGACGAGCTTGAACCGGAATTTGATGACAACTACATATCAGGCACAAAAACCCGGGTTTTTAACCAGAGTGACGTGTGGTTGTACTCACCAGGGCCTGGGGAGTGGATGACCATTGAACTGGAAGATTCATTCTGGTACAATGGATCTGATAATCTACTAGTTGATTTCGCCTGGCCTAGTGGAGAGAGTGCTATTTATGTGATGGGTTGGTCGGACAGTGATGTCGATAGATCAGTCAATGGCGAGTATGACAATCCTATCGGCACCCAGTCTCCGGAAAGCCTTCTTCTTAGATTTAACGGAACGCTTTCTTTAGAACCGGCCACTTTCGGATCTATAAAGGCTACACTGGGAATGTAAGTACAAGGTTGAGGGGATTCTGCGGAATCCCCTCCTAAATTATCCTATTAGGGAAAGACAATCAATCTCGGTTTGCCAGCCCCCGGGTTTTCAACAATTCGACCGATAATTGCGGCATTCTCATCGCCGCTTTCACGAATCGCCTTAACAGCTTCTTCTGCCTGGTCAGATCGGACTGCCGCAAGAAGACCTCCGGATGTCTGGGCATCACATAGTATGTCGCCCATATTCTCACCGACCTCAGGATCTATGTATGCATTTTCCCCTACATATTTTTGATTTTGAGCGGAACCACCGGGGAAGTAATCCTCAACGTAGTCCATTACACCTTTGAACAGAGGAATGTCCTCTGCGTTGAATACCATTCCAACATTTCCTGATTTGGCAAAAGCAAGAGAATGCCCGAGAAGACCGAATCCGGTTATATCTGTCATTGCACTCACGTCATAATCATTAAGAACATCACAGGCATACATATTCAGTCTTTCCATTGCCGCGGTGACTGGTCCCATGATTGCTGATGGGAGCGGATTCGCTTTGTTTGCAGTAGCCAGTATTCCCGAGCCCAGTGGTTTTGTAAGAATAAGAGTATCACCTACCCGCGCCCTGGAGTTTGTCTTCGCTTTATCGGGGTGAATGGTTCCTGTAACACTGAGACCGAACAAGACTTCATCCTGCTCTGCTGTATGACCACCGACAAGAACAACCCCTGCTTCCACAAGTTTTTCGCTGGAACCGATCAGAATTTGCTCTATTACCTCAACTTCAAGCTTACCACCAGGGAAGCAAAGAAGATTCATCGCAGTAAGAGCAGTTCCTCCCATAGCCCAGATGTCAGACATGGAGTTAGCAGCAGCTATCCTGCCGAAAAGTCTCGGGTTACCCACCACAGGGGAGAAGAAATCTACGGTTTGAACAAGAGCTGTGGTATCGTTTATTCTGAATACGCCGGCATCGTCCATGGTATCCATTCCAACTATTAGATTGGAACTGGGTACGTTTGGAAGCTTGCTAAGTATTCCCGACAACCTGCCGGGAGCCATTTTGCCTGCTCAACCTGCGCATGCTGCATAGTCCATCAGATTTACATCCGACGAGATTGCAACTTCAGGCCCCTTTATTTTCTCGCAGTACGTGGCAGAATTTGTCCTGCGATGAAATTCAATGCATTCTGCGCAGTTACCGTGCCTTCTACATGAAGTGCTGGGACATGGACAGGTAGTCTTCAAGTGATTCCTCTCTTTGTCTGGCGCATGGCCGGTTATCTGGTCTGGAAATGAATTATGAGATGCCATTTTGAACAGCAAAAATCAGCGCATTAATAAGGATAGGTTTTCTCTCCCGTTCAATTCCGGAAAAGTGCGTTGCACCGATAGTATTATGTAGATTCAGATGTTTCATGAAAATCTCCTGAGGTTGCTCTAATATAATTGAACCCTTGCCCTCTGTCGCTGTTCCTTCTATTCTTCAATGTTGGGAAATTTTAATAACACAGAATAAGCAAAATAGATTTGGAGACAAAATGGGCATGGAGTCACTTAGAAACCTACCTGCGGTTCATGAAATTTTGCCGGAAGTAAAAAAGAAGTTGCCGGATTCGACACCATCCGAGATTAAAGATGCTGTTAGAAAAGGAATTCTCTGGGCCAGAGAATGCGTAATTGAAGGAGGCGAGCTGCCTGATTCAGATGCCATAATTCAGAAATGTATGCAACTTGGGGAATTTCAGAGAAGACCGGCTATGGAGAGGGTAATTAATGCCACTGGCATCGTACTCCACACCGCTATCGGCCGTGCTAGCCTTCCTCCGGCAGCTGTTGAAGCTGTCAGCCGAGTTGCCGCTGGATACTCTGTTCTTCAGTGGAACAGAGAAACCGGTAAAAGAGGTAACCGCGATGAGCATATTGAACAGCTGGTTACCGAGCTGACCGGTGCAGAATCGGCTACGCTTGCCAACAACAATGCAGGAGCAACTCTTCTTGTTCTTTCTGCTATGGCAGCAGGGAAAGAGGTAATTGTTTCCAGGGGGCAGCTGGTGGAGATAGGCGGGGCCTTCCGGATACCTGATGTTATGAAGCAGAGTGGCTGCATCATGGTTGAAGTGGGTTGCACCAACAGAACTCATCTTAGAGACTATGAGAATGCAATCACAGAGAGAACGGCTGCTATTCTCAGGGTTCACCCTTCAAACTACCTAATTAAAGGTTTCACAAGTGAAGTACCCCTGGAGGAACTGATTGAGCTAGGCAAAAAGCACGATATTCCTGTAATTGACGATCTCGGTGCAGGTAGCCTTGTTCCTCTTGACCGGTTTGGAATTCCAGCTGAGCCGACTATTGTTGATAGCATTGAAGCTGGTGCTGATGTATTAACTTGCTCCGGCGACAAGCTGATCGGTGGCCCCCAGGCTGGTCTTATTCTTGGGAAAAAGAAGTACCTTGATAAAATCAAGAAGCATCCTCTTGCAAGGGCTCTCAGGGTGGGAAAACTCACTATTGCCGCGATTGAGGCTTCTTTAAGAATATTTCTTGAGAGCGACGAGTACATTGCTTTGAATCATCCTGTGTATCACTCATTCTCTCGCAAACCTGAAGAGCTAATGGAGAGGTCAGAAGCCTTTATAAAGAATCTAAAACTACCTTCAAATTGTTCCATCAGAGCTGAAGAGATGAGCAGTTTTGTCGGAAGTGGCAGTTTGCCCGATTATTCAATTCCTTCCGCCGGTGTTTCTCTCCACTGTCCAGACCCTGAGTTACTGCTAAAAAAACTCCGGCTTTCAAGCCCTGCGGTTGCTGCAAGGCTGGAAGATGCGGGGGTCAAATTTGATCTCAGAGCGGTTAAAGAAACGGAAGATGGCGAACTTGCTCTACTGCTTGAGAAGAGGCTAGCTGAATTATGGGAGTAATCATCGGTACTGCAGGGCATATTGATCACGGAAAAAGCAGTTTGATGCTCGCTCTCACCGGTAAGGACCCGGACAGACTGAAAGAGGAGAAAGCTCGCGGGATTACCATTGAACTCGGTTATGTATTTCTTGAAAACCATGACGGAAGTACCGTTTCCTTTATCGATGTACCAGGACATGAAAAATTTGTTAAAACAATGGTCGCTGGAGTTTCCACCGTTGATAGTTTCCTGCTGGTTGTCTCTGCAGATGAGGGAGTTATGCCACAGACCAGGGAGCACCTCGATATTCTGAGACTTCTTGAAGTGGATACAGGGATTGTCGCTCTCTCCAAATGTGATCTTGTTGATGACGATCTGATTGAACTTGCAGAAGAGGAAGTCAGAGAAGCTTTAGCTGGAACTCCCGCAGAAAAAGCTCCTATTTTTAGAGTTTCTGCAAAAACCGGAACAGGAATGGACGAGTTAAAAGAAGCCCTCTTGAAAATGGCGGCATCCATAGATACCAAGAGTTCAATGGGGCGATTCAGGATGCCTGTTGATAGAATTTTTACATTGAAGGGATTCGGCACAATTGTTTGTGGAACAGGTCTTTCCGGAAAGATTAAATCTGGAGAATCTGTGGAGATTCAACCTGTTGGAAAGACATTCCGTGTTAGAGAACTCGGGGTCAATGAGCACAGAAACGCTGCAACAGGAGAAGCTGGAGACAGAATCGCTCTGAATCTCACAGGTATTCGCAAGGAAGATGTTCACCGTGGCAGTGTAGCAGGTGAGATTGGATTTCTTAAGGTACTCAAGAGCCTCGACACTACTTGTACAATACTCCAGCGAAATGTTGATCTTCTTGTTAGGCAGAGAGTAAGATTTCATGTAGGTACAGCCGAGGTTATGGCTCGTGCAATTCCTGTTGAAGGGAAGCCACTCCTCCGAGGGGAAACCGGATACGTTCATTTCCAGCTTGAGCATCCGGTAGTTGCTATGCCCGGAGACAGATTTGTTATTAGA
The DNA here is from genome assembly GCA_016744855.1 of Candidatus Fermentibacteraceae bacterium. Taxonomy (GTDB): domain Bacteria; phylum Fermentibacterota; class Fermentibacteria; order Fermentibacterales; family JCC-6; genus Sabulitectum. Next base: position 27,756 of record JADGDO010000007.1, on the reverse strand, counting down.
AGGTATTCCCCTGTTGTTACAATAGGGGGTGGTATTATTCTTGATACAGGTACCCAGAAGGTTAGGTCGCGTTTCAGAGATGCAAGACTTTCGCACCTTGATCTTCTTACACACGGAGATCTGGAGGATCTTCTCTTTGAAACAATGGAAGACAATCCGGGTCATTTTATCGAAGTGGATGATTTCATTAAGAAGTCAGGTTCTGAACCGGTAGATTTTGATGTGGCCTCAGCATCTCTGATTGAACAGGAGAGAGCTCTGTCTTTCGGTGAGGGAAAAACAAGGCGACTTATACTCAAAGTGGCAGTTGAAAACCTGGAAAGAAAAATTATGGGCTGCATAGGAACAATACATCGCAGTGTACCCCTTAACCCTGGTCTTCCCGCTGCCCACCTAGCAAGGAAACTGCCACCCGACACTCCTGTATGGACTGTTAGATTCTGTCTTTCAAGACTGCAGGAAAGTGGAGCTGTAGAGAAACGTGGAGATTACCTCTGCCTTGGCACCTTCCCGAAAGAAATATCAGGGGAGACCCAGACCCTTGCAAATCACATCATATCAGATGTCAAGAAAGCAGGCCTCCAGGGAGTCAAAAGACCAGTTTCAGGAAGAAGGGAAGAGGATATTGATGCACTTCTTCAAAGGGGTCTTCTTTTCAGTCTTTCCGACAGTTTGATTTCCTCAGAAGATATGATCCAGAGTGTTCAGAAAATTATTGAGGATAGTTTCGGAGCAAATCCATTCCGTCTGGGAGAGTTGAGAGAAGCACTTGGGGTATCGCGAAAGTTCACTCTGCTCTGGGCCGAGCTTCTGGATTCAAGAAAAATTACGAAGAGAGAAGGTGAAAGCAGACTTCTTGTGTGAATCTGGAAGATGCTTTACAATAGTAAAAATATTTCATATCCTCATCATTCATGTAGTATGAATAAGACAATTTTATAATTCAAAATACCCCTTTATAGAGGAGTTCTCTGATGAAGATTGCTGTTGTTGGAAGTGGATATGTTGGGCTGGTAGCCGCTGCATGTCTTGCTGAAATGGGAAATACTATTCTTTGCGTTGACAATGACCAGAAAAAGATAGACGGTCTTAAAAAGGGCAAATTGCCAATTTATGAACCTGGGCTTGATGTTCTCATCGAGAGAAATGTAAAAGAACAGAGACTTTCCTTCACTATAGATACCGCTACAGCTGTCAAACAGAGCAAAATTATCTTTATTGCTGTAGGAACTCCACCCGGAGAAGATGGAAGTGCAGATCTTCAGCATGTTATTTCAGTTGCCAGAGATATTGGTAAGGCAATGAATGACAGCAAGATAGTTATTAACAAAAGCACAGTTCCTGTAGGTACTGCTGAACACGTAAAAGCTGAGATAAAGAAGTATACTGAGTACAGAGTAGATGTTGTCAGCAACCCTGAGTTTCTCAAAGAGGGCGCGGCCATTGATGATTTTATGAAGCCTGATAGAGTTGTTGTGGGCACCGAAAGCGAAGAAGTAGCAGAGGTGATGAGAGAGCTGTACTCTCCTTTTGTGAGAACAAACAACCCCATATACATTATGAGCAATAAGTCCGCTGAACTCACGAAGTATGTTGCTAACAGTTTACTAGCAACCAAGATCAGTTTCATGAATGAAATAGCGAACCTGTGCGATGTTGTAGGCGCTGATGTCAAGGATATCAGGAAGGGTATCGGAAGCGATACCAGGATCGGTCCACACTTCATTTTCCCGGGTGTTGGTTTTGGAGGAAGTTGTTTCCCCAAGGATGTTAGAGCTCTCAGGCATACATCAGATGAACACGGTTACCACTTGGACATTCTTGAAGCGGTTACAAAGGTAAACGGTATGCAGAAGAAGATTATGGGCAGAAAAATTGCACAGGAGTTTGGGGAAGATCTCTCCGGGAAGACCTTTGGCATCTGGGGTTTGTCTTTCAAGCCGAACACTGACGATATGCGTGACGCTCCTTCCATAGTCATTATTAATGATTTGCTGGAACGGGGAGCCCGTGTAAAAGCCTACGATCCGGAAGCAATTGAATACGCTAGAATTATGCTGGGAGATACTATTGAGTATTGCTCCTCAAGCTATGAAGCCATTGATGGTGCAGACGCTCTTGTTCTTGTAACAGAGTGGACTGAGTTCAGAGAGCCGGATTTCGACCGTATCAGTTCTCTTCTCAAAAACCAGGTCATTTTTGACGGAAGAAATACCTGGAACCCCGATAAACTCGTTTCCAAAGGGTTTACATACTACGGCATAGGAAGAGGTTAGTATGAGTGCATTCACAGAGAAAATGGCTGGGAGAGAAAAGCCAGTAATTGGTGTAATTGGTCTCGGCTATGTCGGGCTTCCTCTTGCTATGGAATTTGCTCAGGGTGGTTGCGAGGTTTTTGGAGTAGATATTGATCCTGAGAAACCGAAGCTTCTTGAAAAGCATCGAAGTTATCTTAAACATTTCCCTGATGAGATGATTGCTTCGGCAATGAAAACCGGCCTTCTTAAAGCCACAACCGATTTTTCAGTGCTCGCTAACGTAGACGCTATACTCATTGCTGTTCCGACACCTCTTGGCGTAAGCAGAGACCCCGATCTCAGCTATGTGCTGAACTCCTGCACTGAAGCTGCTAAGTTTCTCAAGAAGGGTCAGCTTGTTATTCTTGAATCCACTACATATCCGGGCACTACTCGGGAAGAAATGGTTCCGGTTCTGGAATCGGGAGGGTTAAAGGCAGGAGTGGATTTCCATATTGCATTCTCTCCGGAGAGAGAAGATCCGGGTAACAAGAATTTCAATACCAGAACCATTCCCAAACTGGTTGGTGGTTTGACTAAAGAATGTACTGATGCCAGCGTCTTTGTTTACAGCTTTGCTATTGATAATATCGTTCCTGTCAGTTCTCCAGAGGTTGCTGAGATGGCTAAGATTGTAGAAAACACCTACAGGGCAGTTAACATTGCTCTTGTAAATGAGCTTAAAGGGCTTGCTCATAAAATGGGTATCGACATCTGGGAAGTTATTGATGCTGCCGCAACCAAACCATTCGGATTCACCCCATTTTATCCCGGTCCGGGGCTTGGCGGCCACTGCATCCCTATTGACCCTTTTTATCTTACATGGAAGGCTCATGAGTTTGAAATGACCACGAAGTTCATCGAACTCGCCGGAGAAATCAACACTTCGATGCCAGCCTATGTTGTTGACAGAATTTCTGATGCTCTTAACACCGCACACAAATCAGTTAACGGCAGCCGAATTTTGATTCTTGGAATGGCCTACAAGCCTGATATCGATGATTACCGCGAGACCCCTGCTCTTAAGGTGATGGCTAAACTCAGAGAAAGAGGGGCTATTGTGGATTATAACGATCCGTATATTCCTTCTATTCCTTCAAAAACCAGGCAAACAGATCTTCAACCTGTTTCAGTTCCTCTTTCAGAAAAAATGCTCTCAGAGTACGACTGTGCTGTTGTCATAACAAATCATGCATGCTATGATTACGAAATGATAGTAAGCAGTAGCAACATTGTTGTTGATACGAGGAATGCATGCGCTCATGTTAAGACAGGGAAAGAAAAGGTGTTTAAAGCGTGAGAATATTCTGCTTGGTAGTGGTATTTGTAGCGCTTACGGCTGTTGCAACAGAGGATTACTCTCTTCCTGGAATCAATTCTGATGAGATATTGATGTCAGTGAATGTATGGGGAGAGGTTCGTAACCCGGGTTCGCACATGGTTCCCTGGGATTCTGATCTCAGAGATGTTCTTTCTGCAGCAGGAGGACCTACATCAAGTGCTAATCTTTCCAAAATAAAAATCATTCTTTCTGGAATTGATATTGAGTACAATCTATCAGATTATCTCTCAGGGAATGGTGCACCTCTACCAGGCATGGAGCCTGATGCAACTGTTTACCTATCCACCTCTCATTATGAGTGGTGGAAGGATGTTGTTGATTTTAGCTACAAGATTCTGGTAATGGCTAACGTTATCATTCTAATGAGTCGAACATGAACAATCAGCAACCGGGAATCCAAGATACATTTGATCATGGTGAAGAGGAGTCCCTTGATCTTAACTACTATTTCTGGATGCTCCTCCGCGGGAAATGGGTAATTCTTGCCTTCGTCCTCGTTGGTCTTCTGGCAGCCGGATATGTAAACAAAACTACTACTCCTTTTTACCGGTCTAGTTCTACCTTCATGTACACCAGTGATAACAGTATGTCTCAAACCCTCGACATGCCGGGAACTTTCTGGTTTCAGATGGATGCTCTCAGAAATGATCAGATCCACCTTATAAACAGCAGAATTATGGCCGAGCTCGTCGCTGATTCAATACTCACTTCTTCCGATTCCGATAGTATTGTTTCGATACTGTTCCTGGGTAACATTCCTGAGCAACCATACATTCGCAACGCTCTTGTCGGGCTTGCCCAGTCTATGGTTTCTGTCAGCTGGATTAAAGACACCAATTTCTTCGTTCTCAGCGGCACTGGTTTTAGCCCAGAGGCATCCGCTGTGATAACCAACCTTTTTCTCCATGTGTACAATCGCTGGAATCAGCGAGAGGCCAGAGGAGAAAATACAGAAATCAGGCTTTTCCTTGAAGAACAGCTGGAAAATACTTCTAATCAGCTTCAGTTCTCGGAGAATGAGCTTCTTCTTTTCAAAGAAGAAAACGGAATAACAGATATTGATACTGAAACCAGGAATCTTATCAGCACACTTTCCAGTTTCGAAACACAGGCACAAACAGCCGCAACAAATGCTGCTGCTGCCAGAGTTAGACGGGATTACCTGACTGGGCTCCTTGGTGAGCAGCGCGAGAATGTAGCTACTGATATTTCGGGTTCGAACAGTGAATACATTCGACAGATTCAGAGCGATCTTGCCAGGTACGAGAGCGCTAGAGCCGCTCTTCTTGCTGACGGGGCAGACCCTGACTCCGAGCCGGTTCTTGCCATGGAACAGCGGATTGATACAAGACGTAGTGAACTCTCGGATGCTCTCGAAGCTGTTTCAGGTATGAATTATCCAGCTAACCCTGAACAAGGCATTGAGGGACTGGTCTCATCTATTGCAGCTGCAGAGGGTGAATACAGATCGAGCAGAGCAAGAGAACTTGCAATCAGGAACGTTGTTAACGAACTTTCATCCGGATTGGATGATCTTCCTGAATTCCAGTATGAGCTGATCTCTCTTGAAAGAAACAGAAGAGTTAATGAGAATATTTACATTCTTCTAAGAACACGTTTTGAGGAAGTGAAAATTGCCGAAATCGGTCAGATGGGCAACGTAACCATTGTTGATCAGGCCCTTCCCGGAGGAATGATAAGGCCTACAACCAGGCGAAACCTCATAATGGGTATCATGGTTGGTCTTGCAGCGGGTATCGGAATAATCTTTCTCGTTAATCAAATGGACAGTAATTTGAGGAATCCGGAGCACCTTGAACGGTTGGGCATCACGCTTATCGGTGTTATTCCCAAATCTACCGCGAAAGCGGAAAAGGGACAGATACCTCTTGTGCTTCTTGAAAATTCCAAATCTCCCGCTGCAGAAGCAGTTCGCGATCTTCGAACCAGCTTATCGTTTTCGAGGCCGGACAGGCCTATCAGAATGCTTCTGGTAACAAGTTCCGGTCCCCAGGAAGGAAAATCCAGCATTTCAGCGAATCTTGCTGTGGCAGAGGCTGAGGCTGGTAAAAAAGTCATTCTTCTGGATTGTGATCTTAGAAGACCTACTGTGAATAAAACATTCGGTTTTATCAGAAAACCCGGTTTCAGCGAGCTGATAACCGGCAAGGCTGTTCTCAGTGATGTGGTAAGAGAAACTGCTGTCAGTGGACTCTCTGTTATTTGCAGTGGCCATATACCACACAATCCTGCGGAAATAATTGAGTCTGCAGCCAAAAAAGGAGTTTTTGCAAGGATTGCTGAAGAATGTGATCTGCTGATTATAGATACTCCACCGGCTGCTGTAGTTACAGATGCAGTTGTGATTGCACCTTTTGTTGACTCGGTACTTCTGGTTGTGAGGAGTGGAAAAATACAGAAAAAAGTGGTTCAGGGTGTATGGAGCAAACTTCAGCGTTCAGGAGGACATCTTTCCGGTGCTGTTATCAATGGATTCGACCCTCTGAGAACATACACCTCATACAGCTATTACACTTACAAATATCAATATTACTACGAGGAATAGCTTAAACCAGATTGATATCTGCATAAAGTAATGCCTAGCAGCAAGTAAGAGACAAGCGGGAAGCTGAGATGCTTCCCGTTTTTTTGTTGATAAATTTCGAAGTGGGATGAAGTGGGGTACAATGGGTTGACAGTGGGGTAAAGTGGGATAATGATAGCTGCGGAGGGAATATTATGTCAGCATTCATTGGTACCCACAGACACACACTGGATGACAAGGGACGAGTAAGTGTTCCTGCTCAATTCAGACGACAGCTTACCGCTGAAGATCTCTATCTGAATGTCGGTATGGAGGGTTGTCTGGTGCTGTATCCCTCACAAAGATGGCAGGAACTTGAAGAAAAGCTTCTTGCACTGCCACGCAACAGAGAGACTCGCTTTTTTGTAAGGAGCCTCGCTCAGAATCTGAGAGCAGTAAGTGTTGATTCCCAGGGTCGTATTTCAATTCCCTCAGAGCTTGCAGAAATGGCCGGAATTAGCGGCGACGTAATGTTTTTGGGCAAATTTGATACAATGGAACTCTGGCAGCCGGAACGGTACAATTCCTACATAGATGAGGCAGGATTTTCGTGTGAGGAAATCGCAGAGGGTCTTGATTTACCTCTTTAGGAGGAGTTTTCATGGAACGGGGTCACTTACCAATAATGCCTTCAGAGATAGTGGACTATCTCTGTGCCTCGCCATCAGCGCTTGTGGTTGATGGAACATCAGGAGGTGGCGGGCATACTGATCTTCTCGCAAAGGCTTTGCCTGATAGCAGGGTTCTTGCTGTTGAACGTGATCCTACATCATCAGATGAACTAACTGCAAAATTCAACGGAACAAATGTTCTAGTCTTCAATTCAAGCTATACTGAAATTCCAAAAATTATTGAAGAAAATGATATGCCTAAAGCTGGAGCAGCTCTTTTTGATCTTGGACTGAGTTCGATTCAGCTGGATACCCCTGAAAGGGGTTTTTCACACAGAACTACCGGCCCTCTTGATATGAGATACAACAGAAATTCAGGGAAACCTGCGTCACAACTCCTTCGTTCCATGACTGAGAAGCAGATTGCAGATGCTATCTACCGCTATGGCGAAGAAGGCCGCTCCAGAGCAGTTGCAAGAGCAATAAAGCAAAACAGAAGACTCGCTACAACCGATGACCTTGCAGACTCTGTACGCTCTGTGGTAAAAGGTAACCCTGTAAAACCGCTTGCTCGGGTTTTTCAGGCAATCAGGATTCTGGTGAATGGCGAACTGGACCATCTGGAAAAGCTTCTTTCAGAAATGCATTTGTGGACATCAAGCGGGTGTCGTGTAGCTATTTTAACCTTCCATTCGCTCGAAGACCGGATGATAAAACTTCATTTTAGAGACTCTGAATACTTCACCCAGTTTGACCCTCCATGGATGCTACCCGGAGCCGCAGAAAAACGTACCAATTCAAGAGCGCGGAGTGCGCGACTCAGACTGGGGATAAGGGTATGAAAAAACATGCCGGACGATTCATTCTTATTGCTCTAATCGGGTTGTGTCTCTTTTCAGTCGCTCAGCTGATTGTAAGGAATTTCTACATTATGGCTTCCGTTGAGCTCGCAGTTGTATCTGGAAAAAGTGATAGTCTGCGCAGCACCAGACAAGCCTTAATATCAAGAATAGCAGTTCTCGAAAGCCCGAGCAGACTAGCAGAAATAGGAACTGAACTCGGTCTGACACCGCTACCGCTTGAAAATTTCATTCTTCTTGAGGTTAGCAATGAGTAATCAGCCAACAGCCATGGAGAGAGTCTCTGCCAGAATCAGCCTGCTCATCATTCTAGCCGGTGTTTTTGTCGTACTTTCTATTTCAAAAATGGCTGGAATTCAAGTGAAGCATCACGCCGAATACATGCAAAGGGCAGAAAGACAACAATCTATTGAAGTAAGTGTCGAGGCTAGACGGGGTGAAATTTATGACATCAATGGATATCTTCTTGCAGGGAACATAACAGAGGCAACATTTTCAGTTTACTGGCCCAATATCCCGGATGATAAAATGTGTGAGATTGACACTTTAGTTAGTAATCTCGGAACCTACTCGGATTCTCCAGTTCCAGTTTGTCGTAACGGTGGCAATACCATTCTTGCCGAGGGTGTTCCATGGGAATTTGCATCACAAATACTGGATTCTACTTCCAGATATGCAGATTACAGTTTTGTTACCCACCGGGTCTACCCGATGGCTGACGCTATGGCTCCAGTGATTGGAACACACAATGAAAACATTTCTCAGGGGCTTGAATACTACATGGAAGACTTTCTTGAGGGCACTGACGGAGTGAGCCATTTTCAGGCCAGTGGCTGGGCAGGCTACAGAGCGGTGGATGCTGCAGCAGATAATGTATTGCCGGTTCACGGAAGAGATCTGCGTCTGACGATAGATTCAAGGTATCAGGAGATTGCTCAGCAGGAACTTGAGCGTGCGGTTGAGATGTCAAATTCCAATTGGGGTGCCATCGTGGTTATAGATCCTGAGAATGGCGACATTCTCACCATGGCAAGCTACCCTGTTTTTAATGAGAATGGTTCACTCGCAATGAACCATTGCATTCAGAGTTCTACAGAGCCCGGTTCAGTATTTAAAGCGTTTACTCTTTCGGCTGCACTCGATGCAAATACCGTAACTCTTGCTGACTCATTTGATTGTACCAGGAGTTACATTGAGTTGTACGGCCACCGAATCAATGATAGTCACCCTATTGGGGAAGTCCTTGATCTAACAGGTGTTATTGCTCACTCAAGTAATGTCGGTACGGTTCAACTAGCCTCTACCATGTCGGATTCTCTCTTTCACGCTTATTGCGTTGATTTTGGGTTTGGAAGAAAAACAAGAATAGAGTTTCCCTCTGAACAGTGTGGAATCATCCCTGATGTACGGAACTGGTCGGGATTGTCAAAGGCAAATTTGGCGATTGGTCAGGAAGTTTCTGCAACACCTCTTCAGATTGCCATGGCATACGGAGCTATCGCCAACGGCGGCCTTCTTTACAGGCCGAGACTGGTAGAGTCTACCAGAGAGAACGGTTTACTGAGGCCACTGGCAGAATCACCTGCCCACAGAGTTGTTTCAGAGGAAACTGCTGCACAAGTAAGATCTATTCTCTCGGCAGTAGTTACCGATGGAACAGGAACGTCTGCTCAGGTGACAGGTGTGACAGTAGCAGGAAAGACTGGAACTGCAGAACGCCTTGTTCAGGATGGCTATCTTTCCGCTTTTGCTGGAATGGTTCCCGCAGACAATCCAAACCTTGTTGCTGTTGTAATTTTTGATCAGCCTGATTACGATTTCAGATGGGGAAGTGCACTCGCAGCTCCTGTGTTTAAACATGTCGTTTCTCAGATACTATCCACTTCACCGGAAATTGCCCTGGGCACGCCGCACCCTCTTGGTGAATTAGTTGCTGAAGGAGGAAGATTGTGCCAGTGAACACATTGAAAGATCTTCTTGAGAAGACTGGTATTTCACTTTCGGAGAAATATGAGAATCAGATTGTTTCTGCAATCGCATATGATTCACGAGAAGTAATACCCGGTTCTGTGTTTATTGCAATCAAGGGTTTTTCTACTGATGGACACAAATATATTGAAAACGCTCTTGATTCCGGTGCCGTTGCAGTTTTTTCAGAGAGAGCCTGTCCGGGGATCGAATCACGATTAGTTTTCGTTAACCCTACCGGTGATAACAGAAGCCTTCTAGCCTCCATGGCTGCAAAATTTTACAGCAATCCATGGAATGATATGAAGACAGTTGGAATAACCGGTACAAATGGTAAAACAAGCACAGCACATATCCTGAGTTGGATATTGGAAGACAGAGGAATCAATACAGGGGTAATGGGAACGGTGGGCCATACTGCCGGTGGAAGAAGTATTCCTGCATCCGTGACTACACCTGATTCACTGGAAATAACAAAATACATGAGTGAGATGGTAAGTGGTGGGGACAAGGCCTGTGTTATGGAAGTATCAAGCCATGCTCTTGCACTCCAAAGGGTCAGAAGTGTCAGATTTGACGTGACTCTCTTTACAAATATTTCTCAAGATCACCTGGATTTTCATTCAGATATGGAAGACTATCTCAACACAAAGAAACAACTTTTTTCGCTTACTAAGCAAAACGGAATCAAAGTAGTCGGTACCTATGCTGAAGGATGGCCTGAAATCAAAGATGCTGTCACCTTTGGAGAAAGGCCCAAGGATACCTACACTATTTCAGATATTGAAGTTGGGTTGTCGGGGTCCAGTTTTACTTTACAAACTCCAGAGGGAGAATTCAGTGTTGCAGTTAAGGCTCCTGGTCGATTCAATGTTTACAATGCTGCCGGAGCAATAGTTGCTGCAAACCAAATCGGGGTTTCTCTTGCTGATGCTGTGAAAGCAGTTCGCTCCTTTCCCGGAGTTCCGGGAAGAATGGAAAGAGTTGACTGCAGTCAGGAGTTCCTTGTTGCCGTTGATTATGCCCATACACCGGATGCTCTTGAACGGGTACTCAGACAGGGAGCTATCCTCGCGGAAAACAGGCTAATTGCAGTTTTTGGATGCGGCGGAGACAGAGACAATCGCAAGCGCCCTGTGATGGGAAAAATAGCTGTTGAAAATGCGGACGTCGCCATTGTAACAAGCGACAATCCCAGAACGGAAGATCCGACTTCAATAATAAGTGACATTCTTAAAGGGATTCCAGCATCATATAAGCCCCTTGTTGAAGCTGACAGAGGGGCTGCTATAAAAAAAGCAATTGATATGGCCGACAAAGGCGATGTTGTAATTATTGCCGGGAAGGGGCATGAGGATTACCAGATACTCGGGAAGACTAAAATTCACTTTGATGACAGGGAACAAGCCAGAAATGCACTTGCTGACAGGGGGTTCAAATGCGTTCTCTGATTTCTCTTTCTGCAAGACTGGGTTGTCCGGCACCTGAAGAATACATGTTCAGCCATGCTGTGATAGACTCTCGAAATGCCGGTCCTTCATCACTATTTTTTGCGCTGCCCGGAATAAACACGGACGGTCATTCTTTTGTTGCAGACGTTCTTGGAGCCGGAGGTGCCGCTGTTGTCTCCAGGGATGGGTTTACAGGATCAATCCTGGAAGTTGATAGCGTTGAAGAAGCACTCATGGAAGCTGGAGCCTGGGCCCGGGACTGCATCAAATATCCTGTGGTCGGTGTTACCGGTTCGAGTGGAAAAACAACCACCAGAATAATGCTTAATGCTGCCTTGTCAACAAAATACAAGTCATGGCAGACAAAAGGAAATCTGAATAATCATCTGGGACTGCCCCTGACCTTATTGAACACACCGTCCTCAGTCGAGATTCTGGTTCTTGAAATGGGAATGAACCACGCTGGAGAGCTTTCGAGGCTCGGGTGGGCTGCAAGGCCCAATCTCTCACTGATTACAAACATAGGTACTGCTCATATTGAAAATTTCGGCACAAGAGAAAAAATTATTGAAGCGAAAGCTGAACTTCTTCACTGTACAGAAAAAGGTGGTATTGCTGTAATACCTGCCGGAGAAGAAATTCTCTTGCGAGAGGCCGAACTCCGGGGTCTTGAAATCATTACTCACGGAACCGGTGGAGATTTCTGGCTCGAGAATGGCAGAGCAATGCCATGGGGTATTGATCTTGTTCTTGAACATGCCGGTGAACACAACATGCAGAATGCAGTTGCAGCCATGGCCGCTGCGCAGAGACTCGGCATTGATCCAGTTGACTCAGCTGCTGCTATATCACTTCTTAATCCCGTAAAAGGTAGAGGCAGTGTTTTCATGTCGCAAGGAATAACTGTCATTGATGAGAGTTACAATGCCAACCCCCAGTCAACAGTGGCATGCCTGAAATCAGCGATTCAAATGCATGAAAAACCAGTTATTGCCGTACTTGGTGATATGCTTGAATTAGGGGATCACTCTCTCTCTGGTCACAAAGAGGTACTGCAGGCAGTTGAAGATTTGGGAATTGACCGTGTAATTCTTGTCGGACGCATGTACAGAGAGGCCTCAAAGCACCATTCAGGAATAGAGAAATCACTGGCGGTTGACTGGGAAGAAGCTTTGAGCTTGGTGAGAGAATCTGTCGAACCAGGATCATCCTTACTTGTAAAAGGTAGTAATTCAATAAGACTCGGGCTGCTGGTCCGAGAGCTTGAAAAGGAAGGTATTTAATGCTCTATTGGTTGCTGTATCCATTCAGGGAGGCTTCTACAATATTCAACCTGTTCGGATACATCACATTCCGGGCTGCAGGAGCAACGCTTACTGCAATGCTGATTAGCTTTCTTTTCGGAGGAAAGATTATTGGCTTTCTTCGAAATCATCAGATCGGCCAGGAAGTAAGAGCAGACGGGCCAACCAGTCATCTAAAAAAACAGGGAACTCCTACCATGGGTGGAGTGATTATTCTTGTTTCTCTGCTTGTCCCGGTTCTTCTCTGGGGTCGACTAAACAGTACTGCTTTGCTGGTTGTTCTTGTCTCTACAGTTTGGATGGGATTGATCGGTCTTCTCGATGATTATCTTAAGGTAGTTAGACATTCATCAAAAGGATTGATAGGCAGATACAAGCTTGCAGGTCAGGTTGCACTCGGTCTGATTATAGGGATCTGGCTATTCAATACTCCACCTCAGCCTGTTTCTGAGGGAGTTCACTCCAGCTACATACCTTCAGTCAGAACTGTTGATTTGGATGACGAGGCGCAGGAAATTACTATTACTTCAACTGAAACAACTGTTCCTTTCTTTAAGAGCATAAGACTTGATCTGGGTATCTTTTACGTTCTTCTAGTAATACTTGTTCTCTCGGGAACATCAAATGCAGTAAACCTTACAGATGGTTTGGATGGGCTTGCTACCGGAGTGAGTCTTATCTCGATTCTGACATTCGGTGCGCTGGCCTATTTTCTTGGTCACGCAAATTTTGCTAGCTATCTACAGTTTTCCCACCTTCCAGGTGTCGGAGAGGTTCTTGTGTTTGCCGGTGCTGCTGTAGGAGCATGCCTTGGGTTTCTCTGGTACAATTCCAACCCAGCAGAAGTGTTTATGGGTGATACGGGATCGCTTGCCCTCGGTGGAGCAATCGGTTCGATGGCGGTTGTAACCCGTAATGAATTGCTTCTTGTTCTTGTCGGTGGCGTTTTTGTTGCAGAAGCCCTCAGTGTAATGATTCAGGTTGGCCATTTCAAGAGAACTGGAAAACGTGTTTTTAAAATGGCACCAATTCATCATCACTTTGAATTGATTGGCTGGTCTGAAAGTAAAGTCGTTGTTCGTTTCTGGATCATTGCGATTATTCTTGCACTGGTTGCTTTAAGCACCCTAAAGATTAGATAGGCAAGGGGATATGAATCCAATTACCGAAGCGGTAAGGAAAGCAGGTGTGGTGGGGATGGGTCGCAGCGGTGCAGCTGCAGCCAGGCTTCTTGCCGAGTCCGGCTTTTCTGTCACAGGCTTCGATAATTCACCTTCTGCCTCTGGAACTGCGTACATGACTGAAACTGTTTTTGGTGAATTCTCAGAAGCAGACTTTTCCGGACTCTCCATGCTTGTTTTAAGTCCTGGAGTACCGATATCATCCGCTGCTCCAGCTATGGCTGAAAAGCTTGGTATTCCAGTTATCAGCGAAGTTGAACTTGCATGGTTGAACACTGGGGCTGATGTGCTTGCTATTACAGGTTCCAATGGTAAGACAACCACTGTTGAATGGCTTAGTCATGTTATCAGATCATCAGAACCAGGGAAACAGGCCATTGCTGCTGGAAACATCGGCTACGCATTCAGTGATGCTGTATTGGACAATCCAGAGTGCCCTGTTTTCGTTCTTGAATTGAGTAGCTATCAACTTGAAACTACGCTGACTATCAAGGCCGCCTGCGCAGCAATTCTGAATCTAACACCTGATCATCTTGCCAGACATGGAACAATGGAAAAATACGGCGAGGCGAAGAGCCGCATCTTCCTTAATCAGGGAGCAGGTGATACAGCTCTTCTCAACTACGATGATCCGCTTCTGGATAAATACAGAGACTTATCCGGTGGAACACAGATGTATTTTTCTCTAAATGGAGAAGTTCCTCTCGGCGCATGGATGGATAAGAAGGGTATGCTCTGCTTTAAAGATGCAACCGGATCTGTTGAAGTCATTCACTCGAATACCCTTGCACTTCCAGGAAAACACAATATTGCAAATGCCCTTGCTGTTATCTGTATGGCTGTTTCCTATGGAATACCAGCAGAAAAATTGACTCACGGGCTGAAAAATTTCACAGGTGTACCTCACAGAATTGAACCTCTCGGTATAGCTGGAGGTTTTCTCTGGTTTAATGATTCCAAATCTACAAATATTGATTCACTTAAAGTCGCACTGGAGAGCTTCGAGAGTAAAGTCGTTCTTATAGCTGGTGGCAAAGAAAAAAATAGTGACTACGGTGTATTGAAAGATCTGATTTATGAGAAAGTTAAAGGTATTGTTCTCTTTGGTTCCGGGCGGGAATCACTTGCTGTTCAATGGCAAGGAAGTGTTGGCATAACAGCCGTTAATGATCTTGAGCAGGCCGTTCAAGCTGCCTCTCTAATTGCCAAACGGGGGGATTCCATCCTTCTTTCTCCTGGTTGTGCAAGTTTTGATCAGTACACAAATTTTGAAGAGCGAGGGGACCACTTTAAGAAGCTTGTTGAGGGTCTCAAATGACAAACAATTCAGCTCTTGCAAGAAAAGTTCTGATGGGTGCTACTATTACAATCCTTGTCATAGGGATTCTAGCAGTCGGTACTGCCAGCTCTTTCTATTCACTGAAGGAAACAGGCTCAGATACCACATATCTGAAGGGGCATGTTATCAGGATACTTGTCGGGATTGTCGCTTGTATGGCTTTGTCAACCCGATCAGATAGATTTTTTAAGAACACAGCTTTGCCTGTATACATTTTAAGTTTTCTTGCGATTATTGCTACATTTGTGCTAAAGGATACACAATTTGCTCCACGGATAAACGGATCAGTCAGGTGGCTTGATTTCGGAGTGCGAATTCTTCCATCAGATTTTATGAGATTCGGATTTGTTCTTTTCGCCGGAGTACTGATTTCAAAGGGAACAGTAGATATTCGAAAATTCAAAGGCGTTTTTATCATCGCACTACTTGCATTGTTGCCCAGTCTCTTAACAATGCTTCAACCTGATCTTTCAGGCACCGCATTCACTCTATTCGTAATGCTTGTTGTTCTTTTTGTTGCTGGAGCCAAATTCTCTCATCTTGCGATTCTGATAGGTGGGATGCTCCTGATCGGTTCATCGACAGTCCTCATCAGAGGTGATTACCAGTTGGACAGGATAAAGGCCTCGCTTCAGGAAAATACAATGGAACAGGAAGATAATTACCAAACTCTCCAGGCAAGGATAACTCTGGGAAGCGGTGGTTTCTCCGGAAGAGGGCTTGGGCAAAGTCGTCAAAAAAGGGGATTTCTTCCCGAAGCGCACACTGATTTCATTCTTGCGGTTATAGGTGAGGAATCAGGCTTTCTTGGAACATCTGCTGTGTTGATTCTCTTCTTTTTACTTTTCACTTCATCTCTCATGATTGCCAGAGGAGCAAATACCACATTTGATGCAGTTGTTGGCGGGGGTGCCACTGCAATTCTTCTTACTGGCGTGATGATACACACACTGGTTAACAGTGGAGTAATTCCTGTAACCGGAATGCCCCTGCCTCTCATCTCCTGGGGGGGGACATCCATGGTAGTGAATCTAATTTGTATTGGAACAGTTCTCGGTATTTCGAGGAGGTCCAATACATGAGCAGACAGCATCTTTTGATAGCAGGTGGTGGTACCGGTGGTCATATTGCTCCGGCAATTGCTGTCGGGGAAAGAGCTTCTGATATTTTTAGAGTTTCCTATGCCTGCACTCCAAGGCCAGTTGATTCAATGATGTATTCTTCGGTAACCAACGAAGTACACGTAATGAACCCGCCCAGAATAGATAAGGGCATGAAGCTCTTGCTGCCTTTCACAGCATTGAAGGCTTTTTGCGATGCAAGATCACTTCTGAAATCAATCAAGGCTGACATTGTTCTTGGAACCGGAGGGTATTCTTCCTTTTTTGCAGTTATAGCTGCCAGATCACTTGGAATACCTGCTGCTGTTTTTGACAGCAATGCGCTACCCGGTAAAAGCAACAGACTCGCATCAAGGTTCTGCAAAATTGTCTTTACCGGCTTTCAGGAGGGTGAGGAAGGGCTGAAGTGCAATGCTATTCACACCGGAACTCCTGTTTCTGAACATTTGAAGAAAACCGACAGGCAATCTGCTCGAAAGCAGATTGGAATTCCAGAGAACCTTCCGGTAATTCTTTTTCTCGGTGGCAGTCAGGGCGCTAGAGCTATAAATGATCTTGCTTTGGGCATTCAAGGTGATGTTTCTGTTCTTCTCCAGTCTGGTAAAAGAGATTATGCCAGAGCTCTTAAAAATTCAGAAAGTGCGAATACAAGCATTATTGTAAAGCCTTTTGTTGATCTCGCGATGTGGTACTCTGCCGCTGACCTGGCGGTAGCCAGAGCCGGAGGGCAAACAATAGCAGAGCTCGCAGCTTTTGGATTACCGGCTGTCTTTATTCCTTACCCTTATGCTGCTGAGGATCACCAAACTGCAAATGCTTTAGCCATTGTGAAAACCGGAGGCGCTTTGCTTCAGGTTCAGAATGAAGCTGAGGATTCTTCTTCTTTTAGCAGTCAGCTTATGCAGCTACTTGGTGATAGCAAGGAACTTGAAGGTATGTCACGGGCAATTGCTTCTATTTTTCCTTCAGATCCTGCAGGCCGAATTGTCTCCAATCTAAGGGAGCTGCTGCAATGAATGTTCATATAATGGGAATATGCGGTTCCGGAATGAGTGCCCTTGCTGGGTGGTTCTCTGCATTGGGGAACAAGGTAAGTGGCTGTGATGGCTCACCATCTCCCGACAAAATAATTTCACTGGGCAAGCTGGGTATTACTGTTGAGACTGGTCATTCAACTTCCCATCTGAAAAATATTGACCTGTTGGTATTCTCAGCTGCAATCCCAAGAGATAATCTGGAACTTTCAGGGGCGAGAGAAATTGGAATTTCAACAATGCGGAGAAGCGAAGCCCTTGCTGAACTGGCATCTTCCCACAAAGTGGTTTCGATTGCTGGCGCTCATGGTAAAACAACTACAACTTCCATGGCAGGGTGGATAGCGCAGGAAACTGGCTTTGATCCAACCGTTTTTATCGGTGGGAATATGAATTGCTGGAACGGTAATTTCAGAGCTGGTGGCAAACTTGCAATAGTCGAATCAGATGAATTTGATAGAACATTCCTAAGGCTTACTCCATCACATGCTGCTGTAACAAGTTTTGCCCTTGAGCATTTGGAGTGCTATGGTTCTCCTGAGGCTCTAGAATGGGCCTTTCAGGCTTTCCTTGAATCTGTTCTTCCCGGAGGCACTGTCATTGTTCCGATGGAAAAACCAGGTCTTGCTTTCTGGGCCGAAAGAATTGGTAGAACAATTCTGACAAGCGGACCCGGTGGAGATGTTGATGCGAAAATGCTTGGTTACAAAGGCTGGGGAGAAAAGTACAAACTGTTTGGGTGCAACGGATTTCTACCTGCTCCCGGTATTCACAATGTAAGGAATGCACAGGTTGCAGTAGCTCTTTCAACAGCCTGTGGAATTCCAGCTGACAGGGCAATAGAAGCTCTCGCTTCATGGCCCGGAGTATCAAGAAGACTGGAGAAAATCGGAGAGTATAACGGCACAACAGTTGTAAGCGACTACGCACACCATCCCGATGAAATAGCCGCGGCTCTCAGCTCTGTAAAAAAACTTTCTAATGGACCTGTAACAGTTGTTTTTCAACCCCACCTTCCTTCAAGAACTTCTCTTCTATACAGAGAAATGGGCAGTGCCCTGTTGATAGCCGACAACTCGTATGTTCTTCCAATTTTTCAGGCAAGAGAAAAAGCGCTTCCAGGAGTAGACAGCAGCCTGGTATGCGCAGCGGCAAAGCGAAGTGGTGCGCATTGCACTCAAATTTTAATGGATCAGATAGGGGATGTCCTTAGATCTTCTACCGGTGGTGTCCTGATATTTATGGGAGCTGGTTCTATCGACTCAGAGGCAAGAAAAATTCTTCAGGAGGTTGGCCAATGAAGAAGGGTTTGATTTTCACAGCTGCTCTTGCTTTGTTCACCGCACTTCTCCTGTTGGGAGTTAGATGGGCAGAAAGAGATAATCGCCTGAATCTGACAAGAGTAAGAATAGACAATTCAAGTTTAGTGGATTCTTTGAAAATCTCAGAAGTTCTTATGCCCTGTTTTGGTGTTTCTCTTTTAAAACTGGATACAGATTCCCTTCAACAATCACTGCTTGCAGTTGAAGGGGTCGATTCGGTTGAAATTAGAGTACACTATCCTGAAACTCTGGTCATCACTTTTTCAACCAGAGAACCTTCTGTAATTCTAGAATACAGCGATAGGTCAATTCCTGTGACTCCCTCAGGTGACCCACTTCCTGTTGAATGGGGAAATGATCAGCTGCCAGTAATAGAGATTATCGGAGAACCGGAGAGAAAAGTAATTAATGCAGCTCTTGATTTGTTTATACAGCGCGAGTTGAACGGTTCTGCCTCAATGCAGGTGAGCAGCAGGGAAATAGTTTTAACAGAAAATGGGAAAAGGATAATTCTTGATCCTTCAAGGGCAGATGAAAGCTGGGCCATGTGGCAGAGCATTAGCTCAGTTGTTACAGAGCAGACAGATGTTGTTGATCTCAGGTATCGGGATCTGGCGGTACTGAGATCCACGGAGGAAACATAATGGAAAGAAATATAATTACCGGTATTGATATTGGTTGCTCCGGAGTAAGATGTGTTATTGCTCTTGAAGATGAAAATTCAGTTCTTGAAATTGCTGGTGTAGGGATATGTCCCTGCAGCGGTCACATTCGTCAGGGAGTTCTTGTAAATGCCTCGATTGCTGGCGAAGCAATACAACGGGCAGTTGAGGAAGCAGAGCAGACCTGTGGTCTTGAAGTCGAATCAGCATTTATCAACATAACTGGACTGCATGTACGTGGAATTCTGGCATCAGCTACGGTTCAAATCGGAGAGGGCAGATCTGAAGAACCTGAGGAAATTACTGAGGATGACATAAGTCAGGTGGAGGCAAGTGCAGGTAACATCACACTTCCCTCCGGTTGTGAGGTACTGGAACGAACAATCAGAGATTACTCATTCGGTGGTTTCTCACAGCTTCCGGACCCTCCTGTAGGGCTCAAGTCTGTTTCTGTGCAAGCACGAGTTTACACTATCTACGCCGACAGAATTGCGGCTGAGAATTTAAGAACAGTTGTACAAAACGCTGGAATTGCTGTTGATGCTGTTATCCCCTCTGCTGTGGCGAGTGCGGCAGCAGTGTTGAATGCTGATGAAAAACAGGTTGGTACGGTTGTTGTTGATATAGGTTCTGCAAATACAGATATTGTTGTCTACTACGGGGGTTCTCCTATTCACCTTTCCTCTTTCGCTATGGGTGGCAACAAAATAACTTCCGATATACAGAGTCTTGGTATCTCCTGGAACGATGCAGAAAAACTGAAAACTGAAAAAGTAGCAGCTGTGAATCAGTTCGCAGAGAAAAGCACTCTTTCAGTGAGAAAGGTGGGTGGACGGGGCTCTGTTTCCGTTGCCTTGCCTGTACTCACTCAGATTGCTGCACAGAGGATCGAAGAAATTTTTAATTTCACAGCCGAAGAGATAGCCGCATCGGGAATTGGTGTGGCCAGTCTAACAGGTGGCATGGTGGTTACCGGAGGAGCAGCAAGAATGGCAGGAATCATTGAAGCTGCAACAGCTATAACTGGTCATCAGGTTGAACCCGGTACTCCAAGGGCTGTGAAGTCTGGCAGTAAGCTGGCAAAAACACCAGAGATGGCTACCGCGATTGGTCTCGTTAAACACGGACTGGAGCTAAGACGAGCTGATACTGGTCTGAAACGGAGAGCGGGATACAAGAGCGTTTCAAGTAGAATAAGCAAATTTTTCAATAAACTGAAGTAAGGAGAGAGTATGGCTGCCGTATTCGATATCAGAGAAGTGGGAGAGGACCTCACAGGAAGTATACGAATTCTTGTTGTAGGCGTCGGTGGTTGTGGCTGTAATGCTATAACCAGAATGATCCGAGATGGAATTACCGGAGTTGAATATGTCGCTGTTAATACAGATCAGCAGGATTTCAAAGGATGTCTTGCAACAGAGCAGCTTCTGATTGGTGGCCGAGTAACCAGGAACAGAGGAACTGGTGGAAATCAGGAACTCGGGGAACAGGCCGCAGAAGAGAGCGTTAATGCAATTGAGGACGTTATGCGCGGAGCTGATATTCTCTTCATTACTGCAGGTATGGGTGGAGGAACGGGAACCGGAGCAGCTCCAGTAATTGCACGTATTGCGAAAGACAATGGAATCATTACTGTAGGAGTGGTTACACTTCCATTCAGTTATGAGGGTGCAATCAGGGCAAAAAGAGCTGAAGACGGTATTCAAAGATTGAAGAGTGCGCTCGATACCCTCATTGTGATTCCCAACGACAGACTCGACAGTGTTGTTGATGAGAATGCTACATTCGACGAGGCTATGGGAGTTGCAAACGGTGTTCTTTCCAATGCAGTAGAGGGAATCAGCAGTATTATCTCATGCCCCGGGGAAATTAACCTGGATTTTGAGGACATAAGAAGAGTTATTGCAAGCGGTGGTGGTGCAATGATGGGCACAGGTGTTGCGACTGGTCCTGACAGGGCAGAAGAAGCAGCCAGACAGGCGATTTCAAACCAGCTTCTTGATAACATTTCAATTGAAGGCGCAAGAGAAGTTCTCGTGAATATTCATTCATCGCAGAAACTGAAGTACTACGAGTTCAGCAAAGCTCAGAAGATTATATCTGATGTCGTCGGTGATATGGTTGAGATCCGTATCGGAAGAAGTGTTGATGAAAGAATGGGAGAAGAGGTAAAGGTTACTGTAATAGCAACCGGATTTGGACAGTCTGATGATGTTCAACCGGAGGAATTGCCTATGCAGAGAAAGCACACTCCTTTTCCTTTCAGTTCCGAACGCAGAGGCACTGAAGATTTGCCAAAAGCGTATTCAACAGCCAGCCCGGGAAACATGAGCAGTAACAACGTTGAGATTCCAACTTTTCTCCAGAGGGACATTGATTAAAAAAAGAATAATATAAAAAGCAGATATTTGTTTATGCAATTTTTGTTACTTATATTCCTGCTCAATATTCCAAAGGGGAACAGGTATCTATGAGTCGTAAATCGGCCGGTGATAAGTATGATGAGAGAAGATGTCATCTTCTAGAAGCGGAAAGAAGGCTTTCCACAGGTAATTCTGTTGGTGTTTTTGAGACCTTGGTTGCATTTCCTCGTGAATATGCTCAAGCCATGGGTCATCTCGCATTTCACCGACTCTACAAGCAGCTTTCCACTTGGCCTGATACGGTCTGCTCCAGGGCTTTTCTGCCTGAAAAAGATGAGTACAACTGGAGGAAAAGGCAGGATAAGCCTGTAGAGGCTCTTGATACTGGGAAATCTATTAAGGATTCAGATCTTCTTGTATTCCTTATGCCTTCGGAGACAGACTGGTTGCCAGCATTGCAGATGATGGAGCTCTCCGATATAACTTTCCGTCACAGCCAACGTGAGCACAAGTGGCCAATTCTTCTTGCTGCAGGCCTGAGTGTTACGGCAAATCCTATGCCTATGAGCATATTTTTTGATGCTTTCATCATAGGAGAAACCGAGCCTACTCTTGGACCGGTTCTCGATATCATTAAAAGTCTGGGATCCAGAAGAAGACCAAAAGCCGAGATTTTAGCAGGTCTGGCACTTCTTCCCGGTCTCTACGTACCTTCTGTTCACGGAACAAATCCTAAATATTCAATTATGCGTCAGTGGGCCAGTTCTGAAAGTATTGGATC
Organism: Candidatus Fermentibacteraceae bacterium; assembly: GCA_016744855.1. Classification (GTDB taxonomy): domain Bacteria; phylum Fermentibacterota; class Fermentibacteria; order Fermentibacterales; family JCC-6; genus Sabulitectum. The sequence goes on along the minus strand of JADGDO010000007.1, from coordinate 5,536 downwards.
TCTTACAAATACAATATCAGCCCATACCATTATGCCGGATACATACATTCTGGAGATCGCCAGAGGATGTCCTTACAACTGCCGTTTCTGTATGGCTGGTTACCTTCTTCTTCCATACAGGGAGCAAAGAGCAGAGGATCTCGAGAATCAGATAACTAAGCTCCCGGAGGATACTTCACTTGTTTTTGCAGCCTGTACACCTGATGGGCATGACGAGATGAACCAACTGATGGAGATTGCGAATAAGAATAAAGTTAATGCAAGAGTCAGCTCTCATATGAAAGAATCACCAGAGCTTGCAGAAGAACTTACTACTGTTCTTGACGCTGATACCTTTGTTATTGTCCCTGAAACAGGCAGCGAGACTCTCAGAAAAGTTATTGGCAAGTTTAGAACGAACGAATCATTCTTTACAAAACTGCGTGAGCTTCCTGACACTACCAATCAGGTACAAGTTTGTTTTCAACTGGGCGTCCCATTTGAAAATGAGAGTGATAGAGCTGCAATTATTGATTTTGTTAGAACAGTTAAAAGTATCATAAAGCTTCCGGTTTCAGTACGCATCGATCAGTTTATACCAAGACCATGGACCGCTTTCCAGTGGACAGCAATGGCAAACCTTAGAGACGTAAGAGAACATCTGGCTCTGCTGAAGGAAAGTTTAGAGAAGTTGGGCATTCTTGAGATTACCGGTTTTGATCCCCGCTCCACGCATATTCAGGCATTGCTTATCCGAGGCAACGAGGCCGTGGGTAAAGCTCTTGAAGCTAAGCTGGAGGGTGTGGGATGGAATACATCTTTTGATCGCGCTGGTCTTGATATGAATTCAGTCTTTGAGCAAAAAGATCCCACTGTTAAGCTTCCATGGGAATTCCTTAATATGGGCTTTGGTTACACTAGACTTGCCAGAGAGTATCAGATGGCTGTTGCAGCTGAAGAGGAACGCACCGAAGATACTGAGTAGAAATTACAGATATACAAAAAAAGGGGAAGCATTTGCTTCCCCTTTTTTATAAATACTGAATTAACTAGCCTTTAATAACTTTACCGCTTTTGATGCAGGTAGTACAGGCTTTAATTTTTTTACGTCTTCCATCAATTATTGCACGCACATTCTGAAGATTTGGTTTGAACACATGCTTTGTACGCTTTACAGAGTGACTCACTCTGTTTCCAACTGATGGACCCTTGCCACATATATCGCACTTCCAGGACATTGTCGTCTCCCTTGTTGTTTCTATTATGAGTGCAACATATAGCACATTTCCCGTGTAAAATCAAGCCGGAACCATACTCTTTGACAAATTGTATATATTCCGAGTTCAAGTTTCGTGGGGGCGACTGGTCTCGACGGGTGCGGAAGTGATTCCGTAGGAGCATGCCGAGGTTCCATCGGCCTCGTAAAAAAGGTGGAAAAAAGAATAATTGCCGCATAATTAGCGACAGCTGCCCGCAATAGGGTAGCCGTTCCTCCAGGTTGTGTCTTCAAGCCTGGAAGGGGCGTCGATTTGAAGACTGGCCGCCAACCCGTGTTCTCCGGGGGAATCGGTGAGATCAATGGGAACTGGTCCGGGTGCGGCAGTCCGCAGCCAACGCTTGGACGAGAAACAACAGCGGACTAAGCATGTAGCGCCTGCCGAGTCCCCGTGACCGGACGCGGGTTCGAATCCCGCCGCCTCCACCACCCCAGAACACCACCTAAGTCATTGACAGTAGGGGAGATAGCGTCATCGCCATCTCCCTCATTTTCATCAATGTGCACGCATAGTGCACGCTCACTATGTTCCTGAACTGTAGAAGAGACCTGATTTACGAGTTCAGCCATGTGATCTGTTCTGGCTTTCGCATATGTATTCATCGTGATATTAGGGTTTGAGTGACGGGCCAGTGTCTGTAGTTCCTTTACGGTAGCACCTGCGTTAGCAATGTTTGTTATGAAGCATACGCGAAGCGAGTGAAAGTCAACCTTGCCCTCTCCTTTTATACTTTTTGGGATGCCTGCTGCCTTTAGGTCCTTGTCTAACTCTCTGGATGGATGGGTTGATACGAATAACAGTGGATTATCAGGTATGTCTGCTATCCTTGCATCACTTCTACCGTAATGCCTTTCATACAGGTCTTTTGCATTCCCCTTCTTACCATAGGCAATGAGTCTTTTTGCAAGATCCTTAGGTATTGGTTGTCGACCAGGCTTTCTATTCTTTGTCCAGTCAGCATCAAGGATTAGCACCAAGTTATCCAGGTCGATACATTCAAGGGTCAGAGATCGGAGTTCTCCTGCTCTCAGGCCAGTTACCAAGGCTACTTCATAAAGTAATCGTCTGTGCGCAGGTGCAACTGACAGCACCATACCTAACTCCTCAGGTGTTAGTGCTCTCTTAATGGATTCTGGAGCACCATCAAAGGTAACCAAGTCTTCAAGGGGATTTCGATCCAGATACCCTCGTTTTTTCGACCATAGGCAAAAGGTTCTCAAGCACCCTGCGTAATTCTTTAGGGTCTTTGCTGACACCCCATTCCTGCTCCCGTTATACCCGCCAGTCTTAAGATCTCTCAATGCTTTTTCAACTTCAGGAAGAATCCCATATAGATCGCTTAGTCTTTTTAACTTCAGACGTGTTTCCCACCAGGAGAGTTTATTCGTACGTTCCTTGGAATGCGTCTTACCCCAGGGTCTGCCTCCACGGCCACCTTGTGAGTGATCCTGCCACTTTAAACTGGAGTCCAAGTTAAGCTACTTCCTTCTCGTTCCTCCACTCCTGCTCATACTGAGCTGGAGATTTCTGATTGTTCGTGGAATGTTTCCTCCGACGATTATAGTAAACTTCAATGTAGTTGAATAAAGCCTGTTCCGTCTCTTGTACCGTTTGGAATTTTCTATGATGAATGAGCTGTGTCTTGATGGTGTGGAAGAATGATTCAGCCACAGCATTGTCCCAGCAATTTCCCTTACGACTCATACTCTGAACAAACTTCCTGCCTTCAAGAATTGATCTGAAGTCTCTGCTGGCGTACTGTATGCCTCTGTCACTATGTATCAGTAATCCTTCACCTGGGTTGCGATTCATGATTGCCTTGTGCAAAGCACGAATCATCGAATACCTTTCAAGAGAATCACTGAGATCCCAACCAACAACTTTTCTTGAGAACAGATCAATGAAAACAGTCAGGTAATGCCACTGTGTACCGACCTTCAAGTAGGTGATATCGCTCACCCAAGCCGTATCCGGCGAGGGCACAGTGAAATTACGATCAAGAATATTGGGTGAGACTGGTTTGCTGTGTTTTGAATTTGTCGTTGCAGTAAACTTCTTTACTGTACGGCACTTCAAACCCATATCACGCATCAATCGTGCAACACGGGGACGACCTACATTTGCATACTCAGGATTATCATGAAGATCTGCTGTGATCATAGGGCTGCCTGCCATGCCATTGTGCTCAGCAAACAGCTCTCTTATACGATACTTAAGTTTTTCCTTCTTCAGTGCTCTTGGTGATATGGGAGCCTTACGCCAATGGTAATACCCGCTCTGGGATACTCGCATTACATGGCACATCTTCTTCACCGGAAATGAGGAGCGGCTCTTCTCAATAAATAGAAATCTCATTTGGATGTTTTCCCGAAGATGACCATGGCCTTTTTTAATATATCACGCTCCATTTCAACATCTTTGAGCTTGTTCTCAAGGTCTCTAATCTGTTGCTCTTGAGGAGTTAAAGCCTCTCGACCATGACCCGGGAAGGCAAGTCCTTCTCTTGATCGATATTCTTTTCTCCAGCGGTAAAGGAGCTCTTTTGATATTCCAAGATTCTCAGCTACCTGGGCTGCTGATCTGTTCGGGTCCTCTGATAACAAAACTGCATTTCTTTTGAAATCCGGATCAAACTTCCTGCGTCGTTGAACACTCATGGTTACCTCCTGTCATTGTTTCTAATAATGACTTAACTCCGTGTCCAGTTTTTGAGGGCAGGATCAAACAGGATCTCAAGCTGATATTGGCGTTGGACTTTACGACGTTAGTACAGGAACAGCAGTAGAAATTGATACTGACGAGATCGACTTTTCCGGTCTTACATATGGTTCAAGTAACTGCAGAGAAGCAGAGTATGTACAAGTGATTTTTGATTGGAATGGGATTGATGTCGATGACATTGGTGCCCATCAACTCGAAGTGAGAGCGACCTCTTGGTATGAAGAGACTGATCCTGCTGATAATACTGCCAGAGCAACATTCCTCATCCAGCCCAATGATTGGGCAACACAGGTGCGAGGAGACCGTTGGGATATGACAGAAGCACCCTCACCTTCTCCTCCATGGCACACGAATGATATTGATTCTATGTCGGGATGGATGTCAACATATTCTGACTCCATTTCTGGAATGTTTGAAGGAACCGTTAGCGGTTCTCATCTTAGTGACAATAAAATGTATCTAGAACTTGACGGAGAAACCATTGATGGGGATAATTATGTTTACTTCAGTCTGATAGCAAAGACTCAACGTGCGTGTGACGTCTTCTTGGGTTGGAAAGATTCACATAACCAAACTGGTTCTCTCATGGTTGGTGAACTGAATTCTGAATGGGGAAGAATGGAGATCAAAGATCTAAGTTCAAATTGGAGCGGACTTGACATTAAAGAGCTCTGGCTATCCTTTAGGCCGACAGGTATGATCGATATGCCCGTTAGAGTTGGATGGATTAAGCTTGAAAACGGGACAATATGAAGTATTCGCCTCTGTTGATTTTGCTACTATTCCTTCCTTCATTTGCTTATGAGATTGGGCAGAATGACTGGTCAGGAGGTCCAGGCGTGCCAGGCCCTGACCATTATTGGTACAATACATTTCTGGATGAAACCCAAATCGCATGGGAGGGAGTCGAAAGCAAGATCTACCTTGAGATGAAGTCAACAAAGCATTTTGTTGCGGCAGAATCCGGTTCATCTTTTGTCTTCCCCTCTGATATCAATGGAGACGGCTATGTGGACATTGTCACATTTTCTTCGGTTAACAGAGAACATGTGTGGCTTGAAAACGATGGTTCGGGTAACTCCTGGACTGAACATGTTATCGACGTGTACACTGTTTACAGCAGCCGCGCTCCTTTTCCGGTTGATATAGATAATGATGGGCATATGGATGTTTTGGGCGGCAATGGAGCAGACAGTATTTTCTGGTACAGAAATACAGATGGTACAGGATTGATCTGGGAAGAATCCTTCATTGATACATTTCATCAGATTAGAAATCTCTCAGGTGGGGATATGGACGGCGACGGCGATAAGGATATTATTGCAGCAAGCTATTCCCAGGGTATAGGAATCAGCTGGTGGGAAAACGATAACCATACCCCCCCATGGCAGAAACACGTGATCACTGATGACGAGGAATTCGATAACTGCGAGGAAATCTACATCATTGATTTTGATCAGGATGGCGATCAGGATGTTTTGAGTGCTCAATCCGATTGGGATGGACTCTGGTTCTGGGAGAATATTGACGGTTCCGGAACACAATGGACAGGATATCAG
>JADGDO010000079.1:279-625 GCA_016744855.1 Candidatus Fermentibacteraceae bacterium | reverse complement strand
CTACTCAGGATACCACTATCAATAACACTCTTTACTTATACCGGGCTATCACCGTCTATGGCCACTCTTTCCAAAGTGTTCTAATTCATTGTGCATCAAATATCGTGGTCCTACAACCCCAGTATTGCCGTAACAACACTGGTTTGGACTAATTCGAGTTCGCTCGCCGCTACTATCGAAATCACTATTGTTTTCTCTTCCTCCGGGTACTTAGATGTTTCAGTTCTCCGGGTTCACCCCTATAAATAGGTAACATGTCTTCAACATGCTGGGTTGCCCCATTCGGAAATTTACGGATCAAATTGTATGTGCCAATCCCCGCAACTTATCGCAGCTTATCACGTCC
>JADGDO010000079.1:0-269 GCA_016744855.1 Candidatus Fermentibacteraceae bacterium | reverse complement strand
AGCCTAGGCATTCCCCATACGCCCTTACTTTGCTTATTGTACTTTTTTGCTCTTTTAATGAGTTATTCAAAATTTGTCACTACCTATAAATAGATAGTAACCTTTATTATTACTTTTCTCGTATTTCTTTTTTCAATATGTCAATGAACGTTGTAATCTCCAACTTGATTGGAGATCTCATCTTAGTTAGTTACAACTTTAATGAGATTCCTGTTTTTACAGGAATTTAGTGGAGAATATCGGAGTCGAACCGATGACCTCCTGCGTGC
>JADGDO010000078.1 GCA_016744855.1 Candidatus Fermentibacteraceae bacterium | reverse complement strand
ACCTTACTCAGATGGGTTTTGGTTATTCACGTGATGATGCAGGAAAATTCCTACCTATCTACGTTAAGAAAGGTATTCTGAAAACGGATCCATTCCAAACACTTGATCAGGAAGGTATTGGTCAATTAGTTGAAATTGGAACTAGCAGAGGGCGTAAAACAAATCCTGATTTGAAAGTTGGTATTTGTGGTGAGCACGGTGGAGATCCTGCTTCTGTTGAGTTTTGCTACAAGGTTGGAATGAGCTACGTAAGTTGCTCTCCTTTCCGCGTACCGATTGCCAGACTGGCAGCTGCGCAAGCATCGCTTAAGTATAAGAGATAAATCTGTTTAAAGACAGTAATTTAAAGAGCAGTGGAAATTTTTTCCACTGCTTTTTTTTTTACCTTTAGGTATCAATTTCACGGATGTTTCAATAAATTTTCGATTATGATACAATTGGACCTAAAGTCGTATGGAATTACTGGGAATCCGGAAGTTCTACATAACCCTGGATACGATATTCTCTACAAAGATGAAACAGATGCAAATCTGAAAGGCTTTGATGTTGGAGTCGTAACTGAGTTTGGTGCGGTGAAGGTAGATACTGGAACCTTCACGGGGAGATCTCCTAAAGACAAGTTTATCGTTCTCGATGAT
>JADGDO010000077.1 GCA_016744855.1 Candidatus Fermentibacteraceae bacterium | reverse complement strand
CTGTATAACCTCTCCAAAAACGAGCTTAAATACTTGAATACCCACAACATTACTATCTTTTAGCTGTTGACATCGCCTAAACTTAAGTTAATCTTAAACTCCCCAAAATCGTTATTGGTATAACGCGACTCGTTCCAATCATTGTTATGGTGGAACTGGAATCTTTAGAGAAAAAGGAGTTTTGAATTGAGAAATACTATAAGGAATTCTTGGATGCTTCTCATGTTGCTGGCTGTCACCTCATCAGCTTTTGGCCAATGGGAGAGATTTCATGGTAATTCAATGAATACTGGAGTAGTGCCAGGTTCACAGGGTTTATCTGGAACTCTAAGTGAGTTATGGACTTTCGAAATATTAGGATTCTCAAATTCTTCACCTGCTCTTGGTGACTTGGATGGGGATGGGCGACTGGAAGTCGTCTTCGGGTCATGGAATGAAGCTTTGTTTGCTGTTAACGGAGAAGATGGAAGTATTCTTTGGAGCTATCCCATACTCGACTCTGGGAATTCAGGTGCACCAATAATTGCAGATATCGACAATGATCAGAAACCGGAAGTTGTATTTTCATCAGGTGATACACTGTATGCCTTCCAGGGAGAATCTGGCGATCTCATCTGGTCTCTAGAACTTATTTCTACACC
>JADGDO010000076.1:351-660 GCA_016744855.1 Candidatus Fermentibacteraceae bacterium | reverse complement strand
ATTTAGCAGAGTCCTGTGTTTTTGGTAAACAGTCGCTTGGACCTATTCTCTGCGGCCTCTTCGAGCTCATTATAAATAAATCACTCTAGTGAGGCACTCCTTATCCCTAAGTTACGGAGTTAATTTGCCGAGTTCCTTAAGAAGGTTTCACACGTGCGCCTTAGTATACTCAACCCATCTACCTGTGTCGGTTTACGGTACGGACACCTAAAAACTCCTTAGCAGCTTTTCTTGGCAGTGTGACGTCGATGAGTTCATAAGGTAAAAACCTTATTTCCCGAGAGTCCTTGGTCTTGCGTAGTCCTATTA
>JADGDO010000076.1:0-341 GCA_016744855.1 Candidatus Fermentibacteraceae bacterium | reverse complement strand
ACCTTGTAACTCGCCGTGCTCAACCAGCGGCACGGTTCACCTAGCCTACTGCGTCCCTGCTTCGTACAATCGTCTTTTCGGTGGTGCAGGAATGTTGACCTGCTTCCCATCGGCTACGCCTTTCGGCTTCACCTTAGGACCCGACTAACCCTGGGCGGACTGACCTTCCCCAGGAAACCTTAGATTTTCGGCGTCAAGGGTTCTCACCCTGATAATCACTACTCATGCCGGCAGAGTCTCTTCCAGGCATACATAAGGCTTCACAACCCTAATTTCTAACTCTGGAATGCTCTCCTACCACTCGATACCTAAGTATCAAATCCGCAGCTTCGGTAATATGC
>JADGDO010000075.1 GCA_016744855.1 Candidatus Fermentibacteraceae bacterium | reverse complement strand
CCTATAGAGAAAATAGACAAAAAACACTCCTGAGGACATCAAAAAATGGCTAATGTTTTTGATTACCACCATTGCTTTTATCCTCCCAAGCTTTGCTTTTCGATTCATCCAAAAAGGAAATAATCCAAATGGATGGATGATTGGGTTAGCAGGGTTGACCGGATTGATGATTACGATTGTAGTGATTCAAATGGTTGTGAAGAAGAGGAATCTCGAAGAAACACAAGAATAACTTACTAATTTAAATCCAACTAAACCGCATAAATGGTGCAACTTGGGTGCAACCTGAGTATAAATAATAGAAAAAACAAGACACAATAGACTAAAAATCTTGAAAATCAGGCGTTTTTCCAATAAAAAACACCATAATAGACAAGATAGACAACGAACCCTATAACTCTTAATCAGTAGGTTCTGAGTTCAAGTCCCAGGCGGTTCACATAAAAGAGCTCTCTTTTGAGAGCTCTTTTTCTTTTAATTGAAGCTAAAAGAGATAAATAACATTTACAAAATGGCGCAATTGGTATAACCGAGATAAAATCTACAGATTTATAATTAGTATACTTTTGTAAGTATCATAAAATAAAACATAGAACAATGACATGATACAAACATTCCGTTTCCTATATAATGAAATTACAAAGTTAGACTAATTAATATAAGGTTAATGTAATGATACTTACCATTCGTCAACGAAATATAATAGAGCTATTGTTGAATGTTCAAACACCTATGCCA
>JADGDO010000074.1 GCA_016744855.1 Candidatus Fermentibacteraceae bacterium | reverse complement strand
GCTTTGATCCGGGGGTTTCTGAATGGGGCGACCCAGCATGGTGCGAATCATGTTACAACTTAGGTTGGGCGAACTCAGGGAAGTGAAACATCTCAGTACCTGAAGGAAGAGAAATCAAACGAGATTCCCATAGTAGCGGCGAGCGAAAAGGGATTAGGACAAACTCAGTGCTTGCACTGGGGGTTGTGGACTGCATACGGTACTTTAGTCGATAGAAGAACAAGCTGGAAAGTTTGGCCAAAGAGGGTGATAGCCCCGTAATCGAAATCGACGAGAGACTAGCAGGATCCAGAGTAGGTCGGGACACGTGTTATCTTGACTGAAGCTGGGGGGACCACCCTCCAATCCTAAATACTACTACCAGACCGATAGCGAACTAGTACCGTGAGGGAAAGGTGAAAAGAACTGCGGTGAGCAGAGTGAAATAGAACCTGAAACCTATGGCTTACAATCATTCGGAGCACTATTATATATACGTGTGACGGACTGCCTTTTGCATAATGAGCCTGCGAGTTGTGGTCAGTGGCAAGGTTAAGGATACCCGGAGCCGTAGCGAAAGCGAGTCTGAATAGGGCGATTAGTCACTGGCTGCAGACCCGAAACTAAGTGATCTATCCATGAGCAGGTTGAAGCTGGTGTAAGAGCTAGTGGAGGACCGAACGGGTAAAGGTTGAAAACTTTTCCGATGACTTGTGGATAGGGGTGAAAGGCCAATCAAACTTAGTGATAGCTGGTTCTCTC
>JADGDO010000073.1 GCA_016744855.1 Candidatus Fermentibacteraceae bacterium | reverse complement strand
CGACTGGCAACGACTGGCAACGACTGGCAACGACTGGCAACGACTGGCAACGACTGGCAACGACTGGCAACGACTGGCAAGGCTCATGGCGGCAAACGTACTTCGGTATTCCAGTGGAGAGGAGGGGCGGGTGGGTTGTACGATCAGAGCTGTGAAAGTCTCAGCATGTCGAGAATGGTATGTACGTGACCGTACGCACTCACAGAGTATTATGCAAAAGGAATTTTCGATCTGCAAGGCTCATGGCGGCAAACGTACTTCGGTATTCCAGTGGAGAGGAGGGGCGGGCGACTGGCAACGACTGGCAACGACTGGCAACGACTGGCAACGACTGGCAACGACTGGCAACGACTGGCAACGACTGGCAACGACTGGCAACGACTGGCAACGACTGGCAACGACTGGCAACGACTGGCAACGACTGGCAACGACTGGCAACGACTGGCAACGACTGGCAACGACTGGCAACGACTGGCAACGACTGGCAAGGCTCATGGCGGCAAACGTACTTCGGTATTCCAGTTGGGAGGAGACGCGGGTGGGTGGTACGATCAGAGCTGTGAAAGTCTCAGCATGTCGAGAATGGTATGTACGTGACCGTACGCACTCACAGAGTATTATGCAAAAGGAATTTTCGATCTGCAAGGCTCATGGCGGCAAACGTACTTCGGTATTCCAGTGGAGAGGAGGGGCGGGCGACTGGCAACGACTGGCAACGACTGGCAACGACTGGCAACGACTGGCAACGACTGGCAACGACTGGCAACGACTGG
>JADGDO010000072.1:420-932 GCA_016744855.1 Candidatus Fermentibacteraceae bacterium | reverse complement strand
GACAAAAAACTCCAAGAGGACTTAATTTTTGTGGTGCGTGGTTGATCGTCAGAGGTCAGCTATCTCCTGAGCGGGACTGTTACAGAGCTGACCAGTTAGGTATCTTGCAATTTATCAATTTTTCCGACTTCTGTGGGTAAAGCGGGCAACTTCTATTTGATTGTGGGTTGTAGAAAAAATAAAAAAGGCTTTCAAGCAAAAATCTGAAAACCCTTGGTATTAGTGGTGCGCCCGACAGGATTCGAACCTGTGGCCTACGGATTAGAAGTCCGTTGCTCTATCCAGCTGAGCTACGGGCGCAACGGAGGATACTTTTACCAAAACCAACGCGTTATGGCAAGAGAAAAGTTGAACCTAATAGCAACTTTTTTGAGGTTTCTGGATCAATTGTGACCGCCTGCCGGCCTATGAATGGCCCGGCAAGGTCAGGGAACTTCAGAACATTGTGGAGCGGGAACTGATAATCGACGGTTCATCCACCCCTTTTCTTTAATGGCCTCAACCCGAGAGGC
>JADGDO010000072.1:0-410 GCA_016744855.1 Candidatus Fermentibacteraceae bacterium | reverse complement strand
TGGTGGAAAAGTCCGAGGAGAAGGCAAGTCCGCCAAGTTGCTATAACTCCCCCCCAAGCACCCGCAGATCCAAAATGAAGGAACCCAAATCGCATCTCAACCGTGATGATTCATTCAGCCACAATGGCTATTGAGGATGCATATTACCACAATGAGAAAAATGAACTTGAATCACTCCTGATCAATCCAGTACCGCGTCCACGGGCATCGTTCCTTGTATGGATAGCGGATCAGTTCTGTGGCAAGAATGCGAAAATCTTTGTTTCTGATGGTGCAGTAGGAAACCACCTTTTTCCCTTTCAACTCCCTTAACCCAATGGCAACATACAAGGTCCGGTAATGTCCTTGAACATCGCAATTTACAGTCCCGGTAAGGATAGTGATATCCAGTTCCCTGGTCACGTTGAAAA
>JADGDO010000071.1 GCA_016744855.1 Candidatus Fermentibacteraceae bacterium | reverse complement strand
GCGCCGAGCCGCCCGGCTACGAAGACGTCGGCGTCTGCATCATCCCCGGCGCCTGATCTCAGACGCGCCATTCCCACAATCGGGAGCAAACAGAGGGTCGGTTCGCCGGCCCTCTTTGTTTTAATTGCCCCTAGCCCTTGAACAAGCGCTAGAAAACAGCAGAAACAGGGAATTCACCCGAAGAGCCCAGCGTACATGGGGTTGCGAGACCGTTCGCGTACGCAACAAGGAGCTCTTCAGGTGAACCGAAATCTACTCCAACAACTACGAGCTGAGAACTACAAAATCAAACGCAGCCTCGAGCGAGCCAGGGGCGGCATGGCGCCGCGGGGTGCCGGTCCTGAGCTCGGAGCGCCGCGGGCACACTACGAGCTCTCGAGCCGAGTGCGGGCGATCTCCTTCGGTGGCATCGGTGCCATCCACAACCTGGTCCGCTCCCTCGGTCTTCCCAAAGCCCTCGACGAGCGGCTGCCCTTGCTCCGACGTCATCGCCCCTACCACGAGTCGGATCATGTCCTCAACATCACCTACAACTTTCTGTGCGGCGGCCAGTCCCTCGAGGACCTCGAGCGTCTGCGTTGCGACCCCAACTATCTTCGCGCGTTGGGGGCCCGCTCCCTCCCGGCTCCGACGACCGAGGGAAAGTTTTGTCGGCGTTTGTCTTGCGACGACATCTCGACGCTGACGGAGGTCATCAATGACGCGCGGGTCAAAGTATGGCAGCGGCGAGGGCAACCCCTGCTCAGCCAGACTGCGCGTCTGGACATCGACAGCTCCATCGTCGGGACGACGGGCGAGTGTAGCGAGGGAATGGACATGTCGTACAAGGGCATCTGGGGCTACCACCCTCTGCTCGTCTCGCTGGCGAACACCAACGAGCCTCTGTTCATCGTCAACCGCAGCGGCAACCGCCCCTCGAACGAAGGCGCCCCTGGGCTCCTCGATGACGCCGTCGCTCTGTGTCGCC
>JADGDO010000070.1:542-1010 GCA_016744855.1 Candidatus Fermentibacteraceae bacterium | reverse complement strand
GAAGATGATACAGCAGAGCCATTACCTATGGTGGCAGTGGTGGATGAGTCCACCTGCATAGGTTGCACTAAATGCATTCAGATCTGCCCTGTAGATGCTATTATCGGTGCACCAAAACAGAAGCATACGGTTTTGGAAGCCTATTGCACTGGCTGTGAACTCTGTCTTCCACCAATATGTCCAGTACCTGAATGCCTCACTCTGCGCAAGATTAAGCCGACAATCAGCCGTTGGAAGTGGAAGCCACCTTCGGCACAGGAAGTGGAGCAAGTGATATGAGACGATTGTGGACATTCCCTGGCGGTATCAAGTTACCTGGTTTCAAACGATTGTCCAACAGCGAGGCAATACGTAATCTGCCCATACCTGAACGAGTCTATTTGCCCTTGCGCCAACACATCGGTGTTGAGGCTAAACCTGTGGTTGCAGTGGGTGAACGAGTCGAAAAGGGACAGCTTTTGGCTGAAG
>JADGDO010000070.1:0-532 GCA_016744855.1 Candidatus Fermentibacteraceae bacterium | reverse complement strand
ATCTCGGGTATAGTGATTGGTATTGGAGAACATACGATGCCGCATCCCTCAGGCATTACTGAAGATTGCATTGTGATAGAGGCAGATGACGAGGACCATTGGTATTCCGCTCTCTCTCCGTTGACCGATATCGACAATGCCACGCCGACTCAATTACGTGACGCGATTCGTGAGGCAGGTATTGTTGGTCTTGGCGGGGCAGTGTTTCCTTCTGCAGTGAAACTCAAGCCTCCGCGTAGCATAGAAACCCTTATCATCAACGGTGTTGAATGTGAACCTTATATTACTTGTGATGATCTGCTGATGCGCAGTAAAGCAGAAGTTGTGCTGCGCGGTTGCCTGCTGCTGAAGCGTATTCTTAATGCTGAACAATGCCTTCTGGCGTTGGAAGACAACAAACCCGAGGCAATGCAAAAACTGCGCGTTGCACTCGATAGTTTGATTGACGGCGAAGAATCAGGGGCTGAAGGCATTGAGCTGGTCAGCATCCCTACCGTGTTTCCAGCGGGTGGCGAGAAGCAGTTGATCAAAG
>JADGDO010000006.1:14813-158125 GCA_016744855.1 Candidatus Fermentibacteraceae bacterium | reverse complement strand
CTCGGGAACTGTGCTTTTCACTGTGTTGATAACTGAAATGGTTAGAAGCACTTCTATATCATTATAGCCGTAGAATGTAATTGCCGAGAGAATTCCATTGGGATCCTGGTAGACTCCCTGAGATGTTTCAATATCCTCCCAGGCGAGATTTATCTCGGCAACTTGAATACCTGCTTTGGTTGCTTCATCAAATGATGCTTGGAACCCTTCTGAGCTTTCTGAAGGATTGATACCGAATACTCTTGCTCCTCTGGGCTGAGGGTTCTCTGGAGGTATTACTGTATAACCCTCAACCTCGGGTCCGGTTGTGTCTCCACAGGAGAGCAGCAGAATCAGTATTGCTGGATAGATCTTTTTCATTATTCTCCTTCCGTGAAAAACTGAATAGGACTCATGGATAAATCTGGAAGTAAGTAACTATCGATTTATTCGGGAGTCTGCAAAATGAACTGTCATTCATTCGGCAAGAGTCAATATTCAACATGCGTTCGTAGTTGGCAAAAGTTTCCCACAGTGAGGAGGAGAAACTTTTGCCTTTAGTTAAGGCTACTCCTTGCAGAGAACCATTCTTGCAGTTGCTGTTTCTGAGCCGTTGTTCATTCTGAGGAAGTAGATACCGTTACCTGGAAGTTCCCCTGCTATACTCCACTGGAATGTGTTCCTGCCCGTTTCTTCAGGAAGAACAGATTCCTGCTTCACTACTCTGCCTGTAACATCGAACAGCGTAAACTGAACTAGCGACATGGTTTGTGCAGTGTAAGAAACAGATGCACTTGAAACAACAGGATTTGGTGACACAATGAGTGTTCCGCTCTCCGGCACTAAGAAGCTGGTTTCTCCAATGGCTTCGGTTGTGAGGTCCATTCTGAACAGAGAACCGACTGTAGATAAATAAACCATATCTGGATCGGCAAAAGAAATGGACATAACCACTTTCCAGAAAGGAAGCCCCTGGTTGCACTCTTCCCATGTTACTCCCGCATCAAGACTAACCGACACTCCAAGCAACGGGTACCAAGAATTCCACATCCAAGCCCTGTCCGAATCAAATGGATCAAACGTTACAAACCGAGTGCTGCTCGCATCTGTCACTTTGCTCCACGAAACACCGAAATCATCACTTCTGTAGATCCCGTCCTGGATTGCTGCAAGAATGAGTGATGAATTGAATGGGGACACTGATATACTGTTAAGAGAATAACCGGCTGGAATTGTTGTTTGAACCTCATTCCAGGAGACTCCACTGTCATAAGACCTCATCAGAATGTGCCCTGTGTAGTTATGGTAGCTGCCGCCAGCGTACAGAGTATCCGGTTTTGAAGGATCAACACAAATAGAGTAGATCCGGGCACCGGAATCACCTAAATCGGAAAAACTCCATGTAATCCCTGAATCCTCGCTTTTAGCGATACGCATGTGTTCAGGTGCTTGGGGAGAACTTCCACCTATGTAAAAAACACCGTCCTCCGAAGGATCAGCAATTGCGCAGAATGCAGTGCCGAATTGCCCGCTGCTGCTCTGCCAAGTGCTGCCTGCGTCATGTGTGGTGAAAATTTCAGACTGAGAGCCTGTAGCAATAACATTGTTAGCATCCATGGGATTCCTGCACAATTCAGTGTAGTAGGGATGCATTCCGTCGGGAGTGGTGCAAGCAGTCCAACTGAAACCCAAGTCGTCAGACAGGGAGAACTCCCCGTTCAGCAGCATATACATCCTGGAAGAAGAGCCCTGTGCATTAGTAAGAGAATAGGTGGAACTGAAAGATAGACCGTCGTTTGACAAGCTCCACGAAGAACCGGAGTCATCGCTCACGAGACAGCCCTCCGGAGTAGCTGCAAAGATGTCTGTTGCTGCGAATAGTGAAGGCGAAACCTGCAGTGGTTGTTCCCCCGCTGGCAATGTATAGACAGATTCCCAGGTAAGACCGGCGTCCGTGCTCATGACAACTGCGTTGTCTGCACAGGCCACAACATAGTCAGGGTTAACGGTTGAGAAAGAGATCAGGGAAACATTTTCAATACTGCTCACAGCAGCCCACAATGTTCCGCCGTCAGAAGACCTGTAGATCCCCTCTTCAGTGCTGAAAATAATCAAATCGCTGTCTTCCGGATGAATCGCCACACCTGCACCTGCATTGTGGCTTGAGCACTGAGGTGGGGTAATGTCGTTCCATGATGCAGCTCCGGTCTCGGATTTCATAAGAAGAGCCGCTGAACTGCTTTCACCTGCAACACAGAGTATCTGTGTATCTGTAGTAGCCACGGCTATATCGTATGCATGTGCTGGAGTAGTAAGAATGTCGTTGCTGGACCAGTTCTGCCCCGAATCTGTGGTGATCCATACTGCACCATGCTGGGCATCAATGCCTGATTTTGAATCGGTGCTGCCTACCATCCAGACCATTTCAGGTTCATCTGAAACTGTAACGATCCTGGAAATGATGGCTGGATCAGATGGTAGATTTGCATACGACCAGTTCTCACCGTTATCCTGAGTGTAGAAAATTCCATTGTCGCTGTTGCCCAGTATTAACAGGGTACCACCGGGTGTATATCCCAGAAGAGCTCCTGCTATGGTGTTCATATCGGGAGCGCGGCAGGCTGACCATGATTCACCTCCGTTTTCAGAGTGGTAGATGTAGTTGCCATAATCCCACCACCCCGGGACCGAGCATCCCCCTACACAAAACAGCTCCTGCGGATCTACATGAGACTGTACAATAGAAGTAATTCCATAACCTGTTCCTGCAGGGCCCACATGCTCCCACTCGGGTAAACTATGACCATTGAGCAAAAGAATCATCAAAAAGGTAATCATTAGCTTTCCTTTCGGTGAAGAGCAAGTATTTTAGTAACAATCATGCACTATGTTCGCTTGCATATCAAGGCCGAGTAAAAGATTAGCTCATTGGAGCAATTTATCTTCATACTACCTTTCCTCAGTTTTGATTAAGATGGTTTACATCCCACAGATAAAGCTGGCAGCTTCTGTTTCCCGGGAGCGCAAATGAAAATTCATCCACAATCAAAGTTGCTCTTTAGAGCGTCAACATCCCAGACCCTTTCTTGAAAATGGATGGTTGTTGGGGTTGACTTTCAACTTCAGCTTGTAGCGTAGCCTTATTGCTGCTTTCTCAGGTGAATGGCAAAGAAACCCCAAAAGGGCGGGAATTTGCTGTAAGGGTGATGGAAATAAAAGTAAGATCTTTTAACCCGGTAGTAAGGGGAACACTACCTGTCAGAAATCACCCCGGGAACAAGACCTGCTAACTTCTTTCCAGTTCCAGAACCCGAGTCATCATTCTCATATCGAGATTCTCACATGAGCAGTGATCTGAAACGGGAAATGATGAGATAGTTAGAGTACTTTTTACCGATTGTCGGGACTTTTGATAATTCTAGAACAACTTGCCGTTCTGATAATCATCAAAAGCCTGAGCGATTTCTTCTCTTGTGTTCATTATAAAAGGACCGCCCCTTGCATAGGGTTCGTTATTCGGCTTTGCCGAAAGAAAGAGGAACCCGGTGTTTGCACTGCTACTTTCAATTAGAATTTCATTGCCTTCGTGAAATTCAACCATGGATCCCGCAGTGATTTCCTGGTTTTCTATTCTAGCAGCCCCACTGTGAATGTAGATGAAAGAATTGTAGTCTTTTTTTGCATGCATCTTAATTGTTGTTCCAAGGTGAACATCATAGTATTCCGCAGGTACGTAATTATTAGCAGCTCCCTGCAGCCCTTCAAAACTACCTGAAATTACTATAACCTTGTTCCCGGACTGTTCATATACAGGTGTATTTTCTGTGGTGATGTGCTGATACTTGGGTTCCACCATTTTGAATTTTTTAGGTAAATTCAACCATAACTGATATCCCCACAATTGACCTTTTTCCATGGCCGGCATTTCTTCATGCTGAATTCCTTTACCGGCTGTCATCCATTGAACATCTCCTGCGTTCAATACACCTCCTCCCCCTCTGCTGTCTTTATGCCTGAAGCTTCCCTCTACCATATAGGTAATGGTTTCTATTCCTCTGTGTGGATGCATTGGAAATCCTGCTATGTAGTCATCAGGGTTGTTGCTTCGGAATTCATCAAGCAGGAAAAAGGGATCAATATTGTCCAATTCTGACGTGCCAATAAGACGGTTGAGTCTAACCCCCGCACCGTCTGAAACGCTTGAGCCGTGTATAATGCGCTTTATGGCTTTGGCATTCATCCTGACCTCCAATGATTGCTTCACCATTCTTTTGAGGAAGTAACTGCAGGAGTGTTCCTGTTCTTACTTAATCAATACAACTCTCACCGCTGATGATTCCATATCCCGGCTAAGAATTGAGTATACACCTGCCGGAAGATTCTGGAGATCGAGCTGAGTCTCTCCCGAATCATCAAGGCTGCCGGACCCAACAGTTCGTCCGGATAAATCATAAAGAAGAAATTCTCTTCCATTTGGAGAGAATCCTTCTGCTTTAATGGTAACTGAACCTGTAGTGCAAGGGTTAGGATAAATATCGAAGGACATTGGATTTGAAGGAGAATCTTCTATTGAAGACTGATCAATCGGCTCAGCAAGAGTTGCCAGAAGGCCAACAGATGCTCTTACCATATCTGTTCCATACGGCATGCTGGGCAAGTAATTAATGAGCAAATCAGTAGCCTTGTGATAGTGTGGGTTATACCCTCCCCAGATTTGATCAACGCTTGCTTCTGCTACCTCAATAGCTTTGTAGCCGTACTGCCAGAAGGATGCTTGATCACTCGGAGCTGAAGGTTCATAAGTAACTCTTGTGAATATTGATGGGGAGTATTTCTCAAACTGTTCACCAGCTGCAATAGCGAGGGCTTCTGATTGATCATCGTAGGGAATGTAGACAGAATCAACCACACTCGGGGCATACAAAATCATGTCCAGATTAATGGCTCCCTGAATATCGTCTCCCTCCTGGACGGCATCTTCTACGTAGTATTCACTTCCAACCATCCAGGCTTCCTCAGCTGCAAACAAAACAAATCTTACCGTATTGCGGAATGTGTAGGAAGACATTACCCTCGCAGCTTCAATAACAGAAGCACTACCACTACCGTTATCATCTGCTCCGGGGGCTACTGAAGGGTTGCCGGAAATGGAATCCAGATGACCGCAAATTATGTAGATTTTTTCAGGGTTCTCAACACCGACAATCTCACCAATTACATTGCTCATAGAATCACCGTTGTAGAAGAAAGTTTGCTGTTCTGTAGCGAGTCCATAAGAAGCCATCATTGTGTCAGCCCAATCTGCAGCTGCATCATACTGAGGTGAGGTCATGTACCTGGTACCATAACCTTCAAGCTGCTCAACAAAATCTGTAATGCTCTCTTCACTAACCATGGCAACCATCTCATCCACAAGAACAGTGTCTGCTCTGGAAGTGTTCTGAACCGGAGAGGCGAATTTGGTTTTATGAACTCTGAGTGGTCTGAGGAATCCGATATCAGGTATTGCGACAAGTTCTGCTGTTGCTCTTTCAAGCTTTATTAACACAAATTCGTCAGTGGTGAGTATGATTTCACCCGGTACCGGAGGAATAATACCATTACACTGTGCCAAGTAAAGAATTCTGTAGTTATCCAGATAAACAGGAGCAACATCAACAATCTCCCAGTTCACATCTGAGGGCGCCAATGTTCCTTCAACAGCAAGGATGCTGCCACTATCAATGTACACAATCTGTACAGATTCCATCCACTCTGAAGAGTTAACCTCTCTAATGTCGCTCTCAATAAAGAGCAGGTCTCCCGGTGCTGAGAGTAGAACTACCAGCTTAGCAAAAATCAGTGCGAATATCATTTGATGCCTCCAAAATAAAGAATGCTACCTTGAATTTTCATTCCAGCAGCAATTCAGTTTACTGCATAAGCTATCACCTAACCTAATATGCCCAAAGGCTTTTAGGAATCTCTTCCCCATGCATCCAGTTCAGAACTGTGGCGATTCTATTACAAGGAGAGATATCAGAGTATAACCCGGTCGGGTTCCTCTTCCTTTCAATCTGTACTCCATCGCTTCTTATTTTTTGTAACATTCTGTTACATTTCCGCAATTTTCCATTTACTTCCAATCTGAATCATTGCTGCATGTAGTTTGAAATGGATTTTTCTTCTAAAGGAGGTATGGAATGAAAGCTGCTATTGGAGTTGTGCTGGTTGTTATGGGTTTGTTGCCGGGGATTGCGCTCGGAGCGCTTGTTCCCTTGGACCATCCACTGTTTGCTGAGGGCGAGGTACAGGAAATCAGGTTGACTTTCGATGATCCTGATTTTTGGAACACTCTTGAATCAAATTACGCCTCTGAGACTTATCTGACAGCAGAATTTGAATGGGAAGGTTACGAGTTTGCAACTGTCGGTGTACGCTTCAAAGGCGGCTCCAGCTACACTGCAAATCAAACCATGAAAAAGTCTTTCAAGATTGATTTTGATGTGTTTGTTGATGATCAGAATATTTCGGGTATCTACAAGATCAATTTGAACTGCAACTTCAATGATCCTTCATTTGTTCGTGAAGCAGCTGCTTACGAGATTGCCGGGGAGGCAGGTGTACCGTGTCCCCGAACCTCATTTGCTGCTCTCTACATCAATGACACTTTCTGGGGACTGTACACGATGGTTGAGCAGTTCGACAAGCACTTCATTGATGAAAGATTCGGTGCAGGTGAAGATGGTAATCTCTGGAAGGGTGATGACCACGGATCGCTTGAATTTCTGGGCTGGGATGAGTCTTCCTACTACGGGAATTATGAGTTGAAGACAAATGAAAGTACCAATGATTGGTCTTCACTTGTAGACCTCTGCTACTATCTGAATAACACCAGTTCTTCCCAGCTTCCTGATACTCTTTCATCTGTTATGGATGTAAATACAGCTCTGGCGCTGATGGCTGTGGACAATCTGGTTGTTAATCTGGATAGCTACACAGGAAGATGTGTGAACTACTATCTGTACTGTGCTGACAGAGATGACAGATTTGTGTTCGGCGAATGGGACATGAATGAGTCATGGGGCATCTACAACTCCTGGGGTTACTCCATCAGCAATCTTACCTCCCTTGACCCCTACTGGACCAATCCTGATGCGGGAGAGGAAAGAGGGCTTTCAGATGCGCTCTGGAGTATGAATGAGTACGAAAATGTTTATGAGGGACATATGTTGCGGTTGCTTGCAACAACTGCAAACCCTTCAGTATTGGTTCCCCGTATGGAAGAAATGAGAGATCTGATTCGTGACTGGGTTTACCTGGAAGTTGCTCCCAGGAGACTTTTCAGTTCATCTCAGTTTGAAAGTGCAATGACTACTAACACTCCCATTGGACCCGGTAGATATGCTCCGGCTCTTGAAACATTCGTTGAAGCCAGGTACGATTACCTTACCTCACAGCTTGGTACATGGGTTCCTGTCGAAGACCTGATACTGAATGAACTGATGGCGGGAAATGACACTACAATCGCTGATTCATACGGGGAATTTGACGACTGGCTGGAAATAACAAACACCGGTTCATCAGCCATTTCACTCGCAGGCTACTACCTTACTGACGACATGGCTTTCCCTGAAAAATTCGCTTTCCCCGATATACTGATACAGCCCGGAGAGTACATGATTGTATGGGCTGACAAGGATTCGGAACAGGGTTCACTGCACGCTGAGTTCAAACTTGATGGTGATGGAGAAGAGGTCTATCTGATGCAGGGCTCTGTAATAGTAGACTGGATATCCTACCCGGAAATTGATGATGATGTTTCCTGGGGAAGGTGGCCCGATCTTGCTGACCTCTGGGCACTGCAGGCCTATCCAACACCCGGTGCTGAAAACACTGACGAGGACCCGCAGGGCGTGGAAATAGAACCAGCTACCAGTAACCTTGGAATAGTATGCTGTAATCCAATTCATACAGGATCACCTGATGTTTCACTTACAGGCAGCGCAGGTGCTGCTTCCTTTACAGTGTATGACATGACTGGGCGTCTTGTTGCTACTCCCTTTGAAGGAGAGCTTTCCAGTCAACAGAATATCAACTTCGACACCTCTACCCTTTCGTCCGGAGTTTACATTCTGCGACTTACACAGGAAGGAAGTACTGTTTCAGAGATGGTTACAGTTCTGAAGTAAAGATCTCTGCATATAGAGCGCCAAAGCTATTGTTTACACACAGAGGCTAAATGAGAATGCCCTGTCATGCCGGCGCAGCGATTGCTGCGTCGGCATTGTTTGATAATGTTGTTCCCAATAATCCTTATCCCAGTCGGGTCTGAGACACACTGACCGATGGCATTCTGGTATATCAGCTTCTACAATTTTGCGAAGAACTTGTCTGCTATAGGTTTTTGAATGATGAAATCGCTCAGTTCAGTAAAGATAACAAAGAACTCAGCTTCATCTTTCTCGTTTTTAACCGGCTGGATAACCGATTTTCCAAACTCCCTTTTCCAGGAAAGCTTCAATGGTTTGCCGTTTGGCCTTATTGATTAAATTTGAATGAGAAAGATTGTTTCGCTTTGCGTATTCATTAAGAGTAACGATGTTCATTCCATTCAGATAGGCTAATCGTTTATGATAACTGTTAGTTATTGCTTTGCCAACTATTTCTTCCATAATCGAACAGTTTTTGTTTCTATCAAACTGTTCAAAAGCATCATAGTACAATGTACGATCGATGAATTTTATGTTTATTGGCACATAGCCTTCTCGAATCAGTAGATAATTATTTAGTACTCTTCCTATTCTTCCATTACCATCCACAAACGGATGGATGTGTTCAAAACCGAGATGGAAGAGGGCAATTCTCTTTATGATGTTTTCATTCACCGAAGAATTGTATTTGATGAACATATCTTCAATCTTGCCAATTATCTGCCCCGGATCACAAGCAATATGATTTGCAACCCTTACCCATTCATCAATTTCCCTGAATCGACCTGCGATATCATCGCGAATGTTAGTGAGCAGCATTCTATGCAGAAGCAGAATCATTTCTGAATTCATTTCCCGCTGTTTTGCTTTTGTATCAATATATTCAACCACCAGTGCCAGATTCCTGGTTTCGAATATTTCTCGCTCAGTGACATATCTATCTAAATCAAGACGAAGCAGTATTTTCTCAGTTTCTTCCAAATTCAGAGTACTGTTTTCAATAGCATTTGAATTAAAGACCTGTTCTGCCACCTCTGCCTCACTGATAAGTTTAAGCAAAGATTCCTTGTTGCGAGCAGCCTGATAATACCGCTCTCTCAATGAATCAATTTTCTTATAGATACTCAATACTTTACTCATAACTTGAATTTAACATATTTTCACGATTTTCGCAACAATACAGTAAAAAGAAATGATACATAACGGATTTTCACGGTATTGATGTTAATACAGTGAACAGATACGCTATTTGATGGATTTTTGTGTTATCTAGTTTCCGTTCAGAAAATCATCTCGTATTGCAGAATACCAGATAGATCACAAAAGAAGGCTGAGCGAGATTCGTTCATGTCGCAGAAAGGGAAAACGATTGATTTTCAAGGGCTTGAATTTCTATTTCTTCTCGATTTTGTATGTCGTTTGAACAAAACCGAAGTCGTATGCAGTGGTGGTCAGATGGATGAGATGTATATCTGTATCAGTTTTTTTGAAGAGAGCAATTCCTTCACCGATTACAATTGGGATTCTTGTGATACAGACATCGTCGATAAGCCCCTCTTCTAGAAAACTTTGGATTGTCGTGCCTCCATCAACATACACATGATTCATTCCCAAAGATTCAAGGCGATTCAGCAAATCCGACGGGAGTTCTGATGAATAAGAAACCGTTGCCGTAAGGTGCTTTGGGATCACAACAGCGTTGTGACTCATCACAATAACAGGTGTTTCACCGTAGGCCCAATCACCGAATGTTAGAACCTGTTCAAAAGTTTTTCTACCCATGATCAGAGCATCAACAGTTTCCATGAAATCATTGAACCCACAGTCTTCTCCTTCCGGAACAAGGCTGTTGGATTCATTCAGCCAATCAATGGATCCGTCTGATCTGGCAATGTAGCCATCAAGACTGGTTGCAACAAATACAGATGCTTTCATTTGTCTCCCCCTTTAGTCTTCGGGTTGAAGCGTAACACGACTAGATAGGCAATTGAGGCAGCAGCAGCTCCGTAGATAAATAGAGCCGGCCAGAATGATGCGAACGAGAAATTGCAGTAACCGCTGAGGAAGAAGTGGGCAATAGAATGGCAGATGAATAGAATCGAAAAAAAGAATTTTGAACGGCTTCTGATCTTCCTGTTACCGCTTGTTACCATTGAAAATAGTAAGAATAAAAGAGGAATATGAAGTGCGATGAAGGCAGTTTCCCCAACTGAAGCTGAAAGGTCTTTGAGTAAAGGAATAAACATCCACTCTTGCCTTACCGCTGCATCAATCTCATGTACTGTGAAAAAAGTTAGAGCAAGCGTGAAGAAGCTCTGAGATGCTTTGGTTTCCGACTTCAATTTACTCCAATCTTCATCACGGTAAATCCAACTCTGGCAGTTTTTTCCATCTTTTATGTGTTTCAGAAGATTCGTTTCTGAGCCAATCCTCTTCTATTCGTTACTGCATAAACCTTTGATTACAGCGTTTTCAATTAGCTGCTCTGCCAGCTCCCAAAGCTCTGGAGAAACATCCCTGATGAATATTTTCTTCTCTGTGATCATTGTTCTGGTCATTCCTCTGGGGTTCCCCTTGCCGGTAACATCGTGGTTGATAAGAGGCTGCAGAGCATCAAGCACCGATGCTGCTTTTGCTTCCAATGTTTCCTTTGCTTCGAATTCATTCCAGAGGTTTAGAAATTCTTTGTTGTGCGGTTCAGGAAGAAGACCGAAGAGCCTTTGAGCTGCTATCGCTTCCTTGTGTTTTGCCTGCTTTCTTTTTTCTTCATCGTAGAGGTATGTGTCTCCGGTGTCGATTTCGACAATGTCGTGGATGAGAATCATCTTAACCACTTTGCTAATGTCTGTGTTCGGAGGTAGGTAGCCCTGCATTAAGAGTGCAATGATAGACGTATGCCAGGAATGCTCAGCAGAGTTCTCCTGCCTGCCCGGGTCAAGGGTGCGGTTCATACGGGTTACTGTCTTCAGTTTCTCAAGTTCTCGCATAAAATCGAGGTACTTTGTCATCTTTTCAGTCATGTTTTTCCTTGATACTGTTGCAATCTTCTACTCTGACGAAGAAGCCGTTTTCTCCCTCATCATGTAGACAAGTGAAAACTCCTCAGGGTTCCTCGGGTTCGCTAGAATACCCCTTGGGCTTACTCTGAGATTCCAGCCAATGGTAGTCTGCCAACCTGGTAAATCCGTTCCCATCGTGAAAAGATATGTACCCTCATCATTGAAAATGTAAGAAATTCTGGTATTGTATTCCTCACGCACCCAGATTCTATTCTGACTATCAATCGCTATTGACATTATTGCTCTGTAATACTCTGGAGATTCGAAGTTGAAACCTTCTGCGCTCCCACTAAAATCTATATAACGTTCAAGCTCCCTCTCCCTATACGAGTCGCGAGAGTGTTGAGGTACTGCAATGGGTTCGTAGTCATCAAATCCGAATGAAAACAGGCTGTCTCCATCTTGCGAGTAGCAGATGATTTTGAACTCGTCATGAACAGCATCTGCAATGTATACTCTTCCGGCTGGATCGACCGCTAATACCATGGCAGTCAATTGCTGGAAATTCATACCCTCGGCAGCAGAAACCATTCGTCTTCGATAAATGTGATCAGGTGTTTCTTCAGTTGAATATCTTGCTACTTCTGTACCAAAGGAGTCTTCTGTGAAATACCCTGTCTTCAAAATAAACGTTGAATCAGGACCGGGAAACATCCTATAAGCTCCTGACCGAAATCCTCCAAAGAATTCTATCTCTTTTAGAAGATTGAAGTCCCTGTCATATAAACACATCTTTCGATTACTGTAATCTCCAAGATAGAGGTTTCCCTCCTGATCGAAAGCCATCCTATCAAGTGCCAACAGCTCTCCTGGACCTTCTCCAATAGGCGCAAAGGTTTCAATATGGGTGCCATCGGGTGAGTAAAACCTCACACCTTCATAAGTGTTATCCAGAATGGCAATATTCCCGTCAACTGTTAAATCAGCCCAGTAGATGAAACCGAACAACAACCTGACATCTCCAACTCTCACCCCAATTGAATCGTATGGAACAAGGCAGTGTTCGTAGTTGGCTACTTCCTCGATCATTGCCGCTAATTCACCACTTTGACCACAGGATGCTGCTATTAGAAGAAAGAGGAGAGAAAAACCCGCTATGCTGATTTTAGCGACCTGGTTCAATCTGTTGTTATCCTTCAACTACAATCTCCTTCTAAATTGAGAATGCCTGGAGGGGGCATGAACTCTTGAAGTATTTTCATCATGTTTTCAGTCATACTCTTCCCTGATCAGTTGTTGTGTTTCCCGTTCATCGGAGACAGTAAGATTACTTCTAACTCTTGCAGGAATGGTTCTGCATCTCTTTGTTCAGGAAAACACTGAGAATTGTTCTGATGGCAACAATCGCTCCGAGAGTAGCGAGTTCCTGCAGACCCGGCTGACTGATGGTGTCAACAATATCAGCTGCAATAAGAAACTCGAGGCCAAGAAGAATATAAGCGCCGAAGTGGTGGCGGATAAGCCCCCTTTTAGGGCAGATATTTTCTCCATGAAGGTTTTTAACCTCAAGACGAACAAATTCCACTAGTGCTTGAATCGTGCCACTGACTATAACAAGCACTCCTATCAAGCTGATTCCAAAGCTCAGGTACCCTATATACTCTATAAACATGTTCTACCACCCTCTGCTTATGAAAAAACTCCGGTTGTTTGCTCAGATCACAGGAATTCAACCGATGCCTCTTCCCCCATGCTTACTCACCCGCGCTAACAACCTAATCTCTGACTGGCTGTTGAAACTCTGTTTCCTCTTTTTCACCCCACCAGTTGTAGGAAGAAGAATCATTTCCACTGCTCCAGAAACCTGCAAACCCGGTACAGTTGTCAGTAAAGACAAAGGAAACAGGACCCGAACCGTATATGTCAGTCCATGTGCACGTTAAGAGGTATTCTTCACCGAAAAGAATACTGCTAAGATCACCACGACTCAGTGTACTGTCCTCATCCATGACATATTCACCCAGGAGGACCCCGTCTTCAAAAAAGAATGTTGTTTCTACTGGTATATCGTATCCTGCGGAAAACAATGTGCCGGTGTATGTTCCAGCTATATCGCTGTACCACTGTGCCATGGTTGGTTTAAGCTGCACAGCGCCGGCTGATGCCTGTAAAAGCAGAAAAACAGTCAAGATGAGGTTCATTTGTTAGGTCTCTTCCTATATGGGTTTCAGATAAGCAAATCTTTTTCTTCATCAACAGCATTGTAAAGTTTTTTTCCACATTTTTCACAGGTTTCACTGTACCAGTCAAAGCTGGTGCTGCAACTGCTACAAGACCACCTGATCTTTTGGACCTTCAACCATTCCTCGAGACCATTCTCCTCAATCTTCTGAAGATTGGTGAAGACTATCGAATGGTGTGGTGCTTTATCATTTCTGAAATCGGTAATGTCTTTGCAGGGGTACTCGCTGCATTCAACACAGAATTCATGGTTTTTATCTCTTGCACTGAGTCTCATTTCACAGTTCGTGCAGTAGCCTGATGTGATCTCTGTTTTACAACCGGTGCATCTGAGAGCTTCTACAGTTGTTCCCCACTCTTCAGCGAACTTTTTGATGGCCTCTGTATCATTCATTTCATTTGCTCTGCCAACGGGACATGCGCCACAGTTGAGACCACAATAGGAATCGTATCTTACTTTCATTATTCCCTCACATTCCATACTTGCTGTTGCCGTTGACTCAAGTCAGTGCTGGAAATTGCGTAACAGTTTGAATAAATATAATTTAGAAATCCAAAGAAAAGATATAGACTTGCACCTCCCCGGAAAGGCGTTCTAGAGCTTCTGCGTAGAATGAAAAGAGCGTCTGCATCCAGGGATAGCGGGTTTTGCTCTGTGAAAGTTGATGCCGATGTGATTAAAAACTGCTCTTTATCCCTGCCCATGTGTTGGGAGTAAATGTCAGATCATCACCGAAAGCTGTCACTTTCAGATAGGTTATGATCCAATCCACACCTGACCCGAATTCACCAGGCCAGCCGTGAACATAGATGCGAATTCCCAATAGATCCCCGCCGATCAACCAGTCTGGGCAGTAGGAATGTGACAATGTCTGGTTGAAGCTGGGCTGCTCGTGATTGATATACTCGTACCACAAATATTCTGTTTCGGATAGATTTCCCAATTTAATGTAAAAAGTGAGTTGAGGGTATTCTCCCCCTGAAACTTGCAGAGAATGGTCTATCTCAATTCTGACAGAGTCGATACCATCGGGAATGAATACGTTCTTCTCCCATTCGTCGCTGCTCCCTGTTTGAAGCTTCACAGAGATATGCTGTTGACCCACATAATGGAAAACAGCACCGTACCAGCGAATGCTAAACCCGTCATTATTCCAGTTCTGTGGTAATTCAGTGAAATCGGTCTCGAGGAGAACATCATCCCCGAAAGCAGAAGTGGACAACAAAAACAGAACCAACACGAAGAGCCGTATTTTTATGCGGCTTGCTAGCGTAAAGAAGATGTTTACCTCCTTTCAATATCATCCTAAATAAGCTATGAATAACCAGTTATCATGTCAAGTAAGGTTCCGGAGGGTTATGACTTTCTTTCATAAAATCAGATAGTTCCGAGTTTTCAATTCATTGACATTTACATCTCTGCATATATATTCGCCCCCAATGCATACTCATTAATTTGTTTGGAGGGCTTATGACAAGAAAACAAAGACTCGACATGATTGCAGGGCTGCTTTCGGATGAGCATACCGGTAGTCAGTTGAAGCTGCAGGAGCTCCTCGAGGAAAGAGGTGTTGTTGTTTCACAATCCAGTCTCTCCCGAGATCTAAATGCCCTTGGGGCCTTTCGTATGCAGACACAGGATGGCTCATTCGTTTACAGACTTGCCGGTGAAGAGAGAAGAATTGAAACCTCTCTCGGCATAAAAAGGCGATTCCAGATATCTGTAACTGGCGTCGCATCAAGTGGTAATATCGTTATTGTTTACACAAACCCTGCAGAAGCTCAAGCGATAGCAAGAGTGCTTGACTGCACAGATGTAGATGGTCTTCTAGGTACGGTAGCGGGAGATAACACGGTGATGTGTGTAGTATCAGATGAAGGAACAGCTATTCAATTAAGAGGGATATTCAACGGCTACCTGGAGTAGCCTTTCATTTAGCAGCACAGGAGAAACAAGTGAATCTTGGAGAAAACCGGGACAAAGCAGAACTGCGACTTGAAGATGGGTATTTATTCACTGGCTCTGCATTCGGAGCCGCAACCTCAGTAAGGGGTGAGGTTGTATTTAACACCGGGATGGTTGGCTATACAGAAGCTCTAACAGATCCATCTTACACTGGACAGATACTTGTACTTACCTATCCTCTTTCTGGAAACTATGGAGTGCCATCACTGTTGGATTCATCTGCTTTTGAGTCTGAAGGAATTCGAGTTGCCGGTCTTGTGGTTGCCTCCTGCTGTTTTTCACCGAGTCACTACGAAATGAAGATGGATCTAGACAGCTGGCTGAAATCCTGTGGCATCCCGGGAATTCAAGGTGTCGATACCAGAGCCCTTACAAAGCACCTTCTACAGAAAGGTACTATGGCGGGGTCACTCCGCATCAACAGTATTGAACCAGTGCCCTCTTCCCTTACGCCAGCTGAACAGATGATTCAATGCTTAAAGAGACATAACAGTAACTCCACTGGAGTTGACTCAGAGAGCCCTCGAGTGGCTCTTGTTAACTGCGGCGCTAAGATGAACATAAAAAGGTGTCTTTCAAAGAGAGATATCAATGTGGTTGAGGTTCCATGGAACCATTCCTTCACTAAGGGAGAATTTGACGGAGTTCTTCTCTCAAATGGACCGGGCGATCCATGTGAATGGAGTGAGACGATAACCTCAGTGAAAAGTCTGCTTGCTGAGGGTGTACCTGTTATGGGCATCTGTCTCGGCCACCAGATACTTGCTCTGGCAGCAGGAGCATCAACTGAAAAAATGAAATACGGCCACAGGGGGCAGAATCAACCATGTATCGAGGAAAAAGAAGAATCTCCCAGGTTTTTTCTGACATCCCAGAACCATGGCTATCAGGTTACAGAGGATTCTCTTCCCCCCGGTTGGGAAATTCTCTTCAGAAATGTAAATGACGATTCTGTCGAGGGCATTATTCATAAAAGCCTGCCCTTTATAGGTGTGCAGTTTCATCCTGAAGCTTCACCGGGGCCTCTTGAGGCTGGCTGTCTATTCGATCAGTTTGCCTTGATGCTTTCTGGAGGTCAAAAATGAAGACAGTGAAGAGTGTGCTGGTTCTTGGAAGTGCTGCGCTAAAAATCGGTGAAGCCGGTGAATTCGACTACTCTGGTAGTCAAACACTTAAAGCCCTCCGTGAAGAAGGCATTCGAACAATTCTTGTGAATCCGAACATTGCAACTGTTCAAACCTCATCTCACATGGCAGACCGAATCTTTTTTCTGCCTGTTACTCCGCACTTCGTTGAAAAGGTTATTGCGAAGGAGAGACCCGACGCAATCATGCTTGGTACAGGCGGCCAGACTGCTCTCAACTGCGGAACTGAACTTTATAGAAGTGGAGTTCTATCAAAGTATTCTGTTCAAGTACTCGGCACCCCTGTCGAGGTAATTATGAAATCAGAGGACCGAAGTCTTTTCGCCGCTCATCTAAAAGTGAATGGCCTTCCAATACCGGAGAGTAAAGCCGCTCACAGTGTTGAAGAAGCTCTTGCTGCAGCTTCTGAGGTTGGCTACCCATGTATGGCAAGAGCAGCTTTTGCTCTGGGAGGACTTGGCTCAGGAATCTGCACCAATGAAGAGGAGCTCTCTGAATTGGCATCAAAGGCATTTGTTTATGCAGATCAGCTTCTGATAGAGGAATATCTTGAGGGGTGGAAGGAAATCGAATACGAGGTAGTGCGGGATATTTCCGGGACCTGCCTGACAATCTGCAACATGGAAAATCTCGACCCTATGGGCATTCATACAGGTGAAAGCATCGTTGTGGCACCTAGCCAGACACTCAATAATACTGAGTATCACGAACTCCGCGATGCTGCCCGCAGGGTCGCCTCATCCCTTGGAATAGTTGGTGAGTGCAACGTGCAGTTTGCCCTCTCTCCAAGGGGTGAGGGTTACAGAATCATAGAAGCCAATGCAAGGCTTTCTCGCAGCTCTGCCCTTGCCTCAAAGGCCACCGGATACCCTCTTGCCTGGGTTGCCGCTAAACTATCTTTGGGTAAGAAACTCCATGAGATTAAAAATACAGTAACCGGTTGTACAACCGCAGCATTTGAACCTGCTCTTGATTACATAGTTGTAAAAATGCCCAGATGGGACTTCAATAAATTCAGTGGAGTCTCGAGCAAAATAGGAACCTCGATGAAGTCTGTTGGAGAGGTTATGGCCATCTCCCGCTCTTTTGAAGAAGCCCTCCAGAAAGCCATAAGAATGCTGCAAACCGGCAGGAACGGACTTGTTCTAAATACAACTCCCCGGGCAAGTTCAGTCAGTGATGAACTCAAGTATCCTTCTCATAACAGGCTGTACGCGGTTGCCGAAAGCTTGGAAAACGGGGCCTCTATACCCGAGATACATGCTCAAACCGGGATCGACCCCTGGTTCCTGCACTGTATCGCAGGGATTGTAAAACTTTCACAAAAGCTGAAAAAGACCTCATTGAATGAACTGGATATGGATCTTCTACTGAATTCTAAGAAGTATGGATTCTCTGATAATCAGATAGCAATAGCAACTGGAGCTTCAGAGGAGAAGATTCGGAACCTTAGAAACAAACTTGATATTTTTCCGAGTGTTAAACAGATAGACACACTTGCAGGAGAGTATCCCGCAGTAACCAACTACCTCTACCTCACCTACAACGGCACTGAGAACGATGTAACAAGGTGCAGCAATAAATCGGTGATTGTGCTGGGATCAGGAACCTATTGCATTGGTAGCTCTGTCGAATTTGACTGGAGTTGCGTTTCAGCAATTCGGGCGCTTAGAGAAAAAGGCTACTCCACTATAGTAATCAATAACAATCCCGAAACAGTAAGCACCGATTTTGATGAAAGTGACAGGCTCTACTTCGAAGAGCTTAACCTTGAAACTGTTCTAGATATTTACCGGCGGGAAGACCCGCATGGAGTAATTTTATTTGCAGGTGGGCAGGTTGCAAACAATCTGGCTCTGCAGCTGCTCAACAAGGACATCCGGATACTAGGAACCTGTCCCAAAAACATCCACCGGGCTGAGAGTAGGCACACATTCTCGGCATTGCTTGAAGAGCTAAATATTGCACAGCCGCCCTGGGTTGAAGCTGCATCAATTGAAGGAACCAGACGTTTTGCCAATGAACATGGCTATCCACTTCTTGTTCGTCCTTCCTATGTGCTCTCCGGGGCTGCGATGGGTGTTGCTGCAAACGAACAGCAGCTTGAGAAACTTCTTTTAACAGCAAGTGCAGTATCAGAAGAACACCCGGTTGTCATTAGCAAATTCATAGAAGGAGCCCATGAGATCGATCTTGATGGTGTGGCGCAGGACGGAGAAATAATAACCTGTGCAATCAGCGAACATGTTGAAAACGCCGGTATTCATTCAGGTGACGCAACATTGGTATTCCCTCCTCAGCGAGTCTACCATGAGACGGTACGCCAGTCGAGAAAGATTGCGAACAGAATCGCAAGTGCGCTTTGTATCAACGGACCTTTCAACATCCAGCTTATGGCCAGAGACAACAAAGTTATGGTGATAGAGTGCAACCTCCGTGCTTCGCGAAGTTTCCCATTTGTCTCCAAAGTAATGAATAGAAACCTTATAGAAACGGCTACTCAGGTGGTAATGGGAATTCATCATGAACCTGAGTCCTTCAGATTCTTTGACCTCGATTATGTAGGTGTCAAAGCACCCCAATTCTCGTTCACCAGGCTTCAGGGAGCCGATCCTGTAACGGGTGTTGAAATGGCCTCAACAGGAGAAGTCGCTGCTCTAGGAAGAACATTCAATGAAGCTTACATAAAAGCTTTGATGTGCGTTGGCTTTGAGCTACCTCCGAAAAGAATACTTGTTTCACTTAATGGAATGGAAACAAATGCTGGAATGGCAAAGTCCATGAAGGCTCTTAGTGACAAATCTATTGAGATCTGGGCACCGGAGGGAACATCATCCTTCCTCCGAGCAGTGGGTGTTAATACCATCACAATTCCTGACGAAGGAATTGCAGACGCTCTTTCGTCTCAAAGCTTTCAGATCCTCTTCAGCATTTCAGACAGAAGAAGTGAAGCAGAATTCAAAAAGGACTACACTCTCAGAAGAGCTGCTGCAGACAGGGACATACCTGTGATAACAAGCCTTCAGGCCGCAAGAAGACTGTGCGAGGCACTGAGTGAGGTCAGTATTGAAGATCTGAAGATTTGTGGATTGGACGAATACAGAGCTTCTGCGAAGAATCCCGGAAAGGTGGCAGGGCAGAAAAGAACTTCTGCCACTCTGAGAGGCAGCTCAGGCAAAAGGGGTGAAAAAACAAACAACTTAATTGGAGATACAAATGTCTAAAGAAAAATTAGTGTTAGCTTACAGTGGTGGACTTGATACAACAGTGATACTTCACTGGTTGAGTAAAAGAAACTATCAGGTAATTGCCTGCATTGCTGACGTTGGACAGAAGGATGACTTCAGTGCGATCAGGGAGAAAGCCCTGAAGTCCGGTGCTCACGATGTTGTAGTGAGCGACCTTAAAAAGGAATTTGTAACCGATTTCATATTCCCAGCACTCAGAGCAAATGCTGTTTATGAAGGCAGATACCTCCTTGGCACTGCTCTCTCCAGACCCTTGATTGCGAAAGAGCTTGTGAGGGTTGCCGAGAAATTCGGAGCAAACAAGATCTCCCACGGATCAACAGGAAAAGGGAATGATCAGGTACGGTTTGAACTTGCCTGCTACGCTCTAAAGCCGGAAATTGAAATTATCTCCCCATGGAAGGATCCGGTCTTTCTGAGTGAGTTTACGGGAAGGTCCTGCCTTCTGGAGTACTCTACGAAGTACGGCATACCGGTTTCTGTAACCAGCTCCCGGCCATACAGCGAGGATGACAACCTGATGCACATAAGTCATGAGGCAGGCTCACTTGAAGATCCTATGAACAGGCCGGATAAAAATGTGTTTACCATGACCAGCGATCTTATAGAGACGCCTGACCATGAGGAAATTATAGAAATAACCTTCATGGATGGAATACCGGTAAGGGTAGTCAACAGAGAGAATGGAGCAGATTATGCTGATCCTCTCGAGCTCTACACTTATCTGAATCAGATAGGTGGTATTCACGGCATAGGTAGGCTGGATATGGTTGAAAACAGATTCATTGGATTGAAATCACGCGGTGTTTACGAGTCACCCGGAGCAACAATACTCTGGAAAGCTCACAGAGATCTCGAGGGTTTAGCAATGGACATGCAGGTAATGCATCTTAGAGATTCAATAAGCCCTAAACTTGCAGAAATAATCTATAACGGTTTCTGGTTCTCTCCTGAAAAAGAATTCATCATGGCTGCTGTGAATAAAAGTCAGGAGGCGATTGATGGAATAGTCCAACTTGCACTTCACAAAGGCAATGTACAGATAATAGGCCGCTCCTCACCTACATCATTATACAACGAGGACCTGGTCAGCATGGACATAGAAGGTGGATTTAATGCCCTCGACGTAAAGGGATTCATAGAAGTGAATGCAATCAGGCTCAAGGCCCACAACACCGTAATGCGCTCCAGGGAGAAGGAAAAGGTGCAAAGTGAAACTTTGGTCTGAAAAAAAACTGCTGCTACCTTCAATAGAAACCCTCACAACCGGTTATGATGTTGACGATGACCTTGAGCTTCTCAAATGGGACTGCAAGGCATCAGCAACCTATGCCAGCATGCTGGCGAGGATTGGACTCCTCAAGGAGGATGAAGAAGAGCAGATTCTTCAAGAGCTGGCAAAGATTTCTGCAGAAGCAGATCTAGGGCACTTCAAGATTTCAAAAAGCCAAGAAGACTGTCACACTGCTATTGAAGAAAGACTCACAGAGAAACTTGGAGCCCCGGGTCAGAAGATCCACCTGGGGCGATCAAGAAACGATCAGGTTCTTACTGCTATTCGCCTTTATAGTAGAGAAAGAATTGGGTTCTGTATTGAAAACCTTGAGCTGCTGATTAATGAACTGGCTGATTTCATTAGCCGGAACAAGGGCACAAGAATGCCCGGGATGACTCACACCAGAAAAGCTATGCCTTCCTCTATTGCAATGTGGGCAGGTGGATACAGAGATGCTCTGCTTCATGACCTGGAACTCCTGATGTTCATTGGTAAGCATACTGATCTTTGTCCTCTGGGAACTGGGGCGGGTTACGGAGTACCCCTTCCGATTGACAGAGACTTTGTTTCAAAAGAGCTTGAATTCAGGGGTATTCAGGAAAATCCAGTTCACACACAACTTTCAAGAGGTAAATTCGAGGCTTCAATTCTTCATGGTTTGTCTGCTGTTATGTATGATTTGAGCAGGCTTGCTTCAGACATGATTCTCTTCAGCATGCCCATGTTCGGCTATTTGGAATTCTCCGACTCTGTCTGTACGGGAAGCTCGATGATGCCTCAGAAGAAGAACCCGGATCCTCTTGAACTTATCCGAGGTAACTATCATGTTGTATGCTCTCTGGAAGCTTCTGTGAAGGGAATATCGGGTGGACTAGTATCCGGTTACCACAGAGATATTCAGCTGACTAAACGCCCGTTGATCAAGGGATTCAGAGTGACTGGTGATTGCATCAAAGCTGCTGCTGCGGTGATTTCTCAGACAATAGTAAGTAAAGAAAAATGTGAGAATGCAATGACTGAAGAGTTGTTTGCGTTCGAGAAAGCAAGCACTTTAGCAGTCAGCACTGGAATTCCATTCAGGGAAGCATACAGAGAAATTGCTGTTGGATACTCAAAGGAAATAGGCGCACTTAAATCAAGTGGATATCAGAAGAATTATTCTTGTATCGATTAACTCAAAAAGTTTCTCCGGTTTTCATCTGCAGGTTGATTGCAGCAAGATTATTCTTAATAATCAACGTACACTTTGTATACTGAATGAACTTTCAGATGAAACTGGAGATGACCCATGAAAACAAAACTAGCAGCATCAATATTCGTATTTGTTCTAATTGTAATATTCCCAAGTTGTGGTGCCCCTGAAGAAGAGGTTCTGGCGGTGCCAGTTTTTGTTTCTGAAACTGACCAAGCGCACGTAGAAAGTCTTCTGGTTTGCTCTGATACTTTGTCAGCTGATCTAGCGACAGACTATGGTATTTTTCTAGTAGATGACTTCGACGCTTCCAGTACAGGTCTTCTTGCAATTCTCGATGGACCGAATGCAACAGTCATTGTTATTGATCAGGATGGTGTAGTTACCACAGCCGGTGGCCAGGGAAGCGGTCCAGGTGAATTCCAGTGGCCGATAGCTCTATCCATCTCTCCGGAAGGCTATGTGGCAGTTTCAGATTACATGGCCGGAATTGTTCGGATATATCAACCCGGGCTTGATACCTACGTGGATATAGACGGGTTCATAATGGCCAACCCCGGAATAATGTTTGTCACCGGCGAGAATAGTTTTACCGGAATGAGAGTTCATTTCACAGCTGAAGATGGAGAAACTTTAATAGGGCATCAGACTGCCCTCTGGTCCGGCCCTGATTCAGAGCCAGCTCATGTCTACACAGAAACTATGACTGCATTCGAGCCGAATGATTTCGGTTCTTCCATTGTGGCTCCTTATCCGATGACCACAAGCTCACAGGGCAATGTTTTTGTGGCTGATGTTTCCACCGAAAAATACATCCTGACTTCATACGGGGCTGATGGCGAAGTACTCTGGGCTTTCGAAAGACCTTTTGAGAGAGTTGAGAAAACGCTCGAGGAAATAGAATTTGAAGAAGATATGGTTACAAGAAGAATGCAGGAGAGTGCACATCAGGTTGACTATACTGCAGATCCTTTCCATTACGCTGTTAAAAGCTTGGCACTGGGGCCTGATGGTAGATTGTGGGTGGAGAAACCCGGGCATGACACCACACTTTTTGATGTATTCGATCCTGAATCGGGAGATTATCTCTTCTCGGCCTCCGCTGAAGGCAATTACGAAAGACTCGAGATAACCCCCGGTGGTATTTTTGCAGTTACCGAAGGAGAACCTCAGCAGCTTCTGAAACTTGAACTTGCAGGTCCGGATACTCCTGATGTTACTGACGGGTCATAATAAGACTAATATTTCAATACTGAACCTTAGGCACTCCCATGATTAGTCATGTGAGAAGCTCAACTGTGCAACCCTTCCCTTTCAGATGATCAATAATCTGCATCTGATTATTTCTATTCAGATTATCCCGATTGAGATATACTGATTTGAGTGCATCAAGTTTTTTCAAAACAGAGTAATCTTCTATCTGATTATGATGCCATATGTTGAGATGCTGCAGATTCTTCATTCCAAGAAGCGGTAAAATATCCTTCAGACTGCTGTTTGAACCCTCATCTGCAATCTCAAGAACCCTCAGATTAACCAGAGGATTGAGGAAGCCAAGAGAATTTAGGGGAATGTTATCAATACACAGCTCTTCAAGAAGAATAAACTTTGAAAGCCCATCAATTATTCCCTCTTTATTCATGCTGAATCTCCAGTTGTCACTGAGATCGAGTGCCTTGAGACCCCTCATTCCAGCAAGAGGGTTCAATGTAGTAAGGTTTTCATTCGAAGAAATATCGATTGAGACAAGCTCTTTCAGAGAAGCAATTTTATGGAGGTCTGAGTTTACTATTCCAGAGTCCGTTATTGCCAGACTTTTAAGCCATCGCATCTTTTTTAGTGTCTGCAGAGGAATCTCATCACAGGAGATGGACAGATGACGCAGTTTTTTAAGGTTCTGAAGACCGGTCAAATCATTTGCGA
Source organism: Candidatus Fermentibacteraceae bacterium (assembly GCA_016744855.1). Classification (GTDB taxonomy): domain Bacteria; phylum Fermentibacterota; class Fermentibacteria; order Fermentibacterales; family JCC-6; genus Sabulitectum. The sequence continues at coordinate 133,964 of JADGDO010000006.1, read as the reverse complement.
AGATTTGCATAGCTTCCACAGAGCTAAGATTCTCTTCAGTGAGTCTCTCTCCTTCTTGTAGATTCAATTCTAATCTGATCTCTCTTTCAATTTCACTACTGAAGTATAGCATTCTTGTCTTCCTTTGCAGGTGTTTTTTTTTAGATTTTGCACCTTCGCCTGGAGATTGTCAGCCGGCGCAGCAGCAGCTGCGCCGACATCATTATCTAAAGCAGTATCATTTTCGTTGAAACAGATAGCTCATCCGAGTGTAGAGAGACCAGGTATACGCCTGTAGGTAACTGTTTTCTATTCCACCGAACACTATGAGTACCGGCCTGGAAATAGCTACTGTCAACTGTCTCTACAAGTCTTCCTGATATGCTATAAATAGCAATAGTAGCTTGCTGCGAATAACTTAGACTAAAGTCTATATTTGCGGAAGAAACACAAGGATTACTTGAAACTGAAAGAACCGGTAATGCGGCTTCGACAGTGCTGTAAGTAGATTCCTCAATTGATGTGTAAAGACTTATTTTGTAATGAGAGTTCTCCGATATTCCTGCGTAGAGGAAATTGTTCTGAGTATCAATAGCAAGCATATAGACCTTGTTTGACCCAAGGCCCCAGCTCATGTTACTCCATGTAGTACCAGCATCACTCGATGCAAAAACTCCTGCGTTGGAGGTTCCAGCATAAATTTCTGTAGTGTTTTCCGGATTTATGAGCAGATCCGTAACAAAGGAGAAGTTTGATACTTTCTGAAACGACTGCGCTCCGTCAGTCGATTTGTAGACACCTGTGTTGGTTCCAGCGTAAAGAATCTGTGGGTTGCCGGGATCAATCACCATATCTGTAAAATGATCTCCCCCGAGACCGGTTGTGCTAAGATTTGACCAAGTAGAGCCGCTGTTGATTGTTTTCATGATTACAAGACCGTTTGTGTCATAACCTGCTACCCAGGCTGTATTTGAAGTTGATGGATGCAGCACCATCGCTTCTGCACCTGTGTTGCCGGATGGAGTACCCAATGGGAACCATCTTGTCCATGAGCCTCCTCCATTCGTTGATCTTGCTACTGCAAACCGGTCAGGACCAGTTGTGTTACCACATGCCCAAACTGTATTAGGGTTATTCGGATCAAGCTGAAGACTTCCACCATCCCAGAACCAATCGTCTATCATCGTCCAGACGGAACCTCCGTCTGTGCTCTTATAGAGCTCGCAGGATCCTCAACCATTCCCTTCAAAGGTGAAAATTATATTAGGGTTGCTGGGGTGTATGGCTATGGATGAAAAGTCATTACAGGTAAATGGCCATGGACCGGATTTTGTCCAGGAATCCCCACCGTCTGTAGATTTAAACAAACCATGATCCTCTAATTGTGCCCACACAATTGATGGATTTGATGGAGCGATTGCTACTGCTGTTCCTTCCCCACCATTAATACCGTTTACTTTAAGTTGCCAACTAGATCCAGTATCGGTAGAGGAATGTAATCCCATGGAGTTTCCTAAGTAAACTGTACTGCCGTTGGTTAAACTTGGCAGCACTTCCATACAATGATTACCACTGCTTCCAGCTGCTTTTTTAGTCCAACTTATTCCAGCATCTGTGCTGATATGGATATACTCAGATTCAATAGCAAATGCGTAGTTTGAATTAATCGTTGAGTAGGCAACCTTTTCCGCCCAGCTGAGATCGCTGGCTCTGATAGACCAATTATCTCCTTCGTCTGTGCTACGCAGCACATAATCATCAGTTGTTGCTATAAGAATAGATTCGTTATCAGGGTTGACTGATATTGATATAAACTCATCCTGATCTGACGGAATTCCAGCGCAATTTGCAGTAGTGAATGTGCTCCCACCGTTCTGAGAAACGAAAAGTGCGGGAGTACGATTTTGATAATTACCTACAAATCCACCTATGTAAATTGTGTTGGGATTTTGATGAGAAACTGCTAGTGAAACTCCGTCTGATTCAAGACTTGTAATCATTGTTGACTGCCAGGACTGACCGTTGTCAGCAGATTGAAGGAACATTGCTTTATCATTTGAAGAAGTTCCAGTGGCGAAAACTGTTTGATTGCTTGTCGGATGCATAACTATCTGATTAACTCTTGTGTTAGCAGAATATACTTCTACCCATGTATCGCCTAAATCAGTAGATCTTACAATGAATCCATTTCCTGAAGCAAGAAGAACATTTCCCGCTCCACAATAAATATCACTTGTAAAGTGTCCGATATCAGTGTGCCTAACCCAATCATTACCACCATTGTTACTGACAAAAAAAGCAGATCCGCCTGTTTCCAATGCCGCAAACATCATGTTTGGATTCGAGGGGGATTGTGCTATTGCGTGTACATCCCCGGAATAGGGACCAATCGGTTCCCACATAGCCATTGCTGAGAACAGCAATGAAGACATAACTGTTAGGATCAGTATCTTAGTCATTTTTACCTCCTGTTTAAAGAATCAAGTACCGGTTTCCTTTGACAACTCATGAATTGCAAAACTGTATTGACTAAATGAGCAACTTCCTCTTCCTGCAATACCTAGTCTCAATTTGTTTCACGAAACTATACCGGTAACATCTTGATGTCAATACTTTGAATTTCACATGCAAATCCTTAACTACTTTGATCCCTCTAGAATCAACTTCTATACTTGTTTTTGCATTCATCTATAGTACCTGCTATATTACTGGTACTGTTTGAAGATGAAAGGATTATCATGAGACCAACCAAGTCTTTTAGAGATGATTTGCTCAAAAATATGGGGGCATTCAGGGAGCATCTTTCAATACTTCTGCATTCTGCGGCCCTGAACTTTACTACCCCCATTGAAGTATCCAGATCACTTAACATTGATAACAAAATGGGTTGGAAAATCCATAGAATCATTACAGATGATGATCTCTTCTTCTCTGCTCAGCACATGCCAAAACCAGCAGCCTTTTCAAAGCTCGTAGAGAAATGTAGAAGTATCAAAGTCAATAACTCCTTTTTGAAGACACTCCAGCACACTTATGATTCTTTTGACAACATGGTTAAGCTTCACGCTGGAGACAGGTCATCATTCGACTTGATGGCTTCCTCATGCTCACTTAGCGGCTCTGAAGGAGCATTCACTTCTCAGGAAAAGGCGGCTTTTAAAGCCTACAGTTATCTTCTGGGCATGCAGGCATCGACGCAGTTTCTGACCTGGGTATTTATACCTGTTAACGAAGATACCTTTGATATTCTTAGCATCAGAGGTTTCCTTGGTGTACAGTATAACAGACCAAATGTACCGCTGATACTTGAGCAACCCAGATGCTTTCATGATGACGGGGAAACGAAATGGCAGGCAGAAATTGAGCCACTTGATATTCAGCCAATTACCAATGAAACATCTCCTCCGTTCTATACAAAATACTGCTCAAAACCATTGGTTTCAGTTAGCAATATTCACATGGACAAGGGAAGAATTCTCTATGAATTTGAATCTCCCAGACTAGGACTAACGGGAAAAACAGACATCATTCTGGCTCAGCTCTCAAGAAATATGAAAGGAATTCACAGATCCGATCTCAACCTATACAGAGAAGTTCAAATGAGAATGAGAATCCCGGTTGAGAACGCCCAACTAGACCTCATATCTCACCGTGATATAACCTCAGAATCAATGCCTGAACTTAACCTATTCGGTGATTTCCTCGGATGGGATTGGGGTTCTAACTCCGAGAACAGAAACCCCAACACGAAACTTCCGCTTTATACCAAGCTCAATCGACTAGCTCCCGGCATAAACTCCCTTTTCAGCAACAATATTCCATTCTATACAGATATGCTTCAGGATGCAGCTCGAAGGCTAAACATAAATCTCGATGACTACATTAAATACAGGGCAAAACTGCAAAACCCGATCCTACCATCCACATTAAACATCAGAGATTCTCTTCCCGAGTAAGGAGCTTCATGAACCTATATCAATCCATTTTTATTCTTCTAGTTGTTAACTCACTTGCTTTTTCGGCTGTGCACTATACAACCTTCGATGAGCCCATCATTCTTACAGGTTCCCAGGATCAGGATTTAGCCGACTTTTTTATAGATTTTGACAATAACGGAGATCCTGAGTTGATGTTTGAGCAAGTCTCCCGGTTTGACCCGAACCACGTTGACCTCTATTCAGACCCGGGAAGCGATACAGAGATTCTTGTAGAGGATGGAAACAAGGTTTTATCACTCAATGAATCTACTCTAGTCAGCATGTTTTCCAGAGGTTGGAAGAACAACTCAGCTGGTTTTTTCTCTCAAGCGAATAAGCTCGACAGACATTTCACCGATGATATCAGAGGATACATAGCCATTCGCTTTCCAGTTAATGAACGTGTCCACTACGGCTGGGTGGAAGTATCTGTTCCCAGTGACCGTTCCCAAATTCGAATTTACAGTTATGGATACAACACTGTACCGGGTATGCCAGTTTTAACTGGGCAAACCCTCGAATTCAGCGAATTGCCTATAGAATGACCGCTCGAAAGGTAAGGAAGTAACAACCCTCAATCCAAAGAATGCATCGACAAAGGAATCTGAAGCAATGTTATTTCCTTGAAAGCACTTAAGCGCGGAGCCTGTAGAATTGTTGACCGTTAGTGTTATTCCGAAGAGAATTCAGTCTACAGGAATGAATACCTCAATAGTACCGCAGGCATAACAGGCGACTTGATAGGGCGGGAAAAGCACCGTATGACCTGAAACAGCACCGGTTTCAGAAGGAACAGGAAATACGGTTTGATAATTGTGCAATTCTGCGGAGGCCCCTCTTTCAACCCAGGTGTCATCGACCTCAGTTTCTTTCAGCTGCTCTATCACTTTATAAGAAAATACCTGAAATTCTTCGTCTCCACCGAGTAGTTCGAGTGTGCTGATCTGTGTGGATGTATTCAAATCAAATACAATTGACTGAATCATAGTATTACCATGTGCACCACCCGTGTACTCCCAATGCCAGGCGACTATGCAGGCCAGACCATCAGGTGAAGGCTCATGTGCAAAATTCAGTTCCATATGCCATTCACCCATGAAAGGGTCTTGAATGCTGAATTCCTGAAATTGCCTTTTGAAGTCAGTGATCTGTGCGTTTGCCTGTTCCTCTAAAAGGGCTCCCAGCTCTGTATTTTGAAGAGCTATTTGAGGATAGTTTACTTCGATGGAATACCCCTCACAGGACTCTGTCCAAACAGTATCCTTAAGAGTAGCCTGCATAGAGAGTAGCATCAGAGCAAAACTCAACATCTCATTACCACCTTTAAATTACAGCATGCGTAATGCAATTCCCTTAACTATCGGTAAACCACTTCAGTCACTTCTTCAAGCATATATACAACCGGATAAAGCTCGGGATTAGAAGGAGTCGCAAGAATGCCGTTTGGAGAAATCCAGCAACTCCATCTGTCAGCCGCCTGCCAGGTAGGGGTCTTCAATTTTATTGAGTAGAGAAAATTACCCTCACTGTCAAAGATATCAGAAGTTTCACCGTCCCGCTCGCCCCTTACCCAAATTCTACCAAGGCTGTCCACAGCAAGAGAAACTATCGGTATGTAACATGTTTCCTGTTCATAGACAAAACCTTCGTCAGTGCCGTAGTAATTGATGTACTGCTGCCGCATATTGGCTCTATCAGCTTCAAGAACTGAATCTGGAATGAAATCCCTTTGATAGTCGTCTATGCCAAAGGAGAACAAACTATCTCCACCAGCAGAGTAACAGATTATTCTATAACTATCAACGTTCATATCAGCGGTATAAACTCGGCCATCCAATCCAACGGTAAATGCCATAGCTGTTTCTCTTGTGATTCCCATTCCATGTTCAGAGGGCGCCATTCGCCTTCTATACACCGTTTCTGGGTCGCTACTACTATCGAAAAGAGCAATTTCAATTCCTGCTGAATCAGCCTCCGGACTGTAAACAAAGCTTCTTAGCACAACAGAGCTGTCGGGAGCACAAGAGATAACATAGGGGCTTATTCTATTGCTGCTGTAGAAACCAATCTCCTTTACCAGGTTCAGATTTGAGTCAAAAACTGCAAGCTTCCTATCAGCGATTCCCCCCAGATACAGATTACCCTCGGTATCTGCTTTCATTTTATTTAGTCGAGTGAATTCTCCAGGGCCTTCTCCTGTAGGAGCGAAACTTGCAATGTAATCACCTTCTCCTGAGTAAAATCGCACTGTTCCAATAGAACCATCAAGTATCGCAATTCTACCATCAGCCAGATAAGTGGCCTTCCAAACACTTCCAAACATCAGCGTGCTGTCTCCAACCTCAACTCCTATGGAATCATAAGGTACCAGGAAGTGCAGAGTATCAGCAGCTAGAACAACAGTTTCTGTCGGTGCTGATTCCTGTTCGCAAGCAGTGAAAACAAGAATAAGAAGAATACTTGTGCAGAAAAAACATTTCCATCTGAAGAAAGTCATTACAAATCTCCCGGCATTATATGTTTATCTCGCATTGTGATGCACTGTTTAATTGCAGGGTTCAATCTCAATTTCTTCCCTGAGCATGTATACCACTGGGTACATCTCCGGATTTCTGGGGTCTGCAAGAATGCCGAAAGGAGAGATTCTCATGTTCCAGGCGTCATAACCCTGCCATGCAGGGGCTTTGAGCTCAAGAGAGTATAAGTAGTTACCGTTTTCATCGAAAATATCAGCATTTTCAGTGTGCTGCTCTCCTCTGACCCATATACGGTTATCACTATCAATTTGAATTGAAGTTGCCGGATACCAGTAAGGCTCAGGTTCGAAGTTGAAACCTTCTTCCGAGCCGTAATAGTTTCTGTACTGCTCAAGAGCTCGTTCAGTCTGATAGGCAAGAAGTGAATCGGATTTGGCTTCAGGTTGATAATTCGGCATTCCAAAGGAAAAGAGACTGTCTCCTTCGGGAGAGAAGCAGGTAATCTGATATTCCTGCCAGACATAGTCTGCAATAAAAACCCTGCCATCGGAAGAAACTGCGAATTTCATTGCTGTAAGGTGCCTGGCATTCATCTGTTCGGACATGGGTACAGATCGTCTCCGGTATACAAGATCAGGTTCATTCATAGTTGTATACAATGCTACATCCGTGTGGAAAGCCTCTCCCTCAGCATCCATTATCATGTTGTCGGAAACAAATCCTCCACCGGGAAAGCAGGATAGTCTCCCTGGACCCGCTCTGAAAGGGTTGTCGAACATTATTTCTCTTACAAGATTGTTATCTGAATCGAATAGAGCAACTTTTCTGTCGTACATGCTTGCCAGATAAAAACTTCCATCTCCTGAAAAAGATATACGATCAATACTGATGAATTCACCAGGGCCCTCACCCTTTGGTATAAAGCTGCTTAAGTAGACACCTTCATTGGTATAAAACCGGACTCCGCCTAGAGACTTGTCTAGAACAGCAATCCTTCCATCAGCAGTAAAAGCAGTGCCCCAGATGCTTCCGAACATCAGAGTACTGTCTCCCAGCTCAACTCCGATGGAATCATAAGGTACCAGGAAGTGCAGAGTATCAGCAGCTAGAACAACAGTTTCTGTCGGTGCTATCTCCTGTTCGCATGCTGAGAGAACAAGAAGAAAAAGAAAAATGGTGAAGAAAAAATATTTCTTAGTTAAGAAAGTCATTAAACGTCCCCCGTCTCTAATTACAAAAACTCTACAACTCAATCACAGTTATTTAAAGCCATTTTAATAATACATGAATAAACATTCACTATTTCAGAGTGGAAAGCAATGGTTATATGTACATATTGTCGTAGTTTTAAAAGTTGTAGCCAGAACCCAGCTGAAATCATTAGATCAGCGTGAACGACCAAAGAATTTACAGGGGTATTCTTCGCAGTTAAGACAGGACTCGATTGCTTTCCGGATTGCGCATTTTCTTTTTTCACAGTTAACGCATGAGGCTGCAATCATATCTGTTTTGCAACCAGTGCACATAAGGTTGATAGGCTGTGTCCCCCACCTGGCAGCGGCTTTCTCAAAGTGCTGATTGTTGCCTGCTTCCATCGCTCTGAAAGTAGGGCAACCACTGCAATCAAGACCGCAGTAACTGTCACGCCGCTGATCCATTTGTTCACTCCTTGATGATTTTGATGCCCATCTAATAGCCTGAATAACAAGATAGGTCAACTGCCTGCTTTGATGAATTGTTGGAGAAGGAAGAAGTTTTGAATGAAAACTAACAAGGGGTTTCATCAGTATCCTCCTCTTCTATTCTTTCTTTGGCGAATTTGAGCAAGATAAGGCACTTGACATCAGGGTTTCAGGAAACAAGATTCCATACTTAACTGATAGGAGAATTATGTACTTTGTCTACAAAAACTGAATAAAGCTGTCCGGCGCAGTTGGCGCCGTTATTACAGGTTCCTGATGTAGACGCAGAGTGCGACCTGCCTCCGGAGCCAATCCGGGGGGGTTACTGTGAAAACTGTTATCCTGGTTACTTTCTTGATTACTTCTTTAAGCATTGCAGCGCCTGTGTGGCTAGCTGGCGATGTAACATTTCAATCGAAATACATCTGGCGAGGGGCTGTTTTTAACGATGCTGCGGTTCTTCAACCATGGGCTGCTGCAGGAATTGGCGGAGCAGCTGTAACCGTCTGGGGCAACATGGATATGACCGACAAGAACAGCTGGCTAGACGGAACGGAAGAACAGGACCCCACAGGCAAATTTACAGAAATTGATCTGATTCTGAATTATTCAGAGCAGCTGGGGCCTATTGCTCTTACCGCAGGATTCAACAAGTACTGGTACCCAAACACTTCCTACAGTGAAACAGCTGCCTCTGAGTTAACACTCGCTGCAGGGTACTCTCTACTACTAAACCCGACAGTTACAGTTGCGCTTTCGCTGGAAGATGCAGAAGGCATCTACACAGGTCTTGGTCTTTCTCACTCTGTGGCAATTTCTGGTCTCGTATCTGCTGGTGCATCATTGAATCTTGGTTATGGTGATGAAAAGCATAATGGCTACTACTACGGTGTATCAGAAGCTGGTCTTGCTGATCTTACACTCGGGCTATCCGTACCTGTTTCATTCCCTTGTGGGCTTACTGCAACACCTATGCTTGAGTACGCTTCGCTTGTTAAGTCTGAAATAAGTGATGTCTTTGAAGAACCATCTAATGTTCGTGGTGGACTCTCACTTACCTACTACTTCCTCTAGGCGGGGGTTACAACATGACGCTTACTTACTGGATTGCCATTATTGCATACTGCCTTGCAGTGATGTTTGTGGGCTGGAAGTTCCGTAAAACGAGCTCCCGAACACAGATTGATTTCTGGTTGGCAGATAGAAAAATAACAGGTCTCCGTCTCGGTGTTTCGCTCGCGTCTGGTTGGCTTATGCTGGGTTGGATCGGGTTCGGTATGTCTCAGGTTTACATGTTCGGAGCTTCGGGTCTTTGGATTCTACCAATTCCATGGATTATTCTCACTTTGATAATTGTAGCCGCAGTGCCTATTTTCAGAAGAATTCCTTCAATCAGCCTTCCACAGGCAATTGAAAAAAGATTCGGCTCCAGTGCCAGGGTATTCCTGGCAATTCTCTCTTTTGGCGTTTTTCTCTCATGGACACAGGCCGAGTTGTTCATGGCTGGAACACTGGCTTCACCGTTCCTTGGAATTCCTGCACCCTTAGTAATGGTACTGCTTGTTATTCCAATTCTGTTCTACACATGGCACGGTGGTTTCAAAGCTATTGTTACAACAGATATGCTTCAATTTGTTATTATGGCTGCTTTTATGGTGATTCTTGCATTCGCTGGTTACAAGGCAGCAACAGCAGTTTCAGATGTTTCCTTAGGCTCTGCACTTGCCTCAGCTTCTCCCCCATGGTCCGGGCCCGGAGAGGCCGGAAACATGTGGTTCCTTGGAGCCCTCTTCCCTGTAGTTCTCCTAATCGGGTATCTGCCCGGATGGCTATTGGAACAGGATCTCGTAGTTAGAATGCAGGCTGCACCGAGTACAAAGGAAGCAAGAAAAGGTGCCTGGCTTGGTGTACTTCTGATTGGAGTATTCATCTGCTTACTTCCTGCTCTTGCAGCATTCTATGCTCTCATTGCTTTCCCACCCGTAGACGGAGTGCCGGCTGAAGCAGTAGGTCCTGGGGCTCTCGGGATCATAACGGCACTGATTACAACACTTCCAAACTGGGTTTCAGTGTTCATGGTATTGGGGTTGGTTGCCTGCCAGATGTCTACTATCGACACCTTCAGTAATGTCACGGCAATGCCTATTGCGCATGATCTGGTAGAGCCTGCACTTAAGAAAAAAGGAGTTTCTCCAGAGAAGAGACACCTTTCCTCAAGGCTCATCTCTATGGGAGCAATAATACTGGCATTGTTGTGCGCTCTGGCTAGCGAATCGCTGGGTGATGTTTACTACATTTCAAGTGGTGTTTTGTCGGCATGTATTGCAGTGCCCTTCCTGTTCGCTTTCTGGAAAAAAACCACTCTTGCAGGAGTGATGACGGCAGCAGTTCTCGGTTTTCTTGGAACAATTGGTGGATATCACTGGGAATACTACACCATTGCAGGAAATTACACGGAGGTACTGCCAGGCTGGATGCAGAACTCCTATGGCTATAACTATCTTGCCTTCGGGGTTCTTCTTTCTGTTCTGTCAATAATAGTTGTCAGCTTATTCACGAAGCCATCGAGCCCAAAACAACTTGCTTCGGTTTCTCCTGAATCAGTCGATGATTACGAAACATTTTCTGCCAGTGCGGGAGAATGGTAAATATCTTCCTGCCCCGGGGAAACCCGGGGCAGGGATTAGAATCAGTTGAGCAGGCTCAGGTTTTGGACTAAAGCTGAACCCTTAAGAAGATCGGTATATGCTTCTGTAAGGTGTTCTCGGGTGAGTCCTGGAATCACATTGTTCAAGAGGATTTCATTCAGTAAAGCAGTGTTCTGCATTCTTGGATCCGGCAGATCATTTCTTTTTACTCTTAAAACCTTTATCGAGCGGCTTTTGCAAACCTCATCGATCTGTTCAACAGTTACTTCCTGAGCGTCCCCGCTTCTAACTGAATACGGTTGCCAAACTGCATCGTAATAAGCGAGGGTTCCACCATCTGCGAGAAAAGTACCAGTTGCTCTCAATGCTTCATGGCGTTCAAGAGAAAGAACAATATCTGCTTCTCCCGGTGTAATAAGCGGAGGGAATTCACCCTCACCGGTTCTTATATGGGAGACAACAATCCCGCCTCTCTGAGCGAGCCCGTGTGTATCAACTCCTCTAACTGTTTTCCCACTGTGCTCCAGCGCTCTAAGAAGAACTTCGCTGAGCAGGCCGATACCCTGACCACCAACTCCTGTCATGTATATGTTCATTTGGATTCCCCCTTCTTGCTCTCGGGTTCGATTGCCCTGGAGGGGCAGGTCTGAATACATGACCCGTCACCTATGCAAAGATCAGTGTTAACTGAGACTTCATCCTCATCAGCCTTCCACATGAATGAAGGGCAGGCGAAATCATCAATGCATTCTCTGGTTAGAGTACAGTTATCCGGATTTACTCTTACGTGTTTAGGAGTGTATCCGGGTTTTCTTTTCTGTTCTCTTGTAAACTTGAGCATACAGGGGTGTTTTGCTATTACTACGCTGAATCCCGGTGCATCGAGTGCCTTTGCTACAGCTTCAGTAAGGGATTTCTGGTTGTAGGTATCTACCTCTGTGATGTCCTTGACTCCCAAACCTTCAAGTACATTTCTTACAGGTATGCGCTCTGTAGACCCATTGAAGTTACTGCCGGAACCGGGATGATCCTGATGCCCGGTCATCGCAGTAGTTCCATTGTCCATTACAATCAGAGTAAGCTGATGTTTGTTAAAAACAGCATTTACAATTCCCGGCATTCCAGCGTGGAAAAATGTTGAATCACCTAGGAAAGTAACGATTCTTCTCTGATCGTTGAAAAGTGACAAGCCCTGCCCGATTCCCGTTGAAGCTCCCATAGACATCAGAAGCCTGCCTATCTCGTATGGCGGAAGGAAACCGAGTGTATGACAACCGATATCGGCGACTGTTATGTCTGTTTCTTTGAGGGCTTTGGCAATCGCATGGAAAGCACTTCTGTGACCGCACCCGGGGCACATTTGAGGTGACCTTGGTGGAACACTGAGCGAAGAGGTAACAGGAGGTATGGGAATAATCAAATCAGGCCAAAGTTCTGCGAGAATTCTTTTGACGCGATCAGGTGTGTACTCTCCTATCCAGTTCTCCTGTTTTTCCTTACCCAGAATACTTACATCAATACGATGATCGTATGCAATTCTCTTAACGGTTTGCTCCATGAAATCATCCAGCTCTTCCAGAACGAGGACTTCCTTGTGAGCCTTCAAGAACTCTACAACAGCATTTTCATCAATCGGATAAACCATAGCGAGCTTCAAGATATCCGGTTTTCCTTCAGCCTTTGAAATGGAATCCAGAAGTGAGTAAAAAGGTAAACCGGCAGTAATGACTCCGCGTGCAGAATTGGAATTGTCTTCCAATCGTTGAAGAGCGGAACCAGAAAGGTATTCAGATGCAAGCTCCAGTCTATCCAGTGCCCTCTTCTTCATTCGTGCAACATTTGGTCCTATCGGGATATACTCGCCACCCTCACCTCTGAAGATGGGTGTATCGTCGGGTTCCGGATTATTCCATCCGGAAAATGAAACTCTTTCTTTGCCATGGCAGACATGAGTGGTAAGCCTGAGAAGAACAGCCATCCTATGCTTCTTAGCCATTGCGGAGGCTGCAAGGAAAAAACTGTAAACCTCTGAAGGAGAACCAGGCTCAAATACCGGTGTGTAACTCATTCTTGCAATGTGCCTGTTGTCCTGTTCATTCTGAGATGAATGAGCTCCGGGGTCATCACCAATAATAACGACCATACCGCCGGGGATATCCATGTGATTGAGTTGAACAAAAGTATCTGCAGCAACATTCAATCCTACGCTCTTAAAAAATACAACTGAAGGTCTTCCGTTTACAGCAGCACCATAAGCAACCTCCACTGCAACTTTTTCATTCACACAGAATTCGAAATGGAATGGTCTCTTATCTTGATGAATGCCAGCAATCGCCGAGGCAATCTCGGGGGTGGGAGAACCGGGATAGGATGTAATAACCCTGGTGCCGGCTTCCACCATTGCCCGTACGACAGCAGTATTCCCCATCACATGCTCCGAAAAAGGCTCTTTCCCAAGAAGAATATCACCCAATTTCTTCATTTCATCTCCCCTTGTCTGAGGTGCGCAATACATTCTCTGCAATAGATAAGCATGCAAACAAATTTACTAAATGCAAAGTCGTACTTTATCTGTAATCAATCGGATAGCTTCTACTGACTTGCATAAAGAGCTGGGCTTGTTTATCGTACTGAATGTGCAGCAGTTAGAGGGGCGCACATACGGGGTAACATTGCAGTTTTTACTTAGTCATTAAGCTAATGAATGAGGTGTTATGGCTTCCCCTATCTCTGAATTTTCCATCTCTACAACAGACAGCAATACTTTAAACTCAAAATATTCAAATTTATCTGATACTGCAGATTTGAACATGCGTATTGTCCAATCATTGCTTTGGTTTGTAGAAGACAAATTCGGAATTGAAAAACTCAAAGAGATCAGCCTTAGAACAGCTATAGAACTTCCAAAACTGCAAGCCTGTAAAAACTGGATATCTCTGGAGCAGACCGAGACAATTCTCAGTCTGGTACGTGAGCTCACGGAAAACGATGAAGCATTCATGGATGCATGTACATACAGATTGAGAGAAAGCTACGGAACTCTTCGCTATCTACTGTGGGCAACAACTCCGGGGAGAATTCTGGAGAGTGCACAGAAGCACTTCTCCTCTATTTCCACTTTCAGCCATGGTGATGCAACAAAGTTAGAAGACGGCAAATACAGACTTAGATACTTCTCGAACCAACCGGAGAGCAGATTGATGTGTCTTTCAAGACAGGCTCAATCTGCGACTCTTCCTCTTTTGTGGGACCTTCCAAAGGCTAAACTGACAGAAACAGCCTGTATATGCAATGGAGACAGTCACTGTGAATATGAACTTTCCGTCTATGAAAAAGGACGCCTTCTGCCTGTTCTCACAGGAGGATTGATTGGACTACTTGCTTCTTTGGCGATAATCAATCTTGATATTCAATCTGCCCTTGCCTCAACCTATCTCTGGGGCATAACTCCTTTTCTAGGGGCTGCGCTAGGCTACATCCGGGAGTTAAGAAGAGCCAACAGAAAAAACCTGACACTCGCTGATGATATCAACAGCGGTCTTTCTCAGATAGTCATTGAGAACCATGAGACACAGCAGGAAATACTGAATCTGCATCAGAGACAGAAGCACTGGAATATCAGACTTGAAGAACAGGTCAGCGAGAGAGCCCGATCAAGCGAGAAGTTGACTAAAGAGCTTCAGTCTATACTGGAAGAGCAAACATCAGCACTGAAAGGGGTTTCTCATGACATGAAAAACCCTCTTACCGTTATCCTTCAAACTGCAGAAATCATGCGCGGAGATATAGATGAGAAAAATATGTGGATGTTGGAAGAACAAAAGCTTGCTGTGCATCGTATAAGAGATCTTCTTGATGACATGCTTCAACTTGAGCACAAAGAGGCATCAGGTGTGCAATTCATGCCTGAACGTGTAAAAGTAAAAACGCTTGAAGAAACTCTTAATAGGAGGCTCAGGGCTCTTACCGGAGAGAAGGATCTCATAACTGAGGTTGGATCAAAGGAAAGTGTACCTGAAACCATTCTTATAGACAGGATGATACTTGACAGGGTAATGGATAACCTTCTTACTAACGCTCTGAAATACACAGTGAAAGGAAAAATTACTCTACTCCTGGATGGCAAACCGGGATTTCTCACTGTAATGCTCTCTGACACCGGACGGGGTATTGCTGAAACAGATGTTCTCAGGATCTTCAGTGCCGGAGGATCAGACCCCGAGACAAGAGAGAAACACAGCCACGGTCTCGGGCTTTCTGTTGTAGTTCGTTTGCTTGACAGGATAGGCGGTCACCTGGAAGTAATGTCTGCACTGGGCAAAGGTACGACTTTCTGGACTCACTTCCCTGTTGAACCGGGAAATTCTATCAATTCAAAAAGCCTGCTGACCGATGTAACCGAAAGAGTAGTTACAATCAGAAAGATGGTTTAACGAGTAGAGGAAACTACTTTGCTAACACTGAATTTATCTGTATTGACAGAGAATTCACATCGAATGGTTTTTCGATCAGCGCAAAACTATCGCTGATGACATCCTTGAATTGTAGAGCATTGTCTGTATATCCCGACATAAAGAGAATTTTTATATCGGGGTTCTGTTTTCTGACTTCTGCAGCTAACTCGATTCCGCTCATTCCGGGCATAATTACATCTGTAAGCAGAAGGTCAAATTCTGCAATCTTACCTCTCACAAGTTCAATTGCCCTTAATCCACTGTCTGCTTCAAAAACCGTTGTTCCCAGGATTTCAAGCATAGCTTTGACAACTCCCCTTACCTCATCGTCGTCTTCGGTAAGAAGAACTGTGTAGTTGGAACAAGTACTTTTCACAGTCTCTGGTTTCTCTTTGCAAACAGCTTCACCGTGAAGGAGCGGGAAGTATATCTTAAATACTGTTCCCCTTCCTGGTTCACTATTTACAATTAGAAAACCTTTCAGTTGAGTCACAATTCCGTAAACAGTTGAAAGCCCCAGACCCGTTCCCCTGGCGGGTTCTTTCGTTGTAAAGAAGGGTTCAAAAATTCTTGAAACTGTTTCGCTGCTCATACCGGTACCACTATCGCTGAATTCAAGCAGAACGTATTCTCCTGTTTCTGCATTAGCATGATCCATGGCAAATTGCTCTTCGATATCAACGGACGAAACTTCAATTTTGATCTCACCACCACCGGGCATTGCATCTCTGGCATTAACGGCCAGGTTCACAAGAATCTGCTGAATCTGACTTCTGTCAGCCCTTACAAGAAAGGGTTTATTTCCAGGGATTACAGAAAGATAGATATCTTCTCCAATAAGTCTTCTAAGCATTTTCTCTGTATTGCTTACCTCGGAAAATAAGTCGAATACTTTTAAATCCAGAACCTGTTTTCTGGAAAAGGCCAGGAGTTGTCTGGTCAGTTGAGATGCACTTATCCCGGCGTTTCTGATTTGCTCAATTTCTCTAAAAACCTGGTCAGAGTCTTCAAACTTTCTCAATAGAATATCGCAATATCCCGTAACTACAGTCATGAGGTTGTTGAAATCGTGTGCTACTCCACCTGCCAGTCTCCCGACAGCTTCCATTTTCTGACTTTGCAGGAGTTGTTTCTGTAATATTTCTCTCTCTTTTTCGACTCTTACACGTTTAGTCACATCTTTTATGGCTCCTGTTAACCCACTTACATTGCCATTTGCATCCAGAAAAGGTGCCTCATCAATTTCTACAAACCTAGGGTTCCCCGCACTGTCTTTGATCTCAAGCAAATATGGCTCTTGCTTGATTCCGTTTTCAAGGGCAATCCTTGTTTTTTCTCTTCCAAGTGAATTGATAGGATTATCAGTTGCAACGGTATTCCATCTCTCCCGAAGATTATCTAGCGAGTGTCCGAAGATGTTTGTTGATAGTGGACTGATAAACTCCATGTTACCATTGATATCGTGTATGTAAAATACTTCATCTGTGTGATTGACAATGGTCTTCAGCTGCCAGTCTCTCTTCTCCATCTCCTTCCTTGTAATAACTGTTTCAGTAACATCGATAAGAATAGCAGCAAGTCGGTTTTCTCCAAGAGAGAATGTATGAATGGAAAGGTGTTTGTCAGCTTTCTCTGAATAATGCTCGAACTCGAGACTACCCCCATGCAGTGCAACACGGACACAGTTCTCCAGAAATGAAGCAGAATCGTTAGTGATTTCACCAAGAGGGTCAGAGAATTCTCTTCCAACAACTGATTTTGAACTGATGCCTGTGATTTTCTCGAAGGCCGGATTTACTTCAAGACAGACACAACAGGTCGGCTGGCCAGTTTCATCAAATTGTAGCTCATACAAGACAAGTCCATTTATCATGTTGTTGAACAGTATTTGATATCTCTGTTCTTCGGATTCATTTCCCATGCTGAAAAACCTTTCAAGTGCGCCTTCTGAAGTGCTTATCTTCTTTAAGATAAGTTAATTAGAACAGGTGTCAAACACCTTGGAAAACCATTTGAATTCCTGATTGATACTTTGCAATAATCTTGTTCGCTCTTACAATTTGAGATTATGGATGTTCTACTTGACATCGATAATCGTATACGTATGTTTACCTAGTGAGTCTATTCTGTAACCTGAGAGGAGAGATTAATGGACAATTCATCGATGAAGCATGGTGCTTTCGGTTGGTTTGAACTTATGACAACCGATGTAGAGGGTGCAAAAACCTTCTACAAAAACCTGTTTGGCTGGGAGTACGAAACAGTTCCTATTCCGGGCTCGGAATACACAATGGTAAAGGTGGATGGGGTTGCCGTTGCAGGCATAATGGGGCAACCCGATGAATGCAAAGGAATGAATCCTTCATGGGACATTTACATTACCGTTAACGATGTTGATGCCACTGTAAAAAGCATCACAGAACTCGGGGGGAAAATCCTCCGTCCTGCTTTCGACATTCCCGGTGTAGGCCGTTTCTGTGTTCTTCAAGATCCTCAGGGAGCTGAGCTGATGGCTATGACCTACCTGGAAAAGTAGTCTACCTGCTTCTGTACCGGCTGCTCTTAGGAGCAGCCGGTCAAACTATTGGCATTTTCACTGATTCACATAAAACTACTTAAGGTATACAACCTTCTGAGCAGCAGTAAAATCGTTAGTGTTCAAAACTAAGATGTACTCCCCATATGGAACAGTTGATTCAGGGCTCCAGCTACAGAGATTACTCCCTGCCGGTTGGTTACTTGAAAGCAGAGTCTCGACCTCTCTTCCCTGCAGGTCGTAAACCGTCAGCGCTACATGAGCAGCTTCAGCAAGATTAAAAGAGAGGCTAAGGGTTCCATAAAATGGATTTGCAAGCGCATTGAAATCCAGAGGCTCAATTGCTTCCTCTACAGTTTCAGTAGAAGAAACTACATTACTGTAAGCATAATAGAGATCATTATCAGCAAAAAATGCAATATGAGCTCTGCCTTCTGAATCCAGAGCCAGGTCAGGATCACCCTTTCCCTCTGGGTAGAATCCAAGAGAGCAGATACTTTCAGTTTGCCAACCGGATCCATCATTCCATGAGTATAGAAGAGAATCACTATTCAGAGTACAGTGAGCTATATGGGGGTACTCATCATTGAAGAGAACAAGAGATGTACCATATCTATCAGCTCCAGTATCAGGATTATCATCACCTGAAATACTCAAAACGGTTTCAACATCCCATGAGGAACCATCCCATGAGGCATATCGTAAATCCTCTGTTGTGCTGTATGAAATATGGGGATAGCCATCTCCGTCCAGAGCAATTGACATACCCACAGCCTCTGAAGACATTGTTGTGTCTACAAATGATGTTTGCCAGACTCCAGACCCATTGCGACTGGCATACCTGAGTCCCGGGGTTGGGAGTTCCATGCTGTAAGCTATATGTGCTTTGTTAGAACCTTCTCTAAGCAATGAGTTATAGTTACCTGTGTCACCACTGGAATCAATTACTTCCGTAGACCAAGCAGTGCCAGTCCAATATAGATATTCAAGATCTTTAGCATAGGTGTAGCAGCTTATCCCGGGAGAACCCTGGGAACTCAGACCGAGGGAGTTCCAGGTTCCATCGGTTAAAAAGGTTTGGACGCTCCAACTATCCAGAGCTGGATCCTCCATTGCATAAGAAACCATTCCAGAGAAACTGAAAGTAACATGTGGAATATCTGATTCATCGATAACAATATCAAAGTATTCACAGTCTTGGTAGGAACTAGTGTAAATCAAGTCTAGGCTCCAGCCACTTCCCGTATATGTAAATATTCTTGCAGCTGTACCTACTCCACAAGCTATACGAGGATTCCCGGAACTGTCGAGGGCGATTGCAGGGGTTTGGCCAGTATAACCAAGATTTTCAACATGCCATTCCGCAGATGCCGTGAAAATCATACTACTTAGAAAAACAGCTAAAATGGTAAATACTTTAGACATTGCTGCTACCTCCCCGGTTAATAATTGAAGATTAAATATTGGATAACTTAGTATTGAAGTAAAGACAGGTGTTCAAAGTTTTCTCTATCAGGATAGGAAAAAGGAAACATCTTTCAGAGCTCTGAAGTTGGAGTAGTGACACAACCCTTCTTATGGAATATCTTGCACTATTGCATTGTATTAAAATTGAACTCAAAAGTAATGGGGATTATCATGAAATCACTTGTAAATCTGTGTTTGTTCTGCATAGCTGTTTTTGTATTTTCACCCGGGTGCGCAGCACGAGATATGACGCCTGTACCCATTTCCCCAGAGCTGGCCGAAACCGTGCTGATTCAGGGCAACAACCGATTTGCAATTGATTTGTATAAAGAGGTATGTGAAATGTCTGATGGTGATAATGTGTTTTTCTCACCTTTCAGCATTTCCTCTGCCTTGGGAATGACCTATACAGGGGCTGAGGAACAAACAGCTGCTGAGATGGCTGAAGTTCTGCATTTTTCCCTGCCGGTTAACCTTATCAATTCAGCATTTCGTTCTATTACTGAATCACTCACTTCCGCCACATCGAACGGGCCAGATTCAGGAGAACCGTTCACACTCGCAATTTCCAGTGGCCTCTGGGTAGACAATGACTTCCAGCTGCTTGATTCTTTCGTTGAGAATATGAGCCGTTACTACGATGCTGCAGTTGAAAATGTTGATTTTTCAGGAGATCCTGAAGGCGCGAGAGAAAGAATAAACTCCTGGGTTGCCGAGAAAACAAACGACAAAATTATGAACCTGATCCCGGAGGGTTCTATAGCAGCAGACACAAGAACAGTTCTAACAAATGCTGTTTACTTCAAAGCCTCCTGGAACAGTCCATTTGACGCTCATTTCACTAGTGATCAACCATTCACACTCGCAGACCGATCTGTTACACGAGTCCCTATGATGGCTCAGGAAGAGCACTTCAACTTTGCCCAGACTGAACAGTGGAGTGCTATTGAAATGAGATATTCCGGTGGAGATGCAAGCATGCTCATTATTCTTCCGACCGGAGATCTTCAGGAATTTGAGGGTTCTTTTGACCTCGAAATGCTGGGCGAAATCCGAGACAACCTCTCTTCGAGAAATGTAGCTGTTTCCATGCCTGTTTTTGAATTTACACGCAGCATGTCCCTCAGCTCTGTGCTCCAGTCGCTTGGAATGGAAACTGCATTCGGTAGCGAGGCAGACTTCAGCGGATTCACTGGAAACAGAGATCTTTACATCTCTGATGTTGTACACAAAGCCTTTGTAAAAGTAGACGAGGAAGGTACTGAAGCTGCTGCTGCAACGGCTGTTGTAATGAATATGCTGAGCATGCCTGAAACTCCTGTCAGAATGAATATCAACAGACCGTTCATCTTCCTTGTGCAGGACAACTCAACCGGCTCAATCGTGTTCATGGGCAGAGTTATGAATCCAGCTCTGTAAGTAACACGGTTGTTACCAGGTGTAGTACAATCCGGCTGAAAACACAGGATAAACTGACAGATCATCAAGTGTATCCTCGAGAGAGTCTGCTTCAGCATCCAGATCTTCTTGAAGCTGTTCTTCAAGAGCCGGGGAGAGTTCTCCTCCAATGTGACCCAGATTCACTGTAAATCCCGTAAATGCTATTCCAGCGTCAAGGATAAACCGAACTCCGGAGTTACCTGTGACCGGTCTGCCCAGACCGATTCCAAGATATGGAGAAACTGGTTGCATTTTGATCTTTCCAGTTACCTCTCCGACATTATCAGGTGTGTATGTATGTCCACCTATCTCAACTGAAAAATCAGGTATGTAAGATGCATTCACTGAACTTCTGTTGAATAAGAGTCCTCCGGACATACGGAAAATAGATCCTCCCGGGTTCCAGTCGATCAGAACAGGCATCCACTTCAAGGAAACATCAAGGTCATAGGTAATTGTATCGACTTTTTCT
Source organism: Candidatus Fermentibacteraceae bacterium (assembly GCA_016744855.1). Lineage (GTDB taxonomy): Bacteria > Fermentibacterota > Fermentibacteria > Fermentibacterales > JCC-6 > Sabulitectum. The sequence continues at coordinate 112,832 of JADGDO010000006.1, read as the reverse complement.
TCTCTTTCAAGGGAAAGAAAGAATGCTCCAACTCTGAAAGAAGCGCTCTCAGAGATCTGGAAAGCAAGGGCCGGTCCCAAGCCTGTAGTTCCTCCCTGAAACCCCACAGTGAAGCCTTCAGCAAAGATCATCGATGAGAGAGAAGCCAGAAGAAACAAATAGCGCATATTTCCTCACTTTTGCAAAGTCTTACACAACAAAAACTGGTTTTAGCGTATATACCACACTTAACAAAGCAGCAGTTTGGTCTAATTACCTCTATTTCTTACTACTTCCAGCATTAATTACATAATATGGCTATTCAACCAACTAGTCAACCTACAAGGAAACCCGGGGGGAACAATGTTCTACCCGGGTTTAACAACTACACTGTGGAAAATGCTAGAGAAATCCTTTATCTATTGCTACTTCTTCTTCTTTCCTCCAATAAGCCTGTATACACCAGCACCTGCAATTCCACCGATAATCGGAGCAACCCAGAAGAGCCAGAGCTGTTTGATGGCCCATCCCTGGGCAAACAATGCAACACCTGTGCTTCGTGCAGGGTTAACAGAGGTATTTGTTACAGGAATACTGATTAGGTGAATAAGAGTAAGACAGAAACCGATAGCAATAGGGGCAAAACCCTTCGGGGCTCTCTCATCCGTTGCTCCTAGAATAACAAGAATAAACATCATTGTCATAACTATTTCCGTTACAAGAGCAGATGTAAGGGAAAATCCCCCGGGAGAATGAATTCCGTAACCGTTTGATGCAAAGCCTGCATGCACATCGAACCCCTGCTGACCGGATGCTATCACCAGGAGAATCGCTCCAGCAGCAATTCCACCGAGGACCTGGCTTATGATGTATGGAAGAAGATCCTTACCGGGAAATCTACCCCCGGCCCAGAGACCGAAGGAAACCGCAGGGTTAAGGTGACAACCGGAAATGTGGCCAATTGCGTAGGCCATTGTGAGTACTGTCAGTCCGAAAGCCAGTGAAACCCCAAGGAAACCAATTCCTAAACCGGGAAAATTTGCAGCTAAAACAGCACTACCGCAACCTCCGAGTACCAGCCAAAAGGTACCGAAAAATTCTGCTGCATACTTTCTCATACCTGCCTCCTTTCAGTAGTTATGAATCAACCAGCCTAACAGCAATAGTATCTTCCCGTTCTGAATACAGGTCAATAGTGTTTATCTGAGAGAATTCCATACAACAACTAGGGCTTGATGGCCGACCCATCCTCCCCCTCAACCTCTCAAGATTCATCACCAGGTAGACCAAGATGATCACAGTCTCACTCGCCTCCCGAAGCTTGGTCATTACCCGGTAGCTTTAATACCTCCGCTTGCCTTCTCCGATCTTATTTTAAACGGAGCTGGGGCTAACTAGAAGCTCATTTTTGTAAAGAGCCTTGTGTCAGAACCATTCTCGTTAAAAGCTCTTATACAGTACACACCCGGAGATAAATCTGACAAATCAATAGTTGTGGTATTCTCTGCTGCAGTGGTCTGAATCACAGCTCTGCCGGTAAGGTCATATACCGATAAAATTAATTGCCCCTCGTTACCGGGATTAATCGTTATCGAAATCTCATTTGATGCCGGGCTTGGTGATATGCTTGCTATCAATAGGGAGGATGGTGAACTTTCTTCTTCTATGCCGGTTGGGAAACCATACCATAGATAGTTTAAGAAGTCATTATTATTAAAGACAATATGAGGTTGATCAAATTGGTCTAATTCTATATCGAGTCTGTACCATGTGCTACTAAATTCTGTGAAACGATGGATACCTTCCTTAGTTGCATAAACAACTGAAGAGCCAGGGTTGTCAGCCGAGAGGAAAACTGCGTGTGGGTTTCCCTCTGAATCACAATCAAGATCTGGGTAGTAACATCCACCTTGATAAAGCTCAGTTGGCTGTCCACCTGGATACTCCTCATAAACTAAACCTACTGGGTTTTCCCAGCGATAGCAGAGACCTACGAGAGAGTTTGAAATAACAGACAGTCCGGGCCTCTTTCGGCAATATGTGGTAGCAATTAAAGAGGTTGAAAAAGCTCCAGAAGCATCTTGTGTATAGAGGTTTAATCTGTATGCATCTGCCTTCTTCCAATCAATTTCTATTTCTAGTGCAGATACTCTTGCATAACCGTTGGAGTCTAAATCAAGCGATGCCTCTGTTGAGGTAAAATAAAGGCTATAAAACTCAATTCCAATCGGATTCCAACCTGAGCCTCCATTGTTTGCATACCGTAATTGATCAAGAAAATCGTTTTTAAGTCTGAAGTAAACTAGATGATTTATGCCGCTTTCCGAGATTGCTATTAACGGGCGAATTAGTTCTTCAGTTTCATCTGAATAGATTTCGTATAACCACTCTTCTTCATGTTTTGTAGCAAGAGTAATCTGATTTACGGAAGAACAGTATGCTATTACAGGATCTCCATTAGGCATTACATCAATTGAGGGGTCTTCACCGACACCGACAAGCTCAGTGCTCCAAGTCCATTCAATTCCTTCTTGGTGAGCATACCAGATAGCGCCATCCTTTTGATAGGCAATGTGGGGCAAATTATCAGCATCTAGGCAGAAATCGGGTAAGTCAACGCTACCCGTTGAATCTATAACAGTATGGTGCCAGCCTACTTCAGGAGTTGATATCAGTGCAATGTTAACTAAAAATAATAAAAACATTGTTTCCCCCTGTATTATTCAATACTGTATTGATCCTTAAGCCTGAACGATTCCTGAATGCCCCGTATAATCCTATTACTATATACCTCTTTTTAATCTGCAATATATGACGCATATGTTTTCAGTATCCAGCGGTGTCCTGAACGGAGTCTTGAAGGCCTCAATTTCCAACCGGCGGTTGTTGTGCCGATACAATTGAATCACCAGGTGCAAGAGTATTGAGTAAGTATGCTCAGCATGCGTGCATTTACATGTACCTAAAATACTCTTTTACCTTTGCGCTGTAAAGCATTATAGCTTCCGCTTCAAACCCTAATTATCTGATGATCCGGCCTTCTGCCATCACCATTCCTGGAAATGCGGCAAGATTCAACGGGTCTTTATTCCAAACAACAAGGCTTGCTGTTTTACCGGGTTCCACTGTTCCCAGCGTATCGTCCAGCCCGAGAATCTTCGCATTTTTCCAGGTAATCATAGAAATTGCATCTTCGGGTGCCATTCCATTGATAAGGAAGAATTTTAAGCTGTCTCGAAGAAGAGGAGTCCAGATAAACGGGTGATCTGTCATGAGGCCGTAGAAAGCATTTGATTTCATAAGAAGACCGGCATTCCGATAGTAGGCGTGTTTAAGCTCCACTTTGTAAGCGACAGCACCAAGCGGTCCGTAGACTACCGGGATTTCAGCTCTGGCCAGTTCGTCGAAAATATCTTCATGGAATACATCACATGTGTGTTCAGCTGTGACTTTTACACCGTATTTCTTTGCGAATTCTATGAGGTAGAGAACATCGTCTTCTTTGTGCACGTGCACTTTGGCTGTTTTCTTTCCATCAAGCAGCTCGTGTATTGCCAAATCATGCGGGGTGAACGTATTCGTGTATTCCCTTTCGATAAAGGAAGTCTGCAGGCTCATTTCTTCAGAAGTAAACTTCTTTTCCTCTGAATCTTTCTTTAGCTGGTGAAGGCTCTTTTCTCTTTTCAGAAATGCCTTGCATCGCTTGTTGATTACCTCGTCAAACTTCTGTTCCAGAAGGGCATAAACACCCATTCTCGTATTGGGCCGCTCTCCCTTCCATTCAGTTGTCGACCTGGGGTTAAAGCCTAGAGCCATCTTGTATCCGTAATCCTTCAACTCTGCTTGTTTTCTGTTGGGAGCAAAATTCCGGATTACCTTGGCCTTCCCTCCGAAAAGGTTGCCACTTCCCGGAACAACACAGCTGTATAGAATTCCGAAGTCTACCGCATCAGAGAAAGCTCTGTCATCAAAATAGATGCTGTTAAGAGGGTCATTCACTGGAAGTATCTGATTGAGCTTATCGTTCAGCTCGGATTCACCTCCAGGCTCGCCATCTCTGTCCATTCCAATGTGGGAATGTGCATCAATTAAAGCAGGGGTTACAAAACCTGAATAATCTGCATCGAGTTTCTTATGCAAAACATCTACTACTTTATCTCCTTCAATAACAATTGAGCAGTTCTCAAGCTTCTTCCTGCCGTCGTAAAGAGTCTCCGCATAAACCACTGTTCGTTTTTTCTCTTCCATGATGCCTCCTGATTTGATTCAGATACCTGTTTCACTGCGCGCAGTTTTCTCTGAGTGGATAATACAGCCTTTCCTTCTTCTCGGTCAATTGACATTATGTGACCAAGACCAGTATTATAATTTTAGCAAATTCCATCTAACTGTTTAAAGGAGAACATTTTGTCTAGAGGGGAAATTGATAGACTCAGTTTCAGAGTTGAGTTCAGCATCAAGTGCCCGCGCTGCGACAGACCTGTTCCCCTGGACGGTCCACTGGAATCTGTTGTCTGTGGTAACTGCGAGACTGACATTCCATTCGAGCAAGAGTACTGGGTTGAACGCATTACTGATGCATGCAGAGCAATGCGCGAGGTGAATGTGGGACAAGGAACCGCATCGATGATCCTGGGCACTTATAATGGAAACCTCTCTCTTGCCAGATTTGCGCCATATTGTGACGAGTGTAAGACCGACTTTGATCCATCATGGACAGACTCTGTTGATTCACAGTACAAGTGCAGCTCGTGCGGTGTGGAGTATCCGGTCTTGATTCCACCGGTGTGGCTGAAAAAAGCAATTCCACAAATCGATTACCTTATTAATGCTCTAACCGTTTCTGAATCACTTCAGAAACCGGATACTTCCAAACCTGTAGTTGTATCATGTCCTTCATGCGCAGCTGCTCTCGATGTTGACGGAAGCACAAGGTTTGTTGACTGCGGTTACTGCAATTCACAGGTCTACCTTCCTGACTCTGTCTGGATGAAATTTCATACAGTAAAGAGGAAAAGGAGGTGGTTTGTTGTCTGCAAAGAAAAACCCTAGAATGATCTGGTCAATTCTTGAAATGAGCATTGCCTGTCCAAGGTGCGATTCACCTGTCATGGTCAACGGACCATTTACAACACTCAACTGCCCCGGATGCGACGAAGTAATTGACTTCACTCCCGAAATCTGGGCTGATCTACTTGAGGACACCAGAAGTGCAGTGCTTCATATGAAAGTAGGAGAGGGAAGTAACAGCACTATATGGGGAACCTACAACACTTCAGTTTTCTATGGACGCCTAGCACCATACTGCAAGGAGTGCAAAAAAGACTACAACATCCAGGTTGATTATTCGGGTACAGATACTATCACCTGCGGAGACTGTGGGGCAACTCGGCCGGTTGAAAAACCTCCAGAATGGTTCAATACAGTTTTTAAGGGGGTTAAGCTACTGATCGGTGTTTCAAGGGAAGCACACAGTTCTAAACCATTGACTCGTGATCTGTACATGAGTTGTCCTAATTGCGGAGCTTCTGTTAAGGTTTCAGGTTCTTCCCGAAACGAGAAATGCGGTCATTGCAATTCCTCCATTATTTTGCCCGGTGAGTTATGGAGACACATCAATCCAGCACCGGTCAAAGAAAGATGGTTTGTGGGGTTTATCGGGTAAAGCATTCCAAGGGTTTAAGACAGTAAAAACAGTGTCTGATTTCAGTCCACGAGCGGAATTCTGTAATAAAGGCTCCAATCCTTTATCAAAGGAAAAGGTTTCTCGTAACCGTAATTGATAAATAGATGTGTCCAGTAATTATCTATGGAATCATAAGCAACTGCGTGATGTGTGTAGAAGTAGCTTTCAATATTTACCCTGTGCTCATAGCTGCGCAGCCAATTACTTAAAACTACCTCTGGACATCTCTGCCCAACAGCAAGGTTCTCTCCAGCAAAGTAGTAGATGATGTATACCCCTCTCAAACGATCAAAAGGGCTTTCTCCGTCAGGATTAAAATGAGAGAAAAACGATCTGTTTCGCATATCTTCGTTATGCCTCAGTGCAACCCGCCAAAGATCGGTATCCCACTCGAGGGCTGGGAGCCCCGTTCTTTCGCGGTATTCATTTGACAATTCTGCCAGATCCCAGGAGTTCTGACTAACCTCTTCTGGTTTAACTATTTCTTCCTGCACCACCTGATTACAGCCGACAAATAAAACAGCCATGAGGATAAACAAGAAGCTTCTAAACAAATCGCTCCATTCTGCTTTCTTTTTATTTGATATTCAAGTGAATGCCATGCTATATTGATTCCGGATTTCTCCAATTATTAACAGCTGTATATAGTACAGTCAACACCGAGTTTGAAACGCATATAGATGCTTTGTTGAAATCACTGACCAGTTAAAACTATTTTTTCTGAACCAAGTGAACTGCCTTCTGCAGTAACTTGAAGCAGATAAATGCCGTTGGGAATATCTCCTCTATTCCACTTCACTGAATGTGCGCCGGAGCAAAACTCACCATTTATTATTGATGTTTGAACTCTGCCTGCACAATCAAAAAGACTAATCTCTAAACGGGTGGCTTCCGTAAGATTGAATTCAACATTCAGATTGTCAGTTACAGGAGAGGGTGAAACTCTGAACCGGGAAGTGATATCGGGTGGGTTCATCACACCTGAACCCTCAGGGTAAATCAAAAGACAGGTAACTGAAGCCCTTGGGAAAGTATATTGGAATGCAGTCTGGGTACCCCAAATCCCCTCATGTGTCTGTATTCCTGTTGTTCCGTTTGTCGGTGCATCCATTGGAGCATCATTGGTGATATCCATTAAAGCTGCATAGCCCGATGATGAGAAACCGTTAAGCGAAATATTAGCCTGAACCTCTTCATCAAGAAGCTTGTTAACAGCAATAAGACATAGCTTGCCGTCTTCTCTCAGTGTTGCGTGTACCTCAAGACCATACCCGCCCCCGGAGGCATCACTGGTGGCTTCAACTACCGTTCCTGAAAAGTTGTCATTGTAAAGTTTTGTAACCCAGCCGGTAGCTCTGATTGAGAGAGTATCACCCCGAATCATGCCGAAGCTGGTGTAAGGATCTGTAGGGCTGCCCTCGAAGATAGAGTAAGCTCCCCCCATCGGGCATCCGACCCGAGCAAGGTGGCCCATGCAGTCTGCAATGAAAAGACCATCCAGATAGTTCCACCAGACAGGGTCGGAGCTAACAACAAGGGCATTGTACTCCATTATCCCCACAGGTATGGGTGTGCCGCCGTTGAATGCCGTGACCGAATCACACATCGCCAGATACCAGTTCTCAAGGGCCATGGGTCCTGTATCCAAAGAGGAAAGCCACTGTATATAGTCTGTTGTATCGGGAGGTGTCGGATCCCAGCTCCCGCAGGGGTAGTAGTGAATATCAAGCCAGTCTGTATCGTCTCCGCATTCGACAAGAGTCGCTCCAGTGCCACTGATCAAAAGGGATTCCAAAATGTCTGTAGAACGTAAGCGGGTAACCTCCAAAATTGATCTCAGCACCGCTGATGTCGGATTCATTACCTATCTGCCAGTAAACTACATCGTAGGGATCAGGATGACCTCTCTGGGCCCTGATCGTGCCCATGGGAGTTGTCGCAGCCCCGTTGCAGTATTCAACAAGCCGGGAAGCTTTTGCGGTATCATTCAGCTGAAAGTTCACAGAGAGAACTGGCTCAATGCTAAGCTCTTCACACATCTGTAGAAAATCATCTATGCTTGTCTGGCAGTTTTGGGAAATTATAAGGGTGTCAACCACATCGATGTATCTCACACCATTGTAATCATTGCCTTCCCAGTCATAGTACTCGTTGGCAATTCCACCCATCCTGAGCATTGGCACAGCTGTGGTACCTATCAATTCAGAAAGATCGTCCATCGGGATAAACTCTTCATCAATTTCATCACCTGAGCCGAATAGGAAGGAATTCACAGTTTCAAGCTGTGTATCACACAGAATCTCGATTTCAGCCGATGCTTCGGCGCGAGTGAGAATTGCAGAGAATAGCAAACAGAGTATAAAATAGACCATGATACTTGCAGTTCCTTTCTGGTTAGGATGAATATAGTTATTATGACTCTTGTGTGAGACTCTGAAAACATTATCTTTACTGTAATGCGGTCAGAAATCGCCCGCTAGGAACACCCTGTATAGAGCATTATTTATTTCACTCCGGGTACCTGGGTTACTTTTACGGTTCGAATGAATGGGGCATCTTAATGAATTATAAGTTGATCATCTTTGACGCTGATGGAACTCTGAGATACTGCACTGTTGAAAAACAGCCTTGCCCAAACAAAGACGGTGAATGGGCTCTTTTCCCTGATGTTGTACAAAAACTCTCTTCATTCAACTGGGTTCCACCTGGTGACAAGTCTGGAGTTGGATACGGTATTGCAAGCAATCAAGGTGGGGTAGGCTCAGGCTACTTCTCTGAAAACATGGCAATGAGTTTACTGGAGGATACCTTCAGAGCAGCATTCGGTTTCTCCCCTGCCGAAGACACAGTCAAGATGTGCCCTCATATTCCCTACAGCGGTTGCTCCTGCAGGAAACCCGCCCCCGGTATGCTTGAAGAATTGATGAAGCTATACAAAGTTACACCCGAGCAGGTGCTTTTTGTAGGAGACAGAGATGACGATATGAATGCCGCTTCCAACGCTGGTTGCGATTTTCAATGGATCAGCGAGTTTTTTGGAAGAAACACCGCAGACTGAAACAGAGAGTAATTCTTTAGCGACCTTCCTGAATTCTCTCTTTCCATTTTCGGTATCTGTTGATGTCCTTTTCGACAAGGAATAGACAGGCAGAAATAACTGCAGCATCATCAAGCAGCCCGACAAACGGAATCACGTCAGGTACAATGTCAAGTGGATTAAGTACATATAGAAGCGCAGAAACGATTGCTCCAATTGTCCACCAGGGAACTTCGCGGTAATTTTTGTTCCAGAAATCCTTTGTCAGAGATATCATTACTTTCATATCAGACATGAACCTGCCGAGAGGGCTTTGACTGGAAAACATACTCTGAATATCATCAGCTCTGGCTATTACTTCCTGAATATCATCATCTGTTACCGATTCAGCACCTTGAACCAGCACCTGCTTTGCTTCTGCCCCGGATATTGCTTTCACTTTAGGAAACTCCTTCTTGTAAAACGACAAATTCTATTCCACAAAGTCTTCTATTGCGCGCAGCAAATTCTTCTTTCGGACAGGTTTTGAGATGTGACCGTTGCATCCTGCATCGGTACACCTTGTAATCTCCTCCGGAAGAGAATAAGCAGTTAGGGCAAGAATGGGAGTTGGAGAGGAATTGTTCTCCTCTTCAAATTGTCTGATAAGCCGAGTCGCGGCAAATCCATCTAAAACAGGCATCTGCATGTCCATAAGAACTATATCGAAGTCACCCGATTTGAAGGTGTCCAGTGCTTCCTGTCCATTCTCCACCATAAGAAGCTCACAATCAAAACCTTTAAGAAAAGCAGAAAGCAGAAATCGATTATCGCTAGAGTCATCTGCAGCAAGAATCTTAACTGAATTATTTTCAATACTGGACATACCATCACCCCTGTTTAAGATGTAGTTGCCTATGGCCTTGCCCGGATCAAGCGAACTCAAAACCGAGACTGCATTAGAAGCCTGTATGCAGTGAATTGTAACGCCAAAACCGGGCAAAAGCAATATCTTCAGGGAATCTGCTCCGAGCAGAAAGGGGCTATTGAGCACCAATCAGATAAATTTTCGGGTAATCTTCCGGTGACCGGTCCCACGCAACGATTCCCCCATGTCTCATCTGGAACCTTATCTGCCTGCCAATATCTTGAAGCTCCGGGCATCTTGCGACAAAACAAAGATTACCGGCTGAATCATAGACTCTGAAGGTAGGTATGCTCTCACTTCCGACACGAACCCATATCTGTCCTATGTCGTCTACGGAAAGCCCGGCAACTGCCTTATGAAACAGATCGACTTCAGCTTCAACCCTTACTGGTCTGCTACCATCATCATCTGTCTGTAACGCAGTGGGCATTGCCTCTGCATCAATCTCACTCTGCATTTTAGCAACACGTTCCCAGGGTTCACTGATTTGAAGAAAAACTACACCATCTGCTGTGTAACCGGTAACCTCAAAAATTGAATCTGAAGAAACTGAGCAGTAAACTGACCCATCAATTGAAGTTGCAGTCAGAAATGATGCCGGCTTCACATCTATCCCGTCATCAAGTAGGGTCACAAACATAGGTGAAGAAGTATAAGTTAGAATGCTGCCGGTGGAATCCGGAGACCATCGTCTGATAAAGTTCTCTCCCTCAATACCTCCATCTTCACTCTGTAACAATTCCATATCACGACCGGTAAAAGTGCCATCCGGTAAAGGATTTATTCCAGACGGAACTGAATTAGGAAAATCTTGAATCTCCCGTTCGTAGGAAAAAGAGTCATCAAAAACAACAAGCCTTCTGCCAGAATAATCTGAAACAATTAATTTGCCGTCATACATTGGAGCAAAACTTGTCGCCCAGTGAAATTCAGATGGAGACTCACCCAAACCACCTATACGTGTGATAAACTCGCCTTCAGAAGAAAAGAACGAAATAAAACCAGTCATCCTGTCAAGAACAGCAATTTCACCGGATAGATTGTATGACGCATCCCCAATGTCACCAAAGATTTCTTCAGACAAGCCCTCAAGAACCCCGATTGTGTCAATGACTGAGAGGATAAGCGTATCACAGCGAAGTGAGTCATCAGGTAAATCATGAATATCCGGGTTATCGGGAGTACATGCTAAAAATACTGACACAACAAAAATTGCAAATCCTGTGCAAAACGAGAGCTTTTTCAAATTAGTACTCCAATCTTGTTGTTGTTGGTAAAACTATCATATCGAAAATCCGCTCTCTTAGTCAAATCTTTTCAGAGAATACCTGCAATCTTCACAGAGCTAACTCTTCATACTGCCTCTAGATTGACAGTAGTGGAAAGCCTTTCTATACTCTGTGTTGGGGGATAACAATAAAGGGGTTTCTGGTGAAGTTATTAATTATAGCATCTATGGTATTTTGTGCCGTTTCGTTTGCCGGTGGAACAGAGCTTCCTGCCGGTCTTTTCTACGAAAGAACTGATGACTGGCTTGGGTATGATGACGGTTCTGCCATCTGGTCATCGTGGAGTGGAATCTACAGGGGAGTATGGTTTAATCTTGATGATTTTGTTCCCGCCTGGAGCGCTGGGTTAGACATTACTGAATGTGAGATGTGGTTCTTTCATGATGTTGAAATGCCATGGGACACATCCGATTTTTACTGCGAAATATGGAGAGGGACTTCAGACTCTCCAACATATCAGCTGGAGCAGGTCCTCTTGACCGCAGTTCACTACGCACCGGTTATCTCTGTTTACACAGATCCAGTACATGTTGAAACAAACTTTTGGATGCTGACAAATACTGAATTGAGTTCCGGAGGCTGGCCATCAAGTATATCTGACGGAGCAGGATCTCCTGTTGCACATAGTTTTTTCACAGATGATTTTCAGAGCTGGTTGCCATGGAACCCATCTACAGGAATTTCGAACTACTTTGTAGCTGTTCTTCCTCTTCCATGGAGTCTTGATCAAATGACATGGGGAGCCTTAAAAAACGTTTTCTAATCGATCAGTAACTTAAAACGTCAGTTGTCTTCTCTGATCCAATGATTTCGATCCATGTTTCATTGGGCATGCAAGCGGAAATCTGACCAGGTGATCCGATAAAACCAGTTTGTACACACTGCCTGGTAGAACAATCAGACCAGGTAATCGCAGCACGCACATTTCTGATTTCAATTGTAAGATGATCTCTAACTATTATTGTATCTTTAAAAAGACTAACAGTATCGTCGCCTGCAGAAGTTACTACACGCAGTTTAGTCGCTTCTGATTCTGAACTGAACCCTCTGTCACACTGACTCCAGAAGAGTGCGATTACAAGAAAGAAAACAATAAGCAACCCATCGCAGGGTTTAAACATTTCCCGGATAGACATTCGTAAGGTGCTTTCTGAACAACTTTACAGCTGCGTTCAAGGATGAAAGTGAAGTTGCTGGTATAGCCATTTTGTAATGGGGGAAATACCTTGAAACATGAAGAGGTGTGTTTTCTCCTGATGTGTCCTTAATCCATTTTGCTGCTTCTTCTATCTGTTTAGGATGATCGTTCAAACCGGGTACGAGAAGCCAGGTTAGTTCAAGATGACACTGGCTGGCTGCAACAGTTTCTATAGATTTCAGAACTGTCTTCAGATCTCCCCCGCAAACATCCCTGTAAAACTCACTGCTCCATGCCTTCAGGTCAATATTCCATGCATCTGTAACTCCGATAAGATCCAGAAGAGGTTCTCTGTTAACGAAGCCGTTTGATACCATAACTACGAATCCACCTTTTCCTCTGACCAAAGGTGCAGTGTCCATGATGTATTCATACCAGACAGTAGGCTCAGTGTATGTAAAAGCGAGACCATCGCTTCTTTTCATAGCTAGAGAAGCCAGCTCGGTGGGACTGTAATACTCTGCTGAGTTAGATTTTTGTTGACTGATCTGCCAATTCTGACAGTTAAGACAGGTGAGATTGCATCCATTCGGACCGGTTGAAAGAACACGACTTCCCCTGCGAAAATTCTTAAGTGGTTTTTTCTCAATTGGATCAACAGACAGGCCGATACACATCCCGTAACCGGGATTGCCCAACCCGCGTACTCTGCAGTTTCCAACAGGTTGTTCTTCTGTGAAAACACATGAATGAGGGCAGATGCAGCATACTTCTCTTACTCCGCCCATGGAAGAACTCCAAACTCATGCTCTATGCTATAGTCTTTCAGGTTAATGTCTTCAGTAATTATCAGCATGCCCGTATAAGTTGTTAAAGGGAAGAGGGCGGCTTCTTCCGGCCCAGCGACTGCAGCTGCTGTAGCCATGGCGTCAGCGGTGGCACAATCTCCGGCAAAAACAGTAGCACTGAGTGAGTTTCGTGAGGGGAAACCGGTATTAGAGTCGAGAAGATGACTGTATCTAGTTCCGTCCTCTATAAAGAAACACTCATAATCTCCACTGGTGGCAACTGCTCCGGATTCGATAGCTAGTACACCGGAAAGGTTTTCAATTCTCGGGTGACGAACTCCGATGAACCAAATTCTACCGGTCAGGCTTCCGCACCTTACCTCACCCCCGACCTCCACGAGACACTCAGAGGCTCCCATATCCATTAGGAGTTCGAAAGTCCGATCCACCGCATGTCCTTTTGCAATAGCACCGAAGTCCATTTCTGTGCCGGGCTCAATTGTAATCGTGTCTTCATCAATATGAACCCTTGTTGCCCAGCCTGTAAATGAAAGGGCATCTATAACACTAGTCGAATCCGGTACACTGATGGGTTCCGGAAAACCCCATATGCGAGAGAGAATTCCAAGGGTAGGGTCAAAACTGCTGTTTGTAGCCCTTACAAGAGTGTCCGATCTTCGAATCAAATCAGCGAGCTCGGAACCTGCAGATATCCCGTATGTTGTATTAAGATGATAAAGCTGACCAGTTTCACTGAATCGACCGAGTTGAGTGTCGAGATGAGTCAGCAGAGAATCAGCTTTGTGGAAGGCAATTTGGGTATCTCCGGGATCTATAGTGACAATCACAGTAGCAAAAGTACCCAGAACAGGGAATGTTCGGGAAACTTCAACCAAATCAGACCTGTTCGTAAATCTGTATCCCACCGCAAGCGCGAGAGAGACAAAAAGCCCTAATGCAAGAAGTTTTCTACTGCTCAGCTCCGGCCATCCTCTGGACCATACCTTGTGTGATAACTGCAAAACTTCGATCCGGCGATCGCAGGTTTTCCACATGCAGGACATTTTCGAGCTGGTCCACGAGATCTTTTCGGCTGAGGTTTTCTGTTGGGAATAAGAAATTCAGTAACCCTTAAAAGACCAGACATTGCAATCAGGAAAACTCCCCATTTTGCAAGAATCCATAAAGCTGAAGAAGGACCGAAAAAGAATGCAACTCCCCAGAGAGAAGCACCCAGCAGAATTAATACACCTTCAAGTGTTCTCATATACTCCCTTCCAGTAGTACCTGAATTTCCTTAAATAACAACTATAGCAGATCTGAAAAGCTGATCAGATGATTTACAGCCAGTACACCGATCCCCACTTCTCTGTAATCTTCTGTAAACAAGAGGGCGGCACCACCGATTTCTGTAAGAATATTCACCAGCGGCATACCCTCACCTGAAGCCATTTGACCCCAGCCGGGAAGAATCAGTGATTTCCAGGCATGAACAGAACTCGGTTGGTACATTACAATATCCGCAACAACCGGAACATCAGGAGCTCCATGAAGGTCTGGAAGCGGGCTCTCATTAGCAACCGCAAATCCCCCTGTTCCTACTTCGACCTCGTTCACCGGTGTCATTGCCCAGAATTGGAGGTGAGTCATGCTTCCATCGAGAAGGCTATCTACTCTGGACAATGGAGCAACCACAGATATCCAACCCATTTCATCAGAGGTAATCAGTTCGACGTGAAACTGAGAAATACCACCGCCACCACTGCTGTTCATATTCTCTCTGATCACAGTAAAAAAATGCTCCAGAGTGCTTTTGGAAATTGAGGCTGAGTAGTTGATCTGTCCGTTTACCAGAACATCAGAATATGTCATACTGTCGATAAGCATACTGTGACGGGTACAATCAAACTGAACTCCCGCGCGCGCAGCTATTTGTAGGGTATTCTCGCCATCTATATTTCTTGTTTTTATGCTGAAAACGCTTATTCTTGGAGTTCCACCAACGAGATCACGAACTATTCCGAACTCAAGTGGTGTCTGCGCAAGCAATACAGTTGACAGAATTATCAATGAAATTAGTGCAATTCTCAACCTAAAATCTCCTTGTCCATTTTAAAAAATTTTCTCCAGTTATCTCCTGAAGCCTTATCGATATCTTCATCGGACCATCCCCGATTCTCTAAAGCATTGACTATACGGTACCAGCTTTGAGCACCCTTGATTCCCCTTGGCAGTTTTTTTATTCCATCAAAATCACTGCCGAAACCTACATTATCTATAGACGTTTTCTCGGCGATGTATTCGATATGATTAACAATAGAATCGATTGTTGCTCCAGTTCCGCTTTCTTCAAGAAAATCAGGAACAAAGGTCACACCCACAACTCCACCATTATTTGCTATCTCAATTATGTCTTCATCAGGTAGATTCCGGTTCATTCCATTGCATAAACTTCTTGCATTGCAGTGTGTTGCACAAACAGGAAATCCCACTTTAAGAAGAGTTCTTCTGGATTTATCGTTAAGATGGGAAACATCGATTGCCGTACCGGAATTTAAAAAATGCTCAACCAGTTTTTTCCCATCATCAGTAAGATCCATTTCTGAACCTATTCCACCTGCATATGGATTATCACCATTCCATGTTAGACTGGCAACAACTGGGTGAAATGGAAGCTCGTATCCCATGTAAATCGGAAGACAACCCTCAATTCCAAAATGAAGCTTAGGTTTACTGGTAATTCTGAATTTCTCGAAGTTTTCGATTCCTCTCTCCCACATCTGTTTTTCTCGACCCTTATAGGGTTTTACGCAAACAGCCATTACCTGGTCGCAAACACCAGATTCCAGGAGAGAAGGAAGGTCGACGTGAAGAGAATCACTACCCTCAAGAAACCCGTCTGCTGCTGGTTCAAGCAGAAGGGTATCACAGTGGGCATCAAATATTCTTCTACTCATTCGTTTCCAGTTCGACTGATTCAAGAGCTGTCGAATCTTGAGTTCCAAGGAAAGTATTGGTAAACTGCTTTGAAAAAGTACCGGCTCTGGCTATAAAGAAAATTATAGCTAAAAGCAGGATTATATAGATAAACACTTTACTGTCAGACTGCTTGTGACCGTGGCGCTCGCGCCAATCGTCAGACAAACTCATCAGCGAACTATCCGTGTTAGTCGGAACTCGTGAACAATTGAAGGGAAGATGGGCACGTGGAGAGTATCAACCCACTCTACAACAAATGAATCGGACTGGAATGCTGCGCTGGTAAATGGAATTGAACTTGCTCGCTTCCAATCTGCCCATCTGGAAAGGAATTCAACCTGTTTCGCAGCTGTGTTATTCATTCGACTGACTTGATCCACAGTCTCATTAATTCCCTTTTTAACCGAGGCGGGGCTCAACACATAAAAATCAATTAATTTCCAGCCCCAAAGAACAATTATTAAAAACAAAGCAACCCAGAGAAGACAGCCCAGTTTCCCGTTTTTCATTGATTAATAGCCCCTTTTCTTGGATCGATAAACCAGCCCCGACCGATTGCCTTATGGCTACCAACCGGAAAGACACCTGCGAACAACTGTTTCTGAGGTTTGAAGAATCAACCTCTGTTTAGCTGCATCAAAAGTTTCTGTTGATGGATCATATAACAACCATTCCGAAACAGCTTCGTCCCTTATAATGTACTCATTATCGGAAGTGTTATCCATAGAGACTGAAACTCTGAGCTCCAACTTATACTGTTCCACTTCTTCAGCACCGGTGTAAGTTACAGCAGTGCGTGCAAAGTATGAAACAGAACCGCTGATACGGGCATCGGGTGTTTCATTGTCTATGGAGAGTCTGCCGTCGCGAACGATAGATTCTGTAACAAGAGATGTGATTTCCTGTTCCAATCCGTATTCAGTAATACTGCTCCTGAATTGATCAACCTCTACTGATTTTATATTTTCAGGCAGGCTGCCTTTGAAACTGTATGCACATGAAAAAAGAAGAAGGAAAACAGTGAAGAAGCAATGATTAAATCCCCGTGTGACCAAATCCACCCTCCCCCCGTGCTGTTTCAGGTAAACGCCTTACAACTTCCAGTTGAACACACTCAACAGCGGATAGAACCGCTTGAGCTATTCTGTCACCCCTGTTTATAACAAAAGAGGTTTTCCCGTGGTTTATCAGAATGATACCAACAGGGCCACGGTAATCTGAATCTATTGTACCGGGTGAGTTGAGAACAGTTACCCCATGTTTGAGAGCAAGCCCACTTCGTGGTCTTATCTGCCACTCGTACCCTTCTGGAACAGCAACCTTCAGGCCTGTAGGAATTAAGGCCGTATCGCCGGGACACAAGGTATAAGAGGTTGTAATTGCAGCACGCAGATCAACACCAGCTGAATGAGCAGTTGCTGG
Organism: Candidatus Fermentibacteraceae bacterium; assembly: GCA_016744855.1. Classification (GTDB taxonomy): domain Bacteria; phylum Fermentibacterota; class Fermentibacteria; order Fermentibacterales; family JCC-6; genus Sabulitectum. The sequence goes on along the minus strand of JADGDO010000006.1, from coordinate 95,607 downwards.
TTCAGGCAACGGCAAATCGCCGTACTCGGGAAGAGGCTCTATAAGAATTGTTGCCATAAGAATCCCTGTATAAGAAGAAGGGCGGTCCAAAGACCGCCCTTCTTTACCGTTTTATTCTTCCAATTCGCCGGTCTGATCAACATCTTTCATGTTGAGATCGATCTTTCCGTCATCACGAATCTTGTTAACCTTAACTCTGACTTTCTGTCCGCGCTTCAGTACATCAGATACGTCGTTTAAACGCTCTTTGCTGATGTTACTGATGTGAACAAGACCATCAGTTCCGGGCATGATTTCAACGAAAGCTCCGAATGTCTGAATACTGACAACAGTACCCTCGTAAACTTTGCCTATCTTGGCCGTACCCACAAACTGATCTATAAGTCTAAGGGCATGGTCAGCTTTGTCACCGTCATTTGTAAGAACAGTAACAATTCCGCTGTCATCAATGTTAATCTCAGCACCGGATTCTTCTGTAACGAATCTGATATTCTTACCGCCGGGTCCGATCAGCTTGCCGATCTTCTCCTTGTCGATCTGAACAGTAATGATTCTCGGTGCGAACTGACTGAGCTCCTCACGAGGCTTGTCGATACAGCTGTCCATTCTTTCAAGAATGTGAAGTCTGTTGTCTTTTGCCTGGTTAAAGGCACCGACAAGAAGTTCCTGAGAAACACCCTCGACCTTAAGATCCATCTGAATTGCATTAACTCCCTTGGAAGTACCTGCAATTTTAAGATCCATATCACCAAGGTGATCTTCAACACCGGCAATGTCAGAAAGAACTATTGATCTGTCTCCATCGGTGACGAGACCAAGAGCGATACCTGCAACATTTGCCTTGATAGGAACACCGGCATCCATTAGGCAGAGTGATGCACCGCATACTGTTGCCTGGGATGATGATCCGTTTGATTCCAGAATATCGGAAACAACACGAACAGTGTATGCGAACTCTTCAGGAATTACACTCTGGATAGCGGTTTCAGCGAGGTGACCATGGCCAATTTCGCGTCTTCCGGGACCTCTAACAGGTCTTACCTCTCCAACACTGAAGCTAGGGAAGTTATAATGAAGCATGAAGTTCTTCTTGTACTCGCCAAGAAGAGCATCTATACGCTGCTCATCTCTATCGCCACCAAGTGTAGCTGCACAAAGAGCCTGCGTTTCGCCTCTTGTGAAAAGAGCGGAACCGTGTGTTCTAGGAAGAACACCGACCTCGCAATGAATGTCTCTTACTTCTGTACGCTCGCGTCCGTCATAACGGATACCATCGGAAAGAAGTCTTGAACGGACATATTCTTTCTCGGCCTGGTATACAGCTTTCTTGATGTAGCCTTTGTACTCGGCATCGTCGACTTCAACCTCGAACTTTTCAGCGACAGCAACAGCAGATCGTTCTTTTGTGTTTGCCATAGCAGCTGCCATGTTCTCTTTGTTGCCCTTGCCGTAAACAGCTCCCATTTCCTCAGCCATGAAACCATAAACGATCTCATAGAGACCTTCTGGCAGCTCAGGAATAACTACATCTTTCTTTGGAACTCCTACGAGCTCCTGAAGCTTAATCTGAAGATCATTAATCTTCGCAGCTTCATCAGCAGCCATTGCAATAGCCTCAGCGATTACATCCTCTGAAAGCTCGTCACAGTGACCCTCAAGCATTACTACGTCGCGGCCTTTAACTGCCACAACAAGTTCAAGATCACCTTCAGCAAGCTGCTCAACTGTAGGATTAAGAACTATAGTTCCATCCACACGACCAACTCTGATTGCACTAACTGGACCCTCCCAAGGGATATTGGAAATCATCAGCGCTGCTGATGCACCAATAAGTCCGAGAAGGTTGGGGTCATTTTCGCCATCTGAACTGAGAACAAGGCAGTACACTTGTGTCTCATCTTTAAAGCCCTGTGGAAAAAGAGGTCTGAGTGGTCTGTCGATAAGACGGGCAGTAAGAGTTTCTTTCTCACTGGGACGTCCTTCTCTCTTGAAGAAGCCACCCGGAATTTTGCCGGCAGCGTAGGTTCTTTCACGATACTCAATAGTAAGAGGGAAAAAGCCCAAGTCACGAGTTGCAGGTTCACTGCATGTAGCAACAAGAACGGCGGAATCCCCATACTGAATGTACACTGATCCATGGGCCTGCTTGGCCATACGTCCGGTTTCAATTGATAATTTTCTTCCGGCGATCATTTCTTCAACGATTGTTTTCATACTTTCCTTTGCGTCTCTCTCTAATGTAATTCTCGAACCGTTTGTCCGAAAATTTTACGAATGGAGTTTTGTCTCAGTAAGTTATCTTCTGAGACCAAGTTCTTTAATAACATTTCTGTATCTATCAACGTCTGATGCTATAAGATAGTTCAACAGACGACGTCTTTTTCCAACAAGCATCAGAAGGCCTCTGCGGAAATTGTTGTCTTTGGGATTAGCCTTTGCATGCTCTGTAAGCTGCATGATTCTCTCTGTATGAATAGCAATCTGTACTTCTGTTCTACCTGTGTTTGCTTCGCTTCCACCGAACTGAAGTGCCAGTTCTTTTTTACGCTCACTGGTTACCATTCTCTCAATACCTCCATTGATCTTTCAAGATCGTTTTTTATCAGTTTCTTCAACATTATTTCCGACTCAGCAACGGTGGGAGCCCTCAGAAAGGAAATGAACTCAACAGATGCCTGAGCACCGTAAAGGTCTCCTTTGAGAGAGGGCACATGCACCTCTACCAGATTCCTCTCTGGAACAACAAATGCAACGGCCTTAAGTTTGGTGCAACCTATCCTGGCGAAGGTCGCGTAGCTTCCACGCAGAGGAAGCAGCTTTGAGTCCGGGACTCTGATATTCAGAGTTGGAAACCCCAGAGTTCTGCCAAATCCTCTACCTCTGGAAACAACACCGGTTGCTCCATAGGCCCGGTCGAGAAGAAAAGAAGCTCTGCTCAAATCACCTTTGAGTAGAAGGTTTCTAATCTCTTCGCTCTTAACAGGTACTCCATCAACATTTTCAGGCTCTACTACTGCAACAGAAAGCCCGAATTTATGTAAATTCTCCCTCAGTGTGACCGTGCTGCCAGAAGCACCACTGCCAAACCGAAAGTCGTACCCGACTACAAATCCGTCAAACATGCCTATTTCTGCAAGTAATTTGCTGAAATCCTGTGGAGTAGTGGCCGCAGTAAAGCCGTCAAACGGAAGCGTAATAATACTAGATATTCCCTTGTCTCGCAACAATTCATAACGCTCAGCAGGGGTAGTAAGTCTCTTTTTCCACGAAAACCCTCCAAATATCTGCTTCGGTAGGGGTTCAAAGAAAACAACACCTCCCTCTGGCCCAGCAGCTTCAATTACTTTCATGTGCCCTCTGTGAAGACCGTCGAATGCTCCCAATGCAGCAAGCATTATGTCTGTACCTCATTGGCAAGCACTACTTTGGGTTGAAAGAGGTTGCCATCGCCGGTTCCGACAGCAAGAAGATTACCGTCAGCATCCACGGCAACTGCAGTTCCCAGAACCTCGGAATTCAGTGGGTTGCCGTGAAGGATTCCCTTAAAATCAACATCATTGACTTCTATAGTGGGATAGCCTCTCATTGCTTCAGCCATGGTAAATAATGATTCAGGGCAACTATCTTCCTTGGAAGCTTCTGTAACTAAAAATGAACCGGCCATTGTTCTTCTGATATTATCCGCTACCGCAGGAATCTTCAAGGCAGTTCCGATATCTCTCGCGAGAGCTCGAACGTATGTACCAGCAGAAACTGTAACTTCGAGAGTCATTCTGTTACCGGAAAGCTCTCGAGCTTCCCAATCTGTAACAGTGACTTCTCTTTCAGGCATTTCGGGATTCTCACCCGCTCTGGCAAGCTTGTATCCACGTTTACCCTGAACCCTTACAGCACTAAAGAGAGGTACTTCCTGGAGGAATGTCCCCGTAAACGAGGGAAGGACGGAAACAACATCTTCTGTAGTTAGATGCGAGGAATCTGCCTCTGCCAGAGTTTTACCAGACAGGTCAAGGGTATCCGTTAGGATACCCGTAACCAGGTCAAATGAATACCGCTTTGTGTCACCGGATATATAGGGAGCAAGGCGTGTAGCTTTGCCGAGAATCACAACAAGAAGACCGGTTGCATCGGGATCAAGAGTTCCGCAATGACCGTACTTTTTGAAATTATTAGCCTTTGCTACGGCCATAGCAGCACGACGCGAAGTCACTCCGGCTGCCTTGTCCAGAAGGTAAACGCCACCTGTCACCAGCTAATTGTCCTCCACATTAAGCTTTCGAAGGGTAGACAAGACCTCTTCCCCATCCTTCACTGAAGAGTCCCACTGGAATCTAAGCGTGGGCACAATTCTCAGGTCCAGTTTACCGGCAAGATTCTTGCGGATAAAACCAGAGGCTTTCTTGAGAACCTTCAGTACAGCTTCCGGATCCACGTCTGGAAGGAATGTAGAAACATGTATCCTGGCAAAAGAACCATCATTAGTGAGTTCTATTCTGTTGATAACAAGGGAATTAAGTCTTGGGTCAGAAATTTCGCGCTGCAAAATCTCTGATACCAGCATTTGAATTCTGTTTGCTATCTGTTCCGTTCTTCTTGGATTCACTCCAGCTCTCTCGCAATCTTCTGTATTTCAAAGCTCTCGATAGTGTCTCCAGCTTTGATATCGTTGTATTTGTGAAGTCCAATACCGCATTCGAATCCGGCGGACATTTCGCGTTTATCATCTTTGTGGTGCTTGAGAGAGGATATCTCACCCTCCCAGAGAACAACACCATTCCTGACGAGACGTGCACGAGCATTTCTCTTGATTCTGCCTGCTACAATGTAGCAACCGGCAATAACACCAATTTTAGGAACTTTGAATGTGTCTCTGACTTCCACAGAACCGAGGAATTCTTCTCTTTCCTCTGGCTTAAGGAGACCACCCAGGGCTTTTCTTACAGTATCTTCAAGGGCGTAAATCACACTATATGTGCTGATATCCACGCCTTCCTCAGCAGCTCTCTCTCGTGCTCTCTGGTCGGGTCTGACCTTGAAACCAAGAATAACTGCATTAGAAGCAGCTGCAAGATCTACATCACTTTCAGTAATTCCACCAGCACCGCTGAGAATTACATTAACCCCAACTTCGTCTGTTTGAAGGTTAGACAAGGTGTCTATGATAGCTTCTGCAGAACCTGAAACATCTGACTTGATAATAACGTTAAGAACTCGCTCATCAGTTGCTGTGGTGGCCCAGAAATCCTCAAGAGAAACCTTGGTTCTTGCATGAAGAAGTTTTTCACGGGCAACCATCTGACGACGGAGGGAGACTTTCCTGGCTTCCTGTTCGTTTTCCACACCGATAAATGAATCACCGGCGGAAGGAACACCGGGAGAACCGAGAAGCTGCACCGGATAACCCGGTGGTACCTCTTCTATTGCAACATCGTTTTCATCAAAAAGTGCTCTTGCTCTTCCTGAGTACTGTCCGGCAACAAAACAGTCACCCTCGCGAAGAGTACCATCCTGAACCAAAATATTCACGATGGAACCTCTGCGGGGATCAATTCGTCCCTCAAGGACAGTTCCCCTGGCGAGTCTGTCTGGAACAGCTGTCAGTTCAAGCATTTCTGCCTGAATCAAAATCATTTCGAGAAGGTCTTCGACGCCAAGGCCAGTCATTGCTGAAACCTCAGCACACTGAACACTACCGCTCCACTCTTCAACAAGAACATTATTCTTTGCCAAATCCTGCTTGATATTGTCTGGATTTGCAGTGGTGAGGTCCATTTTTGTAATGGCGACAATAATCGGAATTCCAGCTGCTCTGGCATGCTCGATAGATTCTTTTGTCTGCGGCATTACTCTGCTGTCTGCAGCCACAACAAGAATAACAATATCAGTAACCATCGCTCCGCGAGCGCGCATAGCTGTGAAAGCAGCGTGACCAGGGGTATCGATAAAGGTGACCTGTCTGTCGTCCCCTACTGTTGCAACATATGCACCGATATGCTGTGTGATACCACCGGATTCCGTAGAAATAACATTGGCTGAACGGATACGGTCAAGAAGAGCAGTTTTACCGTGATCCACGTGGCCCATTATTGTGACTATCGGTGGCCTTTCCTCTACAACAGCCCCAACATCTGCTACTCTGGCTTCTTCCAGTGCTTCTGCACCGTACTCGCTGACCTCACGTGCCTTGAATCCGAGTTCCTCTGCAACCAGTGAAATAGTATCAACATCAAGTCTCTGATTTGCAGTGGCCATAACGCCGAGTTTCATGCAGGTTGCAATAACAGTGTTAACCTGCTGACCCATCTGCTGAGCAAGTTCTGCAGGGCTCGTGAATTCAGCGATCTTCAGGACATTGTCTTCCCCGTCCTCAAAAGTACGCTGTTCCTCGTGTCTCTCCTGCTTCTCCTTGCGATATCGAACTTTTTTGCTTTTCTTATTCTTGGATCCGCTTGAATCCATTTTCGCAAGAATCTTTTTTACATTTTTTACGGTTTCAGCAGATACTACAGTTTTTTTCTTACGTCTTCTGCGCTTGCGCTTCTTTGTTGCTCTGGTTTTTGCTTCAGCTTTTTGCTTTTCAAACTGCTCGATAACTTTTGCAGTATCCTCAGCAACCACAGTGCTCATGTGGCTTTTAGCTTCTATTTTCAATTCTTCCAGAACTTTCAGAAGAGCTTCACTGGATATGTTCAGCTCTCGAGCAAGCTCATACACCCGTCGTTTCTCTAGTTTATTTTCTTCCGTCAAGGAAATCACCCTCTTCCGAACTGCGTTTATTCTTTGTATTCAGTGGCTTCCTCTGTTTCATTTTCAGACTCAGATGAATTGTTCTGCTCAAGTTTTTTGGCAACTTCTATCTGGTGAACTCTCTGATCAATCAGATCAGCAGCTTCTTGCAGAATCTGCGTAAGCTTAACAGGACCCACACCCTGAACTTCCTGGAGTTCTTCCTTTGTCGATTCAATAATAATCTGTGCGGAATCGTACCCGGATCTACTGAGTCTTTCAGCAAGTTTTTCATTCACGCTGGGGAGCTCACTAACATCGACTCTGAGCATAGTCACCCAACGATTTTCCTCTTCCCACTGACTCTGAGTTTTCAGATCAATTCTTCTTTCAACGAGCTGCCCGGCGAGCCTGACATTGTGTCCGTTTCTACCGATGGCAAGAGAAAGCTGATCGTCTGGTACTACCGCTATCAGAACGTCTTCCATTTCGCCGGTTTCCCGGTTAAAAGACTGTTCTGACTCTATATTAAGAACTGTAGCCGGTGCGAGAGCTTGAGAGGCAAGAACATAACGATCACGAGTCCATGGTAGAATATCAATTCGTTCACCATTCAATTCTCTCATGACCGACTGAACTCTTGTTCCCTTCATCCCGACAAACGCTCCGACAGCATCGATTCGCATATCTGTACTTGAAACAGCAATTTTAGACCTTACACCGGGTTCTCTGGCAATAACCTTGATGTTTACTACACCTTCCTCAATCTCGGGAGCTTCTCTTTCAAAAAGCCTCCGGACCAGTTCAGGTGTTGCCCTTGAGAGAACAAGTTGCGGTTCGAGACTCTCAGGTCTTTCAACTCTGACAAGAACAGGTGTAATTGAATCACCCTGATCATATCTTTCGCCACGAGCCCTTTCGTCAGCTGGAACAACAGCTTCGATACTGCCTGCAACCTGAACAAGAATTCTGTTCCTGTAAACCTGCTGCACTCTGCATCTGGGAATAATTGTTCCGACTCTGTCTTCGTAGTCTTTCCAAACCTGATTTCTTTCCGCAGATTTAACCAGCAGAAGGAACTCTGATCTGAATTCATTAACCGCTGCTCGTCCAAAATCAGTAATACTGATAGGAACTGCAACTTCGTCGCCTATATCACAGTTTTTATCGAGTTTGCGAGCTTTCTTTAACTCGATTTCCATGTGAGTTCTTCTTCTTCCAACCTTTTCAACAACGGTTTTCAGAGCTTCCATGCGAATGTCTCCGCTACCCTGTTCCCAGGTTATCTTAATATCCTGTTCTTCACCGTATTCTCTCAGAGAGGCCTTGGCAAGACCTGCATGAAGGCTCCTGAGAAGAATCTCTCTATTCACCCCTTTTTCCCTCACCAGGCCGGCGAGAGCATCTATTCTCTCAAAATCCGCCAATTGATCCCTCCTGTTAAATTGCTTCACGGGCGGAAAGTACTGTTCCCGGATCCAGTACTTTGTCGCCTTCAAATGTTAAAAGTCCTTCTTTGTAATCCGTAAGTTCACTAACGAATTCCCCGGACTCTGTTTTTACTTCGAGTTTTCTTCCAACACAGCGTTTCCAGTCGTTATCAGTGGAAAGCTGTCTTCCTAATCCCGGTGAGCTGACTTCAAGAGTGAAAGCTCCGCTTATAAGGTCGAGAGTTTCAATGGCATTCGCAATTGTTCTGGAGACAGCAGCACACTCATCCAAACCGACTCTACCCACCTTGTCTACAAGGACACGAAGAATTCTTCTGCTTCCTGCTTGAAACAGATTCGTGTCGACAAGAAGAAGCCCGGATTCCTCAACTATTCCTTCAACATGTTCCAGTACATCATCATGAGCCAAAGGTAAACCTCCATAATTGCTGATAAATAACCAGCGATATAGCAAAAATGGGCGCAATGCGCCCATGCCAGAAAAGCACAAGTAACGCTAATCTATTGGATAAAGCAAATGTTATCAAGTGCCGCTGGGACAGTCGACTAATTCGGTGCCCTGTCTGCCCCCGCCACCAGATCATCTCTGAGTATTCCAACAGTGGCTGGACATTGGCCACTTGTCTGAGAACTGATTCTATCAATTTCTTCTGAAAGAACATTCGAAACAATTGAAGGCCAACAGGAGGGTTGCAACTCCCTAATCATGTCTCTGCAGTAAAATATTCTGTCCAGAAGATACTGGTTCTGAGCCGATGCGAATATGTTGGCATCCCACCAGTAGGAAGTAACAAGGAGAAATGTCATTCTCAATTCCATCCGATACCACTTACAATTAAGCGAATCGGAGAGCATGCGTGAATGAAGGCTGTCCGAAACAACATCCGGGAAACTTCCCTCAAGCCATGAAGTTTCAAGACCATTTCGCATAGCAGTTCTGCTGCCCCCCATAGCCATTCTAACAGCCATTATACTGGAAGTCACCTCGGGATCTACCACTTCATTGAATCGCTCGCTGAACAAAATGGAGTTGGCATCATCAAGTTTTCTATCTGATATGATCTGGTAGAAGAAAATGCTCATAGCGTCTTTGAAAATCTCAGAGTCCCAGTCGGAATGGGCAATAATTTCTGCAGGAAACAGATAGTAACTCCGCTCTGCAGGTAAAGCGGTTGGAAAGGATGAACCGTTATAGGCTGCTGAAACAGACATATCTCGTAAAGATTGCAGGGCTTCAGTATCATTCATAGTAAGCAAATCTTGACTGTAGTAATCTCTGAATGGTGAGCGGTTCTCAACTTCTGCCATTCGTTGTATCAAAAAATCACTGTGTTCAACGGGCAAACCGGCAACGATCAGACGGCAGAACTCTTCTTTAAGATCGTCAGAGTTTTCTGGCTGGATAGTAACAAGATACCACGCATTCAATAACAATGATTCATAATTTTTTTCAAGTTTGTAACCCGATGCTTCAATATCAAATCCGGTAATACTATGAGAGAAATACAGAAGGGCACCATCATAAGAATTAGGAGCAACCATAAGAAGTGCGGAAACCTGATTGTAATAGTCTTCACGCCTGTGTCCGTGTAGATTGTATGCTCGGTAGATTTCAGTCATCGACTCATCAAGCATACCAAGGTTTGAAAAACCAAGTGCGAGATTGTTGTGAACTTCTGAATAATTAGGTGCCATAGTCATCAAACTATCGTAGGCTGCCATACCAGCTGCGAGCTCCTGTCTGACTTCCTGTTCAGAGTATCTTCCTGAAAGACCGACCTCTTCCAGAGCAAGTGTCATCGCAGGAACCGGTGGCGACATAATCATGTATCGGGTAAGATTCGCGCTTCCCAGTGCATACCATGCACCAAGATCATACGGGTAAACCTCTATAGCCTGAGCGGAGTAATCAACAGCACTGTCCGCATAAACAGCTGCACTCTGCCACTGAGTCAGTGCAGAATTAAGCGCACTCGGGTCACCGTTAGCAGCCCAACGGCTAGCAGCTGAATAGGCACCGTTCATTGCTCGTTCTGTTCTGACAAGAAACAGATCTTTACCTTTGAAAACCAAAATAGACGACTTTGCCATCGGAATGTAGTGAACAAAAAAACCGGAAGCAAGAACAATGCCGGCAAAGAGAAAGATAAATGAGCCTAAACGGTTCTTCGAGGGGGTTTTCAGAGGTTGATCTTCCCCTGCCAGGAAAATGATAGAGAGGGTGGCGAACAACCAGGCAGTAGGCGGCCATCTGAGGTGTACCGAAACAAATCCTTCTGCAAGCATTGCAAGCATTCCTGCCATGGCACCAACCATCAAGAGATCTGCTTTCTTAAAACGGGCAAAGAGCCCCCATGCAGCCAATGCCCACAGTGCAAGTCCTGCAATTCCTATGTCAACAAGAATCTCAAGATACTCACAATGAGCATGAAGAGTATTGTGGCTCACACCCATAAGATTGTAGTCAGGGTTCCTGACCTCTGGAAAGAGAATCTGAAATGATCCAGGTCCGTGACCCACTAAAGGGCTTCGGAGAAACAAATCAAATGCTCCTGACCAGATGATTTTCCTGACCTGAAGGGTTCCCTGATTCTCGACAGCAGGGTCAAGCTCTGAAAGTCTGGAGGTCATGGGCAGGGCAACAGAGGCAATAAGAGCAGCAAAAATAAGAACAAGTGGAATTAGTACTTTTTTAGATTTTGCGTTTGTTTTCAATAGCCAGGCGAGAAGAACTGTACTGCCGGCTGCAACGCCAATAAGGCTTCCTCTGGTACCGCTTGCAACAACAGTTGTTGCCGAAAGGGCAACAAACACTAGTGCAAGGCTGACTCTGAGTACAGGGGAAAGCTTCTTCAGTGAAAGAAGATGAGCCGCTCCGAGGGGAATAAGTGCCGCTGCAAATCCACCGAGAAGATTTGGATTCCCAAGGCTTCCAGTGCTTCTTCCACTTCTGGTGAGAGCTGCGTCCCATGCGAAAATGTTTATTCCCTGCCACTGCATTATGGCATATAAAAACATTAGCGAAACGGAGCCGATAAATATTGATGTAAATAACCTAATGTGGACATGATCCATAAATAACAGCGATGATACAACTAAAGCAAATAGAGAAAGAAGCATAAGGAAAGTAAAAGGTCCATTAGGTGAAGATGTCCCGAAAAAATGCGTTACAACCATGAGAAGAATAACAGCACCGATAGAAAGTAGCGAAATCTTCGGGATTCTATGTGTATAGCTGGGTGTACCCACAAAAAGAAGGACTGCAGCAAAGAGAGCTGCAAGGCTTCCCCCGGCAACGTAAAACATTTCTTTTACAAGAATACTGTTTCTGCTGTTGGTGAGTATTCCGAATACAACGCCAAGCATCACAACAACAAGAAGAACAGTGAACACCAAAGAAACCTTTGATCTCATCTATGATTACCTTTCTCACCGTGGGCAATGAAGATTGTAAAGACACTGATAACTCCAACCGCATTCACAAACCCCAGAATTGCCTGGTAAGGCTGTAAAGTGGGAAGAAGAAGGGCTATTGTTCCAAGGATTATGGAAATAATATACAAAATCAGAATTGTGGTTTTTCTGGAATAACCCATACGCATCAACCTGTGAGCAAGGTGGTTTTTGTCTCCCTGAAAAAGTGGAGAACCACGCTTTTTTCTGTATACGAGAACCATAATGGTATCAACAATGGGAACTGCAAGAATAAGAAGTGGAGAGAGGATGGCAAGGTATGGAATCGATCCATCCGGGGTATAAACACCGAGAACCGCAACAATACCAAGCATGAAACCAAGAAAGTTTGAGCCACAATCTCCCATGTATATAGATGCTGGGGGGAAATTGAAAAACAAAAATCCCAGTGATGCACCGGCAAGAGCAACGCTGATAAATGCAATGGCTGGATTACCATGCATAAAATTCAACGCAGCAAAAAAGAGAGCGGCTATAGCTGAAATACCTGATGTCACACCATCTGCGTGGTCAAGCAGATTTATGGAATTTGTTATACCTAGAAGCCAGATAAGCGTAACTGGCGCCGCAAGCCAAGCAATAGAGCTTCCATCAAGGAATAGTCTTACCTGTGCTCCATTCACTAAAAACAATGAGCCGGCAATAATAGCCACAAGGAAATGAAGAGACAGTTTGATTTTGGGGGAAAGTTCGAACTTGTCATCCAGAAAACCAGCAAGTGCCATAAAAAAACCGGAAATCAGCATCAGAAAACACATCGAACGCCAGGAGAGCGGAGTATCAACAATGCTCTGCCCAGGAAGAACAGGAAAAATCAGGATTCCAGCGAAAATTGAAACAGCGAATCCCAAGAAAATCGCCACGCCACCCATTGTCGGAGTTCCGGAATCTCCCGGTTTGTCCTTGTTAGCAACAATATTGTATCTACGAGCAATTCTGCTCATCAATGGGGTCAAAACCAAGGAAACAATGAGAGCTGTCACCAGAGACGTAAAAAGAATCATACTTTATCTTCTGCCCCGTCCAGAGAGAACAAATGAAGTTTATTCATATCAATATCAAAACTAACATCATCTCCGGGATGGACATCCAGATCGGGTCTGCATCGGGCTGTTACAAGCTCATCGCTAACAGTTGTTCCGATGACAACCTTCTCGCTGCCAAGTGTTTCCACCACCTCAACAGAGCATGAAAATTTTCCACTGTCAGAAACAAGTATATCCTCCGGTCTTATGCCAACTGTGTATTGACCATCTGTTCCATCGGCGAGTGCAACCTCACTTTTCACCATAAAAAGTGTCTCATTCGACACTTGGGCCTTGAAAAAATTCATGGCTGGACTTCCAATAAAACCGGCTACAAATTTGTTACATGGGTTGTTGTAAACCTCAAGAGGAGGAGCAACCTGCTGTATGAAACCGTCTTTCAGAACTACAATTCTGTCCCCAAGAGTCATGGCTTCCGCCTGATCGTGCGTAACATATATCATTGTAGCTTTTAATTTTGAATGGAGCCTTGCAAGCTCATTCCTCATTTGCACACGGAGTTTTGCATCAAGATTTGAAAGAGGTTCATCGAACAGAAAAACCTTGGGTTGACGGACGATCGCTCTTCCGAGAGCTACGCGCTGCCTCTGCCCTCCGGACAGTTCTTTGGGCTTTCTGTTCAGATACTCAGAAATTCCCAGTACTTCTGCTGTCTCGGTAACAAGTTGTTTGATATTCTCTTTTGGCATTTTACGCATTTTCAGAGAAAATGCCATGTTGTCGAAAACGGTCATGTGCGGATACAATGCATAATTCTGGAATACCATTGCGATATCACGCTTCGATGGCGTTTCATCAGTAATGTCTGTATCCTCAATAAAGACTCTACCCGTAGTAGCCTCTTCGAGGCCGGCCAGTACCCTCAGAGTAGTTGATTTACCACATCCGCTCGGTCCGACAAGCACAACAAACTCTCCATCTTCAACATCAAGAGTAAAATCTGAGAGCGCTTTTGAATCTGTGCCATAAACTTTACTGACAGCTTCAAATCTTACAGAAGACAATCTATTCCCCTCTCGTATCAGTCAACAAGTAGAACTGAAACCTCATGGTCAAAAAACATGGAACGTTCTGGATTCAAAGGATCGGTAAAAAACTGTGACCCATTTACCAGAAACGCGTACCTGTGCCGCCCAAGCTCAAGGTTCCCGGGAAGTGATAACACCCAGACACCATCAATATTCTCCATTACTCCGCATGAAGGATCAACTATCATACTTGAAGAAGTAAGTCCACCCCAGTTGTTCCAGTCTCCTATCAGCTGTACTTTTGCTGCAGACTCGTATTGAAACACCATTTGATCCGAATCTATTCTTTCAGCCGGTACAAACACCGCACAGGAGAAGGAGAAGAGCAGTAAAGATAATGCAATCAATCTATCCATGCAGATACCTCCATCCTGAGAGTCTTTGAGTTTTCTCCCCATTCAACAGTAACGGATCCCGTAAAATCATCGCCGGCTCCGATTACCCGAAGAAGACAACCAGGCTTCGGAGAGTTTGTGTCAATGTTGGACATAACCGAAAATTCTGTTGAAACCCCCTGAACCGGAGAATACAAAGCAGTTGCTGTCGCTCTGAGAGAGTCATCAAACATCTCGAGAGCCCCACCGCATCCAGCGGGTGATTTTCTGTAAAATCCAGACAACTCACCGTGGAAATTTTCTAGCTCATCAAGCCGAGTAGAAAGGGCCCATGCAATACCACTAACTGACAGAATATCCAAACTTGCATCAATAGTGGGCTGTGAAACATTATCAATATCGTTGAGGACAGCTACCGAACCACTAACAGCTCTGCTCTTGCCATGAAGATATCCGGTTATTCCCACTGTGGTCGAGTCTGCTCCAAAAAAAGCTGACGGCACGACTTCAACAGAATACTGATGATTGTTAAAGGGTTGCCAACCTCGGACTTCAGTAAGATAGGTCCAATCAGAGTATTCTTTCACAAAGAGAAACCAGGGTTGTATTCTTTGTAGATCCAGAAAGCCACTGAGAGTTTCGAGTTCGCTGCTGTTCTCTCGAATACCATTCCACCTGACTGTACCGAAACCCAGCCATGGAGAATTTACTCCGTACCAAGAAAGAGAATCACCGAACTGATTCCAGAAACCCTGAAAACCCAGAAGTCCTCCGGCTTCAACAGATACCACCGTAGAATCAGTTACATCATAGCTTTGCCACTCTCTGACGGGAGCATTCATTCCCGGAAGGAAAGGGGTGATCTGCCCCATGGAAGCACCGGTTCCAATCCAGGGAGAGCCAGGCCACCTAATAGAAATAGAAGCACTTACTGTTTCAAAACTGGAGAATGTGGAGTCCACTGAATAATTCAGTGCACCCTCTGCGCTGCTGTTTATCCAGTCACTGCTGAATGAGCCCCTGGGGAAAACAGTTAGAGAATCCGAGGAAAGTGTAGCCAGTCCTGTCTTTAAATCCGCTGATGCTGTAGAATGGAAAAGCAGTCCGAAATCAAGACCCGATTCTTCTGTTTCCACAGATTCTGCCTGTAAGACTAGAGCTAGAGCAAGGAACAGAGCTGTCACTGAAACCTCCTCGAAATACCGAATCTGTGCTCTATTGAATTCTCATGAAGCACAGCTCCGTAACCATAGTTCCACAGTCCGGGAGAAAGCTGAATACCGGCATTAACATTAACCCCATCTGTGCCCGAGTAAACTCGAAGCGATCTTGCGATCTTCAACTCACAACCCAACTGCCAGCTATCATCACTAAAACTTGTATGAGCCTGAAGATTCCGATTAAAAACATGGCTGAATCCCAGGATTAGCTTTCTATTCTCAATAATATCCGTGTATGTGAGACCCATGGCAAATGAAGGGAAAAGAGAGAACTGGAATCCTGCATCCACATCGAAAATGCCCTCTGCTGTACTGTCTTCGTACTGGTAACGGGCTGAAGCACCAGTTGTAATGCTCGGTCCGAATAGACCCTCCATAAATCCGATAGGATCTCCGGCAACAATGTAACTACCTGAAATCTGGGCTGTTCCCGTACCCGAATAGTTATCCCATCCGCCACCGGTACCGATGTGAAATCCGGAAGTCCCAATCGGCATTACTGCCGCAACATAACCGGTTGGTTCATTCTCTGTAACTCCACCGGCAGCTGATACTCGGAGAAATTCAAGTCTACCCATTCCAGCCGGTGCAGCCATACAGGAAATAGGATCATCACTCCATGCAGTCGGATAAACTCCAAGCCCTGTCCAGACCGGGCTTGTAAGGTTCCATGTGCTTAGAACCGCTGAAAGAGCCAGAATTGCTATCAGTATGCACCCCTCCCTTTTAGAACGGTAACAACCGTTCTGGCGAGAATTGCCATGTCCAGCATGACCGATTGATTCCTCATATAGTAAAAATCGTATTCAAGATTTTCATGAAGAGGAAGGTCTTTCCTTCCCATGATCTGCCACAAACCGGTAATTCCCGGTTTTACATCAAGTCGCCTGCGTTGCCAGGCATTGTAATCGCGAACAATAAAATCCATTTCCGGCCTTGGACCCACCATGCTCATATGCCCTCTAAGTACATTAAAAAGCTGCGGGAGTTCGTCCAGACTTGTTTTTCTGAGAAATTTACCTATCCCGGTAACTCTTGGATCATCCCCAGCAACCGGAGCAACCTCATACTCCTCAGCTTCCGGTTTCATTGTTCTGAATTTATACAGGGTAAATCCACGTCCATACCGTCCGACACGAGTCTGCTTAAAAATGGGAGAGCCTTTACCGCGAAGAGTAAGTACAATCCAGATAAAAGCCATTAAAGGCGCAAGAAGCACAATAAGTATTGGAGACATAAAGAGATCCATTAACCTCTTCGTTAGATTGCTGAAAGTTCCAGTCTGGGATGAGCCAATTTCAACAACAGGCATTTTTGAAATACTGCTGAGTTCGCTGACACCTGTGGCAATTTCAAACAGGTCTGTAACCAGCAGAAATACGATGTCTTCTTTTTGAACAGAGTTAACAATTTTCAGCATATCTGTTCTATTCATGGAACCGCTGGCAAAAAATACCTCATCAATGGACAAGCTCTCAATCAACCGTGGAAGATCCCTCGCCTCTCCAATAACCTTGATGCCACAGATTTCTTCAGCGATACCGGCATTCTCAACAAGAACACCTTTTATTCTGTGTCTTGGCTCGGGGAACTTCCTCAAAGAGGTAATTACCCTTTCTGCAAATTCACCTGAACCGATTACAATGGTTGCAGGTGATTCCTTGAAAGGAGCGACCCTATCGGCAAGCGAAGTGAGTAGCTTCCTGAAAAGAAGATTTACCGGTTGTGAAATCACAAGAAAAATCAGAAGCATAATCCGGGAATAATCCATTTTAACCAGATAGCTTGCTGCCATTATTGACACAGCTAGATAAAAGACTGCACGTATACGTCTTGCAAGCCCCGAGAATGCTCCCTTTTGAGGAGACTGCACGTACATACCGGTTGACCACCAGGAAATAATCCAGAGAAATGTAAGAACAGGAATTGTCATCAGGTAAGTGCCAATTGTGTGCATAAATCCGGGTAAAAGTTCAGACATCCAGACTGTTCTGATGTACCAAGTAGCCATAAGAGAAAGCGGAACTGTAACAAGATCAGCAACAACAAGAAACAAGATGTGTATTCTCTGTTGTCTTCTTATCGGTGCAAACATCGCCCACCTCTACCCGTAATCCCTCGCAAAGCTCCGGTAAAAAGGGCGACACCCCGCCATAGTGCAAAAAATGGAACAAAAAACACAGTGAAAGAGTCTGTAGCTATCGCAGTAAGCAGTAGTGGTGCTGTGAGCAGTAGAAAGAGAAGAGAGAAAAGAAGAGTTACAAGAGGGAAGAAAGGAAGAAGGGCAACAGAGAGTATAACCGGAACGGAAAGCAACATCTGGAATTTCAGAGTTTGCGGTGTATACCCGTCATCAACAGCCCTTGCAGGGAACTTTCTGACCAGCATAATCCTCCATTTTCCGCGGCGATACTTCATTTTGAAATAGGCTTTCCAGCTCTTCCGGTGAACATGGGTCACTCTGGCATCAGGAACAAATCCGATTTTTCCCCCTGCAGAAGTCAATCGCCAGGAAAGATCGACATCCTCATGCTCCGGCAATGGAAAACTCTCATCAAAACCACCGAGTTTCTCCAGCCAAACCCTGCTGAAACCAGCTGCATAAGTATCTGCAAGATGAAGAGTACGGGCCTTCAGCATGAGCCTGTATCTCTCTTCGAATTCCACCTGAGAAAGCCTTTGAATAAGCTTGCTGCCACCAGAGGAATATACGCCTTTTACCGCCTGATACTCAGCCTTGAGTTTGTCTGACATTCTTTCCGCCCAGGTCGGTTCAGGAATACAGTCAGAATCAGTAAACAAAATTAAGGGACAGGAGACAGCCCTCCAGCCACGATTTCTGGCGGAAGCTGGACCGTTCTGATCACCGTAAAGACAAACATCTGTCAGTTCTGTTATCTCAGGTGGAGCTGTATCAAGACCGTCGACACTTAAGACAACAGTTAACTCGGCTTTCACAGTCTGCGCGCTAAGAGCTTCCAGTGTAGGAAGAAGAGCGCCCCAGGAGCCCTTAAAAGGAACAACGACCGCAATTTCTGTCACTTGTTCCGCCTGAGGATGTATTTGCGGAAAGTTCGGAAAGCAAGAAATGTTCTGTGCCTTTCTCCCTTGTCAAAAAGACTGCGCCATGCTTTTTTAATGATGTAGCCCGGTCTCAGATAAAATTTCCTTCTGGCTTCATTACAGAATTCAACAAGCTGCTCTGGAGTCATATCGGGAGTTTTCACAACACATGCGTGTGTGCCGTCCTCCTTTAACCAATCTCTCCAGCTTGAAGTGACCAGTAGACCGGCGTCTTGAACATCTCGGTATGCGTCGGTACCGGGGTAAACCATAAGAGGATAGAACTGAGCAGTGTCCGGGTTCAGTTTCAGAGCAAAATCAAGAGTTCGCTCTGCAGTCTCTCTGCTTTCTCCTGGAATACCAAAGAGAAAACACCCGTGCACAAGAATGCCTGCTTTTCTTGCATTCTCCATGAAACCTACCGTCTGTTCCACCCTGAGACCTTTTCGCATTGACGCCAATATTTCATTACATCCGCTTTCAAACCCAACACAAACAGAGCGCAAACCGGCAGCGCGACATTGCCTTAGAGTTTCATAATCTGCGGTTGCTCTCATGTTACAGGTCCAGGAAATAGTAACCCCTGCTTTTATTATCTCAGACGAGAGTAATCTCAGTCTATCCATATCTGCTGCAATAGTATCATCTTCAAAGAATATTGCCTGAATCTCAGGCATGTTTTCCTGCACCCATTTCATTTCAGCTACAACATTCTTAACAGATCTGCTCCTGTAGTGGCGACCTGTAAGTGTCTGAGGGAAAACACAGAAACTGCACTGATTAGGACAACCCCTTCCCCCGATGATCATTACCTGGGGATGAAGGGCATTGGGATTATTGTATTTCGTAACCGGCAGGTGCGCAGCATAAACAGAGCTTACAAATGGCAATGAATCAAGATCGACCAAGTATCCATCAGGCGGTATAACCGCAACTCCGGTGTTATCCGGTTTTCTAATAGCTGTTCCGGGTATGCCTTCCAGTGGAAGCTTACTTTCAATTGCATTCACAATAGCAAGCAGTGGTTTCTCATATTCCCCGAGGATTGCTCCGTGAAACTTCTCTCCAAGTAAAACTGTCTCCTCGGGAAGTGCTGAGGGATGAGTACCGAGCAGGAAAACTGCTGCGTTGTTACCGGTTAGCATATCTGCTATTTGTGTATCAGAAATAATGGAGGGTGTCGATGTTTCAATCAGAATCAAATCAGGGGAAAAGTCAGTTATCTGTTTAAGGGTTTCCGCTGAATCAAGATCCATAGCTGGGGAATCGATAAATTGAACCTTGTGCCCTGCCTGTTCGAGTGCTCCTACTGCGTAGGATAACCATATGGGATAGTAAAGTGTTCCGCTTCTTGTCACAGCAGGACTTCTCTGGCCGCGGCTGAAATGTGCTATGAATGGTGGGTTGAGAGCCGTTATTTTCATCTTTAAAGCATCCCCTCAAGGGCGTTAAGCACCCTTTCAGTGTCTATTGATTTCATGCAGTCTTCTTCTCCGTCACAACCGGGGAAAACACTGTTGGCATAACATGGTGAACATGACACAGTTCCACAAATTGAAACAATGCTGTTCTTCTCGTAAAGAGAATCGGGATCTGTAGGACCAAACAGAACAAGTGCTGGTGTGTCCACAGCCACGGCAAGATGCGCCGGTCCACTGTCATTCCCTGCAAACAAAGTAGCACCGGAAATTAAAGCAGCAGTTTCGCCCCAGGAAAGCTCACCTGCAAGATTAATACCATCAACAGAAGCTATCTCCGACCTGTCCGCAAGTCCCCCGACAAGAAAAACCCGGTATCCCTTTTTCTGCAAATTGATTGATACTTCTGCCCAGCGGGATATGGGCCATCTTTTCCAGGGTACAAAATCTCGTACATTGCGAGCTCCACCAGGTGCCAGCACAACATACTGTTTTTCATCTGTATATTTTTTAGCAACCACTTTTTCAGCTGAAGTAACAGGGAAAAGAGGCTTATAGCTAGAGCAATCAACCCCGGCAATTCTGCAGAAGTCTGCAGCTGCAGGTCTGTGAATACCAAATCCGGTCTCACCGTCGCCGCCACTTGTTACTTCTCCACCTGTGAGAAATTTAAGCCAGCGCCACGCAGCTGTTGATGAGCCAAGATGAATAACCTTATCGAAATTCTTCTGTCTATTCCGAAGAGACCACCAGAGCAGTTTAAAGAGAGAGCATGGAGCTGGAGACTGCAGCACACTGTGTATCCCCGGTAGTCTTTCCAAAACTGGAAAAGAAGAAGGACCGGAGAGAGCAGTAACCCTGTTTCCAGCTGCAATAAGGGCAGCTACAGCCGGCGTAGCCATAAGTGTATCTCCGAAAGCATGAGTCTTCACCACCAGAATCTTCATTTTGATTCTTTCGTTTTCTGGAATCTCATGAAGGAATAGCGCACAGAGATAAGTGAAGCAATCATCAGGGGAATATCAAGAGCAACCCTGTGTGGTGTTCCTGACGCTGTAAGAAGATGCATAAAAATGTATCCCGCTATCACCCCAGCCATGAAAATACCTTTCCATCCCCTGCCGAGAAGCAATACTATTCCGCTAAAGAAGAATACACCTATCCAGAAGAATGAAACTAATCCCGCGAGAGTATGAAAAGGTGAAAATTGATTCAAGGGAAAGGGTTTGAAGAATTCAACAAATCGGCACGCAGATAGGTGCAGAAAGACTGCGGGATTTGTTTTTATAAATTCGAATTGACGGGCATTCAGCACGCTGTCTCTCTCAAACTCATTTTCTGTTGTGAACTCTGGGAATTCACATAACTCAGGATTATTCAACCGGGAAAGCCAAGTGCTTCTAACAGGGCCGTAGAGCATTTTAGCACCGGGGGCTTCATCCAGAAATGCATCGGTAAATACTCGGCCGTTATACTCCCACATCTGAAC
The DNA here is from genome assembly GCA_016744855.1 of Candidatus Fermentibacteraceae bacterium. Classification (GTDB taxonomy): domain Bacteria; phylum Fermentibacterota; class Fermentibacteria; order Fermentibacterales; family JCC-6; genus Sabulitectum. Next base: position 74,357 of record JADGDO010000006.1, on the reverse strand, counting down.
TCCACCTTGAAGTGGAAGAAGCTGATAACGATCCATAGTTCTTTTGTTTCGAAGCACCCACGGAGTTAAAACAGCTCCAAACGCAAGCAGCATCAGTAGAAGGGCGGGTATGACTTTGTTTCTGAATTTCCATAATGCAACTGATACCACAATCAGCCAGGCAATCATTGGAAGCGCTGCCGGGCGAACCATGAATGTAGCTCCCCACAACAAACCTGTGTAGAGACCTCTTGATAATTTCGGTTTCTCCAGGAAACGAATGGATAAGAGCAATCCTCCGATAAACAACAGAGAAAAAAGTGCTTGTGTTACAGGAACAGTCTGGTAGTAAAGCTCGAATGGATCAAGGGCCATGAAAACACCTGCAGCCGTAAGCCAGTGACCTGAAAGAAAACGTGAGGCGAGGCGAAGACCCCAAAAAACGGTTAGAACACCTAACAGAAGCTGAATCCCGACGACAGCCAGAAGATTCCCGGGAGAGGTAATCATGAAAATAAAGGCTTCAAAAAGTGCGAATCCCGGTACTAGAAAAGAAGAAGGCTGCTCTGGAAGCATCACGCCGTAAAAACCACCTGTTTCACGGAAAAATGCAAGTCTGGCATCCCTACGGGGGTCAGAATCATGAAACATAGACTCGGAGAGCATCAAGCCTCTTCCGGAGAGAATGTTTCCTGCAATATCAGCCTGAACTTGGCCTTCACCAATAATGAAGAATCCCCTGGAAGCTACCAACCCGAATACTGCAAGCCTGGCAAGAAGAGCCAGGAGAAGAATGTAAAACTCTAGTCTTTTCCTCTGCACCAGTCACCAAACCATTCAGAGGTTATCAGTTCAAGTTCTCCCTGCTGGCCGGACGACCACACATTCTCTGTAGCCGGATGCATAACAATCTCAGTTGAGCCGTCAGAGCAGAGCGAAGTATACTTGCTTAAGTACTTCTTAGAAATTTTTCCGGCCTTACCGAAACCAAGCATCCTGTCAGATGTGACCAGATTCTGAGCATCAAGCTTCTCCTTGAGTTCGCAACCCAATGAATTCAATTTTAGCCCTGCTGGAAATCTCATGTATTTATCGGGCAGAAGAGCAGTTCTGACGGTTCGTATCCCATACTCTTTTGCAAGAGAAACAATCACGTCCTGTAACGCGGGTATGTGATGAAGGTGCTTGTGACTATCCAGTGCAGTAATAACACCACCGGTTGAGAGAATTCTAACAATCTGGGCAGACCACTCTTCCCTGACCGATTCCGCAAGGGAATTTGCAGACTTTAACCAACCGGAAAATGAATCAGGAAAATTACTCTTCTCCAGAAGAAACGGTCCCTGGCAGCAATCAAGATGCGCGGCTACGCGTACACCGCTCATCATTGCCATCATGCTGGCTTCTGTAAACATTTCACCGGTAGCCATAATACTGATTCTGGACACATTGCCTGAGTCAATACACTTCTGAATAGCCGCATTAACAGATGAATGCATCCCTCCATCATCAATGGTTACAATAATTTCTCTCATACTCTCCTCACCTTCAGCATGGTCCGCTTGAAGTTCCTGGGTCCCAGAACCGTGCGAATGGTCTTAAGTATCCTTGCGGGATGGGCATAGAATTTCCAGAAAGCGTTCTTCTTGAGTTTCTCGATCTGTTCCGGTGTAATTCCATTCAGGGTGTATACACTTTTATGGAAGCAATCAAAATCTGAATAATCAGAATCAATCAATTCTTTTGACATTTCCCAGAGCTCGGTGTGCGGGAATGGTGTTGTAATGTCGAAAAGTGCATCATCAAATGGCTCTTTTGCTGCAAAATCAATTGTCAGCTTCATTTCTTCAATTGTCTCACCAGGTGCTCCAAGCATAAAATAACCTTGAACAAAAAGTCCCTTTGAGTGACACATTCTGAGAGCTCTTTGGACACCCTCAACAGTGATACCTTTTCTGTATATGTCATCCAGAACTCTCTGAGAAGCTGATTCAACTCCCATGTTAACCTTGGAAAGACCTGCGTTAACCATGCTTTCAAGAAGATCTTCTGTAAGCAGATCAGCCCTCACATTGCAACACCAGCGCAACTTAAGACCTTCACTTATCATGAGTGAACAGATATCGGTAACCCACTTATGATCGATAATAAATGTGGAATCCTCAAACATGAAAGCATCTATTGAGTAATCCTCTACAAGCTGTTTCAGCTCCTGAATTATCGATTCGGGAGAACGCTTCCGCATTTTTTTTCCGAATATTTCTGACAAGGTAGGCTGACAAAATGTGCAGGTATAGGGACATCCGCGTGTTCCCATGATGGTGGTGCCCTTTAAAGAGGGATCAACCCTATCCATGGAATACCATGTCTCAAAATATCTATTCATGTCGAAAATATCCCTGTCAGGGAGTGGCAGAGAATCGAGATCGTTAACAAGCAGCTTTCCTGGAACCAGAATGGCACTGCCATCTTTCATAAAGCAAGCCCCGGGTATTTCAGCTGGATCAGTTCCTTCAATAATTCTCTTGAAGGCAATCTCACCTTCGCCTGAATAAACAAGATCAGCACCGGTAGTTTCGAGTGTTTCAACAGGAAGCACAGTAGGATGAGGCCCGCCTATCATCAGATATACATCTCCGGCATACTTTCTGATAACTTCACATGCTTGGAGAGTGTCTTTTATCTGGGGAGTCACAACGGTGATTGAAACAGCATCCGGTTTAAATTCTTCAAGCAGTTCTGCAAGATGTTCAAATGGTTTTTTCTGAAAAGACATATCACAAAGAGCAGTTTCAGCACTGCATTCTTTTGCTATGGCTGATAGCATTGCAATGCCTAGAGAAGGCTGTCCTGAAGGATATCTGGTCTCTGGAAAAACGAACAGAATTCGTTTGTATTTTCTCACTATTTACGCCCCCCGCAACAAGTTCCCCAAGTTCCCATAGCAGCCCCTAAAAGAAATACTGAATCCACCGGCAACCGGTACCTAACACCACCGTGTGCCAAAATATGCACCAGAAGATACAAAACAAACAGCGCGAAGAGAAATACAGACTCGGGATGATATCGGTTACGCCAGAGGCCGATAAAACCATAAAGCATTATCGGGTATATGATAAGACCCGCAAGCAATCCTCTAGAGCCTAATGTGCTACCCCCCGGGGCAAGGAAACCGGCAGCCCTGTTTTTCATAAGCCAGAACATTAGTTCAGGATTACTGAGAACAAATTTTCTACCAGCTTCGCTGAGAGCCCTGTTCCTGGCAAGTTCCCCAGGGATGGAATCAATAGAAGGATATTGAAGCAGGTCCGGGTTATTAATTATGATATCTTCAGGAACATTAACCCCCTCAACAGCTAGAATTTCAGGGTCATTCCTGCTGAGAAGATTAAGAGCTCCTTTTGTGGGCATTAGAACAGGTTCTCCCAGAGATATCCAGTTTCGTACAACCCAGGGAGAAACAGCAATAAGGAACCCCGCTGAATAGTAAACAAGAGCCTTCCATCTCTTTCTCCAGATAAGATAAAGCAGCTGCAGTGGAATCAGGAAGAAAGCAGTTGCACGGATAAGGAAAAAGACACCTATTGAGATTCCTGCAAGAAATCCACGGCTATCCCCCCTGCCAGCTGACAGAATTGTAAGCGTTGATAGCATGAGCATAGTAAAATGAGCTGTTTCACCCATGGCAAAAGCGGTGTAGTAGATGTAGGGTGGATAGAGGGCCCAGAATAGCGCAGCCATTAGACCCGCCTGAGCTCCCCATACATCCATAATTAGTTTCCGTGCCGCAAATGCTCCGATCAGAGCAAGCAAAAGATTTAAAGAAAAAACCGCTCCACTGGTCGCTCCGAATAAACGAAAAAATGTACCGAGAAGAACAGGGTATCCGGGCTCCATAACAGCCGTTGGTGTTTCAACAGGAGCCAATCCGAAAACGTAATCACTTCTGGACGTCCAGAGGGGGCCATCGTCTTCAAGTGTAGTGTAGAGGTTTTTCAGCAGACCTGGATCTGCTGAAAATGAAAATCCCTCACCATCAGCTAATCGACCTGCTATACGAATATAGAGAGGCTGATCACGTGGAGGAGAAGGTAATTCTCCACCCAGGTAAAAAAACAGAAGCATTCTCGGAAGAATAACAGCAGCGAAAAGAATGAGAGCTGCCCGGGGAAGCAATGGCGTAAGAATTCGGTTAACTCCGCATACATTAGCATCACTTTTTGTCATAATCAGTTTCTTGAAAGAATTGATGTTAGAAAAGCTCTTACATCGTGAAGAACGCCCTTGACTCCATGCAATTTAAAGTGCTTCCACAATAGAGCAGGAATCCTGGTAAAGGGTTTCTTAAAGAGATAACTTCTTCCGATTGTGCCCTGTGCCCAATCACGAAGTTCAATCAACTCTCTGTCTGAAAAATCTGTAAGATTCACCAGCAGTTCATCTGCAGCATTCATTTTCATGAGAAATTCTTCGACATCCCCTATTAGTCCTTTTTCAATCGCCATATTGAATATTGCCGTACCAGGATATGGTGTAACAAATAACATAGGTGCGGTTATGTCCGCCTGTCGGCAGAACTCAACAGTTTTCATTACAGAATCACGGGTCTCACCGAACATTCCAATTACAAAACTGCCCTCGACATGGATACCAGCAGATTCAGTAAGCTTTATTGCGTCGAGGCACTGCTTTGCAGTGACCCCGCGTTGCATTTTCTCAAGCATTGTGTCGCAACCGGATTCAATTCCGTAGGAAATCCAGTCGCATCCGGCATCTTTCATTGTTTCAAGCATTTCCCGGTCTACAGTGTTTACTCTTCCGAGACAGGACCACTTAATGCCGGGAAGCTTCTCTTTCATCAGAGAGCAGGTTTCCATAACAAACTTTCTATCGCTTGTAAAAAGGTCATCGGGAAAACCTGTGTATTTTATATCATACCGTTTGACGAGTTCAACCAGTTCATTCACAATTGCCTCGGGTGATCTTCTCCGGACACTGCGACCATAGATTCTGTAACAATAGACGCAGTTAAAGGGGCAACCTCTGCTTGCAAGAGTCTCCAGATGCCTGACCTTCTTCTGCCTGTGATCCATGCTGAACACATAGTTCTCGATGGGAAAAAGATCCCATGCTGGCCAGGGCAGTGTGTCAAGTTCTGCGACAGGTTCCCGAGGAGGTGACTTCTTTAAAACCCCGTCTGTATCGAGCCAGGCAATTCCCGGCACATCATGCCAGTCGGTTTTCTTCTGCAAGGAATCCAGAAGTTCAACTGATGTTACCTCTCCCTCACCGAGCACAACACAATCAAGCTGGCAAGACCGAAGGTAAATTTCGGGAACTGTTGTTACACCGCTGTTGCCGGCTGTCATAAACGCATTCGGTATCTCTTTGCGAATAGCTATTGCAAGTTCTTTGACAAACCTGAATCTGGTCACCATTCCACCAAACGCAACCACATCTGGAGAAGAATTAACAGTTCGCAGAACAGCTTCAGGCTGAGAAAGGTGATCACCCTCCATGTCAACCACGGTAACATCATGCCCTGCATTCAACAGCGACGATGCTATATATGCCAGTCCGAAAGGGAAATACAGCGAATGCTGCTCAGTCCCGTAGCTGGGATACACAAGCGTAACTCTCATTTTTCCCCATCCCGAAAGCGTTTGAAGTATTCCGCAATAATCTCATATTTTTCTGGTCAGGTAAAGGCTTCTTTACCAAGGCATATAAAGTTCTTAAATTATATAGCAATAGGAAAGGGGGATTCCCATGAAATATTTGTTTGGAATATTGCTTCTGATTATCGCAATTCCCACAGTAAATGCCGCGGGTATCGCGTTCACAGCCGTTGATTCACTGGAAGTCTATTACCGCCCGCACCTTAACTCTACAATCTGGTCAACCATCATCCCGGGTGACTCTCTAATAGTTGAAGTACGAACTCAGGCCGGATGGCTTGGTTTCGATCCGGGAGTAGCTCAAGCCGCCAATACCTGCAGCTTCAGGTACCGGTGGTTACCTCCTGATGAGAACATAGAATCAGATTCTCTTCCGGTAGTCTGGGCTCCAAAGCCTGATGTTTCCTATGCTATGACAGAGATGGATACACCGGTCTATCCTGATCAGGATACTACCTCAACCCCGCTTACCATTATCCCTGCGAATTCAGCAGCTTCAATTGAGGGTTTAACCGCAGAATGGTACAAAGTTGATCTCTACGACAGTCCTTCTGGAGAGAACATAAGAGGGTGGATTCAAACTGAAGGGATCTCTATCAACTAATTTTTAAAAAAAACTTCTCCGATCTTACCTATCCAATTACTAGCTGACGCCCCGTCTCCTATCCTTGAATAGCAAGTCCTTGCACTATGTTTGACTGAATTATAACACTTCCATAATCGCATCTATAATTCTATCTTGCAGTCAGTTATTGACAATTCAGTATCAGTACTACATATAAGTGACACTATGTCTTGTATACTTCATTGAAAGGAATTAAGAAGATGAAGAAGCTTACTGTACTGATAACAGGAGCCTCCTCGGGATTTGGAAAACTGACAGCCGAGAAGATGATTTCAGATGGTCACATCGTTTACGGAGCCGCCAGGCGGGTAGATAAAATGAAAGACCTTGAGACAAAGGGCGGTCATGCTATCAGGATGGATGTAACAGATGCTGATTCCGTTGCCGAAGGTGTACAGAGGATAATTGAAGAGCAGGGGCAGATAGATGTTCTTGTAAATAATGCGGGTTATGCAGAGTATGGTTTTATAGAAACCACACCTGTAGAGGCCATAAAAAAACAGTTCGATGTTAACGTGTTCGGTCTTACCAGTGTTACCCAGGCTGTTCTCCCCCACATGCGAAGCCGAGGTTCAGGAAGGATCATAAACATCAGTTCTGTCGTTGGAAAAGTCAGCATGCCACTGGGTGGCTGGTATGCGGGTACAAAGCACGCCGTGGAGGCTATTTCAGATTCACTGAGACAGGAAGTGAAGAGTTTCGGAATTGATGTATCAATCGTAGAGCCAGGTGTATTCGATACCGGTTTCGAAAAGGCAGCAAATGCCAGTCTCTCAGCCATTCCAGATGTTAAGGCTTATAAAATTATTGCTGAGGGTTTTATAAATAGCTTCAGAAAGATGTACTCGTCTGCCCCCTCACCTGATCCCGTGGTGAAGGCTATAAATCATGCTGCAACAGCCTCCAGACCGAAGACGAGATACCGGGTAGGCACCGACAGCAAAATGCTCTACATGGTGAAACCTCTTCTCTCAGACAGATCACTCGACTCCATCATGAAGCAGCAGATGGGAGTGAAGTAAGTTGTCAAAGGCGATACTGTGGCTAATTCTTCCAACGAGCATGATTGGAGATGAATGACATCTGAAGAGACATGGCAGAGAGCCAGAACCCTTAAGCAGAAGCAAAACCGTATCGACACTCTTATAGAAGCTGCTGAAGTACTCTTCGACAGGTTCCGTTATGATGATATAACCATAGCGGCTATTGCCAGGGAAGCAGGATTCACAAGATCAAACACCTATAAGTACTTCAGTTCAAAGGAAGAACTCTTCCTGGAAATGCTGAAGCATGATTACGGCATCTGGATAAAGGAGCTCTTGAGTACCCTCACACCGGTAGAAAGATACTCTACCGATGACTTCGCTAAAATATGGACAGGGCTTCTGTTGAAGCATCTCAGACTGATAAAGCTATTTTCCATACTCTTTACCAGGATTGAGAAGAACCTTTCCGTGGAATCTCTTACGAGCTTCAAGTGGTTCCTTCTCGATGGTTCAGTCTCTATGGGCGAAGTTATCCAATCCATTTACCCGGAACTGAGTCCGGAAGATGTTTCATCCTTCTTCAACATGCACATTGTCTCAGCAATTGGGCTCTTCCAGATGACGGACCACACCGAAACCCAGAGAATCGTCATGCGCAACGAAGCATTCGCATCATTCAGGACCGACTTCAGTGAGTCATGCAGAAAGTCTGCTAAGTACCTGCTTGAAGGGCTGCTCAGGGAGTGCTAGATAGCTGATCAAAGTAAATCCATTTCTAACAACCGATCACTCTTCAGCAAGACATCGCTGCATTCTCTTACCCAGATGAACAGCTAAAAACACAAGCAATAGAGAAAAAATCACCGCAAGAGAAAGCTGAGCTGCTACATCGGGCAATGAAGCACCATTCATAGCCACTCTGTATATTGGCTCCATAAACCAGTAGGTAGGAAAAATCTTTGCAACCCACCCGGGCCAACTGGGGAAAATGTAGAACAAAACCGGCGCAGCGAGAATAATGTTCAGACTCTTAACCATGGTGTAAAGAGATTTTGTGTCACGGGCCAGTGTGCCATAAATCAGACCCACGCTGTTGCATACAACCGTGCCAACTGCGAAACAGATAAGAAGAGCGAAAACATCAAATCCTCTTATTCCATTTAAAGCAAGAGTGATAAAAGTTATTGGGATAGTCAGGCAAAATCCAAGAAGCCCTTTCGCAAAAAGAACTTCCTTCAGGGATGCAGGAGTTGAAAGAAGTGCACTCAGAGTTCCCTGTTCTTTTTCCTGAACCAGCATGAATGCCGGAATGAAAATTCCGCTAACCATCATCACGATAAGAATCATTGATGGTACTATTCTCTCTGCAAGAGGAGCCTGTTCCAAATAATCCGGTGTTGTGACAGTTACTGTAACAGGGAGATCGCTACCTTCAAGAATTCTTAACTCATCCATAACAACAAGAAGCAGAATACCACTGTTAATCTGAACTCCCTTTTCAGAAGCCATAAAACGAAGCTCTGGTCTTTCACCCGATAGCACGGAATCCTCAAATGTATCAGAGATAAACAAAGCAGCATCTACTGACCCGCTTTGCACCATATCTACAAGACGAGCTTCATCTTCAAAAACAACCTTGATTTCTTCGATGGATGCGAGATTTGCAGCAATTACGGATTCAGAGGCAGTGTAGATACCGAGAACCGGTTCCGGTTGGAAAATAGATGGGAAAACAACTTGAATAAAAAATGTAACCAGAAGAGGCATCAAAAGAATCCATAGAGCAACTGGTGACCTGGGGCAGGCTTTTAAATCCTTTTTTGTAAGAAGAAGAAGTCTTGAAAAACTCAAAGTGACTCTACCTTTCTTCTCAGCACGTATAAACCCGTTAACGATAGTATGCAGTTCCAGAGAACAAGCTCCGGTAGAAACTGTATGATGCTCTCAATGCCTGATTTATTGCTTAACAGCTCTACAGCTGACATTGTAAGCCCGTAGGAGGGAATTAGCCTTAGCAGTCCACCTGAAATGTCTCTGAAAAGCAATGCAAACGAGGGTATCAGGAGTGGAACAAAAAAGGCTACACCAAGCAGCAAAGTTCCCATGAAATCTTTACCGGCAGCTCCGGATATCATTCCAATGGAAGACACCATCCACGCTCCAAGCATTGTGATAAGAAAGAGAGGGAAAAATCCGAGGGAGAAACTGCCGGTAATTCCAAGAAACAAGAATGCCTGAACAAAGGCCAGAAGAATTCCGGTTAGTATTTTTGCCGTTAAAAAATCATTTGTGGTTGTGGAGGTGATTAGAAGAGCAGAGACTGTTCGCTTCTCAATCTCCACAGAAATCAACCCGGCAAGAGCAAGCGATTCAATAAGCAGAATAACAACAAAAAGAATTGGTTTTAGCCTCTCTTTCAGAGGCATCCTGTTCGTATCAGGGAGTATTTGCTGGAATCCGGTAAATCGTACAGGCAGGGAGTTAAGAGGATTTCCACCGGATTGAATCACACTGGTAGCGTAACAGAATTCACGAACTGCACTTTCAGCAGCTCTTCTCTGCAGGGGTGTAATTGAAGATGATAGAAACAATTCTGTTGATGAATCTGAAAAACCTACTCCGAAAAGGAACTCGTGCTCTTCCAAAACGGCTTCTGAAAGAGCTTCCAAGGTGGTAAACCCCGTTATTCCGACATCTGAATTGTCTCCTGCGTAATCAGCGAAAGATGCTGGATATACAGCTATCGACACAAGTTCTGCGGGGTTATCGGGGAGTAGTAATAGAAGACCTGTGAACATAAGCAACGAGACCGGTGAAAGAATCATCCAGACCGTGTCACGCGAGAATTCTTTTAGGTCCTTCTTGATTATCAGAAACACCCGACTAAAACTGATCCTTGCTATAATCAGAGCCCCCTACCGGTTACTTTCAGAAAAATGTCTTCCAGGCTGGCTTCTTCTGTGTGAATGGTCAACAGACCTTCCCCATCAACAATGGTCTTCAGTTTTTCCCCGGCGTCCGGAGAGTTAAGAGAAATAGATTCGATACGCACAGAATCACCATCCCTCAGTTTAACAGAAACTATTCTGTGACCGTACTTCATTTTTAGATTATCAGGAGTATCCATGGCATGAATTTCCCCCGAAGATAAAAACACAACCCTGTCAGAAAGCTCGTCAGCCTCCCACATATCATGGGTTGTAAGAAGAACAGCAGTTCCCTTTTTAGCCTGCTCCTGAATCAGCTCCCGTATGGCTTTACTTGAAACAGGATCAAGGCCATCTGTCGGTTCATCAAGAAAGAGAATCTCAGGATCGTTAACAATTGATCGTGCAACCATAAGTCTCTGGCGCATCCCTTTCGAGTAACTGCTTACCCTGTCGTCGGCTCTCTCATAAAGGGAAACTCTACTGAGAAGGTCGTCTGGATTAAATTTCTTTATACCGAAGAGCCCTGCAAAAAACACAAGGTTTTCTCTGGCGGACATATCCAGATAGAGATTTTTTTCTTCGAAGCAAACACCTATTCTGCCCTGTATTTCCGAATTATCCCGAACAAGCTTCCGTCCGAGAAGAGAAACTGAGCCGGACTTCGGTGACAGTTGCCCAGTCAATATCTTTATAGTGGTTGACTTTCCCGCTCCGTTGGGACCCAGAAAACCGAGTATTTCACCCTTCTTAACAGAAAACGATATCCCCTTTACCGCTTCCACCTTACCGTATGAGAAAGACAAATTTCTCACATCTATCACTGAGGTAGACACAATTTGTCCTTTCTCTAAAGGTAATTCTGTTTGAAGAGCTTATGTGTTAGTATATCAAAATGTAACAGGTACCGTGTTATCAATGTCCTTTGGGTAAACACAGTGCACACCCGCCTGTTATTCGAGAGAGGATAAAATGAGTAGAAAAAACCTCCACCCTCTGCTTCTCCTTCTAATTGCCCTTGCATTTGTGGGCGCAGGGTGCCTAGCCGGCATAGGAATGAAGTTGTTGCTCAGATCAATTGGTCTTCTTGATACACTCCCTGGAAGGGGATTTCAAGTTTCTTTCTTCATACTCTCCACAGTGCTTATGTACAGATTTTATCTCAAAAAGTTTGAGCACACAGGCCTCTGGGAGTACCCAACACACCACTGGTTCCGGAAAGTTCTTCTTGGATTGGCCATCGGCTCCGGTCTTATAGTGATTCAGGTTGCATTTCTTGCTCTCACAGGTCACTACCACATCACAGCCTTTCAGCCATCTCCGGATATTGTCAGATACATCTTCTTAATGATAATTGTCGGTTTTCTGGAAGAGCTTTTTACCCGCGGAGTAATATTCCGGCTGGTCGAGAAGTGGGCCGGAAGTTTGATTGCTCTACTGGTAGTCGCTGTTGAAGGGGGCATCACTCATGCAACAAACCCAAATGCAACACTGTGGTCAAGCGTAGCTGTGGGCCTTGAATTTGGTATTCTTATGACTCTTGTATACATGGCAACCAGAAACCTGTGGGTAGTTTCAGCCCTGCATTTTGCCTGGAACTTCACAATGGGTGGGATATTCAATATTGCTGTTTCCGGTACCGACCCTCAAAGCCTATTTGGAGCCACACTCGACGGCCCTGCATATCTAACAGGAGGTGCCTTCGGTATAGAGGCTGGAACTCCAGCGATTGTTGTCACTATAGTCTCAAGTGCGATCATTGTGCGACATTTAATCAAAAACAACGGCTTCAAGCCACCAAGCTGGAGTAAAAATGTTACAAAAAACCAAGATTGCGGCACTTCTGACAACTCTACTGTTGGCGGGATGCGGTAGTGAGGCTACTGGGATAATTACACCGGTACTGCCATACAACCCGGTTGACGAGGGTTGGAAAGTTCTTGCAAACTATGAATATGCATACAACACCAGGGATGAAGAACTTCTCTCAACTACTCTTGACACCCAGTTCCTGCACCACCTTCTTCCGGAAGACTGGGATGATTACAATGGAGACGGAACAATAGACAGCACATGGAATTACGAATATGAAATGTACAGCGCGCAAATACTTTTCTCACGCTGCGAAGTAATTGAGTTTCTTCTTGATGGGGAATCATCAAGCCAGTGGTATGGGGATCCATCAGGCGAATCCATTAACTATTTACGAGCTTACCAGATGAAAGCGTACTCCTCTTACCCGGATTCAGTGCTCATAACGACAGGTGACTACTCACTGATATGCAAACCGGATACAAACGATATCTGGCATCTTACCCATCTGATAAACCTCTAAAAAAGAGCATTTCCTCTTCTTGTATCTACCCAACTCTTTGCGTAATTTCACAACGTAATGTTAACTAAATACGCAAGGAGGCTGAAAATGAAAAATCTAAAACTGTTGGCAGCATTGAACTACACCGCCCTGCTTGCCATGAATGTAGCTTTTTACTTCGTATACAGAGGTAGCGCTGCTTCACACATCTATGATGCAATCGGCATAGCTAGCCTAATCACGGTAGCGCTGACATTTATTCCTCTGTATAAAAAGTCCGGGATCTGGAAACTGACTCACACCAAATCAGAAAATCTTGATGAACGTGAACTCACCCTTACACATTGGGCTATCAGTGAGTCTTACGGATGGTTTGCTGTTATCTGTCTTGTAATAATGCTTGCATTTTCGCTTATCAGCCGTATGAATATCTGCCCCAAGTACACAATATCATTACCCCTCGTCGCAAGCATGATTTATTTCTCTCATACCCTTCCGGGAACCTTGATAGCATGGAAACAGGGAATTCCAGAAAGCAACGAATGATACCCGGGCTATGAATCCCTGGCAACGATAGTGTTCCTGTAAAGAAAACTCAGAACAGTGTTGCACATTTCATCGCAGTCAAGCATCCACCCGTAAGGGTGTATCCATCCTGGAACTTCAACAAGTTCAGCACCAGCAGTCAATTTCCTCAAACCTTCAGCAATCTCTCTGAATCTGGAATTTTTCATTTCATGTGCACCGGGTAGCATAAGAACTGAGGTGTTTAGTCGGCTGTAATAATCTTCAAATCTGTACCCAAAATATCTCTTCTGATAAGCAACCCTGGAGTGTTTTCTCCATGCGGATGCAAATTCTCCTGTGGGCAATCTGTATGCATCATATTCCTCAACAGTTTTCACATATTCATTCCACCAGCCGTACTTCTGATAGATTCGTCGTTTTTCAGCTACATAAGCGTCGGCAGATGCGAAGACCTCTTCTGGGGTATCGAGTGCATGTTTCATCTGTTTCTCGACAAACAGCAGAAATTCTGATTCAGTTCCCTCCCATGTACCATAGGGACCAAATTCACTGTGCAATGCTCCCTCACAGACCAGAGACCGAACTCTGTCTGGAAAAGAAGCCGCGAGAGCAAGCCCCACTTCAGCACCCAGAGAACTACCTACAAGATGGGCTTGTTTAACACCAAGTTGATCCATAACAATCAAAACATCCTGCGCCATTGCGTCTATATCATTCCCAGATTCAGGCTTGTCAGATTTCCCGTGCCCCCGAAGATCTGGAACAATCACTCTGAACTCCTCTTGAAAGAAAGGTACAGCGCGCTGCCACATCATTAGGTTGCCACCACCAAAGTGAAGAAGAATCAGTGGTTCTCCCTCTCCCTCATAGTCTCTGACCTGAATTCCAATAGAACCGGATTGGATTCTAACATCCCTCATTTTGCTCTCCAGACTGATAATCTCAGGGTGTCTGGGCAATATATGATGCACCAGCAACCCCTGTAGTCCATTAAAAAATCATATTGCAGACTTCCAATAGTGCTTTAACGCCAGTATTAACACCCTCGGAGTTGTAACTAATCTCTAGCGGTATTCAATTTTCTATTCGTAAATCGTAAAAGCTATCCTCTGCGATTTGAAAAAAGAAGACAAGCAATTAAAAGAAGAATCTATGGATTAGAAAATCGGGATTCAAAACCCAACACCGGAAGTGTCACCTTAGAACAACCACTCTTTCAGTAGCAGTAAAGCTTCCAGTACGCATTGTGCAGAAGTAAACACCGTGAGCAAGCCCAGCAAAATTCACAGAATGGGTACCTGCTGGTAACTCCTCTGAAACTTCAGTGACAACTCTACCGGAAACATCATACAGAGAAAGCTCAACCAAAGCATCCTCTGGAACCGAAACCACAGCAGAAAAGAATCCTGTAGATGGGTTCTCCGATACACTCAATGACAATGAAGGTACTTCACTGGATTCACTTTCCGAAACACCGACCTGAACAGTGTAACTGAGAGTTACAAATGCGAGTTCAGGAGAAACTTCAGGATCGAACGTTTCCAGAATAACCTTGTACTGTAAGAATCTTGTGAAATCAGTAAGAATACCTTCCAACTGACCACTGGAAGAATACACCGTATCAGACCACGCCCCCATAGCGGAAGGGTTATCTGAACTTCTAAGCTGAAGACTCAGAGATGTACCTGCAGGTTCCTGTGAACCTGCTAGAAAAGCATTCCACTCTGCGACATCACCTACGTCGAGAATTGATGATTCCAGAGTTCCCTCAGAAGGGAATCCCATAACATCCCACCAGACAATTTTGTCTGCATCGGACGCTGCAGCCAGTACATCCGTATTACCATCACCATCTACATCAGTTGCGTAAACTGACATAGCTCCATTAAAGTCTCCACTAACAATATGCCCTGACCAGGATACTCCTGTACCATAAGTGTTCTCCCACCAGGTCACATTAACATTGCCGCTACCTGCCCCGAGAATATCGGCATCTCCATCACCATCTACATCAGTTGAGTAAACGGACCAGGCCTGAGCAAAGTTACCGGCAACAGTATGCTCTGTCCAACTTGTACCGGTTCCATCTGTATTTTCCCACCATGTAATGTCATTGCCATAGTACGCTGCCCCCAGTAAATCAGCGTCTCCGTCTCCGTCCACATCATTTGCGGAAACTGACATAGCGCCATCAAAATCGCCATCAACGATATGTTCAGTCCAGACAGTACCGGCTCCATCTGTATTCTCCCACCAGGTTATTTCATCAGCAACGCTGGCAGCGCCAAGAATATCAACATCTCCATCTCCATCTACATCAGTGGAGTAAACAGATCTTGTGCCATCAAAGTCTCCGGCAACTATATGCTTTGTCCAACTTGCTCCTGTGCCATCAAGGTTCTCCCACCAGGCGATTTCATCACTACTTGCAGCAGCTCCGAGCACATCAGCGTCTCCATCTCCATCTACATCGTCAGAGTAAACAGATGCCGCATGAAGGTAGCCCTCGACAATGATATGCTCTGTCCAACTAGCACCGGTGCCATCTTCATTTTCCCACCAAGTGATCTCATCGTCATAGAATGCTGCCCCAAGTACATCGTAGTCTCCGTCTCCATCCACATCGGTGGAGTAAACGGATACTGCTCCCTGAAAGTTTCCATCAATTGTATGCTTTGTCCAGCTTGTTCCAAGGCCATCAATGTTCTCCCACCAGATGATATCATCAGAAGAAGAACTAGCTGACCCCAAAACATCAGAATCGCCATCACCATCTATATCGACAGAGTAAACAGAAGTAGCTCCGACAACGTACCCATCAACATTATGCTCTATTGGTGACATTGGGATAGGTAGTAACTTCAGTTTGCCGCCAGTGAAAAAAACACCGGCATCTGAGCTCCAGAATGATTCATTCCACTCAGAAACCGGTCCTTGTACACCCCCACCGCCTGACCAGTCGGTTTGAGACACTGTTTCCGCAAATACAATGGAAACAAACAATACAAGTAGAAAGACAAAGCGCATGATATCCTCCAGAGTAACACTCTAAAAGCACGATAACCTCATGTAACTAAGTATAGCCCAGACCAATAACCAATGCAAACGGGCGACTCATCGAAATAATTATTTGAAAAACTTATCACATTTATCTATAGAAAAGTTCTGCACTCAGCAGAATAAGCATGTCAGCGCACGAACCGTACAGTTTCAGGGTCTCCTTGAAAAGGATATGGTTGGACCACATAAACAGCAAAAGAGAAGGTGCTATTTGAGCACAACAATTCTTTCCGTCGCAGAAAACGCTCCAGCACGCATTGTGCAGAAATAAACCCCCTGAGCAAGTCCAGTAAAATTCACCGAATGGGTACCTGCTGGTAACTCTTGTGAAACTTCTGCCACTACCCTTCCGGAAACATCATACAGAGAAAGCTCAACTAATCCATTCATTGGAACAGACACTAAAGCTGAGAAGAAACCGTGAGAAGGATTCTCTGCTGTATTCAATGACCATGAAGGTACTTCATCTGATCCAGTCTCCCCTACACTCACCTGAGAAGTGTAACTAAAAGCTACTTCGGCAAGTTCAGGTGAGAGTCCTATACCAGAGGTTTTCAGAATAACCTTGTATTGTAAATACCTTGTTGAGTCAGTAAGAATTCCACTTAATGGAGTATCAGGTGAAAACACTGTATCTGACCAGGCTCCCATACTGGAGTAATCATCGGAACTCCTGAATTGAAAGCTCACTGATGTACCTGCAGGTTCTTGTGAATTTGATAGAAAGATACCCCAATCACTAACATCAACCGCATCAAGAATCGATGATTCAAGAGATCCCACAGGAGAACAGCTTAGAACTTCCCACCAGGTGACATCACCTTCATCAAATACTGCTCCGAGAATATCCATGTTACCGTCACCGTCCACATCCATGGAGTAAACTGAGACTGCTCCATATACATCTCCATCAACGGTGTGTTCTGTCCAGGTTTCTCCGTTTCCATCAATGTTCTCCCACCATGTGATGCTGGAACAAATGTATCCTGCTCCGAGAACATCAGCATCACCATCACAGTCTATATCTGTAGAGTAAACAGAACGAGCTCCATAATATTCTTCCTTAATGGTATGTTCAGTCCAAACTGTGCCGACACCATCATTGTTTTCCCACCAGGTAACTTCATTTTCATAAGCACCAGCACCAAGAACATCAGCATCCCCATCACCGTCTACATCTGTACAGTAAACGGAACAAGCATGATCAAAATCCTCGTCAATGGTATGCTCCGACCAGACTGTTCCAGTTCCATCGGTGTTCTCCCACCATGTGATATCGCTACAGTACCATCCTGCTCCCAGAACATCAGCATCTCCATCACCGTCTACATCAGCGGAGAAAACTGAAACTCCGAAATCAAAGTCACCATCGACGGTATGTTCTATCCAAACTGTTCCGGCACCATCTGTGTTCTCCCACCATGTGATATCGTCACAGTGGCTTCCTGCTCCCAGAATATCGAGATCACCGTCACCATCTAAATCATTGGAATAAACTGAGATAGCTCCATCATAGTCTCCATCAACGATATGCTCTTCCCATACCATCCCGGTTCCATCTGTGTTCTCCCACCATGTGATATCGTCACAGTGGCTTCCCGCTCCCAGAATATCGGCATCCCCGTCACCGTCTACATCAGCAGAGAAAATGGAAGCAGCGTAATCGAAGTCTCCATCCACTGTATGTTCTGTCCAAACTGTCCCGGTACCTTCTGTATTTTCCCACCATGTGATCTTGTCACACAGGCTTCCTGCTCCCATAATATCGACATCACCGTCACCATCCAAATCGCTGGAGTAAACTGAGATGGCTCCATCAAAAACTCCACTTACGGCATGTTCAACTGGTGTGATCTGAACAGAAGACAGTTCAAGTTTACCATCATTGAATTCAGTGTTATTAGAGACCCAAAAAAAATCTCCCCAGGCTGATACTGGTCCTTGTACATCTGGTCCGCCTGACCAATCGGACTGCGTTACGGTGCCGGCAAAAACCATAGAAGCAAACAATACTGAAAGAAAAACAGTACGCATGATAATCTCCTGAGTAGTAATCCTAAAGTAGAATTAAATTATTCAATTGAGTATAGCTTACATAAATTACCCAAGCAAGGTGATATTCATAGAGTTAGTCGGAAAAAGAATAATAAAATAATACGCAGACGGAGTTCTACTGCCCTGAAGAAGTTGCTCTACCTGGCACCCGAGGACTCTTATCGAACCCTCACTCGACAACAACGAAACGGCGCATACCTGTAAAGTCACCGGTACTCATTAGGCAGAAGTAAACACCAGGCGGTAGCTCATCAAGAACAAGAGAACCATAACCCCCGGGAAGAGTGCTTAGATCCGTGGAACTCACCACACGACCGGTGAGGTTGATGACTGAGAACTCAGCATCCGCAGGCTCCCTCAGGGAAAAACGTATCATCGCCTGTCCGCTAGCTGGATTGGGTGAGAACGGGAGAAGTTGAGAGTCGTGGAGAACCGGAGAAGTCTCCTGCTCTATTCCTGTTGAAGACCATGATATGGTAACATCGGATAGAATAGGCGTAGCATCAGTATTGGAGGTTTCCATCACCACCCTATACTGAACATATGGGCATCCGTCAGGGAGAAGCCCTTCAAGACTGCTCGGAGTCCAGAGGGTATCCGACCAAGGCGGCATGGTTGCTTCCCAGCCTGTCTGGGTTGCCCTGACCTGGAAACCCACTTCTGTATCTCCAGGAACAACACTATTCCAATCAATGTAATCCCATTCAGGATTATCCCGAGTGTTAAAGAGAGTGGACTCCAGAGATCCTGTGAAGCTGTATTCGTTCACGCTCCACCAGGTGATTTCACTATCCCCATATGCCCCACCGACAATGTCCATGTTTCCGTCACTATCAATATCCTCTGCGAAAATGGCTCTTGCTGCATCGAAGTCACTGTGTATAACATGGTCTGACCAAAAAACTCCTGAACCATCAAGGTTCTCCCACCAGGTTATCTCATCATCCTGATACGCAACTCCAGCAGCATCTATATCCCCATCTCCATCGATGTCTTTCAGAGTTACCATTCTGGGACTGGCAAACTCGCTGGCTATAACATGGTCTGACCAGGAATCTCCTGAACCATCAAGATTCTCCCACCAAACGATTTCATCATCAAATCTGGAAGCTCCAGCAATATCCATGTCCCCGTCTCCGTCAATGTCTTCCGAGGAAACCGAACTCACATCTCGACAGTTATCATTAACTAACTTCTTTACCCAGATGCCACCGTATCCGTCAGTGTTCTCATACCAGAAAACATCACCTGCGTAGAAAGCAGCACCGATTAGATCGACATCCCCATCTCCATCAATGTCCTGTGAACAAACAGCTCTCGCTCCATTGCAGTAGGAGTCCACAATGTGGCAAGACCAATAGAATCCAGAGCCATCGGTATTCTCCCACCAACAAATTTCAGACGCGTCGTATGCAGCACCAGCAATATCCAGGTCTCCATCTCCATCAATATCGATCGAGCAAACAGACCTTGCGCCCTGAAAACTATCTGTAACAAATCTCTTTATCCATACTTCTCCGGAGCCGTCGATATTCTCCCACCACCAAATTTCATCGCTATCATCAGCCGCACCAATAATATCAGAGTTTCCATCTCCATTGATATCTCCCGAGCAGACCGAGTAGGCCCCATAAAAGCCACTAGCCACTAGATGCTCTTCCCAAGAGCTGCCGGAACCATCGCTGTTCTCCCACCAAATGACAGCACCCGCTAAATGTTTCGCACCAAGGATATCCTTGTCCCCGTCACCATCAATATCCGTCGAGTAAACAGAGATTACTCCTTCAAACTCATCGGTTACCGTGTAGTTCACCAATCCCAGCTGAAGAGATCCTGGAGCTATTGTCCAATTGACATCGGTATCAAGTAGAAACTCAGTCTGCAGATCAATGACTGGCCCCCATACTTCTGGCCCTCCGGACCAATCGGTCTGTGTAGCAGATTCAGCAAGGCAAATAGAAGTTGTAATTAGAAGTAAAAGGACTAGTAAATGTTTCATTTCCAGTTTGCTCCCTTTCCTTAGTTTATTCTGTGAGCTTTTCCCAAGGAATTTACACTATGTATGCATTCAGTCATCTTCTCTATAGATATTATTAATTGTATAGCTAGGGTCAATCAGGAGCAATCAACGGTAGTAGACAATTTTAGACACTTTTCGAAAGGTTCTATAAGAAGGAATAGGCACCCAGTAGTGGACACTCTTAGAATCGGGATTAGCATCTGAGTTTACTATGGAAAGCATAGAGTCAGCGAATCTAGAACAGTGCTTTCAGAGTACCCCAGGATAAGATGGGTAAATCCAGTGAATAAGAGCTGGATTGCTCAGCTGTCCATGGCTCCCAAACAATGAAGTCATCAGAAACATAAGAGTGAGATATACTGGAACAAGGAGTTTCGTCGCAAATGAGCGACGGCCATCCCCCAACTGATTGTGTGAAATCCAGAACCGTCCAGAAGTAGCTATCAACATAAAAAAGATTCTCAGGCATAAAGATCACAGGTGAATAATGTTGTGCAGTACAATTCTGGCTTTCAAACAACTCCCATGGGCAAATATGATCACCAGTCCATATTTCACATGAGAAAGAACTTGTATCCCAAGGGTAGCTTGAGTCATGATAAAACCACATTTCAATACAAGTAAGATAGTAGTTAATCGGTGGCTCCATCACAAAATCATTTAGATCAAACCATACTGATCTGTAGCTGCTTGACCAGGTAAACCAAGCTGGAGTCCCATCATCATAGACCATTGGAAGCGGAGGAGGCGGTGGTACAGTAGATTTCTGCACTTCTGCTCTCACAAAGAAATCCCCATCAGAAGCGAAAGTGAGGCTGAAAGCGCTGGCAACAACCATGGCAAAGCTGACAATGGTTTTCATAGGCTGCTCCTCTCACCTGAAATTATCACATATTCACATTAAACGCAATAGAACAGAACAACATACACCGTAGTGGATATGTTTCAAGCTGCACTTGAATGAGTTACAGTGAGTGGAAAAACTTACAGTTTGACACCCCATAGTGTATGCTTATCGAATATTATTGAAGAGTATACACTACTAAATAGTGGAAGAAATTCTGCTGGATTTGGCTTTTCACCTTAAAATGAGCACTTCTTGGCTTCTGTAGAAAATGTTCTATTGCTCAGTAGAAGTTGTTCTACGTGGCACCCCAAAGCGAATTCGAACTTCTTTTCTAACCGGTTTTTTTGAATCTCATTGTTGCTGCGCTGAGAAGAGCTGTACCAAGAATGAACATAGCAAGGTATTGGGGCCAGAGAATCTGCAAACCATTGCCTTTAAGGAACAAGTCCCGGAGGATGGTCATCATGTACCGAACAGGATTGATAAGGGTGATGGCTCTAATGATAGACGGCATGTTTGCAATGGGAAAGGCAAAGCCAGACAAGAGTGTTGCTGGAAAGATGAAGAAGAAAGAGCTCAACATAGCCTGCTGCTGAGTTCGGCTTATTGTAGAGATTAGAAGCCCCATTCCAAGAGTGTTCATAAGGTAGAGAATTGAAGCCAGCATTAGCAGTAAAATGCTGCCCTGTAGGGGTATTTTAAACCAGAACACTGCAACAGCAGTAACTACAAGTACATTAACCAACCCTATCATACCGAATGGTAGTAGCTTGCCTACAATGAATTCCCACCTTTTCATAGGTGTAACCATGATCTGCTCCATGGTACCGATTTCCTTCTCTCTGACAACTGCCATACTGCTGAGAATGAGGGTGATTACCATGACCATCATTGCAATAACGCCGGGAACGTAGAAGTTTCTGCTCTCCAGAAGAGGGTTGTACCAGGCTCTTGATTCAATTGTTAATGGCAACTGCTGGTTCCTTGTGAGAATTGCTGCAGCGTATCCTGCAGTAACACCTGCAGACATCCCTCTTGAACCATCTGTAACGAACTGAATCTCCCCTTCTTCATTGAAAAGTATCATAGCCTGTATACTGCTCTGATCCATTGCATCCCATGCAGCTGCGTAGTTATTCGGAAGATCTTTCTGTATGAATATTCCCGAAGAAATAAACTGCTGGGTGATAGCTCTTGTATGTGTTGTATTCGCCAGATCAACAACGGCTGTATCTACCTTCTTCACATCGGTAGTAACTGCATATCCGAAGACCAGTGTTTGGAATATCGGAACTATAAGAAGTACAAATCTCATTCTTGGATCCCGGAGAGTCTGGAGCAACTCCTTCTTAAGCATGAATCTCAATCTATTGCTCATTATCTACCATCCAGATTCAGCTTGAGTTTCTTCATTGTTACAACCAGAATAACCAGGGTAATGAATGTTAGAAAAGCCAGTTCCTCTGTCTGAGCCATCCCCCATGAACCTTTCAGAAAAATACTTCTGAGAAGAGATACAAAATATGTGGCTGGGATGAGTTTTGTTATTACCTGAACAAAAGATGGCATAGCTTTTATATCGTATACAAAACCTGACAGTATAAATCCGGGGAGGAAGGTGATAATCAGAGAAAGCTGACTTGCAAGAACCTGACTTTTTGCAGCAGTGCTGATAAGAATACCAACCGAGAGTGTTGTTAGAAGGAAAACGGAGCTAACCCCTGCCAGAGCAATCAAGCTGCCGTTAAGAGGAACATTGAAAAGAACCAGAGCCATCAACACAGCAACAATAATGTCGATCACACCAATCATGTAGTATGGGACAAGCTTGCCGAGAATAAACTCTGTTTTTCGCATAGGTGTAGAGGTTAGCTGCTCCATTGTACCGTTCTCCCACTCTCTGGCAATGCAGAGCGAGGTGAGCATGGCTGCGATCACATTAACAATGATGGCAATTAGCCCCGGGATGATAGACCAGGTGGTGTTCATTCCCGGATTGTAGGCAGAAATTATGCTAATGGAGGATGTCTGCGTTTGAACTATTCTCTTTGCGATTCCCTCTGCATACATTATGGAAAGTCTTGCCGTATTCGAATCGCTGCCATCAACAAGGAGTTGAACGGTGGCGGGTTCATTTGCTTGTGTTTTCTCATCGTAATTCTCCGGAATCACAAGAACAGCAGTTGCCTGGCCCGATTGAATTATTGCCTCGGTTTCAGTTGTTGAATGGCACACCCCTGCAGCTTGAAAGGCCTCCGAGTTAACAAAGTCGCGGATAAGATTTCTTGATGATGCTGTATTACTCTGGTCCCAAACCGCCAGTGGCACATTATCTACGTTAAGTGAAAGTCCGTAACCGAATAGAATAAGCAGCAAAACAGGAATGGCAATGCCCATCCCGAGACTTCTCGGATCACGTATCACATGGGTCATTTCTTTTTTTGCTATAGCTCTAAAGCGTTGTCGGTTCATTTTTCTTTCCCCTGAACTAGAGAAATAAAAACTTCTTCGAGTGAGTCCTTGTTGTTCTGTCGCTTCAGCTCTCCTGGAGATCCCATTGCTATAACCTTGCCAGCTCTCATAATAGAGAGACGATCACAATACTCTGCCTCCATCATGTAGTGTGTGGTAACAAACACAGTTGTGCCTTCATCTGCTTTAGCCCTTATGGTCTCCCAGAACTTGCGCCTGGTTACAGGGTCAACACCGGATGTTGGTTCATCCAGAAAAATGATATCAGGCTCGTGCATCAAAGCACTGGCCAGAGAAAGCTTTTGCTTCCATCCAATTGGAAGGCTTCCGGTGATCTTCTTTTCTTTACCGGCAAGACCTGCGCTTATGATAGCGTTCTCCACTGCAGTCTTTCTCTCTTTCACTTCATAGATGCCTGCGTAGAAGTTAAGATTTTCTTCTATTGTAAGATCGTCATAAAGAGAGAAGTTCTGACTCATGTAGCCTATGAACGTTTTTACTTTCTCAGGGGTCTTTGTGATATCAACCCCGCCAACAATACCCCTTCCGGAAGTGGGTTTCAGAATACCGCAAAGCATTCTGATTGTTGTCGATTTTCCGGCTCCGTTAGCTCCCAAAAAGCCGAAAATCTCACCCTTATTAACAGTAAAAGAGATGTTGTCGACAGCGGTAAAACTTCCAAACTTCTTTGTAAGGTTTTCGAGTGTTACAGCCGCTTCAGCCATGATTTGTTTCCGATAGATATACAAAGGCATCTTCAACAGATCCTTTTGCTTTTGTTATCTGTACAGGTCTATTAACTACACTCTGAATTTCCTCTGTTGTAACAGGTCCCATAACATGTACCTGCGAGCCAAAGACAGTTGAAACCGCATCAGTATTCTTGGAAATAGCATTGGATTCACTGAATGGATTGTCTGATTTGAATTTAAGTACCCCGTTGGGAATCAGATCAATGATTTCTTCAGGTGTCCCCCTCGCTGTGATCTCCCCTTTATCAATAAAGGCAAGTCTGTGACATTTTTCAGCTTCATCAAGATAAGCCGTTGTCAATATTATTGTAAGACCGTCCTCGACGAGTTTGTAGAGGAGATTCCAGAACTCTTTCCTTGAGACAGGGTCCACTCCGTTGGTGGGCTCATCAAGTAGAAGCAGCTGTGGGGTGTGGATTAGTGCACAGGCAAGACCAAGTTTCTGTTTCATTCCACCGGAGAGTTTTCCTGCAGGTCGTTTTCTGAATTGTGTCAGACTGCTCCAATCAAGAAGCTTCTCCATACTGGCCTTAAGATCCTTCTTTTTCACTCCATACATGTCTGCGTAGAATGTCATATTTTCTTCTACAGTAAGGTCCTGGTATAGACCAAATCTCTGGCTCATATAGGCAATCTGATCATGAATTCTTTCTCTGTTTGAGACTGGATCCATATTGAGAATTTTTACCGAGCCTTTGTCAGGAGAGAGAATAGCTGCAAGTATCCGCATGGTAGTGGTCTTTCCGGCACCGTCTGGGCCCACAAGACCGAAAACCTCTCCACTTTCAACCTTAAAAGAAATGCCTTTAACAGCCTGAACCTCTCCGAAAGACTTAACAAGATTTTGAATTTCTACAATTTGGCTACTCATTAACGAATCCGGTTTATCACGACATCAACTGGCATTCCTGCTTTAAAGATGTTGAGGGAGTTTGGGATTTCAGCTTCAGCCCGGTAGACAAGGCTTGTTCTTCCCTCGCGGGTTTCAACCTGAGACGGGGTGAATTCAGCCTGATCTGCAATGTGTGTGATTGTTCCTGCTGATTCCTGAGTACCTTCCGAATAATTAGTGCTGACGGTAACAGCTGCACCAACATCAGTAGTAGCAAGATATGGTTGTGATACATAGAAAATTGCCTTTACCGTATCCATGTCTGCAACTGTAAGCAGAGTTACTCCGGGAGTTATGTTCTCTCCGGCTTCAATGTTGGTTCCGGTAACTACACCACTAAGAGGTGAAGTAATATTTGCCCACTCCAGCCTGTTTTGAGCTATCTCTCTTGCGGCAGATGCAGATTCCACTGCAGCCTGTGCAGCTTGCAATTCAGAAGCCCGTGCACCCTCAACCGCTAGCGAATAGTTCTGCTGCGCACTGATGTACTGTGTTTGAGCCTGCGCTGCATTTGTTTCTGCCAATTGAAGCTGCTGATCTGAAATGGCTCCTGCGGCTGCAAGATCTATTGCTCTTTCCCTGTCGGAAAATGCCTGGCTCTGTGCGGCCCTTGATGCGGCAACTGCTGAAGAAGCAGCAATAATCTGTTGCTCTCTGGTACCTGCAGCAAGTGTCTCGAGATTTGCTTCTGCAATCGTAAGAGCAGCTTCAGCCCGGGTCAGTGCCAGCTGGTACTCGGTTGGGTCAATCTTTATTAGAAGCTGCCCTTCCTCTACCTGATCACCTTGGGAAACCTGCAATTCTTCAATTGATCCGCTTACTCTGGCAGAAATTCTCACTTCATCTATTTCTACGGTACCGGAGAAAATCTCCTGGCTATTACTGTTACAGGCGATGGTAATGAAAAGAAGAGTGAATAAGAGTTCCTTTTTCATTGTCTATTTCCTTCCTTAAGTAACCCATTCAGAAGAATGTCACTAATTGAAACAGCAATCTGATCAGGTGTTATCGGACCCGGGTTATCAGAGTTGACGAGTACCCTCATACGCGAAGTAAGTGAGAGTGAGAATATTGCCCCGGTAATCATAAATTGCAGGGCTGTAGGATCAACATCTCTGAAAACACCATCTTCAATACCCATTGTAACAATCGCTCTTGTTGTATCCATAAATTTCTTTAGACCATCAAGCCCTTCCTGAGGAAGAGTTTTTGCATTTCCAGCTATCTCTCTGAGAATGATCGAAGGTATAAGTATGTTCTCGAGAGCATTGTTTGCTATCTCTTTCAAAATATTAGTGACAGTTTCTGTTGCAGTCTCAGAGTTTTCTATTGCTTGAATCACTGCATTGTGAAAAACTGCCTGACCCCTCAGGACAACTCTTCGGTATAGCTCTTCTTTATCTCCAACCCTGTAGTAAAGAGTAGCTTTATTAACTCCTGCTATCCTCGCAATGGAATCCACCCTGGCACCGTCATATCCAAGTTTGGCAAACTCTTCTGCAGCTGCATCAAGAATAACGTGTTCTTCTATTTTAACTGGAGACATTGTTCCTCCCATTAACCAATTAGTTAAACCATTTGGTTAAACATAAGCAGGTAAGCAATTCTGTCAAGTTCCGAGTGAACATTGCACCCTCACAGCTACTTCAATATTTTAGCTTCATCGAAACCGAATCGTGTAATTAATTAGCTTCCACTAAAGAATGGAGATCAGAATGTCGAAATTACTTTCAGTAACCATCCTCTTAATATCACTTTTTGCTGCCAATGCAATTGCTCAGGAACCTGTCACTGCTGTTTCAGCTAGACATATTCTTATCTGCTACGAAGGCTGCGCTGCCAGAGGCTCTTTTACCCTTACAAAGGAGCAGGCTCTAGTTAAAATCCAAGAAATAAGAAGAATGATTGAGGAAGGTGAGATGGAATTTGCTGATGCAGCTGCTGATCTATCTGACTGCCCATCCGGCTCGACTGGCGGAGATCTGGGAGAGTTCACCAGAGGTCAGATGGTTGCTCCTTTCGAAGAAGCAGCATTCAACCTTCAAGTGGGAGAAATCTCAGAAATCGTTGAGACACGATTCGGATATCATATTATTCTGAGAGAGAAGTAAACCGCCTATTCAACAAACTGTGGGGAGTAGAAATGAATTCGCAATTCCCAGAGACTGAAATCAGACCTTTTGTTGAAGAGCTCCACGGCCGAAGAATGGTGGATGACTACAGGTGGCTGGAAACCGCCGGTGAAGAACGCACAAACTGGATAGATCAGCAAAATAAACTTGTTGACAGAATTGTTCTTAATGATCCGAAGCGAGAAAATTTCCAAAAAAGATTTGACAAGCTTTTCAATATCGATCAATCTGGTTATCCAGTTACATCTCTTTCAAGAATTTTCTACAGAAAAATCAAATGTGGTGAAAAGAATACCTCTCTTTACATGCGCATGCTACCAGATGGTGAAGAAGAGATTCTTATTGACATGAATAATCCGGATGGAGACTCCAATATCACTCTTGGTCATTGTATTCCTACTCGCGATGGCAGTCTTCTATCCTACAGACTCTCAAAAAATGGCAGTGACTGGACTCATCTGTACATTATGAATCTAAACACAGGAGAGGTCAGTGATGAGATTCCTCGTCTGGTGTATACCTGGACATGCTGGCTTCCAGACAACAGCGGCTTCGTTTATGCCCGTTCTGCGGATCCTGATAATCTGACAAAGAACGGTCTTTGCATTTTTATACATAAACTGGGTGAAAACTGGCGCACTGATAAGATGCTCCTCGGAGATGGTCTTGGAGAAACTGATATGGCAAGTCCTGTAGCGATTTCCAGGGATGGTCGCCACCTGATTATGGAAGTTAAGCACGGTCTTTCAGATAGCGAACTCCTTTACACAGACCTACATTCGGAGAACCCTGGTGCTAAATCAATAACAGCTGGTCACAAAGGTCGTTACCAAGGCCTGGTTTCAGACAATGTGCTTTATATA
This sequence comes from Candidatus Fermentibacteraceae bacterium, assembly GCA_016744855.1. Lineage (GTDB taxonomy): Bacteria > Fermentibacterota > Fermentibacteria > Fermentibacterales > JCC-6 > Sabulitectum. The sequence continues at coordinate 46,227 of JADGDO010000006.1, read as the reverse complement.
AAAACCAGTAACGAAGCGCCGAACTACAGAATCTGCAAAATTCAACTCAATGAAGACTTACCGCACATTGCCAAATGGGAAACAATAGTTCCAGAAAGCGACACAGCATTACTTACATTCAACGTAATAGGAAAAAAACTATTCGTTACAAGAATGATCGATGTACTTACCCATACCTTCATACACTCTCTTAAGGGTGAAGTGACCGGGAAGATAGATTACCCGGGAATCGGTGTGGGAACAGTTCCTCGTGGTGAATATGAAGCAGATGCAGTCTTTGTTAACTACTTCTCTAGCTATCAAGCCCCGGAAACCTACCGCTATAACATCCAGACAAACAAGTTAACATTGTTTTTCGAGAGTCCTCTCAAAGTAAACACAAACGATTACATCACAGAGCAAGTGTTTTACAGAAGCATTGATGGTACAGTTGTACCAATGTCTGTTACTATGAGTAAAGGTACTCAATTTGACGGTTCAAATCCGGCAATTCTTTCAGGATACGGTGGCTTCGGTGGGTCTGAGCTCTCCTTTTTCTCTCCATCCACTCTCTTCTGGTTGGAGCAGGGAGGAATCTATGCAAAGGCAAACATAAGAGGCGGAGGAGAATACGGAGAGAACTGGCACAAGGATGGTATGCTGAAAAACAAGCAGAATGTTTTTGATGATTTTATCGCAGCAGGAGAAGCCCTGACAGGTATAAGACCTGTTCGGCCCTCAGATAGTAATGAATTCGTTCTGCGGAGATACACAGACAGCTCTCGTCTCGGTATAAAGGGTGGCAGCAATGGGGGGCTTCTAACAGGAGCAGTTCTTGTACAGCGGCCTGATCTGTGGGCAGCAGTTGTCTCAACCGTACCTCTACTGGACATGCTGAGGTACCATCTCACCCAGGGCGGGAAATACTGGATTTCAGAATACGGAGATCCAGATAATCCCGAGGACTTTGAATGGCTACTTTCTTACTCCCCTTACCATAACATTAAACAGGATTCACACTTCCCTCCTACTCTGCTTCAAACATCACTTCACGACGACAGAGGTACAGATTCACTACACGCCTTCAAGATGGCCGCGAAGCTGCAGGCTGCAAATGCATCCGAAAATCCTATCCTCCTCAGAACAATGACAAATGTGGGCCATGGCACCGGTAGAACAACCCAGATGAATATTGATGAACAAACAGAGATATTCTTGTTTCTTGTGAAGAATTTGATGTAATACAGCTTATCAACACTTTCACACCCACAGCTCTATACTGTTTGGAATCAGAAAGTGCTATTGTGATATGGATTACTGTTAGCAAAGCTTGATCTCTGGTTCAAGTTGCCACAGACTTGGTATTTAATTATGCTTGATCAAGTTTCACGAAAAGGAGCAATCATGATGTATTCAGTCGGCATGCTACTTCTAACAGTTTGTGTGGCGTTGGGCAGTGGGGATTGGGAAGTGTGCGGTCCTGGAGGCTCTAAAGTCACTCACCTCAGTAGCATTCCCGGCGCACTGTTTGCAGCTGTGGAGAGACCTAATGAGGCAGAAGGCTACGAGTACTATAAATCAATTAATGGCAGTGGAAATTGGGAGTTTGTTTCCAATATTGATCTTGATCTGGATAAAATAATTTCCGATACCCAGGGCAGACTTCTCGGTTGGCGCAACAATACCATAATACTCTCTTCAGACATGGGGGAAAGCTGGTCAACCATAACAATGGACCCGGTGCATGACATTCAGGATGTTGCTTCTGACCCCGTTGATGAACTGCGTCTTTTTGCAGCAGATTACGAAAATGATTCTTCTCCTCTTCTGGTGTCCACTGACGGAGGTTCAACCTGGGATCATGTTCCTGGTATTCCTGTGATGTTTGCTAAGCAGGTAGAGTTTTCCACCTCTGATCCAGACATAGTTTACATGGCGGGTAAGGGAACCTCTCATGACTATTTCCTCAATGTGTTCAAGAGCACCGATGGTGGTCTTACATGGGTCGATGTTTCACCGGTGGCTTTTCCAGTAGGGTTACATGTAAGATCCCTGGCAATCTCACCATTTGATCCCGATATGGTTTTTATCGGTGCAGATTCTGAGATATTCAGAACTGTAGATGGTGGTGAGAACTGGTCCACAGCTCTTGAAACTTCTTCGCAGATTTCTGGGATCGTCTTTCACCCGACCAGTCAAGACAGCATTTTTGCCTTCACGAGTAATGATGTCTATCACTCTGGAAATGGCGGGTTGGGCTGGTGGATGACCGAGGATCCCTGCGATTTCTGGAATTTAACATCTATGGCTGTATCAAGCAATCCGGAAATTAGTGTGCATATTGGAAGCAATTCCGGACTAGCAGTGTCCACCAATGGAGGATACGCCTGGTCTGTTGCGAACAACGGCATTCCGGGAGGAAGTGTTTACGCGATTCTGGAAGATTCTGAAAACGGTTTCCCTCTGTTCTCAGGAAATGGATTCTTCCTGGAAGAGGAGCAGTACTCTTGGACAGAGGTAAGTTCCTACTGGTCTATAAATGCAAGCCATATTGCAAGATCGAATTCTGATCCTGATTTGTGGTTTGCAGCCGGGGGTGCCGGTTGAAGCACTCAGCTCTATAAGAGCACAGACGGCGGTGCCGTCTGGACAAAAATTAAAGAACTTACCTATGAATACGGTTGTGCACTGGCTCTTTGTCAGGATCTCCCGGGTACAGTTTTAATGGGTGGAAGAACCATCTCATCACAGATATTCAGATCAACAGACAATGGCGAGACCTGGGTTGATGCCCTGAGTGGTTACAACCTTCAAACAAATGACATTGAGGTTGATCCTGCTAATCCTGCGCACCTCATGGAATGCAGTTATCAGTACAGCACAACCAACACCTTTTTGCACGAATCATTCGATCACGGTGAAAACTGGGATATTTCTTCTTATCCCACTCTCGGTGGAAAAGGATACGACATTCTCTTCTCCACCTCCGTCCCGGGAAGATTTCTCTGTGCCACTTCAGATGGTATTTACCTTAGCGATGACGGTGAAACTTTCAATCAGGTCCTGGATATTGAAACACATATGCTGGATGAGGATGAAAGTCGCCCCGGTGAGATGTATGCCGCCTGTGTTGACAACGGTGTTTACAGATCAAACGACTCTGGTCTGACCTGGATTCCGATGGATGATCTTTACATTGAGCCGATAAATGTTGAATGTGTAGAGATCGTAGGTGACAGCTGGCTCTATGCCGGAACACAGTTCTACGGTATCTTCAGGTATCCTCTGGAACCACTCAGTATTGAGAACTGCGATGTTGTGGTAGCCTCCACAATTACTGTTCTTGCCACCCCGGTTTCTTATGCAGTAACAGTTGCGGTAGGTCCCGTTTCAACCGTAAGTGCTCTTTCTGTGTTCGATCTCTCCGGAAGAATGGTACACAGTGAATCTGTTCCTGCTTCAGAAGCAGTTCAACATGTTATCGTTGACGGCCTTGCACCAGGTGTTTATTTCACCGGTCTCAAAGATAAGTCCCCATTCTGCAGATTTGTGATACTGGATAACTGAGGAGAATCAATACTGGGCAGGATCGTTAGGCATTATGACAGAGGAGCTATAGCAGTATCTACTCTGTAGAAGACTTCTTCTTTGCTATTTGGACTGTTCCCCACCGGTATCGGGTGTTTGGGCGCACTCGCCGCTCCATGGGCAGGAAGTACAACTTGAACAGCCGGTTCCTTTTTTGTGGTTTTGTATCCCCCGCCTAATCAGATAGACAAGTACCGCTATCACAATTACTACTACTGCTGCATTTTCCATTGTTACACCACCAGCATTCCTACCTGGTACACAATCAGTGTAATTATGTAGGCAAGAACAGTAAGCCCGAAGAGCTGTATCAATGCCCACTTCCAGGATTCAGTTTCTTTCTTTGTGGCTACTATGGTTGCCACACAGGGCGCACTTATCAGTGCGAACAACATCATGGCCAGGCCTTGTAGGGGTGTGTAGTTCTCCCGGAGTTTTTCTCTGAGGGTACTTGAGTCTTCGTCAGCTTCTCCCACTGCAAATACAACACCCATCTGAGAGACAAACACCTCTTTTGCTGCAATTGCACCCATAAGCGCTGTGGTTACACGCCAATCGAACCCCAGCGGTTGCATTGCTGGCTCGAAGAACTTGCCAAGCCTGCCGGTTACTGTATAGGTGAATACTTCCATTTGTTGAGCATTTTCAAGAATACCCACGGAATCAGCAATAGCATCTGAAGACATACTGGAAGCTGAAACCATTGCAATTTCGGTTTCATAATCTTTCGAGAATTCAGTTTTCTTCGGGAAAGAAGAAAGAACCCAGAGAACAACTGAGATTGCAAGTATTACAGTTCCTGCTTTTTTAACATACTCACCCGCATTGTCCCAAGTGTGTCTAAGAATTGAAACAGGAGTAGGGATATGGTAAGAGGGCAATTCCATTACAAAGGGTGTTTCTTCACCAGTGAATACGTTCTTACGCAGGAATTTAGCTACCCCGATGGAAAGCAGTATTCCAACAAGATAAATAATCCACACAAGAGGGGCTCTCCATGCCTGTGGGAAGAAGGCCGGAATAATCATCATGTAGATCGGGAATCTTGCACCGCAACTCATGAGAGGCGCAACCATGAGGGTTGTAAAACGGTCATTCCGGTTTTCAAGGGTACGGGTAGCAAGTATGGCTGGTACGGTGCATCCAAACCCGACAAGCAACGGAACGAAGCTCTTACCGTGCAGTCCAAGCTTCTTCATAGTGGCATCCATTATAAAGGCAACCCTGGCCATGTATCCACTGTCTTCAAGAAGAGCTATTGCAAGGAACAGAAGGAAAATATTGGGGAGAAAAACAAGAACTCCCCCGACGCCGCCGATAACCCCTTCAACGATCAGTGCCCTCAGCATACTGTCGGAACCAGCAGGCCAGAAACCTGAAACAGTATCACCGGCAAATTCGAAAAGCATTTCCATGTATCCCATCAAGGGCTCACCCACAGTAAAAGTGAATGAAAAAACCAGATACATCATAATAAGAAAAATTGGAATTCCAGCGTATTTGTTAGTAACAACCGCATCAATCCTATCGGTGCGGGACATGCTTGTGCAGACCGGCCTTACTACTACCTGCCTGATCAATTGCTCGATGTACTTGTAACGGGCTCTGGCTACAAGCATTCCGCTTGATATGCCCCTTGTTGCCTCCAGGCGGGATGATAACTGGTATACAAATCCGGTAATCGTCTCATCCTCGCTGCTTCCAACCTCGGAATCTCCCTCGAGCAGTTTGATAGCCTTCCACTCACAATGCTGTTCATTATGCCCTTCGAGCTCGTCGCAAAGAATACTTACAGCTCTTTTAATCAGAGACGGAGCACCATGTACCCAGGGAGCGGAAGTATCAGCTCCTCTGTGCTCGACGATTGCATCCTTTAAGTCGGTAATTCCTCTTCCCCGGCTGCCAACGGTCTTTACTGTAGGAAGCCCAAGAATAGTTTCAAGGCTCTCTAGATCAGTTTTTACTCCTCGACGTTCAACAGCATCCCACATATTCATAGCAAGAAGCATGTTAACACCAAGCTCCATGAGTTGCATTGTGAGGTAAAGATTCCGCTCAAGATTCGATGCATCAATCACATTAATTACAAGATCAGGCTTTTCTTCAAGAATCACATTTCTGGCAATCAACTCTTCCGGAGAGCCAGCAGTAAGACTGTAGGTGCCGGGCAGATCAATCACCCGTATTTCTTTGCCTTTCCAGTGGAAAGTTCCCTCTTTCCTATCTACTGTAATTCCGGGATAGTTTCCTACAGACTGCCTTGCACCAGTAAGCTTATTAAAAATTGATGTTTTACCTGCGTTCGGATTACCGCTTAGTGCGACTGTAAGAACTTGCTGATTCATAATTAGGCCGTTCTAACTTTATCTGAAAAAAAAGGTCTTACCATAATTCTGCTACTGATTCCCCGCCCGAGACCTACTCTGCTTCCACGCACTTCAACGACCATTGGGCCTGAACCGCCACCGCGCATAACTCTTACAACGGCATGGTGAGTAAGACCCATTGCGGTTAGTTTCTGAAGCATATTGGTACCACCATTAAGAGCAACTATTTCCATTGGCTTATCTTTCGGTGCATTCAGCAATTGAATTACTTCAGGATCATTTTTTTCCATCTTCTGATACCTTCTCTCTAAAAATCTTACGACTCTCGCTGTTAAACTCGAAACCACTTTCCGCGGCGAGAGGGCAATTATCTATGAACGCCAGGAACTCAACGAGCCTGTCTGTTATTTCTTCACCGATAGCATGCTCAACACGGCAGGCCGCCTGATCTGCTAATTCTTCACTTGCTCCAAGTATTTCATTGAAAAATCTGCTCAGTATTCTGTGTTTTCTCAGAACTGCTGCTGCAAGAATTCTCCCCTCATCTGTAAGAGAAACAGTTGAGTAGGGTCTGTAGTTAACCAGTTTACGAGAGGATAAAGCTCGAAGAGCCACAGTTACTGAAGGGCGACTGACTCCCATGTTGTCGGCAATGTCTGCAGCTCGGGTTTGACCGGAGCTTCCTGCAAGTGAAGCAATTACCTCAATGTAATCTTCAAGACTGGCAGTAAGTTTGCTTGTCATGTTTTCACTCCCTTCATTGGTAATATTAGTCCTATCTAACTTTTGTCAAGTGCCGTATATATATACATTGACATCTAGCTCTGAATGAACCATTTTCTCTATACACTTGTGAAAGGAATTTCTAATGTTTAAATCAATCTTTGCACTGATCTGTATTGCTTCATTTGTCTTTGCCAGCTCTGATATTCCTGAATTACACAACACCGATGATTTGTCACAACTCTCTGACAAACCGGAGAAACTAGAAAAGGATAATCCTGCTGAACTGTCAGACTCGCCGGATCGCAATGAAGAACAGCGTGAAGAATTAGTATCAATTTATTCTGTAGCACCCCAGCAGGAAACACTGACACTTCCCGGAATGCTCCTATCAATATCAGATATGCCAGACTCAAATGACATGATCTGCAGTGTTGAGCCACCTCACCTCCTGCTCTTTCGATCAAAAGACTGAGTGCTCTAATTCTAAAAGCCTTCTCCATTGAAATGAATTGCTTAAATCCTGCAAATTGACGTTGGAATAACTTTCAAGCATCTTAAGTATCACGCTTAAAGGAGGGTTTATGTGGTGCGTAGCAGGTGTCTGTACTCTAGTTGTTCTTTCTGCGGTAGCCGGATTGAATAGAAACAGAGCTAAAACAGAATGCAAGAGCTTCGAATCACTTGAACCCGTTGTTTCAAGCGTAATTGCGGAGTTTAGTCCTAAGAAATTACTTGCCATGTCACCTACTCAAATCAATGTTCTCCTCGCTCGTCTTGATGCAGAAGAAGCCCCCGGAATCACTATGGGAGCCATGTGCTATGACATAGCATCCCCCCCTGAGCTTGCCGAGTATACCTGCCCTGTTTGTGGTGAAAAAACTCTTTATGACATCTCCCAATCTTCCTTCATAACCAGAGAACTTGAGGGTTGCCGGAGAATGGCCGAGTCCATAAACGAATACACTGATTTCGAGATTACCCTGGATGAGGGTCTTTTTTGTGATTTCTGCTCAGCTGATGCTGAAGGTGAAAATCCGACTCTTATTCTCCGAGTTATACACGCTAATGGCTTCCAAGTACTTAATGAGGTTTCCGTTACAGATCTTAGAATGCTGGACTCATTTCTTCAGGGAAATCTCTCTTATTGGACAGACACTGAAGCAAGGTACCCTTTAAAAGAATACACCGTCAGAATGAGAGATCTTCTTGGAGTTAAGGCAGATTGACTCTAGAGGACACATCATGCATTCTTTAAGGATAAACTGGATTAAGGAGAAATTATGTGGTACGTAGCAGGTGCGTGTGTAGTTGTTCTGCTTTCAGCAGTTGCAGGATTATCAAAAGTAAAACCCGAAACTGTAGAGAAATCGATAACCCCACTCGATGCAATAACCGCAGCTACAATGCTGGACATAAGTCCGGAAGCATTAATGACTCTCTCAGCAACACAGGTTAACATCCTTTTAACAAGGCTTGAGAATGAAGAACCTCCCGAACAGATGATGGGAGCAATGTGCTACGAAATGATGGCAGCTCCAGAAGTATCAGAATACATCTGCCCTGTCTGTGGAGATAAGACGATATACAATTATTCACAGTCTGCATTTATTGAATGGGAGTTGGAAGGTTGTCGCAGAATGGCAGAATCTATAAATGCAAATACAGACTTTGAGATTGTTCTGGATGAGGCTCTCTTTTGCGATTTCTGCTCTCCCGACGCCGGTGAAGATGAACCAGAAATGCTTCTCAGAGTCACTTATGAGGATGGAAAAGAGGTAGTTAACAGGATATATGTAACCGACCTCCGGAAATTGGATTCTTTCCTTCAGGGTAACCTTTACTATTTTGATTCTGTGGATAGTCAGATACCTCTTATGGATTCTGCAGTTAGAATTAGAGAACTGCTAGGCTTGGAGGAAGAGTAATACTTATCCCCGTGAAGTAACGGGAGACTAATCTAAGGGGAAAATATGGGCTACATAGCAGGTGTCACTCTGCTTCTGATTGTTTCAGTTTTTACGGGTATTGTAAAAAGCCGAAATACACCGATTCGCAAATCAGGTTTCCTTGGTATCTCTCTGAACTCCCCATCGATGGGTTCTCTTTCAAGAACTGAAACAAATCTGCTTCTAGCCAGACTGGAAAAGACAGAACCACCTGAAAGCGTTATGGGAGCCATGTGCTATTCCCCAAGGATGGAGCCAGCTTCTGCGGAATACATCTGCCCTGTTTGCGGCGAAAAAACTCTCTATGATTACTCTTATTCTGCATTCATTGACTGGGAGTTAGCTGGTTGCCGCAGGCTTGCAGAGTCAATCAATATGAACACAGATTTCGAGGTAAGTCTTGACGAGAGACCCTTCTGCGACTTCTGCTCTCCGGACTATGATGATGAAAGCCGAACTATTCTTCTTCGAGTAGTCTACGATAATGGTGATGAGATTGTTAACAGTGTCTCAATAAGTGACCTTGGAATGCTCGATTCATTTCTTCAGGGAAATCTGTTTTATCTGACTTCCAATGATGGGCAATACCCCCTGAAAGACCATGCCGACAGATTAAGAACTCTTCTCGGATTTGAGGTAGAGTTGTGAGGCTTCGCTCGCCTTCTTTTCTACCCTCCACAGTCGTCCTCGAACTGACATATAAGTGTAATCACAACTGCATTTTTTGCTCTTGCCCCTGGGACGCAGCAGATAACAGATTTCCGAGGCTCCCGGAGTTAACAACCAATGAGTGGAAAACTGCTATAGCGGAACTCGCCGGGCTCGGTATTGCCAGTTTTGCTTTTACCGGCGGAGAGGCCCTCATGCGTGAGGACTGCCTCGAACTTCTAGAGTATACATCTTCCCTCTCTGTAGAAAAAACTGAAACAATTGATGGGAAACTGGTTACACACACGGTACATCCCGATGTTTACCTTCTATCCAACGGCCTTCTGGTAGATGATGATGTGATGGATGTACTTGAAAAACTCCATATCAGCCTTAGTATGAGTCTTCCCGGGCTTTCCACATTCGAGGAGCACACGGGCTGTGACAACGCTTCTATGGTTCTTGAAAAATTCAGGGAAGCACACAGAAGAGGAATCCCAACAACTGTTAATAGCACGGTTACTGCGCTTAACATCCATGAACTGAGAAAGACACTCTCTGCTGCTCTTCTTGCGGGTGCAGGACAACTTTTAATGAACAGGTTCCTTCCAGGTGGACGAGGGCTGACCAATGCGGAAAAGATGGTTCTTTCAGCTGCACAGGTTAAAGAGATGCTACTTGTTGCAGATGATGTTCTTACAAGAGCCAACCGACAGGGAAACCTGGGTACAGAAATACCACTCTGTCTTGTTGATGACCTTTCTCTGAAAACTCTTCATGTCGGTACCAGGTGCTCAGCAGCTAAAGGCTTTTTTGTCATAGGACCTTCAGGTTTTATTCGGGTATGTAACCATTCCGAAATTCGCCTCAATCACATAAATGATTGGAAAAACCTGAAGAAGAATGAGTATTGGAATACCTTCACAATGAAAAGATATCTACCTTCCGAATGCGGAGGTTGTAACCACATGCTGATATGCGATGGGGGATGCAGGGAAGCCGCTCACATCTCAGGCGGCTCTGTTGATTCTGTCGACCCAGTTCTTGTAGGCGAGGATTCATACATTCGTCTTCCAGAGAACAGAAAAAAATCGCAACCGATATAACTGCAGGAGGGATGATCATATGATAACCTTGTTTTTTCTATTACTGCTCCTTATCCCTCTGACAGCATCCGGTTACGAATTTGAATTCGTGGTTATGGAGGTATGCTTTCTGGATACCACCATCGATGGTATGGACGGCAGTTGCGATACTGAACACATTTTGACAGTCTCTGAATCAGAGGGTGTTTGTTTCTACGACTATGCAAGCTGGACAAGTACATTTATAGCAGATGCTGTGGATATGTCTCACGGTATATGCATGCTACCCCAGTCAACCGGGTATCTCTACTGCCAGAACACAGGTTCAAGCAGTAATCTTGCATTATGTGATAGTTTGGGTACAGTCGTCTGGACACCGGGCAACCCTGCGGGTACGATGGGTCTTGGAATGTCATCTGATGGAAACGGGTTCATCTGGGAAATTGAAATCAATGAGATACCCAACTCCGGAGGAACCCTTCACAAGATGAGGCTTGAGGGTGAGCTCCTTATTACTGAAAATAGTTGGGATCTTCCGATCGACTCTCCCTATGGAATAACTGCAACTCCGGGTGGAACTGGCACATTAGTTTTTGTTACTGATCTTCAGGGTGACTACATATACTGTTTTGATGTTTCAGCTTCAGAGATTGTACTGTATGATGAAATACCTGTTCCGGTTGCATTTTCAGAGGACAGGCTTTCGCGGGATATATCGCATAGGCCCTTCACAAGCTACTTCTATCTCAGAGCTCGCAGTAATTCTTACGAAATCCTGCTTGAACTGGAATTACAGACTGTGGAAAGCCTTGAGCAGGCAACATGGGCCGGAATAAAAAACTCCTTCCCTCTGTAGAATTCCTCGTCAACAGGCTCATTTACTGGAGGGGGAACTTAATCTCTTATCGATTGTTTCCCGGAAGAATGTGAAATGAAAATAAGTTCAGTTATAACCGTTCGTATGAAGGAAACTGAATCAACTCTATTTTGACAGGACTCATGATGAAAAAAGCACTATCGATTCTTGCACTTGTATTCGTCGCCTGTGGTACACAGGAAGAACAGATTGCGGAGGCTCCTGCACCAGATACCACCTTCCCCCCGCACTTCTCAATCACAGCAGTTGACACAATCGGTATTGAACTCGGAGACAGCAATTATGTATTCGCTCAAACAGATGCAGCTCTCTTCAGTCCTGCTGGTGAGATTATTGTTCTTGACGGTTCAAAAAAGCAGATATCAGTGTTCTCATCCAATGGTGAATTCCTCCGTACTGTAGGTAGAGAAGGCAGTGGGCCGGGAGAGTTCCTGAGGCCCATGGCAATGGCGATGCTGGGTAACGGTCAGCTTGCTGTTTCAGACCCCTGGTCAGGAAAAATCACACTGTTCGACTCATCTTATGCAGTTGAGGGTGAAATTTCTGGGTTCTTTCCAGCACCTCCAATGGCAATAGACGGGGCTGACGGGCAGGCAATCATTGGTTTGATTAAGAAGTTCGACACGCCGAATGATCAGATAGGATATTCTCTGGCCAGGCTTGATGGAACTGCCGAGCCCTCTTACATCTACGCAGAAGAAATGATGGATTTCGAAGCGACTATGATTGGTCCGGGATACACAGAAACAACAGTGGCTTTTGCCTCTGATCCGACAGGAAGAGTGTTAACCAGTATAATGTCAACAGACAGCTACCTGATAAATGGTTTTCTTCCAGATGGTGAGCAGTTCCTGACAATTGAAAGGCCCTATGAACGAGTCGCCAAAACAGCACTGGAGATCGAGGTAGAGATAGATGACTTCAACACATTCCTTGAAAACAGAGCCAGTTCGGGTGGTGGACGCATGCAAAGCATGGGTGTTGAAATACCTGTAGAAGAACTGATTTACCAACCGGATCCATACCATTATGCCATCTCCGATCTTATGATTGATGAAGAGGAAAGAATCTGGGCTAGAAGAGGTTCTGAAGCACTGCCATATTTTGATGTTTTTGATATTGATGGTAATATTCTCTTCACGGCTTCCGTTGAAGAGGGGGATCCGGATTCAGAGGATTGGACAATGGTCGTTGGCGAAAACAGCATTCTTGGTTTCTCCGCAGATCCACTGGGATATCCGAAAGTAGTTGTTCTTAACCTTCAGTAACCAATGTTTCCAAAGTGACATAAAGATTGATACAATGGGCAGGAGTGCTGGAAATCAGCACTCCTGCCCAAAGGAAGACTTCTTACGATTCAAGAGGTTTGTGGCAGAACCACCAGTCAAAGCACTCATATTCCTCGCAACGCTTCTTTGCATCGACTTCATTTGTTGCAGGTGGAACAATTACCCTGTCTCCAATCAGTTCATTCTCTGGCCACCCAGCGGGAATAGCTCCCTGTTTATCGGAGATCTGAAGGGCCTTTACCGCACGAACAACTTCGTCCATGTTTCGGCCAATTTCCTGGGGGTAGTACATGATCAATCTTACTTTACCCTCTGGATCAACGATAAAAACCGCACGAACTGTGTTTGTACCCTTGCCTGGGTGAAGCATACCAAGCTTCATCGCAACTGAATCATTAGCAGCTACAACTGGAAACTTGATTTCAACTCCCAGCTCAGCCTTGATCCACTCGACCCACTTGATGTGGGAGAATATCTGATCAACAGACATACCTATCAACTTGCAATCAAGCTTCTCAAACTGATCAAATCTCTTCTGAAAAGCAACGAACTCTGTTGTGCAGACAGGTGTAAAATCAGCGGGATGGCTAAACAAAACAAACCAGCTTCCCTTCTGATCCGCTGGAATATTCATAGGTCCATGGGTTGTCTGAACTTTCAGCTCTGGGAATTTGTCTCCAAGTAACGGCATATTTAATTCTTCCATCGCCCTTATCCCTTCAATGGTCAATCTATATATGTACCTGTTTGGTACATATTTACGACTGAAATCACTAGGAAATAAAGAATGCGAAAAAAACACCGGATTGTCAATTGATCAGTTAGAACAATTGCTGTAGCTGCTAATGAGACAGTTAACTCTTTTTCTTAGAATCGGGTCGGCACGGTTGTTAATGAGCGAAGAGAGTTTATCAATTACTCCATTTCCCTCCGCAGGGGATTCCTCTTCAGCCCTTCCAAGGAACTTCACCCCAGATGGGATGTCACCTATTAACATGTGGAGCAATCCAAGTATACTGAAAGAAAGCGCATCAATTTTTACAGAATCACTTTCTGCACTTTTAATAGACAGTTCTATCGACCGGATAGCCTTGTTGAAGTCTTCTCTGAACATTTCAAGAAGACCGTACATGTAATAGGTCTCGCTGGAGGTGTTTTCTATTTTCATGGCCTTAATCATTGATTTTCTATCATCAATAGTTTTTTCTGCAGCTTTGTAATTACCGGAGTATAGCTGCACTGTGAAAACATCTGTTGTAGCGGATACTTCCCTGAATCTGTTGGAGAGTACCTGACAGACCTTTAGATTGAAATTTGCAAATTCGAGAGCTTTATCGTAGTTTTCCTTATAACAGTAAACTCTGCTGAGTGAACCCATTGCAAGGCTTTCACTGGACCGATGCCCCAGTTTTTCTGCAATTGCAAGTTTTTTCTGAAAATAAGATTCTGCTAAATCAAGATCTCCGGATTGCAATGCCAGGCTACCCAGGTTTTGAAAAGAAATACTTGCTACAAAATCCTGACCTGTTTCCTCTGCAAGCTCAGCCTGAGAAAGGTAATACTTCTCTGCCTCTTCTAATTCTCCGGTTTCCTCTGCAAGAACACCCAGAAGCCCCATTGCCATGGCAAGTGAGTGTTTGTCATCAGCACGCTCAATGATCTCACGCCACTGATTGAGGTAGGAGGCAGCTTTCCCAAACTCTCTCTTCCGCAGCCAGGAGCCTCCAAGGTTGGCGTAAATGGACCCGAGTAACAATTCTTGCTGTTCTTTAACGAATTCTCTTGCTTTCTCCAGAACCTCAATTGCATCATCGAAACTCCCCTGCTGCATAAGAAGCCTGCCCAGAGAGATTCGCATTCTGCAACTATCCTGAGCCATAGCAGAGTCAGCGTCAGCAATGCTGATGGATGTTCTGTATAGCTCGAGTGCCTCGTACCATCTGCCGACAACTTCCAGAACGGCCCCCTTCTTTCCCCTGGCTCTCATTCCTGTATTGGGGTCAGGGGTCAATCTTTCCAGATCTGTGTAAAGATCAATTGCAACCTGGTTCTTGTGGGCTTGTCTGCAATGATCACCGGCAGTTTCCAGGTATCTGAGTGCAATCTCTTCATCGTCAGCCCCAGCAGCGTTAAGGGCAACACACAAGAGCTGTTCTCCTTCAGGTTCAGGATACAAACTGAGAACGACCTTTGCGACAAGTCGGTGTATTTTCTTTCTTTTGCTGACGAGCAGCATTTTGTAAGCTGTTTCCCTAAGAAGGTGGTGACGGAATGAAAGTTTTCCGCGCCCTGATATCTTCCATATACCAAGGGACATACCTCTGGTTATAGAAGTGGACCTTACAGGAAGCATGTGTCTGAGAATCTCGGAATCAAAATCAGCCCCAAGAACAGCAGCAAACGAAACGGCTTCTCTCATTTCTTCGGATAGCTGGTCAATTCTGTTTTCGAGCAATGAACTCAATGAATAAGGAAGAAGATGCTCCATATCCTGCCAGGTGCTCCATGTTCCGTTCATTTGATTCTGGTTAACAATACAACTGAGCTCTTCAAGATAGAGAGGGTTACCTGATGACCTCTGATGAAGAATTTCCGCAATCGAGCCCCTTACGGGAAAGCCGATATCAACGGAGAGTTTTTCGATAGTTTCCTCAACACTGAATGGGCCTAGATTTATCATATTGGCACTTTTTAAGAAATCTGGGATCTGATCCTTTTTCCTGCATGTTGAGATTACCATAACTCTTGTTGATATCTGTCTGTTTATAAATGATTCCAGAATACTAAGACTTTCTGGAGCTATTAGATGTGGATTTTCCACACCAATGAGGAATTCTCCAGTCTGTGCAAGATAGTCGAGTAAAACTGAGACGCTGTATGCTAGATTCTCATCCGAAACAATATCCTCTGAACTGTTTAAAACAGGTGTGAGATACTTTTCTGCTCTGAGAAGCTCATGCCGTTCCTCTCCGGGCTCTGTGTTCTGAAGAATATCGCTGAAGGTGTATTCAGGAAGAGACTCAAGGGCTTTTTCCCAGCTGTGCAGGTTCAATGTAGAAGTAAGCTCATCACCGGAAAGAACCAGTGTAAATGTTTGAGGTGAGTACCCTGCAAAAAACTCACATAGAAGTCTGCTCTTACCGATTCCGGGCTCTCCCATTGTATTCACAACGGTAAGTTTGCTTTTCTTGCAACACTCACTGAATTGCTCCTGTAGCTCTTTTAGTTCTCTTTCCCTGCCGACAAATATGCCTGAAAAGAAATCATCTTTGGAACCCGCTATTGAGTCAGTTATTCCGTAACAAATCTGAGGTTCTGTGAATCCTTTTAGCTGGATGGTTCTGCTCTGCCCCACAGAAAAGTACTGTTCGATACGATTGCTGAGATGATCATTTACAAGAATTTCTCCCTCTTTCGCCTTTCCACACAAGCGTGAAGAGAGATTGACAGTACTCCCCAGGACTGTGTAAGCACATCTTGCTCCTGACCCAACAAAACCTGCATACGCTGAACCACCTGTAATTCCAGCACTGAGTGCAGGGAAATATTTTTGGAGACCGAAGATCAGTTCACAGCACCTCCTAGCATCAGTTTCATGGGCCGTGGGAGCCCCGAAAACAACAAGAGCGGTTGCTTCATTACTTCGGAGATGTGTTCCACTCAGGAAACCGTCCAAGGTCGATGTGAAACTGCAAACTGATTCAAAAAAAGACTGTGCTTCTTCAACTGAAGAAACCTTTACAGAGAGAAAAGCTGAAAAGACATTGCGAAACTCTCCACCGAACTCCTTTTCTGCAAGAATGGCAGGAGAAAAGCCGAACCTCTCTTCTGTCGGGCTCTGCCAAACTGCTGAGCTAGGGATTTTGCAATCAAGTTTAAATAAATCTGCAATCGAAGTACCATGAAAGAGCTGGTACAAAATCCCGTCCGAGCCTCCAACTCCCCAATTAAGAATGCCCGAACCTGATGCTACAGAAAATGAAACATGTTCTCCTATTTTTCTTGATGTTTCTTCAAGAAGAGCTTGTACACGTTCAAGGAGTTCGAATCTTTCTCCCGGGAATACCGCCAGAGCAGCATCTCCCTCGAACTCTGCTATAAACCCTCCTTCTTGCTGTACAAAATCGATAAAAGGAGAAAAAGTTCTGCTGAGAATGTTTGATATCCATTCAGCACCCCCGTCTCCCCTGCGCATGGCTTCATCGGTTAAACGGGTAAAACCTGCCATGTCGGCGAGCAGAACGGTAGCAGGAAATGAACCGCTGGAATTGCCTCCAACAAGATTGTCCGAGATAAATTTGGAAACAAGTCTAGTGCTGTTCAACGCTGACCTCCTGCTGGTTTCTCCTGCATCTATAAAGCAGAAAGCCGATGCGTGAATATTAGAGCTTGTCCAGTCCAGTCCTCTGTTACCGCTTCAAGTTTTCTGTAGTCTTCTCGAGAAATTTCTGAAACTACTTTTTCCCAGAACTGCATTGATGGTTTGTTCTCCGGGTGTTGCCGGATCTCCCATTTGCCCGGAAACAAATCGAAAACCTTTCGGGCAGCACTCTCCCCGACACCCATCCGGCGATACTTCTTCATAACAAAGAATTCAGATATAGATTTCGCCTCACCCGGTTTACACAAATAACAGAAATCATTTACCATAACAAAACCTGCAAGTTTCCCGTCTAGTATTATGAAATACGGATGTCTGCCCTTTTCAGTCCAGTACTGATCCAGATACTTGTAGCCGTATAGCCCATGGGAGTTTAGATCAGCCTGATCAAATTCACTGAAGTCATACTGGTAAAGCTCTAAAAGATTCCTCAGTAGCTGTTTGTCTTCTATAGGAACTTCTTTAAGAATAAGATTCATAGCTTCTCCCCACGCAATTCATGGTACAGTCTATTCAAGGCATCTACTGTTGAGATAGAGTAAAGATAAAACTTTATAGGAAAGAGTGGGAATGAGAGCAAATGAGTTCATAGGTAGCTTTGCCTTTGGAACTACCTGTTACATATCCTCCCTGTTTATCCCAGATAGCTTTTGAATTGAGATTGTCTTCAGCTATTGTCGAGAATAGTTTTGTGATTCCCAACTCAGCTGCTTTAACCACAACAAGCCTGAATGCAGCTGAACAATATCCCTGTGAACGGTAATTCCCGCCGATCCAATAACCAATTCTCGCTGTCTTTTCCTCGTTGTTTATATGGCTAAGAGAGATTGAACCTACGGTTGTTCTATTACTTAGTACAACTGCAAAAGTAGTAGCATTTCTGCTTTTACACCAGTTTCTACAATCTTTCAGAACTCTTTTGAAATCAGGTTTAAAATCAGGTCCAATATTCAAGTCAGCTCTCAGTATCTCATCTTCACAGAGCATGTACGAGATTTGAACAGCATCCTGATCTGTTAGTTCTCTTATTGTTATCATGGGTGGAATATGTATTACTTTGGAGGCAACCCGGATACACTGAGATTACTGATTTTAAGTGGAGGGCTTTTTTTATCCCCAAGCAGCGAGATCGGGTAGAAGTTGTCCTGCCAATGGTAATCGGTACTGTTACCTGTAAGTGATATCGAAAGGAGGTAGTTACCCGGTTCAAGTATCTCAGGTGTAACTGAGATAGAGGCTTCACCAGAACCGTCAATACTGAGAAGAGGCTCACCATTTTCGAGATTATTAGAAGCTAGAACGGTTTCGCCATCGGGTCGATGTATTGAAAAACCCAGAATAATATTGTCTACTTTTTTTCCCTCGCGGGTTTCAATTAAAATCTTAGTGCTAAGACTATCTCCCTGTCTGAATGATCTCGCAGGTACTCCGTTCCCGTCTGTAAGGGTGACTTTGCTGAAGAATACCTCACGGTTTCCCCATTCTCTGGGAGCAGCTGAGGAGGCAGATGTTTGCAACCGACCGGCATTTGCATCAAGGTAAGCACCGAGAACATCATCCACAGGGCCGTCCATTCTGGCGCGACCGGAATCGAGCCAAATAGCTCGGGTGCAGAGTCGGCGAACGGCTTCGGGATCATGACTGACAAACACAATTGTTTTCCCGGCTTCGCGGAAACCGAAAATTCTTTCGTAACACTTTGCCTGGAAAGCAGCATCCCCCACAGCCAGAACCTCATCAATAAGAAGAATATCAGGGTTTACGCTGGTTGCAAGTGCGAAGCCAAGCCGCATGAACATGCCTGAAGAATAGTACTTAACAGGTGTATCCATAAAGCGCTCAAGCATTGCAAATTCTGCAATCCCGGGAAGAAGATCAATCATTTTTTTCTGATCGAAACCGAGAAGAGCACCGTTGAGAAATACATTTTCTGCTCCGGTGAGCTCCGGATGAAAACCGACTCCGAGATCAAGGAGGGAGGCAATTCTTCCTGAGGTTTCAACTTTTCCGGAGGTAGAACTATATATCCCGGCAAGAAGCTTCAGGGTTGTGGATTTACCAGCCCCGTTAGATCCAACAAGAGCAACCGATTCCCCCGGTGAAATCTGAAAAGTGGCATGATCCAGTGCTCTGAACCAGTCACGAGTTGTTCTCCTGCCGAAAACATTCATCAGTGTTTCCATAATGCTAACAGATCTATCGCGGTAAAGTCTGTAGTCGAGGCAGACATCTGTGAACTGAATCAGACCCTTCTGCATTCTACAACTCCTTCACGACAGAGGGTTCCATGCGCTTGAAGATCAAGAGGCCCACTGTCAGGATTACCAGTGTCCAGGAAACGAGTGACACCCATGCCCAGAGATCCGGCCAAGTTCCATAGTACATTGTTGAATGAAATATTTCCATTGCTCCGGCAACAGGATTGAATTTGATAAAGGCTTCCATCCTCACCGGGATAAGTCCCTCGCCAAGAGGGTAAATCACAGGGCTGGCATAGAACCATGCAAGAAGAATTACTTCAAGAAACTGAGCAACATCTCTGTAATAAACATTCCCAATTGAAATCATCATGCTGAATCCGGAAGTCATTGCCGCCAGGAGCAATACAGCAACCGGAAGTAGTACTATTGAAAGCCCTGGTGTGTGTCCGAATGCGATAAGAAGTACCTCGAGTACACCAAGAGCCATAAGCATGTGAATTGCGTTTGCAATAACCGCTGAAATAGGGAGTGCTACTCTTGGGAAGTAGATCGAACGTATGAGTTTTTGGTTATCAAGCAGGGTTTTCGTTGAAGCGGAAAGTGAAGCAGCGAAAAAATTCCATGGAAGAAGACCGGTAAGAAGAAAAAGCGAAAAGTGTTCAATGGCTCCGCCGAAACGAAGTATCCTTGTAAACACAACGGTGTAAACAACCATGCTGAATAGAGGTTTGAGAAGAAACCAGAGGAAACCAAGAAGGCTTCTCTTGTATCTGACCTTCAGGTCCTTCTCAACAAGACTCTTGAGCAGGAGTAAATCACCGGTCATTTTTCGCCGATCTTCCTCTCGGTTCCACTAAATATCCTCTTGATGTTTTCTTTGTGAGTAACGAGTATAGCAAGGGCAATAATCCCAAGAACGATTTCGGGATAAATATGCGTCTTGAAAAGAATTCCGAAAAATGGAAGTGATATACCACTGATAACGCTTCCCAGAGAAACCATCTTAAAAAGAGCGAGCAACAGAATGAAAAGCCCGAGAGCGCAAAGAACAGTGTTTGTAGAAAGCACCAGAAGTGCACCGAGAGCGGTAGCTACACCTTTGCCACCTTTAAACCCGAACCATGGCATGAAAACATGACCGCATACCGCAGAAATAACGACAGCACTGGGTAACCAGCCACCCTGCATAGTGGAAGAAGATGCGAGCAGAACCGGCACCGCACCTTTTGCAGCATCCAGCAACAAACCGGCAACGCCCATTGCCGTTCCGCTTGTTCGGAGCAGGTTGGTAGCTCCAGGATTACCGGATCCGTGTTCTCTGAGGTCAACACCCTTCAACCTGCCAAGAAACCAGGAGAAGGGAATTGATCCGCAAAGAAATCCGATAACTATATACAGAGCTGCTCCCATTAGTGTTCGCGCTTTCTATACACAATTTTCAATGGAACTCCGTTCATGTTCAGTTCCTCATGCATTCTATTCTCAAAGTAGCTTTTATAGTTTTCCGGAATAAGGTCAGCTCTTGAAACAAACACAACAAGTACCGGTGGAGCTTCCTTCACCTGAGTTATGTAGAAAAACTTAAGCATCTTTCCTTTTGGGGAAGGAGGCTGGATATTATTAACTATTGTTCTCATAAGCTTGTTGAGTTTGCTGGTTGAAATGACAAGTTTGCGACGATCTGCAACAGATTTCACCATGGGAAGAAGTCTACCCATACCCTGCCCCTCAAGGGCACTGGTAAAGAAGATAGGAATCCACTTGGCTAGCGGAAATCTCTGAACAACACTTCGAATCCACAGGTGTCTGTCTAGCCCGAGGTCAACTTTGTTGACACAAATCAGAAGACCTTTGCCCATCTCCCATGCTCTTGTGGCAAGTCTCAAGTCCTGTGTTGTCGGATACTCGTTTCCATCAAGAACAACAACAACAATATCTGAACTGCCAACGCTCTTCCAGGAGCGAAGCGTGCTGTAAAATTCTATGTCTTCCATTTTCTTTGATTTCCTGCGTAGCCCGGCAGTATCAATAAGACGGAAATTTGTATCTTTCCATGTTAGATAAGAATCTATTGAGTCACGAGTAGTTCCTGCCACAGGAGTTACAATATTGCGATCATCATCCAGAAGACGATTAACAAGAGAGCTCTTTCCTACATTGGGTCTGCCGATTACAGCAACAGAAATACCCTCAAATTCGGGATTCTCCACAACGGGAAGATCACGGATAACTTCATCAAGAAGATCTCCGACTCCCAAGCCATGCGCTGCGCTTATAGGCCAAGGCGTACCAAGACCTAGTGCTGCAAATTCGTGCTCTAAACCCAGTTTACCGTGGGTGTCGATTTTGTTTACAGCAAGCAAAGAAGGAAGACCGCATTTCCTGACAAGTTCCACTGCAGCCTCATCGAACGGGTGAATACCCTCTGTTCCATCCACAAGCAAAATGATAACCTGTGCCTCCTGAACAGCCAGATGCACCTGCTTTACAATTGCATCCTGAAATGGATCATCGCTACCGGGTGAGAGACCACCTGTATCCACTGCGATGAAATTAACTCCTGACCATTCCCCGAAACCGATCTTACGGTCACGAGTAACACCTGCTTCATTATCAACAATAGCTGTTCTTCCGCCGACCAATCTATTGAAAAGCGAGGATTTGCCCACGTTCACTCGGCCAATAATGGCCACTACTGGCAGTTCCATTTCGCAACACCTCCTGATTCTGTAAAATATTGATCTGGAATATACTTTCAGGAGCCTGTTCTGCGTTAACTTCTCAACTATATTTGTGAATCATGAAGAAACTTATGTACGCAATTGCAGTCATTTCAGCATTGATTTCAATGGCTCTTACCACCAGTGCCTTCGACAGTGGTCTTGAGCATCTCACCCTGGATTTGAGGTTCAATCTCTTCCCGGATGTGAAATCTGTAAATGATAGTATTCTGATTATCAGCGTAGATGACGCATCACTGGAATCGATGAACTGGCTTGGATGGCCTTGGCCAAGACAAATCTGGTCAGACATGACAGCGTTTCTTTTCCAGTCTGGCGCCAAAGTTGTTTATTTTGATATTACCTTTGCTACAAGCTCTACATTTTCTGCCAGTGAGGATAGCGTTTTCGGAGCAGTTGCAGCCTCGGGCAACTCCGTCTTCATCACCGCTCTAGGACATCAAGAGGGCCAGTCCATTCCGGCTAATGCAATCATTGATCTTCAGCTACCGGAAAGTAGCTCACCCCCTTTCAGATTCGCTTCTCCTCCGGTCAGGGAAATAGCAGAGGGTGCTGCTTATCTTGCCTCTCCTTATGCCTACCCGGACCTAGATGGTATTTTTAGACAATTCCCTCTATTCTTCAAGACAGTTGATGGTGTTGTTCCTTCCCCCGCTCTCGCTATTGCTATGCTATTCAGCGACACTGATCAGATCGAATACGATGATGGATCTTTGCATTGGGGAAGCAATGAAATTGCTCTAACTGATGACTATGAAATGCAAGTTCGCTTCGCCGGGCCGGCTGAAAGCTACCATACAATAAGTGTTGCTGATGTTTTTTCTTCCATGACTGGAGATACTTCCGCCCTTGAGCCATCATCACTCGAAGGTAAAATTGTAATGATAGGCTACACTGCGGCCGACCTCATGGACCTAAAACCGACCCCATATTCCGCCCGATGCCCTGGTGTTGAGGTGATAGCAAATGCTGTTGATAACATCCTTTCAGGCAGACACCTGTCAACTCATGGTAATCTTGTAACGCTGTTTTTCACTCTTTTACTGAGTCTTAGTGTTGCCTCAGCTCTTGTTTTTATTCAGAGGGTCATACCAGCTTCTCTTACAGGCTTTCTGTTAATCTCGTTTTATGCCGGAGTATCTATGGCACTTTTCAAGTACATGGATTTCTGGCTTGCTACAGTACCTCCTCTGGCTTCTGCCTTACTCACCCTGCTGGGCGGCTCAGTGGTGGCTTATCAGTATGCAACAAAAGACAAGAAATTCCTCAAAGCTGCGTTTTCCCAGTACCTTTCTCCTGCGATTGTTTCTCTCGTCGCTAAAAACCCGGAATTACTTAAGCTGGGCGGAGAGAAAAGAGTAATGACTGCCTTCTTCAGTGATGTTGCCGGTTTCACAACTATAAGTGAGCAGCTTGATCCTCAAGATCTTGTGAAACTTCTCAATATTTATCTCACTGAGATGACCGACATTATCCTGGAATCGGGAGGGACAGTAGACAAGTTCGAAGGAGATGCCATCATCGCCTTCTGGGGGGCACCGGTAGAATTTGAAGATCACGCATCCAGGGCTGTAACTGCGGCCCTTGAATGCCAGAGAGTTCATAGGGAACTGAACATAAGACTGAAAGAACTCAATTTCCCGGAACTGACTACAAGAATGGGTCTTGCAAGTGGCTCGATGGTTGTTGGAAACATGGGCAGCAGTAAACGATTCGATTACACGATGATGGGTACCGATGTAAACCTGGCCAGCCGTCTGGAGGGTGTTAACAAAGTGTATGGAACTCCTATTCTAATATCAAATACTACGAAAGAATTTCTTCCATCAGGTATTATCTGTAGGGAGATCGATACAGTGATGGTTGTCGGGCAGAAAACTCCTGTCAAAATATGGCTGCCTGTATTATCAGAACCACCATTTGCTGAAAAGTACTCCAGGGCTCTGAAACTCTACAGGACGGGCGATTTTGAGCCTGCAAAGATGCTTTTCGATGAAATTCCCTCGGACCCTCCATCACAGACCATGGCTTTCAGGTGCAAACACTTCCTGGAAGACGGATCTCCATCTGACTGGGATGGAACCTGGATTCTCACATCGAAATAGATTCTTTCATATATTTTGTACTTGATAAACTGATTGTTTTTCAATGAACAGGAGGGAAAATGAAGAATTCAATTGTTTTTCTAGCAGTAATTGCTCTTCTTGCGGGAAGTGCCTTTGCTGAAGACTCAGAGATTGAAGTTGGAGGAAGCGCTACAGTGATGATTCGTGAGCAGCATATCTTTCCAGCACCGGTTTTTTATGCAGCTCCGGTTGGGGAACTTGTTTTCGGTTCCGTTGTGGAAATTGTTGAAGAAAGAGGAGACTGGTACAGCATTGAAGCAAGTGGTGCTATTGAGGGTTGGGTTCACTCAACAGCTCTTACCGGTGCAATTCTGTCAGAAGGTTCTCAGGGAACCGATGACAGCGATATGATCATGCTTGCAGGACGTGGTTTCAACAGTGATGTTGAAAATTCTTATGCATCCGGGAAAGACCTTCCCTGGACCGAAGTCGATGCAATCGAAAACATAACTGTAGATCCAGCATCTCTTGAGCTTTTTCTTGTTGAAGGTCTTCTTCTCGAAGGAGATTCACAATGACAACAATTCTTATAATTGCAATGGTTGCTTTCGGTCTCGGTGACATCACAGACTTCGTTGAAAGCGATGAAGTTGCAAGCGCTGTCAATGTCTATGAGGCTTTTGATGAAGCCAATCGCGAGATAACCGCAACCGAAGAGTATTACATCGGAAGAGCAGTTGCTGCAAACATTCTTGCAACATCCAACCCGATGATGAACTGGGATGCAGTTCAGTATGTAAATGAAATCGGAGCGGTAATCGCAGGCTTCTCTCCCCTTCCATTCACGTATGGTGGCTGGCACTTCATGATACTCGATGACATGAACATAAATGCCCTTTCCTGCCCAGGAGGAATTGTTCTGCTTAACAAAGGGCTTTGTAATGTAGCTCAAAATGAAGACGAGCTTGCAGCAATACTGGCACACGAGGCCGCTCACATTGCCCTCAGGCACGGAATTCAATCTGTAGAAAAAGCAAAGCTCACCTCAGCGTGGACAACTCTCGGCCATGAGGGTGCACAACACCTGGGCAGTAGTGACGTGCAGGAGCTTTCAGAAAGCTACGGAGACATCGTTGATGATGTAACAATGAATCTTGTAACACGCGGTTACAGCCGCGATTCAGAACAGCAGGCAGACAGTCTGGCTGTACACATTCTTGCACGATCAGGTTACGACCCAGCCGCTCTCGCTGTTGTTCTAGCCAGAATGACTGAGCATACAGACACAAGCGGCCCCGGTTTCTGGCAGACCCATCCTGCCCCATCAGACCGCGCTCAGTGGGTAATGGAAGAGATCGAATCAAGCTCATTGTCTTCACCTTCTACGGAGGAGATTGCAGTAAGAACAGCCAGGTTCACAGACAGATATTTGAATGCAGGAACAACACAGCCAGAGTCCAGAGGAAGAACATCCTCAGGAGACAGAAGCTCATCAGATGACAGAACATCAGCAGACGACAACCCGGCATCAACAAATCGTGGATCCGGGGGAAGAGTATAGTTTTCTCCCTGCTATTTGCTCTTATGATGGCACCCGGTGTTTTGGGGATTATTCCCCACGACCCGGGTGCTTTCACTCAAGGCCTTGAATTCCACGATGGTTTTATTTGGGAAAGCACCGGTATTTACGGCCAATCATCTTTCAGAAAAACAGATCCTCAGACAGGTGAAGTACTGGAACTGCTTTCTCTTCCGGATTCAATCTTTGCGGAAGGTTTTACTTTCGTAAATGATTCAACAGTTTGTCTACTCACCTGGAGAGAGAATATCGCTTTCTTTCTTAATCCATGGACAATGACAATTATTGATGAATTTTATTTAAACACCGAGGGTTGGGGTATTTGCAATACAGGGGATTTTCTGGTTCAGAGCGATGGTACATCTGTATTGCGATTCAGAGATCCTGAAGACTTCTCTGTCACTGATTCAATGTCGGTCACCCTTAACGGTGAACCTCAGTATTTCCTGAATGAACTCGAGTATCGTAATGGTTTAATACTTGCCAATCAATGGCGCACTACAAGAATCCTCTTCATTGATCCTGCAAACTGTCATGTTAAAAGCTTCATCAATCTCCAGAATGTTATTCCTTCTACAGGCGGTGTACTCAACGGTATTGCCGCAGGCGATGATGGAGTTCTTTACTGCACTGGTAAGAACTGGCCTGTATCACTGATTCTGAACAACCTCTGAAACCACCGGTTTCCTTCTTCCAGGAACTCATAAGAAAGCTTTTTGTTTATCAAGTAAAGTGTGCAAGGTGTTTGAAATTTGAATTGGTAATATTGTATTTGTTTTTCCTACTAGTTTACTAGTTTATTTTTAATCGCTTTATGAGTATTTGGTATTTTAGTGGCTTTGGGGGTAGTCTTGTTTCGTTTCTAGAAACCTAGTATTTTTGCTATTGGTACTATACTTAACCTTTTTCAAGGAGATACGCTATGCGTAAAATGCTCTGTCTGCTTTTGATTATAGCGGCTGCTGCATCCGCTAAAGCAATTGTGTCCACTCTTGATGCTCCTGATACAAACATATCAGGTCTTGCATGGGGTGACGGTTCACTTTGGGCTCAGGATGCCGTAACTGACTATGTCTACGAAATTGATCCAGCAACAGGTGACGTGATCAGCAGTTTCTATTTCGATCACCTGGCCACAATCGTTCCTACCGGTCTTGCCTACTCAGAAACCAACAACATGGTTCTCTGCGGTGGTTGGTACCTGACCAACGGATACGTTTACAAGTTCACACCGGAAGGTTCTTACCAGGGTATGGTCGACCTCTGTGGTGGTTGAGGAAACCCTGTCTCGTCGGTGACGGGACTCAGCGCGAGCGGTAACCATCTTTATCTCGGTTCCAGAAATCAGAACAGAGTTTACTATTACACTCTTCCAGGCATTACTACCAGAACTAACTTCACATACCTCATGGGCTACAGCCAGACCTGTGACATTGCTGTAAATACTGCAGACAGTGTTGTTTGGGTTGCTTCTGAGAACACAAGCATTGCGATTAAATGCTACGATAATGACAACACTATGGTCGATTACATCGATATAAGCCTCATTCCCAATGCAAGAGGAATGGCTCTTGATCCGGATGGCTTCCTCTGGGTAAGTGACGTCGACGCAGACAAGATCTACAAAGTTGATCTTACAGATGGTATTGAAGGTGGTAACCACGGTGTACAAGGTCTCACAGTTACTCCTTCATCAAATCCTTTCAGTGGTGCAATGACAATCCAGGCACCCGGAGTTAATGCTTCTGTTACAGTCTTTGATATGCATGGTCGTCAGGTGGAATCCGATAACTTCCAGGAATCCTGGACATGGAATTCATCTGCACCTTCAGGCACATATGTGTTTGTCATCAGAGATGATCAGGGAGCAACAGAGACTCTTGAATTAGTGAAGATATAGAGATCTAAGCTCTTATAGAAAACCCGAGGCAAATGCCTCGGGTTTTCTATTGACAAACTGCGTTAAGCCCCCAATATTACCGCCTCGGCGCAGTGCCTCGATAGCTCAGTTGGCAGAGCGGGTGGCTGTTAACCACTAGGTCGGAGGTTCAAGTCCTCCTCGAGGCGCCAATCATGTCGCTCAGCGCACTTTGTTTCCCCGGTTAACACCGATGGGTCATAAAGTGCGCTGTTCGCGTACATGGCTATCCTCAGTCCCCTAGCCCCATCCCAATACACTTTGTTAACCACTTTCCCAATAAGTTTCTTTCTGTCGTGGGAGTTGAGTGTACCTATTGAAGAGTTGAATTGATCCAAAGCAACCATCACTGCTTCAGTAATTATCTTATTACTGCTACATTCCTTAATCTGATTCTCAAGCTTTGAAATGGATCTAACTTCTTTTTCTTTACTCTTGCTTAATTTATCAAGCTCCATGCCAATCTCCCTCTGAGCATCCCCATCAACCTCTCCGTGACTGTACATGAGAGTTATTATTCGCCCAGATGTTTTCTTCACAGATCTGTTCAATACCTGTATCTCTTTTCTCCACCTGGGGAGGTTAGAGCTTATCCTCTTATTCGTCTCGGTAATAATTTTAGAAAGTATTTCCGGTTTAAATGCTAGCTCAGTAACATTCTCAATTACAGCTTTCTCAATCTTCTCTGCAGGAGTAGATGAAACTAAACAGTCTTCATTCCGACAGACGTAACGGAAGTATCTCTTTTCTTCAGATTTCTTCGTGGATTCGGCTTTCATCTTACTCAAACATTTTCCACAATACAAAAGCCCAGAGAGCAGGTAAGTATGTTTCCCCCGAGCAACAGCATTATGACCAGAGCTCTTCCCAATATTGAGCAGATCCTGAACATCATAAAACACATCCCCATCAAGTATTGATTCCCAAAGTGCATCCACTTCAGCATAGCGTTGATTCTCCTCAAGGTCTTCCTGCTCCTTATATATATTCTTTTTGTTGATCTGCTGAATTCCGATATATTTTTTATCGTGCAAGGTTCTTCGGACATTCTCTGAATTGAATTTGCTACCACCCGATTTATTGCCCAGCTCAGATGTCCTGATCTTGGTAGTGTATCCTTCTCTGTTCAAGAGAGTTGCTACTTTCCTGATTGAACCAAGCTTCAGGTATGAATAAAATATGTGTCTTACAATCGTTGCCTCGTCCTCATTTACAGTAAGCTCACCTTTATTCTCACCAAGGTCATATCCAAGGGGGGTTAATCCACCAGTCCATCTCCCCTTCTCAGCTCTAACCCTCTTGCTAACCTTCATCCTCTCAGATGTCTGCTCTCTCTCAAGCTCAGCCAAAGCCATCAATACATAGGTAATGAAGCGACCATATACAGAGGTTGTATCGAGTTCCTGCAAAACACTGACAAACTCAATATTATGTTTCTTCAGGAAATCGAAGAAATCAACGAAATCTTTAATTGAACGACTGACTCTATCTAATCTGGAACAGAGGACTGTGTTAATTGCACCGGTTTCAATATCACGGTATAGCTGATCGAATTCTTCACTCTTAACAGATTTGCTCCCAGAGATTCCCTCAAGAACATAACTAGATACTTCTTCCCATTTAGCAGATTCACTATCCGTGATATTATTCTTGTACTCGATGTGATTCCTCATCAAATCAAGCTGAGTGGCAATAGATCCCTCTTTTATCCTTGCTTGATCAAGAGTACTAACCCTGGCGATTAATCCACATTTTCGTAAGATGGCCATATTTTTCTAAAAGCTCTCCTCTCTCATGTGAATCGCATTCTTCATAAAGGCTTCCGAAATCAAGTAAAAGATTTTCTTCTTCCTTGCTCAGCTCAGAACCTTCTTTTTCGATCTCTACCAGTTCACTACTTGTTGTTTGATAATTACTTTGAAGAACTTGAAGCCTTTTCCAAAGTGCATATTTCTTGTAAAAGATACTGCTCTCAGTCTCTCCTAATAAGGAATCTACAGCTGACGTATAACGGAACACTGCTTTCCCAGCAATTGAGGCAAAATCATCTAATCGCTTTTCTATAGACTCAGTTTCAGTAATCTCAATTTCAATATCAAAATCGGTTTCTTCACTAAGAGATGGTAAACCATAACTGCCTGGGAGTAATGCCCTATCTTTCGATTTTCCCATTAATTCCACTTCCTATTTAAACCGGAATCATCAATCAACTGTTAAGCAAGGAATTCGGAGTATGCATGGACTCTTGGATCTGGTCAATATTACTCAATTCAGATATAACGGAAGAGGATTCTACTGAACTAGTTTTACCAATAAACACATTATTGCTTTCAATGCATTTTTGTCATTAAGATGCTCGACATCAATTCTTTCATCTCATCTTGCTGTTTGAGATATTTTTCCATACCGCTACTCGACATCAATTCTTTTATGCTTTCTTGCTGCTTGAGAATATCTCTTATACCGTCGGTCGATATAAGCAGTTGAAGATAATCGTCTTGTTCTCGAATCCGTTTAACTACTGATTCGCTTATTCTTAGTTCTTCATCGGTGACCAAAGATTGTTCAATTTCGTTAATCACTTTGGCAAATATAGAAGCGAATTTAAACTTATTTTCGTTCACGTGTTGCTGTAAATCCGGTGCTAGTCTCTCTAAAAACGAATCATCTGAAGGACTGTCTCTCTCATCAGAAAAATCTTTTGTATTGTGCGTAACAAAAATTGATTTATCAGGATTGTTATTGTTCACCCATTCAACAACTGTGAAAAATATTAAGGCATCTGCCATACTATTCCTCATATGGAAAGGGGCCTTTTTTTGAAGGGCATAGTCAACTGCAATGTCTTTGCTCAAGGTGGATGTTGGAATTCGCAAACTGCTTTCAGAATCGAGAATGCTCTCTATCTTTTGTATGCGGTTTTCTGCAAGATTTTTACCCATTATCTGGGGGTTCACTGACGTGAGATAGGCTCTAAAATCTTCATGTTCACTTTTTTCTATAAAAGACAAATAAGTAATAGAACTACGTCGTAAGTCAACAACCTTCTTAGTAATCTGGGAAATGATTTTTCCTAGATTGCGATCCCATTCACGCTTGACTAGCTCAGGAACAACAATCTTGACTTTACCACTCTCGATTAACCTTAAGAGTTTTGGTATGAGAGAATCTTGAGTAACTGCTAAATCAATCCAAACACAGGTATCAATAAATAAGTGGTACATCAATCTCTCCAGTAATTATTTTCACGAAAAGAACTATCCCTCTTTTACAATCTCCTGAACATATCGGATGATCGCCTGAGACATCAAAAGGAGATATTCAGCATCATTTCTGTGCATTACAATTTCAATTCCTTTCCTGTCTCCAATATCCTCCTTATGCATGAAAAGTGCAGCTAGGTGTTTCAATCTACCCGAAGCTCTCTTCCACCTTTCACTATTACTAATACCTTTCTCTGCAAGATATTTTTTTGAAAGAAAATCAATCAATTCCCTAGTGAGTACAGCCACTTGTTCATAATTATGTGAATCCAAGGCAACTTCCATTTTCCCAATGTACTCGAGAGCTGTCTGAATTTGACAACTCCGGGACAGATCAAGCTCCAACAAATGAAACTTTCTGTGCCCTATCCTCCCAAGAACATTGTTCACCCAGATAGACTGAGGGATTTTAAATGATAAGGAAAGTTCTCCTCTGGTGTATCCTGTTATTTTCCCAAGAAATGAGTTCTCAGCCCGAACTTCTTCCATCACAGCGATTGTCACATCACCGTAAATAGTAATGGTGAGGTCTGATTCCCTGTTTTGTTCAATAGCCTCCAACGAGAAGAAATCCAAGGGTACTCGAAAGGAGAGTGATGCGTCACCATGCCAGGAGTAAAACGGAAATCCACTTAGTAGCACATCTCCTATATAGAATCCATCATGTTCATCTCTCCCAAAGCAAGCTGAAAGTTTAGGACTAAGTATTGTGAAATCCGATCCGTCCTGATCGATGAACGAGTCACTATTTATCTTATTAATTTTACCGGTATCCGCTCTCAAGTGCAACATCGGTGATG
>JADGDO010000006.1:371-14803 GCA_016744855.1 Candidatus Fermentibacteraceae bacterium | reverse complement strand
ATATATCGATTTCCATGCATTATTCCTTCGGTCATCGCTCCCCCTTTGTCTCCTTGCAAACATTAGTGATAGCATTTCTTGTCTTAAACATATCATCGACAAAAGAATATAAAAAGGAGTCAGCAAAAGCCTTTCCAGTACGTGCTGAAACTTCCTGGTATACTTCCGAAAATGTTCTTTTAGAAATGTGTTTGATAACTTGTGAGAGTTCTTCACCAGCTTTCAAATGAGGTTCCAGTAATTCCAGCTCATGTACATTCAACAAATGCCACTCACGCAATTGAACATTTTTCTTTTCCAACATCTTCTCACGAGGCACCTGCAGAGCTGGAGCTTGCATCATGTGGGTTTTCCCGTAGGTAACAACCACAGGGATGAATTGTTTGAATCTTCTTCCCCTAAACAAAGTCTCTCTATTGTCATCCAGAAACTCCTGGATCTGAACAAGTCCTCCTCCAACTTTATCCATTGCATTTGCAAGAGATTCAGGAGTCGAGTCTGTAAGCAGGTCCCTCCTGTATCTCAATGCCTTGCATTCAATAACTAGCGCCGTATCACCCTCGATCACTAGAAAATCGGGTTTCTTTGATCTGCCGGTTATCTCAGACTCTGGTATAACTCTGTCAGGTCCAAAAGCTGAGAGGAGAAGCCTCCCAACAAACTCCTCAAAAATATGTCCAAATGTTTTCGTGAAGTTTTCACCATGTTTTGAAAGGAGCTGATAATAGACTCCCTCAGAAGCTTTGTATGCTATTAGGTTTGGAATTGGGGAGGTAATTCTTTCCTCAAAACCCTCGGGTGATCCATCATCCCAAGGTCTTACAAAGGGGTATGAATACAAGGGACTGATCCCACACATTGCTGTCTTTGGATTATTGCTGCTCAGTTTTTCTGCGACCCTCATGAACTTACTTTTGTCAGCAGACAGGTGATCAAGAAGTAGTTTATAGCAAGCTTCCTCACTTACATCCTCCACTATCCTGACCCTATCCCAAACTGATTGAAATTCCAATGCGACATGGTCTGATGCAGTGAACCAGGCAATCAGGCATACCTTCATGAAAACCTCAGGAGTTACTGTAAATTCCTGAATGAAAGCATCTCTCACATCAATAACACATTTTTTTGAAGCTGTTTTTTTTAGGTATTCAGGGATTAGGCTAAACAGATGTAGCCCCTCAGCGAAATGCTGTCGAGATTCAATATTCATTTCAAACTGTTTGGCAAACAACCTAAGAGGTACAACAGCATCGTCTGACCCGAGGAGTTGCTCTTCCTCCTCCTTATCAAATCCGATTGGATCAGTATAGGCGTAATCACCAACAGCATCCAAGATTTGTTTAAGAGAACAAGAGCTGATTGGTGGTGTTTCTTCTGTTGTGCCTGGATGGCAAAACTGCAAAGCAAATCCACAAACTGTAGCGTGTAGAAACGGTTCTTCCTTGAAAGACCGATCTTCGTAATTTCTCATCCCGATAAGAACCTGGTCAAGAGTGTAGTGGATCAGAGCCTGGCTGATCCGCCATCGTAATTTCCCTAAATGGGTTCTATCCTCTTCATAACGAAGACAGCACTTCTTATATTTCTTCCCGCTACCACAACTGCACGGATTATTCCTTCCGGTGCTACTCAAACTTCACCTTGGTTCGACAAAGTACTCAAAATTAGGTAGCTTTCGAATTCTGTTCACGGTAAAACTGTACTCTCCACCCCAAATTAATATACCCTTTCGATTCTAGCGATGCTCTCTGTTCCTTTCGATTGCAGTGTGAGAAATGTATTTGAACAAATTGCTCACACTCTGAGATACTGCCACCACTGAGCTCAGAAACAAATCGAGATAACTCGTTGTCCTCAGTGATAAGATTGCACCCTGCATTCATTGCACTTGATAGGATAAGAAGATCATTCCAAGAATTGCGGAAATTAGCTTTCAAATTGTGAGTCCGCCTGAATTGCTGAAGAAGATCGAAGGCAGTACTGACATCTCCCTGGTTTAACGGTATGCAGGTAAGACCACTATCTACAATAAAACGAAATCGCTTAATCAGCATTTTCCGTCTTGTCTTATCAAGATGTCTCGTAGCAGCAGCGAAAAGCCCTGTCAATCCATTGTTTATTGCGTTTGCAAGTGAAAAATTATTGTATTCTATAATGGTTGGAAATTCGTTGCTAAAATCCATCTTTATTGAATCTGCGCTTTGCCTCTGAAACGGATGATCTCGTAAGTGAAAGCCAAAAAGAGAATAGCCGAGAAAGCGTGCCTTTGAAGGGGTCGGAATGTACCAATTTGCTTGAGATAACTCATCTGACTGCACCAACAGAAACTCATTTGCAACAATTGAGGAGATTACACAACTCGCAATCGGTTGATCCCAGTTATCTCGGAATGCATAAGAAATCACTTGGGTATCAAGATGGGATTCTATTATTGCACTCATCCTCACCTCCACAAATTTAGTACCCAATAAAGCCGCAATAGGTCTTGAATCGATTGTCGCACTTGGATTGTTTGTTAGATCTCCACGGCTCTTATTTTTTTGATTTGCATCAATGATCCTTTTTCCAGTTCAGCAATAATTGAGGTCTTCATCTCTCTGTTTCCGAGGTCCCATTCCTCTTCTAATTGAATCTGTCGTTCTGACTTGTCAATTTTAAAGGCTACATATTTATACTTAATCGACGTATTCGTGAGATTCTTGATTCCTCTTAGTATTTCTAGGTAGTATTCATCTTTAACTCTGTCTGGATCAAAAACAAAATAGGAGACTGTGGTATTTGTTTTTTTCATCGCGCAAGCAGACGCTACCCTATGGACCAATTGATATGGTAAGTCACCGATTTCCGAGATGCTAATCCCTTGATTGGTGTATTCAGCTATGTACTCAAGCCATCCCTCTAGAACTAGTCTCTTGTTCTCTGAGCCGCTATTCCAAGCACTAACGGTTTTGTACGGAGGTTCCGTTCTCTTCGCCTCAATTGCAATACACTCATCCTCATCGAGAAGCAGCAGATCAGTACAAGAAGGATAGCCCCTTCCCTTCTTCGGCCTAGTCTCATGTTCAAAAATTGCTAACTTCTTTTCGGAAAATGAATCTATAAGTTCCGTGTGATTCAGTGCAAGATAGATCAAAGGTATTGTTGATCGATAAGGAGAACTAAACTCATTAGCACTGAAAAGCTTGATAAGCTCTTCAATCTTTTGAAAACTTTTTTCCTTGTATTTGTACACTGAAATCCTCTTTTCTATTCTCAAAACTGTGTGATGACCCTATGAAGTTATACAACCCTTAGAATTATCAAATCATCATTCAGACCGTGTCTTAAGCGTTCCAATCTTGGAGATAGCGACACCAACTGCTCAGGTGAGATGCTTGCTAATTGGAAAGGAAACAAGCTTGGAGAATTGAATAGTTCTTGAAAAGGCACTGATCCTTTAACACGAGCATGTAATGATGTTTCCATTAGCCAGGAAACTACATCATGATTCTGAATAGTGATACTGCTCTTACGTGAAAAGATTCCTTTACCCTTCGTTAATGTCAGCAATCCCCAATCAGTAAAGGATCTCAAAGCTCTTTGTGTCGACCTCGTTACCGTTTGGCGATCACCATACTGCTCCTTCATTCGTCTTTCTATCTGAGCTCCAGTCATTGATTCCTGGAGTTCTAAAAGACGCCCAGTATGTGTTGCTACAGAGTTCCAAAATGGGTACATTGCTGATATCATACCCCAATGAACTGCCAGACTTTCAGCCTGAGGTGTTTGCTCCAGTAGACGTAATCCTTCAACTTGTAACTCTTTCAGCTGATCTGGAGCGTTCAGCCAAACTTTCATCAGCACTGTTATAGTTTTCTCCCGTGAACCACGCACGCCTTTACCACCAGCAAGATGATCCTTTAGAAGATTTTGAAGAGTATCCTCAATTGTTGCATTATCGTTACCTGCTATGGCTAGAAAAGCAGTTCTTTCCAACCAACTAAGTTGAATAACTCTATCTATACCAACTTGTAATTTTCTATCTTGCATTAATTCTTCTTTTCAATTTGTACAAAGGGTACTATTAACTCTTCAATAGAAGCTCCTCCATGACTCACAATCAATTCTCCCTTTCTTACAAAAGCTTTTCGGTTTGGTGCAAGTAAAGGAAGGAAGTCATCCGGTAGACCTATTGAAGGCCACTCGTAGGCATTGGGACACTGCTCATGGAATCTAGATCTAGCAGGTTGGTCTGAATAAACACGAGCTCTCTCTCCCCGGATGTCAGCGATAACACCCTCTGTAAGACGCCCACAGCCTTTTGCCTCGACATTACCATGATCAGAAGAAAGGAACACGGAAAAACCATTCTCAAATAGCAGATCAATCAAGTTCGGTAAAAATTCTTCCCCTGCCCACTGACTTACCTGATTATGCATTCCAGCAGCACCAAGCACCATTCCGTGCATAATGTCATCGACAGTATTCACAACCAATCCAACAACTCTTGTTTTCGAATGAGTTACAAGATCAACTACTTTCTCCAGAGAGTCTTGATCTAATTTCTTTAGATATTTCACTTCTTGCTTAGTTAACCCTTGATCATTCCAGAATTGTTCCCATAAAGCAGGTTCTTTGCTAGTATTCAAGATACTATCTGGAAAGAACACCGGAGGTTTTCCAGAAAATGCTGCTTGACGCGAAACAGAAGTTAATGTGGGCACCCAGGCAAACACTGCACTCTCTCTAAAACTATAATCTGAGCTTTTCATAGTAAGCTGCTTGCGTATTACAATCCATTGATTCAAAGAAAGTCCATCAACCAAAACAAATGCAACTTTTGCTTTTCTGTCTTCACCAATTTGTCTTGATAGGAACTTAGGTATGTGATGAAGCATTACCGGTGGTACTGGTGGTAAACTGCCTAATCCAGCATAGCGTTCCGTAATCCACGAGGAGAAAGCTTCATCGATATCAAACTGGAGCTGCTTAAATCTTGTGTCAATTGGTTCAGGAAGTGAGGTACTTGATTCAAGATATATAGAGGTGAGTTCAGCCCATGTTTTAGCAAAACGGAACCATTCATTATGTCGAGCCTTCTCGCCAGGAATAGTGATTTCAAGCGAACTCAACAATTTCTCTATACGAAGAGAAGAATCCTCTTGATCAGTAGTCTTTACTCCAATTGCTATCCAGCTATCTGGCAAGGATTCAATATGGGAGTGTGTAACCGGATGGAGAAAGCCTTCTATAAACAAGTTATCAATGTACACTTTTACATCATCGTGACCAAAAGGTAAATGGGAAGGTCCTGGAAATTCAAAATCATAAGATTCCTCCTCAGCTAAACCACTCCCGCTTTGTTGTTTTACCCAATCATCAAGAAAAACCGGCCATCTTTCCTGAAGAAATGCGAAAAATGCAATGCTGTCTGGTACAATGAGCTTCAGAGGCCAGTCAGAAATAATGTCCTGTTTCTGAAGCAGTTGAATCAAGCGCTTATCCAACAATGCAGGTATACGCTGACCCTTATAATGACGTCTGAGTAGCATACGAAGAAGATCTGCTGGGGTACTAATCAACTCCGGAGCAATTTGAAACACATGCCTCAACAGAAATTCAATTGTACCATTTCTTCCCAAAGCTATTGGAGCATATTCTTGTTGAGCTTTGTAGACCGCATCAAGATTTTCAATTTCTAAAGACGCAATCACAGAATAGTTTAGATTGGGAAACAATTCTGTAAGTCCAAAAGACAAATGACGGCTTGAGTCAGATAAATCGAATGGCAATTGCTGGAAATCACTCAACTTGGAAGGCACAACCACAACTAACTCCGATTTTTCTCCCTTATCCCACCGTGATCGAAACACTGACTCATAGATGTATCTGAAAGCAATATGATCATCAAGAAGGTATAGCTCAAAACCTTTATCTCGTATTCCTGTCTGAACACCTTCCTCTTGCAGCAAACCATCAGGATCTGCAACAATTGTAAGCCTTGATACATTAGGGATAAATTGCCCCAAAATTAGTTCTTGCCAGCTATTCACTATCACCACCAGTTACCTGAAGAATCAAAACGGGGACCATATCAGGGAAAGCCTGGGTCCTTTCTTTAAACTTCTCTTCCCATTCAACCATTTCTTTTTGAAGCAAGTTTAATCTATGGTTCCTAACTTGAGGTAAACCCAGTCTTTCAATAACTTCTCTTCTCGTAGCAAAGCTGAATTGACTATTTTCTTTTTCTCTAACAAGACTACTCTTGTGTTTATCCAAAAGCTCATTAAAAATTGGATGCCCTTGTTCTTCTGCAATTTTGGTTAATCGACCCATTGCAACACTAGATTCAGTTTGACTCAAACATCCAGCAGCTTCAAGCGAAATAGTCATGAATTGCTCCCAGAGGTGTCTTGCTGTAGGAGCAAATACCTGTTCATCATCAGAAAGAAACAGTGGCATAATTCTATAACTACT
The DNA here is from genome assembly GCA_016744855.1 of Candidatus Fermentibacteraceae bacterium. Lineage (GTDB taxonomy): Bacteria > Fermentibacterota > Fermentibacteria > Fermentibacterales > JCC-6 > Sabulitectum. Next base: position 8,347 of record JADGDO010000006.1, on the reverse strand, counting down.
CCAATCTCCCCCAGTTAAAGAAATGCGCCAAAGAGACCATAACCCAGAGATTTCTTTGCTTATTCCGGGAACAACTATTTTTGCTATCGGTTGCCCTGGAACAAATCGAGGTAAGTTCAGAACAAGATCTCTAATTCTAGAATCTTCAAGTGTCAAATGGAAAGATGAAGAAAGCTTATTTGCATCCTTAATACTGAATACGGCATTATTAATTACATCTTTACCTGACCACTTCAATCTCCAGGCAGCGTCTATCTTTTCAGCCTTGCCTCCATGAGATTGCAAGTAACTAATTGTCATTTGTTCAATCCAGTGTGGCAATGGATGTGCCATTATTCTTTGCGCATCATAGTGTTCAAGATTCTCTGAAGCGACTAGAATAGATGATTTACCTTCTTCAGCCTGCCCCTGAATATCGGCAATAACTTTATCAACCGATGTATCTATTGAATCAGGGTGAAGAATCGCTTCAACATACATGCTATCAAATATTTGCCCGGCGTGTGCTGAATCAAGTACATCACCAGTTTTATCTATACCAAAATCTTTAAAAATTACAGCCAGCTTTTCTTCCAACACTTCGCGGACTCTGTGTTCGACAGAATCTTCAAATACAAAATTAATTGCACGCACCACTTTAGATTGACCGATACGATCTACTCTGCCAATTCGTTGTTCAAGTCGCATAGGATTCCATGGAATGTCATAGTTAATTACAACATGGCAGAACTGCAGATTTATACCTTCCCCACCAGCATCAGTGGATATCAATATCCGTGCATCCTCAGCAAATTCCTCTTGAACTCGTTTACGCTCATCTAAGCTTAAAGAGCCATTTAAACACACAACCGAGAAACCAAGATCAGTAAGATACTTTTCTAACATCTGTTGCGTAGGTACAAACTCTGTAAATACCAAAATCTTAATGGTAGAATCACATTCTTCAGACTGTAGCTTGTAAATCCATTCAAGCAAAGCTTCTGCTTTGGCATCCACACCAGTTCGCTCACATCGTCTCGCTGCTTCAAGTAAAAGCTTAACTTCATCTCTTTCATTCTTAAGAGCTTTAAGATGAGTGGTAAGAAGAGAATCTATTTGCGCCTGAGCATCCAAATCAGCCCAATCAAGCAAAGACTCCATGGGAAACAGAGACAACTGTCCTTCTGGCTCTTCAAGCACTTCCAGACGACGTTCCAGAGAGACTCTAATGGCTTTAACGCTTGATACCACAAGACGCTGCATCAATATCATCAAAAAACCTATATAGCTTCTTTTTTCTAATACTGCTTGGTTGTATCCTTCTCTGACATACTCTGTCACTGCATCATACAGTAGCTTCTGATCTCTGTGTTTTTCTCCCCAAGAAATCGGGGCAAGCTCTGTTCTTCGAGGCTTAAAAAGCGGCTTACCTTCGGCAGTAATAGCACAACGCTTTTCTGTACGGATTACATAAGGCATCACACGCTCGCGTGTGATGCTTCCTTCGTCTGGGAATGCATCTTTATCCACAAGAGATAATAAACGATGGAATGCATCAGTTTTGCCCTGATGTGGAGTAGCAGACAACAGAAGAATGTAAGGAGCAGCTTCAGCTAAACCTTGCCCCAACTTAAATCGAGCAACCTGATCTGTACTACCACCAAGCCGGTGAGCCTCATCAACAATTATTAAATCCCACCCAGCAGTGATTAAGTCTTCATACCGCTCCTGGTTAAATGCAGCAACACGTTCAGCTGACCACCCTCTTCGGCTCTCCATGGGTTTAACTGAATCCATTGGACAAACCACCTGTGCATGGCTCTGCCAGATATTATCGTTTTTAGCAATCCGCCGGTAAGCTGAAAAATCACCAGGAATAAGTAACCGAAAGTCTTCATTGAAATGTGTACTCATCTCAGCTACCCACTGAGTCAAAAGACCTTTAGGTGCAACAACCAGAATTCTTTTAACTAAACCACGCAACTTAAGTTCTCGTAGAATGAGTCCAGCTTCAATTGTCTTACCCAACCCCACCTCATCTGCAAGCAAATACCGCACCCTATCGCCAGACATAGCTCGGGAAAGAACTTGTAACTGATGAGGGAGCGGTATCACAGAGGATTCTATAGGAGCAAGCAACACATCTTGCGTTAAAGCGTCGGCGATTTTACCTGCTGAAGCCACATAATTCAGATAAGTAGAAGAAACGGGAGAGGCTTCATCTAAAGACAGCAAGCTGTCAGCAGATACAGTTACAACAGAGTTACTACCCGGTAGCCAAACACGACAGGTGGCTTTACCCCATAGGGTGTTGGATTCGATGATTTGGCAGAGTTCATTGTGATCGGCAGAGAAACACCAACAATTCTTTCTTGCTATTACTGTTCCCATTTGACCAACACCACTCATGTAATCAGATCCTTGCAGCTATCTCCATGCTTTCCCATACCTGCTACGGGTGTTGTAGAAAGGCGTTTCAGTACTTGGAGAGGAGTAAGCTCTTTACTATTTAATTCAAATAGAAGTTCTTCCAGAATTTTTTCTCCACTAACGTCAGAAACTTTGTATCGAATTCCGCGCAAAACTGAGATTGTATCTTCAAGAATAGATCCTAGATATTCTGGGGTACAATGGTGTAGCTCACCTGCAAATGCTAATGCATCAGGAGCAAGTGTGATTCTTGGACTCTCAATCAAACACAATATTTTTGCACCAATACTAGCGGGTCTATTTGCCTTTAACCATCTGGTGTGGCTTTCTGCCTGCCGAATATCATTTATCCCGATTGCATTATCTGGATTATGCTCTGACTTTGCTTCATGCGCAATGAAAACAGAATTTCCTATTGACCAAATACAATCGGGTGCACCATCTCCTGGGGGTAGCTCAACATCAAATCCTAACAGAAATCCTAACCCAGATAATCCTTGGTGAAATTGTTTATGGGGTATAGCTCTAAGGTTTTCTGCTATATCAGCGAGTTTCTTTTCAAATTTGGGACCCGCCGCTCCCAGGTTCTCTAGTATTTCCAGAATTGAATCAGCAGCTTGCGCTGATACACTATCAATCTCTGAGATCACAACTTCATTAGCCAACGACTTCTGTAAATGTGTTAACCATCGAACGCCGACAGTACAATCAGATGCTCGTTTTAGAAAGTTTGAAGCAGTCTTCCCATAATGATCTTCACCGGTTTCTTCCTTCAGAGCAATCGCAGATTCTGCAGCTAAATAGTACCACCAAGCTCGATATGATTTCGTATCGTCTCCACCTAGATTATCTGCGACCTTCCTTGCACACTCCAAGGCTTGTTGGTAATTCTCATCCCAAATAGAATACATGTACTGCACTTCATCGGAGACAACAGAGTACAGCTTCTCTGAAGCTGGGTCAGTGCGGTAATCCAGTCCATCACGATGAGCTAGAATTGCAGATTCTGCATCCTGCCAATTCTCATCACTCGCAAGAAAAGCTCTCCATAATTCCACAAAATCTTCTGTTTTCTTTCCCTTGGAGTTCTCAAAACCAAAAGAGAGTTCAGCTTGTAGCTCTGGATTCAACAAACCGAGATTCTCTCGTTTTAGAAGAAAATCTACTATTTTCCTTCCTATAATCAATACAATAGAGTAGTCACTATCAGATCTTGTGCAGCGTCCGACACCCTGAACAAAGCGTGTTATTACGCGATCCCTTAAAAGAGCCAAAGCACCTATTTTAGTCCAAAAGAATCTCTCTTGAAGATTGGTTCCACACGGTAATCCACCGAAAATAAGAAGTCTACAAATGTCGTCGGGCAGGTCTAATCCATCATATCGAGAGAGAACCAATACTGCATTAGTGCTTTCTGCAAATGAATCAATACTATCCTCTATGTCTGATGCCGTAATTATTTTCTTCTGTGCTTCTTTTAGAGACTTTTTTAAACAGGCAACTTCTCGATTATGTTTACTTGGAATAAGCAATAGACTTCTTTCGAAATCGCGTAAAGCTGCGCTCACTACTTCAAGCATGTCTTCTTCATGCATGTCTATCTCTGGGATAATAAACAACCGTCTTCCAGAACTTCGTTTATCCCACCCAGAGGGAATTGGAAGCTTGTGCATTTGTTTAACACCAGTAACTCTTTCGAGTTCTCCACCCGCACCCAAAGTAGCAGACATATAGATTTTTTGGGTTGCCGAAGAAAACGGCAAGTGTGTTTTCGTCGGTGGAATAAGTGGTCGAACTAGAATAGATGAACAAGAAAAGAAAAAGTTACACGAACTCAAATGATTCCTAATTAAATTCCATGCAAACCAAAGACGCGATCCATACTTAATTTGTTCATCAAGGTAATCGCAGATAGCACCTGATGCTCTTCGAATGAATACGGGAGATATCAGTTCTAGAAGTCCCGATTTCAGAGGATCGCCAGCCGATTCTGCTAGAAAATCCCTCCGCGCTTCAGAAGGTAATCCATCCTTGCAAAGATCTACCAACCCTTTATAAACATCTGGCTGCTCACTCAGATTAATACTCATTGACCACATATTTGCAATAAAACTTTCACCAGCATGAGCATCATCGAGTATCAACGTTTCGGCATTATCAATTCTTGGATTACTGTTAAACACAGCACTATATGTTGTTACGGCAATTACCTGAGCAGATTGATACTCACTAAACTCTCCAGGAGAGTAATTCTTCTGTGAACCAACTAGTACATTTGCTTTTATCCCATAATCACCTGCTTTTCTCCCCACTTGGAATGCAAGTTGTCTCGTAGGACAAAGGTATGCAACACGATGACCATATTGCTTCCGTCTCCATTCGGCAATCAAAAGACCTACAAGAGTCTTGCCTGATCCAGTGGGAAGCTCAAGAGCGACATCTGACATATCTAAACACTCTTCTGAGTACGATCTAAGTAAATCCGCTTGGTGAGACCATAAGTGCTTTATTTCAGAAGAACGACCACGCAAATTATGAAAGAGTTCTTCGGGGTCTGAGGATTCTGGCGAAGAAGAGAAGTCTGTTTTGAATATATTTTTACTCATAACACATCATCCCCCGAGCGTGTTACTGCTTGATCATACCACATGAGCAATTTTGGATCTTCCTGAAGTACTTTATCCGGGATTTTCTCTGCTACTGCAATAATTGTTGAGTAGTCTCTTTCTTGCCAGGCTTTCTTAAATCCTGCCCGTACTGCCTCTATACGAAATACCTTCAACTTCTTTTTCTTGTACTCAACATAATCTTTGAACTCTTTGAGCAAAGATCTTTCTCGCAGTTTCTCAATATCTCCAGATTTCTTCGAATCAGGAACATACCAACGATCTTTTGCTTTCTGTTTCAGAGCAGGGTCATCCTTCTGTAGATTCCGCAATTCCTTGTAGTTGGTTGAAAGATAACCATGTATCTGACTGGGCACTTCACCCTCACCATCATATTTAATGAAGTTCTGAGAAAGCAGCTCTGAAAGTTCAAGTTCTTTCTCATTCTTACTCCAACCATTAAGCTCTTGCAAAAAGTGAGGGTGAATGCTCTGATATGTTTGCGGCTTCTGTTGAAGCTGTTGCTTAATCCACTGTATTGCAGATGCTTCATCTGAAACGAAGAGAGTAAGCTGAACAGTTTTCATAACTTGAGATCGCTTTTTATCGTATTCAACCGCTTGCTCTGAAAGAAAGTACATGCCAGCTCTCAGAATGAAGCGTTCTCCCAATCCTTCTTGGAATTCCTGAGACGATATTGGCACTGGAAATCCCTTTCTAACAAAATAGGAAACGACTTGATCAAATAAAATCCGAGGATCACGCTCAGGAATCTGGATAAGAGCCCCATTCTTAATCTTGACTACCGGCAAATATTTCATATGTGTGCGAATGAAGTCCCATACTCCCTGCTCTGATTGAGCTTCAGAAAGAAATCTCTCTTCAAATCCACCGTTGGGCTTATAAGCAGAAATAACCAAATCTTGCTTAACTGCTGTCGTAGTGGTCACAGCCTTGAAACTTCCGAGTTTTTTGTCCAACGTGGACACATTAGAAACAATAAATCCCGCTTCTGCCAGAGCTGATTGAATGCTATTCCAAACACTTGCCTGGGTATTTGAGAATTCAACAGTTATCCATCTTCCGGGTTTCAAAACTTTATAAGCATTAGAAAAACAGACCATCATTAATTTCTTGTAGTCGTCTACTCCCTTGTCCTGGATTCTATTGATTATTGCTTCCTCAGCAATGTTTGTTCTCACTCCCATCCAAACTTCCCATAAATAATTAAGTTCAGAGTAATTTATGTTTGCTCCAAAAGGTGGATCAAAAAATAAATAGTCAGCTGATGCATTCATACTGAGCATATTTGAAGAAGATTGTGTTGCAACAATGTTGTATGATTTCTTAAGTAATTTTAAAACTCTTGACAGCTTAGGCAATCTGTCCCGCATCATCTTTAGTACAGAACTTTCCACGGAAAATGAAGGGATGTAAAGTGTTCCAAGTATGCCGGCATTTACAGCCCCGCCACGTCCTCCAAAATAATTCCCTACACCGAGTTTAGACAATCTTGAAAGATTTCTGTTAGCAGCGTTTATCCAAAACCTTAGAATTCTACCAATCTGTTTATCGGAAGGAATTTGAGAGCGTATTGCTAAAATTAACTTTAGATTTCTTCTCGTGAAAAACTGGTGCGCATACTTTATACCATGAGATAAAAGAGGTTGTCTAGTATTTACTCCATTCGGAAGCAGACCACATGGAGGGCATGAGCCAACATCCTCACCCACAATCGATGCTACAAGATTAATGTCAAAAGAATCAGCATACTTGAAGTATCTCTTTCTATCGATAGTATAGTTAATCAGTGTAGGAACTTGTTTTCCAATTTCTATTATTTCTCCAATACAATCATCATACTCTTTTATCCAAACTCTGTTCATCCTTTTTTTAGTTATCTCACTACTACAAAAGGGACAAGGAAAATTGTCAAGCATGCACTTCGATTTTTCGTCAATTGATTCCATCCATAAGTTGACTTCCTCAGAGCATTCAGGACAAGTAAACACGTCAGACCAAACAGTATAGTTTATCTTCCCAATTCTTCCGTCTGTATGCTTAGTTTCATACATCCACCCGCATTCTTCTTCAACCTCTTTCAGAATGCGCTTTGCTTCTCTTTCAAACTCATCCGCATCCACCGTCGTATTGTAGTTGTAAGCAATAAATGTTGCTGCAGGAGAAAGGTCATTCAGCACTGCATTTCTAGCACCTAACTTTGAGAACTTAATCCAAATTTTCTTCCCAGTCTCATCTGTTTCTTCCTGCATTATGGTACCATCATCAAGTACCTGATAACCAAGAGATTGAACAGTTTCTCTGTCTCCGCACATTTGGGCAGCGACACCTGTCATTCCTGTTCCGCAGAATCCATCAAAAACAATGTCCCCAGGTTCTGTGTAGTGAAGAATGTATCGCATGATTGCTTTATGGGGGACTTTGGTGTGGTAAGAATGAGCATTATAGATGGGGTCATTCTTCCCTTCACTTACATCTGCTGCAAATGGCTCTCTGTGGTAAGGTTTATCATCTCCTTGGGGTTTCTGACTTTCCCAGAGCTTGATAAAATCCGGAATCCATGGATTCGGACAGGCGGTGTAATAAGGAGGGTCAGAAAGAGCTAGAATATCTTCATCTTCACCAATTGGGAATCCCTCAATCATTCGGAAATCTGGGTTTTTGAGTTTTTCTTTCAGGATTTCCACGAAATGCTCTCTACGTTTCAGATCATTTTCAAATGCTATCCCTAAGCATTCAACTGGCTCGTTATTTGCAGTCAATTCTTCATCAAAGAGTTTTCCTGAACCTTCTTTACCAGGAACCATTTTTGATGTAAATAACTCATTCTGTTTTCCGTTATTCTTTGAATTGCTCATTTCTAACCTTTACTGCTTTGATTGGATTTCTCTATTCTCTAAGCTTTGAGATTTATCGATCATTTACTCCAACACTATCCTA
>JADGDO010000006.1:0-361 GCA_016744855.1 Candidatus Fermentibacteraceae bacterium | reverse complement strand
GTTACCTCTTCTAGGTATTCCTCAAACCTCTTCTTCATCTCCTCTTTGGTAATCGGTGAACCTCCAGCAAGAAGAGCTTGTCTTAGTTCTGTGATATCAACTTGAACCTTCTGCAATCCAGAGAGTGCATTGGTTAATGCGTGAATGAAGTCTTTGCTTAAATCTTCTGGCAACTCTTTCTTGCTAACAAAGTTCATTACTAAGTTCTTGTCTTTTGGCTTAAGAAGCTCAAGGTTTTGTTTTGTTGTGGGGTCCTCTAGGTTGCTGATAAGTGTTTGAGTCCAGTTGTTTAACAGATTGTCTAAATCGTCATCCATTCGATCAAGAATACCATCAGTCGGGGCTGTTGATGGTTCTATAC
>JADGDO010000069.1 GCA_016744855.1 Candidatus Fermentibacteraceae bacterium | reverse complement strand
TCTCAGGAGTATTTAGCCTTACCAGATGGTCCTGGCAAATTCATACAGAATTTCTCGTGTTCCGCACTACTCAGGATACTACTAGACGCGGATTGCTTACGTGTACGAGGCTATCACTCTCTATGGCTGCTCTTTCCAAAGCATTCCACTTCACGCACTTTGTCATGTTGTAGTCCTATAACCCCAGCATTGCCGAAACAATACTGGTTTGGGCTGGTCCCTTTTCGATCGCCACTACTAAGGGAAACCATTTTGTTTTCTTCTCCTCCGGGTACTTAGATGTTTCAGTTCTCCGGGTTTGCCTTCTATAAATAGAATACCTGCAAGCAGGTGGGTTGCCCCATTCGGAAATCTTCGGGTCAAACGGTTATTTGCACCTTGCCGAAGCTTATCGCAGCTTATCACGTCCTTCATCGCCTCTGAGAGCCTAGGCATCCGCCATACGCTCTTAATTACTTATTATTATGCTTGCTATTTCAATTGCTCAAAATAACCAACGAAATCAATCGCTGTTTTCTTTACTTTATTACTTCTACTTTTTGATTTTTCAATATGTCAAAGAACTTTTAATACCTAATATGTATTCTGTGGAGAATATCGGAGTCGAACCGATGACCTCCTGCGTGCAAGGCAGGCGCTCTAGCCAACTGAGCTAATCCCCCATAACTTAATTACGAATGTTTTAATTACGAATTACATCTTAATTGGCGTAATTCTTAATTCGTAATTGATAATTCTATAGTAGTCCTGCGCAGATTTGAACTGCGGACCCCTACATTATCAGTGTAGTGCTCTAACCAACTGAGCTACAGGACTAAATTAAATAATCCATAGGCTTGTCGGTAAAACACCCTAACGCTATGGGTTATGGTATATTAAAAGATGAAAGCAAAAATAAAATTAGGTCAAGATTATAACCAAGTCAACTGCCTTCACAGTTAAACTTATTGTCGTATTATCCATCTCCAGAAAGGAGGTGTTCCAGCCACACCTTCCGGTACGGCTACCTTGTTACGACTTAGCCCCAGTTACCAATTTTACCCTAGGACGCTCCTTGCGGTAACGTACTTCAGGCACCCTCGGCTTCCATGGC
>JADGDO010000068.1 GCA_016744855.1 Candidatus Fermentibacteraceae bacterium | reverse complement strand
GTAAGGCCATTATCAGTGTATAGAATGCTCACTGCTTTATCGTTGTACACCCAGCCCCACTCTCTGGTCCAGATGGTATCTCCCTGGGCGTCTGTACGGAGGATGATTGCCTGGTCCATACCTTCGGTGGGATCAATCCTTCCGCAAACGGCAAATCCTCCATCGGGAAGAACTGCAAAGTCAATTCCGTATGTCTTCGCATTCTCAATTTCATAGACCTTTGTCCAGATTTTGTCTCCAGAATCAGTGAGTTTGCCGATTGAAATACCCGCATTCGCGGAACCCTCTATTTGATATCCTGTTCCAATGGCTACGATAGAACTATCAGATAATTGTTTGACACATTCCGTGGCGTAAATGCGGGGATAGATCTGATCGTTGTATTGCCAGAGTAAGTTTCCATCGGAGTTATAACAGAACACACAGTTCAAATCACCCGTCTGCGACTCCCATCCAGCGCATAGGTATTTGTTGCCATAAGCCTCCCTGACATCCAGAAGAAGAGTTGATGAGTATGTTCTCTCCCACTCAACATCCGGAGGAGTCAATGCAATTGCTGCGGTGGTCAGTAGGAGTAGAAGGCTTGTTGCTATAAATGTTTTCATTCTTTTCCTTCGCTCTACTCTGTCAGTTTAATCCAACCGATTCTTACTGAAGATGTCGACATGGTCCCACCAAACTCCAGCCAGATCTTCTTTATCTTTCCTGTCCAGTACACACTTTCATCAGAAAGATCATAAGGACCCAAGTCATGGGCAGTGGATACAAACTGATCGTCTAATGTAACTTGCTGCTCGGTGCCCTGCCAGTCAAGCCAGTGAACTTCTATGTTTACAGAAGCACTTGCTCTTCCTGCAATGCTGAAATTGAAGTACTTGTCTGCATTTATCCTTGTAGAAGAGCCTGAACCAATATTCAGGTAAAGAGCGTTTTCATCCCTGGGAGTATCTAACAACCCTTCGAACATTCCACTGATGGAATCTGTGTACGCTGAAGTGCTCCAAGAACCGGTCAAGGAGTCAATGTCATTGGTATGCCAGATGGGATCATTTCCAGTTACCTCTGTCATATCCCAGGGATCATTAAGTTCTTCTGTTGC
>JADGDO010000067.1:653-1102 GCA_016744855.1 Candidatus Fermentibacteraceae bacterium | reverse complement strand
GGATAGAGCCTAAACCTTGTGCATGTGATAGCCTGGAGGCGTTGTGCATAAGGGGTCGTGGGATTTGACATCATCTTGCTCCAGCTTGATGGGGAAGTTACAAAGTTGATTGTTATCTGAACATTCTGGAAAGGATGACCGAAGAGGGTGACAGTCCTGTAAGAGAAAGCAATCAACCTTCCTTGTTAGACACCCGAGTACCGCGGAACACGAGAAATTCTGTGGGAATTTGTGAGGACCATCTCATAAGGCTAAATACTACTTGACGACCGATAGCGAACCAGTACCGTGAGGGAAAGGTGAAAAGTACCCCTGTGAGGGGAGTGAAATAGTACCTGAAACCGTGTGCTTACAAGCGGTTGGAGTCTCGATTTATCGGGATGACAGCGTGCCTTTTGGATAATGAGCCAACGAGTTACTCGTATGTTGCAAGGTTAATTCTTTAAAAG
>JADGDO010000067.1:318-643 GCA_016744855.1 Candidatus Fermentibacteraceae bacterium | reverse complement strand
AACCAGTACCGTGAGGGAAAGGAGAAAAGTCCCCCGGTGAGGGGCGTGAAATAGTACCTGAAACCGGCCGCTTACAAGCAGTGGGAGCACGATGCCTTCGGGCCGTGTGACCGCGTGCCTTTTGCATAATGAGTCAGCGAGTTACTTTATGTAGCAAGGTTAAGCCGATAGGTGTAGCCGTAGCGAAAGCGAGTCTGAATAGGGCGATCATAGTTGCGTGGAGTAGACCCGAAACCAAGTGATCTATCCATGGCCAGGTTGAAGCGTGAGTAAAATCACGTGGAGGACCGAACCGTCGTAGGTTGAAAACTGCTCGGATGAGCTG
>JADGDO010000067.1:0-308 GCA_016744855.1 Candidatus Fermentibacteraceae bacterium | reverse complement strand
GGATAGGGGTGAAAGGCCAATCAAACTCGGAGATAGCTGGTTCTCCCCGAAATATATTGAGGTATAGCCTTGCGTATATGCAACGGGGGTAGAGCACTGAATGGGCTAGGGGTCTCACCAGATTACCAAACCTAATCAAACTCCGAATACCGTTGACATTGAGCGCAGGAGTCAGGCTGCGGGAGCTAAGTTCCGCGGCCGAGAGGGAAACAACCCAGATCGTCAGCTAAGGTCCCTAAATTCATACTAAGTGGTAAAGGAAGTGGGGATGCCCAGACAACCAGGAGGTTGGCTTAGAAGCAGCCACC
>JADGDO010000066.1 GCA_016744855.1 Candidatus Fermentibacteraceae bacterium | reverse complement strand
AAATTAAATAAGCTATAAAGGGCAAACGGTGGATGCCTAGGCTAACAGAGGCGATGAAGGACGTGCAAGACTGCGAAAAGTTTCGGGGAGCTGTCAAGAAGCTTTGATCCGAAAATATCCGAATGGGGCAACCCGTCTAATAGAGATATTAGTCACCACGTAAGTGGAGTGAACTGGGGGAATTGAAACATCTAAGTACCCCAAGGAGTAGAAATCAAAAGAGATTCCCAAAGTAGCGGCGAGCGAAATGGGATTAGGACAAACCCTGTGCTTGCATAGGGGGTTGTAGGACCAAGACATGAGACTAGAGAAAATAGATGAAATACTTGGAAAGGTATAGCATAGAAGGTGATACTCCTGTAATTAAAATTTTCAATAGCTTTATTGGTATCCTGAGTAGGACGGAACACGTGATATTTTGTCTGAATCTAGGGGGACCACCCTCTAATCCTAAATACTACTTACAGATCGATAGCGAACAAGTACCGTGAGGGAAAGGTGAAAAGTACTGCAGCAAGCAGAGTGAAATAGAACCTGAAACCATTAGCTTACAATCATTCGGAGCCCTATGTAATTTATTACAGGGTGACGGACTGCCTTTTGCATAATGAGCCTGCGAGTTGTGGTGTCTGGCAAGGTTAAGTCAAGTACGAAGCCGTAGCGAAAGCGAGTCTTAATAGGGCGATTTAGTCAGATGCTGCAGACCCGAAACGAAGTGATCTATCCATGAGCAGGTTGAAGCTGGTGTAAGAGCTAGTGGAGGACCGAACCGGTGTGCGTTGAAAAGTGCTCGGATGACTTGTGGATAGGGGTGAAAGGCCAATCAAACTTCGTGATAGCTGGTTCTCTCCGAAATATATTTAGGTATAGCCTCATGTTGTAGCATAGGGGGGTAGAGCACTGATTGGGCTAGGGTCTATACCAAGATACCAAACCCTGTCAAACTCCGAATACCCTATGTGTAATCATGGCAGTCAGACGGCGGGTGATAAAATGCGTCGTCGAGAGGGAAACAACCCAGACTACCAGCTAAGGTCCCAAAGTTATAACTCAGTGGAAAACGATGTGAAGTTGCTTAGACAACCAGGAGGTTGGCTTAGAAG
>JADGDO010000065.1:282-1144 GCA_016744855.1 Candidatus Fermentibacteraceae bacterium | reverse complement strand
ACACCATTCGTGCAGGTCGGAACTTACCCGACAAGGAATTTCGCTACCTTAGGACCGTTATAGTTACGGCCGCCGTTCACCGGGGCTTCAATTTGAGTCGCTAAACCCTCCTCTTAACCTTCCGGCACTGGGCAGGTGTCAGCCCATATACATCGCCTTTCAGCTTAGCATAGACCTGTGTTTTTGCTAAACAGTTGCTCGAATCTCTTCACTGCGGCCATCAAAAGCTCAAGAACGCGTGTTTCTATCACCTTTAATGGCACCCCTTCTCCCGAAGTTACGGGGCCATTTTGCAGAGTTCCTTAGCGAGAGTTAGCCTGTACGCCTTAGATTTCTCATCCTAACCACCTGTGTCGGTTTACGGTACGGGCACTATAATTCTCAATAGAAGCTTTTCTCGGCAGCGTGGGATTTGTACCTTCGTGTTCATTACAAACACTCCGCATCACACCTCAGATCTAAAACCGTGGATTTTCCTGCGGTTCCATCCTACATGCTTACACAGACATATCCAACAGTCTGCGCACATACCCTTCTGCGTCCCTCCATCTCTCAAACAAATTATAGTGGCGCAGTAATATTAAACTGCTTTCCATTCGCCTACGCAATCTAGCCTCGGCTTAGGTCCCGGCTTACCCAGAGAAGACAAGCTTTACTCTGGAAACCTTGGTTTTCCGGCGAGAGGGATTCTCACCCTCTTTCTCGCTACTCATTCCTGCATTCTCACTTCCGATACCTCCAGATTGGGTTACCCCTTATCCTTCAACGGCCTACGGAACGCTCTCCTACCAGTCTACACATAGTGTATACTCCACAACTTCGGTTTATATCTTAGCCCCGTTACATTGTCGGCGCAGAGACT
>JADGDO010000065.1:0-272 GCA_016744855.1 Candidatus Fermentibacteraceae bacterium | reverse complement strand
TTACGCACTCTTTAAATGTATGGCTGCTTCTAAGCCAACATCCTGGTTGTTTCAGAATCTCCACCTCCTTTCCCACTTAGATATAATTTGGGACCTTAGTTGGTGGTCTGGGCTGTTTCCCTTTTGACCATGGATCTTAGTACCCATAGTCTCACTCCTGATCTCTTGAAATATGGTATTCGGAGTTTGATTGATTTCGCTAAGCAATATGCCCGCTAGACCATTCAGTGCTCTACCCCCATATTTAAACAATCAAGGCTGCACCTAAATGC
>JADGDO010000064.1 GCA_016744855.1 Candidatus Fermentibacteraceae bacterium | reverse complement strand
TCACAGACCTCCTTTATGATTTAAACTTGAGAGATATTTTTCTTTATTTTTACTTTTTTATACGGTAATTATTCATAATTGCTTATTAATTAAATTGTATTATTTTTATATAGTCATTCTCAAAACAAACAATTCCTGCTTCTAACTTTATAGTGTTGGTATTGACTACCGAAAAATCTAGTCGTATCCCGTTTCTATATACATTTATTTTATTAATATCGACTATTGTAGTAGGTGTTATAAATTGTGTCTGCCCATTTGTAGCGGTATAGCTTATAACTAATTCTTGGAATAAATTCGTAGAACTTGATTTGGACAATACACCAGTCGTTTTATTTACAACAATAAGATCACTATCATTTAAATTCCTATCTTCTAAACCTGTTAAAGCGAGTGTGTTAGTACTTGATGTTTCTAATTCGGTAGGTTTATTTAAGGTTCCGCCAAATTGTATAGTATTTCCTGTTTTTGTAAGTCCGTTATTTGCAATAATGTAAGCTAATGGATCTATTAGTTGTGTTCCTCCATCTTCATCAGTATAGGTAAATGTACCATCGTTATTGTTAGTAATACTTGTTAAAGTTTGTAAATTATGAACAATAGCTGTTAAATCTAATTTAGTAGTAACTCCATCCTCATCGGTATAATCGATATTGGTATCATCAGCATTAAGCGCAACATAAGTTAAAGTTTCAGTATTAGAGGCATCTAAAACTGTGGTCCCCCCATGTTCATCAGTATAAGTAAAGGTACCATCATTATTATCAACAATAGTAGTAAGCGTTTCCAGATTATGAACAATAGCTGTTAAATCTAATTTAGTAGTAACTCCGTCTTCATCGGTATAATCGATATTTGTATCATCTATGTTAAGCGCGATATAAGTAAGAGTTTCGGTATTAGAGGCATCTATAACTGTAGTTCCCCCATGTTCATCAGTATAAGTAAAGGTACCGTCATTATTATCAACAATAGTAGTAAGCGTTTCCAGATTATGAACAATAGCTGTTAAATCTAATTTAGTAGTAACTCCATCTTCGTCGGTATAATCAATATTGGTATTATCTAAATTGAGCGCAATATAAGTTAGAGTTTCGGTATTAGAGGCATCTATAACTGTAGTTCCCCCATGTTCATCAGTATAAGTAAAGGTCCCGTCATTATTATCAACAATAGTAGTAAGCGTTTCCAGATTATGAACAATAGCTGTTAAATCTAATTTAGTAGTAACTCC
>JADGDO010000063.1 GCA_016744855.1 Candidatus Fermentibacteraceae bacterium | reverse complement strand
TCGTTAGTGCAATGAGCGAGCCTCGCCCCGGGTCTGCGGTCCTCTTGACCACCACAGATCCCCTGCCAGGTAAGTTTATGAAGCGTCGGTCGAACCCCACCTATATGTCGACGAGCGCAGCCTGGTGAAAGATGCGCGACTCCCCACTAGGGAGCTGATACAGTCATACATGAATCATCCCATACAATCAAACATGACGGCACTGAGAATCATCGTGACACATGATGTACACGAGGGATTCGGTGACTTGAATGCAGTTCATGTTCTCCCCTTGCGGGGAGTGGGCCAATCCAGGAGGTAGTGCAATACCTGGTCAACCCATGATGGTGAGCGAGTAAACCCACTGCAACCATCAACCCTCAAAAATCAGATAATCTCGAAAGTACCATATAGGCACTGTACCAGAGATTAAGCTGATAAGAACAGAAACTACACTTTGATCATAGCCAAAAGGCCATGAAGCGATACTCTACTTTCCATCTCGCCCTGTCCTATACTCTGACGCTGGCTGCCTAGTGACGGGTAGCACAATTCGAACTTCGAACGATGTACGAGTGCAACTGTGCTCAACACAACGGTGAGTGTTGCAAAACATGGCAAAAATATTGGAACGCTTCACGAATTTGCGTGTCATCCTTGCGCAGGGGCCATGCTAATCTTCTCTGTATATTTCCAATTTTAGTTTATGTCAAAGGAATTGACGAACATGATAGAGCGGACCTCGGCCATATATAAGACCCCCTATCGCTGGTCTGACACGTAACGGGCGCTCGCTCGTTTCGAAACAACAAATGAGTTGTGTACACCACAGTCGTCACCCTGCTTGCGAAGACGACGCTCGAAGACTAACTTGTACGCGGACATCTCCAGATTACCGAGCTGTCATCACGGTACATGTGACGGCGATCAGTTGTGGACAGACAACTACGCATGAACATCATTCAACCAATGTTGCTCACCGGTTTCCCCGGCAAGCGTGTTCAAAAAACGAAAGGTTGTGGCTATTCCACTCTCCGAAGAAAGGGAGGCCAATGTGTACCTTTGTAACTTGGGTATAAACCATCAAAGCAATCGTTCGAAGAGCTCATACAGTCGGAGCGTTGCACACATGCTACGGGTGATCGAATAAAGTTGTGCTAAAGTGCAAAACGAATACCACACTCGGGGTTCCCAGGCCGTCTCCGATCCAAGTACTAACCGAGCCCTATGCTGCTTGACTTGCGAGATCTGACGGGGTCGCGTATGTTCAGCATGGTATGGTGGTATCCGAACGTTGGTCGTTGCCACCTCACCATGTAGTCGCCGACGACATGCGGCATGGTCACAAGACGAGCTGCAACGTGTCGAGGACGAACATGACGGGCACGCGCATCACGGACACACAACC
>JADGDO010000062.1 GCA_016744855.1 Candidatus Fermentibacteraceae bacterium | reverse complement strand
TTAACGATTCCATATTTATCACCAGAATTAGGCGTAGGAAAGAAGTTTACAAAAACTGATTTAATTCTGGCACCCCGTAGTGGATGCTTATCGAATTTTATTGTAGTAGTTAGTACTAAATAGTAGAAATGCTTCTACAGAATTTGGCTTTTTCTACCAAAAATGAACACTTCCTGGCCTTGGTAGAAAGTGCTCTACTGCTCCACTTGTAAATCAGAAGAATCTAACGGTTACTAATAGCATAGACCTAATTAGCCTATTTTGATGTCCTTTCATTGTTTTAGCGTAGTTCCTATCTAAAAAGGTTTCACGCTACTGTCACCAATGCGCATTACTATAATGCCAAAAGGAATGAGTCATGCTTTCTAGAAACGGATTTTCTTTTCCAATTGCTCGTGTCTTTGAATAACAATTGTTTGCAAACTCGCCTTTTCAAAGGAGGATTACTATGCCAAGCTCACTTGTATTAAACGGAGGGTACATCACAGATATGTGGCGAATGCTTGACGATGGTCTCCCAACCGGTCAGATGGAGTCAAAAACTATCAAATCTGGATCAGCTGAATCAGATCTTCACATTGTTACAAGATCTTATTTCAATCATGATGGCTTTGATGGGTATCTCTATGTTTCTATCCATGTGAACGGCAGAAGAATTGCTGATAGTTACGTGGCTAAAAACTATCCCAATTGGGGTGGCGAGTGGAAGACCTATGTCCCTCGAGGTAGTTGTTCTGCAATTTGCCCAAAGGGTCAGGAATACAGAATTACCGTTGAATTTTGTTCCACTTTTCCCAGTAATAATATAGAGAATGAAAGTCCACTGGTTGAGTACCATATGATGGGATTAGGTTCTTCCAACAGAGACGTCCCATGGTGGAGAATTTTCAGAAGGTAACATTGAGTATCTGCTGTTCAGCATAACGGAAGACACTTAGTAACCATTTCAGTCCAGTAAAGGTTATTCAAGGAGTCAATACAGAAGTACTCTGCGATTCTTTTGCTCTCCATTTGGGCACTTAGTGAACTTCACGTAAAAGGAGTTCTTAGGCTCTGTAGAAGTAGTTCTACTTGGCACCCCGTATTGGACTATCTTAGAACCCTATCCTTCCGCGCCCCCCTTCGATAAGAGGGCCCAGGATTAATATAGCAGCAGGTATGCTGACAATAATTATCGACACCGTCCCAACCATTGCTGTTCTATTTGGAATCTTTACTGCACTAATATCCTCTTCACCAAAAGAAATCTCTTCTCCGTTGCTGTCGACACCGGAGACGATACCATCACTATAAATTCCTCCATTCCCTATGAACTCATCATTCGATACTCCGGTAAGTCGATTCCTTTCTCTCTCAATGAAATGAGATCCAGCGAATGAAACTGTATCAC
>JADGDO010000061.1 GCA_016744855.1 Candidatus Fermentibacteraceae bacterium | reverse complement strand
GATACATGGAGCTTGCCGTTCAGACTGAAGAAGGCACTGTTCACATTTACAATCATGATGGGTCTACCTTATCCGGGTGGCCTAAATCAAATACTGGCTATTACCCTGAATACGATGATGTTCACATCACTCCGGCACTGGGTGATGTAAATAATGACGGAGACATTGATGTGGTTTCATCATATTATTGTGGCAGCATAGCTTGGAATGCCACAGGAAGCACCCTTGGTGGTTGGCCCTTCAAGGTTAACGGAGTCGAAGAGGAGGGACGGCATTTCGCCTACTCTTCCCCGGTACTCTGCAACCTTGACAGCGATGATGCCCTGGAAGCTGTCGTTTGCAGACAGCTATACCGATTTCCTGTAGAGGGTCCTGAGGAAACAGTCTTTGCTCTCAACTCCAATGGAAGTCAAATGTGGAGCTGTAATCTGAATCCATCAGATGGCGGTGAATCTGTCATGGGATCACCGATTGCTGTGGATGTAACCGGAGATGCTACTCCAGAGATTCTAGTCTGTTCTTCCTCCGTTTCTACAATACACAAGGACGAAGAGTCTGCAGGTGCAGATAGCACTTTCTGCAATGGACGATTGTATCTTCTTTCCGGATCTACCGGAAACATCCTTCACTCAAGTTCCATTGTGGGGCAGTTTGTTTATGGTTCCCCTGTAGTGGGTGATATTGATGATGATGATTCTCTGGAGGTCGTTATTTCATGCTATACGGATAACGGGAATCCCATAAGAACGAATGTCTTCAGTCTTCCATCTCTCACTCTAGAACATTCATGGAATTTAACCGGTTGCTCCAGTGGTCCCTCATCATCACCGACCCTGGGGGATATTAATGGAGACGGTGTTTTTGATGTTATAGTCTCTGCATACCCTACGATATTTGCCTGGGACGGAGAGACAAAGAACCCTATAGCCGGCTTCCCGGTTAATATCGGCAACTCAGTACGACATGGAATATCTCTGGCTGATATTGATGGAGATGGCTATCCGGAGCTTGTTTTCTGCACAAAAGTTGGATACTTGCATGCTCTGAATCATGACGGTTCCATTTGTGGTGGATTTCCGATAAATATCGGTCTATCAAATTCTCAACCGGCAATCGATGATATTGACGGAGATTACAAACTTGAAATCTGTGTAGCAAATACACTGGGTGAAATCATTGTTTACGAAGCTGGAGATAGCTCCTGGCCGGCACTGCTGACCTGGCCACAATATCAGCATGACGCAAGGAATTCCGGAATCCTCGATGCTGACTTCGCTGCTCCGGCAACGCCAGCGGGGTTCGCAGGTACTGGGGCTTTAGCAAGCAATATCTTCAAGGCAGACCTCTCCTGGACTCTGTCAGTAAATGATCCTGGTCATCCTGCTCCAACGCCTCCGGCTGATG
>JADGDO010000060.1 GCA_016744855.1 Candidatus Fermentibacteraceae bacterium | reverse complement strand
TTATGTCCGAATATAGCCCCAATAGTAGTATTGGATGGAAATGGAGAAGGAACTTTATCAGCAGATCAAGGAGATGGCAGCAGTACAGATAATTGTAGCTTGACAGAAACAAGTGGTGCAGTAGCAGTAAGTTGTTCAGACTTAGGCGCTCAAACATATACCTTGGTAGCAACGGATGGAAGTACGAATAGTAATTCTACAACCTGTAACTTTACTGTAGTAGATACAGAGAACCCAGTTGCATTATGTCCGAATATAGCCCCAATAGTAGTATTGGATGGAAATGGAGAAGGAACTTTATCAGCAGATCAAGGAGATGGTAGCAGTACAGATAATTGTAGCTTGACAGAAACAAGTGGAGCAGTAGCAGTAACCTGTTCAGACTTAGGTGCTCAAACATATACCTTGGTAGCAACGGATGGAAGTACAAATAGTAATTCTACAACCTGTAACTTTACTGTAGTGGATACAGAAAATCCAGTTGCCGAATGTCCTGCAGCTGCTCCAATAGTAGTATTAGATACAAATGGAGAGGGAACATTAACAGCAGATCAAGGAGATGGTAGTAGTACGGATAATTGTACTCTAGTTGAAACAAGTTCAGCAATAGCTATAACGTGTTCAGACTTAGGAGTACAAACCTATACTTTAACAGCAACAGATGGGAATTCAAATACAAATTCAGCTACATGTAATTTTACAGTGGTAGACAATGAAAATCCAGTTGCATTGTGTCCAACAGTAGCTCCAACTGTGGTATTAGATGGAAATGGAGAAGGAACTTTATCAGCAGATCAAGGAGATGGCAGCAGTACAGATAATTGTAACTTGACAGAAACAAGTGGAGCAGTAGCAGTAAGCTGTTCAGACTTAGGCGCTCAAACATATACTTTGGTAGCAACAGATGGAAGTACAAATAGTAATTCTACAACCTGTAACTTTACTGTAGTGGATACAGAAAATCCAGTTGCCGAATGTCCTGCAGCTGCTCCAATAGTAGTATTAGATACAAATGGAGAGGGAACATTAACAGCAGATCATGGAGATGGTAGTAGTACGGATAATTGTAATCTAGTTGAAACAAGTTCAGCAATAGCTATAACGTGTTCAGACTTAGGAGTACAAACCTATACTTTAACAGCAACAGATGGGAGTTCAAATACAAATTCAGCTACATGTAATTTTACAGTGGTAGACAATGAAAATCCAGTTGCCTTGTGTCCAACAGTAGCTCCAACTGTGGTATTAGATGGAAATGGAGAAGGAACTTTATCAGCAGATCAAGGAGATGGCAGCAGTACAGATAATTGTAACTTGACAGAAACAAGTGGAGCAGTAGCAGTAAGCTGTTCAGACTTAGGCGCTCAAACATATACTTTGGTAGCAACAGATGGAAGTACAAATAGTAATTCTACAACCTGTAACTTTACTGTAGTGGATACAGAAAATCCAGTTGCCGAATGTCC
>JADGDO010000005.1 GCA_016744855.1 Candidatus Fermentibacteraceae bacterium | reverse complement strand
GTCCACATACAGACTGCCCTTTAGCTCGAGAGTAAACTCATCCAATAGCTCGATAACCATATAGATATCAACGGGTCTGGATGCAAGAAGTGCGCTTTGCTGTGGTGCATGAACAAAGTCGGAGAAAGCTTCGTCTGAATAGGTACTTGTAGTAGAAGTGGTTGCAGTGATCATTCTTGTGATTCGATATGCATCTGCTCGTAATCCATTCCCCTCAATCCGATCTAAAAAGTAAAGATACTCACCACCAAGAGATTGTTTCGGTATTCCAATAACTGAGTATGTAGGGAAATGATTCGGCCCCTCCCAGTATCTGTCTACTCGCCATGGAAGCCCTGAACCGGGGGAATAACAGTACACATTACTAACTGAGCTCAAACCGGAAGTGTTCGTTGTAACCACTTTGTAGTATCTGGGCACATATGCCGGAAGAATGGAGTCAGTAAAGATGCTGTTCTGCGCTTCGTAGAAAACCCCAAGGGTATCGCAGACGTGCATTCCCACGTAATTATCCCTGAGAAGTGTATAACTGTAAAAATCCTCATCAGGGCATACTGTCCAAGAGATAAGGCTTCGCCCCATCATCAAATCAGCAGCTGAAATCACCGAAGGTGTGGGTAGTGGTGAAGAAGGGGTCAAAATGCTATCCTCATCACTCCACAGGATTGTTGAATCTGCTTTAAGAGCGGTAACAGCATAGTAGTAAGTAACTCCCCACTCCATGGATTCCGAATCAATAAGAAGAGTATCAGTTGTGCTTCCAATTGTAGTTACAAGTGAGGTGCCTGAATGAATATCAGGTGAAGTTGATCTGTGGAGCACATAACTCAATACACGTTCATCAATAACAGGATTCCAGCAAACGGTGGTCTGACAGAAGGGAACTCCTTTTTCAACACTTATCCTACTCCCATCGGTATTTTCAGCTAAATAGTGTCTTTGACTTTCTCCCGTTGAATCGCCGGTGAAAGTGATCGATGCAAGATAGAAATCCGGCTGAAACAGTTCAGGTGAAGAGGGATTGTTAGAACAACTGACAAAAATTAACAAAATAGATAGAGAAACAGCAAAGAAAGCGATACTCGCAGCACTACGCCTATCACAATTCGAAAATGAGAATAACACACTTCCCCCTTGGTGAATATTTATTTTGTGTTGTATTTATAATCCTATATATCCTCTATAGAAAGGCTGACTATTTGTTCCTAGCAAGAGCATTCTGCTTCTTTAATGCAGGTGAATGAGAGCTTCTCAGCAATATCAGAATTTGCACACAAACATGAGCAAACAGTGGTATTTCTTGTACTTACATTGAGTACAACGGCTACCAAATCTCGTAATACAGATACTCCGCTCGAGTTCCCCAACTACCATGCAACCAGCCATTAGATAGCGCTGCAGACAGCTGTACTACTACATTTGCTGCAAGCAATTGACGTTCGAAAATGTATTACTATATTTTTATAGTCTTTCTCGAAAGGAGTGACAATGAAATTCTTGACGGTAACAATGTTCTTCCTCGTAAACCTTTTTGCATCCCCCGCAGTACAATCAGACTGGAGTGGCGGACCGGGAATAAACGGGCCTGAAACATCCTGGGGTAACCAATTCAATTCATCTGAATCAATTGCCTGGAACTCAATTTCAGGGCAATTTCAACTCTCTTCTCTCCCGCTCTCCCAGACTGTTGAACATCAGGTTTATGAAGGGATTCAAAACCCATACTCTGCATGCGTAGAAGACATTAATGATGACGGCTTCAATGATTTGGTCGCCGGTTCCGGTGAAAATGACGGTGTTCTCATATTCTTTGGTTCCGAAAGCGGTGAATGGACAGAGCAGACTGTTTCAAGTGACACACCAGGGGTAATCGGGCTGGCTGTCGCAGACCTTGACGGAGATGGTTTTCTGGACATCGCTGCGACAGCAGGTTCTGAATTACACATCTTTTACAATAACGGTGCCGACCTCCCGGTATGGGAGAAGGAAACAGCAGGCTCCGGATATCAGGCTCTCCACGATGTTGAACCGGTTGACATGGATGTAGATGGAGACCTCGATCTTGTCGTTTCAGATTACGATGGAGACAGACTCTTCTGGCTAAGGAACGATGAGGGCTCCTGGACCGATCTTACAATCGATTCTGTAATCGACTATCCATGTAAGCAATATCCCGCAGATCTCAACGGCGACGGTAACATGGATGTGGTATGTGCTGCCTGGACCGGAAACGCCATCATGGTTTTCTACGGATCGGGAGGTAGTGACCCTTCATGGGCTTCCGAGACCATTGACCCGAACTGCACAGCTGCTCACGGAACAAGAGCCTGTGATATAGACAATGATGGTGATTTGGATATTATCGGTGCTTCAATCAACAACAGCAGGTTGTACCTATACAGAAACGATGGCGCTTCCTCTCCATCCTGGAGCAGGGAGACACTTGGAAGTATTGCCGGAACATCAATGGTCAGACTGGGTGACATTGACGGTGATGGCGATCAGGATGCCGTTGCTTCTTCCTGGGGAAATGCCGGTGTTGCATGGTGGGAAAACACCGAGAACGGTACGATCTTCCTAAAGCATGTTGTTAAGATAGGTGGACAGGCAACAAGCTGGGCTATGCCCGGTGACATGGACAATGATGGGGATCTTGATGTTGTATCGGTTCGTTATCAGCAAGGCTCTCTCTACTGGTATGAGGTTACTGAATTCAATTCCTCAGGCATCATAGAGAGCTCTGTGCTGGATACTGAAGAGAACCCTCAGTGGTCTTCCTTTGATTGGAGCGCAGATGTTCCTGCAGGTTGCAGTATGTCATTTCAATTCAAATCCTCGGATGATTTCTCAGCCATGGGAGAATGGTCAGATGAATACAACTCTCCCTCAGAGCTTTCCGGTCTAGTCGATCGGTACTTCCAGTATCGCATTAATCTGAATTCTATAGTTCCTCAGTTCTCCCCGATTGTAAAAGCCCTTCAATTCAACTGGGATCCAATGGGCATAGAAAATAACGTAAACAGTAGACTGATTTCCTGCCATACTCCCTGCTACAATAATATCAGGCTTCATGTATCTGAAGAATACAACCAGCCTATGGAAGTCTCTTTATTCTCATCAGATGGAAGGCTTATCCAGTCAAGATCCGTTAAGAGTGGTGACTCACTAATCCTCGAAGGACTTTCTTCGGGTCTCTATCTTTACAGAGCAGCAAATACACGAGGAGTAGAGCAGTATGGTTCTGTCGTTCTTCTTTCCAGGTAGCAGTGGGTAATAAGAAACTGAAATAACTCTTCAACTGGAAGCAAGTGAGTGGAGGGAAGTCATCCCTCCGCTCCTTTTCCACAAAAGAATTCTTACTCTCAACCTTTTTCATATCTCTTCTAATGGGAGGTTGCTATTTGCTAGTATTTTTAGATACTATCGCATGTAAAAAACATGATTTGTACGTTCGCCCCGGGAAGGAAACAGGAAATTGTCATTCAATAAAACAACAGTACGAGCCCTAACAGACCTTGGTCTGAACAACCTGGAAGCCCTTGTATACCTGTCTTTGTTAAAAACACCCGGATCAACCGGGTACAGAATTGCAAAAAACCTGGGGAAAGCAGTTTCGAATGTTTACCAGGCTATGGAATCCCTTGCAAAACAGGGCTTCATCATTCTTCACTACGAGGGCAAAGACAGGCTCTACTCCCCGGTACCGGTGAATGAGCTGATCTCAAGACTGAAAAGCGATGTGGAGAGGAAAACGAGACTCCTGGAAGAAGAACTTAAGAATATGGAAACCCCACCACTGGAAACGGCAATCTACAAAATAGACAACAAAGAGCAGCTTTTCACCAAAATTGGAACACTAATTGAACAGGCGAACAAATCCATTCTCTTAACTGCAGATGCATTTTTTATAAGACAGTTTCAGGAAAAACTGGAAGATGCAGGAGGCAAAGACAAAAAAATCCTTATTCTGGGTTACGAGAAGATCCAGTTTGAAAACTGCGAATTCCTTCTGCTTGAAAGCGGAGGTAAATCACCCTGGCCGGGCCATTGGATAATCATGGATGTAGACGGCATACAGCACCTCATAGCCTTCTTCGAAAAACCGGACACTCTTACCCACGCCATCTGGTGCGATGACGAGTATGTAAGCTTCTGGATCCATTTCTTCATGCTCGCAGACTTCACTCTGATGACCTTCTTTGAAGAAACCAAAAACGATCCGAAAAACAAAGAGATTCACGATAGAATACACGACCTGTATAAACGCTATTCTCCCGGAAAACTGCACCTTTCCCAGTACTACACATCATTCACCTGGATGAAGAATGCCGCAAAAAACCAGAAAGAGTGCATATAAGAACAGCCACAACCATTCATTGTTATGGAAAAACAGCTTCACCACCCAAACACAGTCGTTGACGCGATATGAATCTCTTGGGCAGTTTTGTTTTATCACCATGGTAAAGCTGTACATGACCATCAATGTAGAGAGCCCCGGTAAATCCCGGGGCAGTCTGCTTTACTACTTTTGAGTGAGGAATCTGTCGATTCCCTTTGCGGCCCGGTATCCATTTGCAATACCATGAATTACATCCGGTCCTTCGATAATATCTCCACCCACGAAAAGCCACTTGAGATCCGACTGGAATTCTTCGGTTACTTCAACTCGGTTACCTCGTCCGAATTTGAGCTTCGATTTGATCTCTTCAGAGAGATAGGACATATCCATTCCCTGACCGATGGATTCAACAATCATGTCTGCCTTGAAGAATTTCTTACTACTCTCATCAAATTCTGGATTGAACTTTCCATTTTCATCAAAAATGGAGAGGCATTCAGCGACATGAAGACCGGTGATTTTGCCGTCCTTGATCTCTATGTTTACCGGTCCCCATCCGGGATCGATAAGAGCCTTTTCCTCGCGCGCTTCAATGATCTCTTCAAGGTCGGCAGGCATATCTTCCTCAGCCTCAAGGCAGGTGGCGAGAACCTGTACCTTTCCGTACTTCTTATTCTGAAGCCTTGCAAGGGTTCTTGTAATATCCATAGCGACATTTCCACCACCGATAACAACAATGTTCTCGGCAACGTCGATTTCCTGACCCAGAGTTACTTCCCGAAGAAGGTCGGTTGCAAAATAAACCCTGGAATGGTCAGAACCGGGAACACGTGTGCTTCTTCCAAGGTGAAGACCTGTACCTGCAAAAACCGCGTCAAAATCCCCATGCAGCGCTTCAAGGGAAACATCTTCCCCTACCCGTGTGTTGTACTGCACCTGAACCCCGAGGGATTTCAGATACTCAACATCCTTATCAATCTGGTCATATGGAAGTCTGTACTCCGGGATTCCATATCTGGTCATACCACCGGGTTCCGGAAGAGCTTCAAATATCGTGGTTTTGTAACCCATGATTGCAAGATAGTAGCCGGCAGACAATCCGGCAGGACCGGCGCCGATAATTGCTACTTTCCTGCCGGGCTTCTCGTCGGTAAGGTGCTCGGTACCAAGGATTTCTTTGTACTTATCAGAAGGAATCTGATCTGCTATGTAACGCTTAAGCCAACGGATGGCCAGAGGTTCGCCGTTGTTGTGAAGAGCACATACTGTTTCACATTTGTGAGTGCAGATACGGCCGCAGATCTCCGGCATCGGGTTCGTTTCGTAGAGTATCCTCAGTGCATTATCCAGGTTATCATCTCTGACAGCAGCGATGTAACCGGGAATATCCATGTGAGCAGGGCATGTAGCAACACACAACCCGCACTCTACGCATCTCTGCGCTTCCAATATAGCCTGTTCTTTGTTGTATCCCTTTACAATCTCCATGAAGGACCTGCTGCGTTCACCGGGCTCAACCTCAGACATCCCGACTCTCTCATAATTGAGAATCTGCATATCTGGTGAGCGCTTGTAGCCAGCCTCAGAGTCCTGCCATTTGGTTTCAGTGGCTCCTGGGATGAACCGGTAATCCTCCGGGTTGTCAGAGATCCATGTATAGTCATTGGACATAGTAAGCGACCCTGTAGGGCACACATCTACACAGAGAGCGCACCAGCAGCAGCGACCGTAGTCTATCATCGGACGCAACCCGCTATCGCCTTCAACTGTTTCCTGACCCGCTACAGGAACAATATCAATTGAATCATTCTGGCAAATTTCTTCACAGGTTCCGCAACCGATACATTTGCTGAAATCATTCTTGTGAAAGCCTCTGTAATTATCAGCTCCAGGTCTGTCATTGATGGGATCTTTGATTGTCCAAGGCTTCTGAGCAGCCCGTTCCCAGACCCGCAGTGGAGATAGAATGTCTTTTAAACTCATTGTTTACCTCTCAATTTCGGGTGGGCAGGTATGCAGTGAAACCATAAGAGCAGCAAGATCAGAGAGACTGATGTTCTGTGCAAGCTTTTCAAGAACGCTTATGGCGTGTGTATAACTTGCTCCTCTTGCGAAGACTCTTCTGGGCTTATCTGTACCGTCTGATACCATATAGAACCCGTGCTCCCCACGGGTTGATTCAGCCTTCACATATGTCTGACCAGCGGGGATTTTCCAGTTGAGAAGGTTGGGCATCTCGGCCTGTATCTTACCTTCAACCGGTATTCTCTTAAGAATTTCTGATACCAGATCAAGGCTTTGATGAATATCGTCATACCTGAGCTGGGCTCTTGAAAACGCATCGCCAACTGTTGAAGTTATCATTTTCACATCGAGTTCATCGTATTTCAGATAGGGGTTATTGAGTCTGATATCGTATTCCTTGCCGCAGGATCTCGCATTCGGACCTACAATACCGTACTCGTCTACCATATCTGGAGTGATAACACCAAGTCCCTGCAACCTTGATTTTACAACTGCATTTGAAAGGAATGAGTTCTCCACATCGCGAAGCAGTTTCCTTGTTCTTACAATAAGATCCCGTGCCTTACGGATAAATCCATCGGGCAGATCCTTCCGGACTCCTCCCGGGACCATGTACATGTGGTAAACTCTTCCTCCGGTCATCTCCTCGAAGAGATCAAGCCAGAAGTCTCTCATACCGACAGTCCACTGACCAATCGTACCCATTCCAAGAGATCCTGCCTGACCACCAATCCACATTAGATAGCTGGCAATACGGGACATCTCAAGGTTAAGTGTACGCAACCAGAGAGCCTTTTCTGGAACGGTTATGTCAGCAAGTTCTTCCATTGCAGCAGAAACGAGATACTCGTTGGTATCAGGCTCAGGCACACAGATTCTGCAGACAAGCGGAAAACACTGTATGTACTTTCTTCTTTCCATCAATTTTTCGAAACCTCTGTGGAGATAACCGACATGAGTTTGAGCGTGTACGATCTCGTCTCCATTAACAATTATCTCAACAGACATGTTACCTGTTACACCTGGATGCTGAGGGCCCTGCCACATTTTCGTAAATTTGTGGGAATCAAGATCAATTACCGGTTCCCCATTCCTTGTCTCCGGGTACTTTGATCTGTCTGCATCATACCCTTTGTATTTATTTTTGGATAAATTACTCATCATCCCTCCTGATTGCCGGAGACTGAGGATAATTCCTGTAGAGTTTCTCCTTCATGTATTCGGCAGGGTCATTGGTGGATCTGCCGGGACGCTGGTAAAAAGTCCTCTCAGAGTATTCCTTGGTGTCAAAATCCCTTCTCATCGGAGGCATTTCTTCCCAACCTTCCAGAACAAAAGACTCTTTTACCCGAGGTGAACCGGGAAAATCGATCCCATACATCTCGTGAATCTCCCGCTGATACTGCCAGGCATGAGCCCAGAGCTTGTGTATAGAAGCCGTTTCTGCCTCTTCTCTGTCAATCAGAGTAAGAACTCCAATATTCATTTTAGTTTCGTAATTGTAGAGCATGTATGTAAGCTGAAACTTACCGTCCTCAATGAAATCCACTGCCTGCAAAAATGCAAGATGAGTAAAACCCTCATAGTTTTTCAAATGGGAAAGTATCATTTCGAGCTGAGCCTCTTCAACCGTGAAAAAGTGAAGAGATTCCCTCTGTTTTTTGTATGCTCTGAGCCGGATCATTCCGTTTATTTTTTTAATTAACTGTTCCACATTCACTCCTACCAGTTGTAGTCCGGCATATTCCAGTCTTTTATGATCTGCTTCTGGTTTTCTTTGTACCAGTCGAACTTCTCCACATAAAGGTTCATTCCCTCACACTCTCCAGCTCTTATCTTCTCCTTCAGTCTGTTGAAACCGGCAATAAGAGCCTCAGGGCGGGGCATGCAACCGGCAATGTAAACATCCACCGGAATGTAGTAATCAAGCCTGTTGATTGTGTTGTAACTGTCGAAATACATTCCTCCGTTAATTGTACAGCTCCCGAGAGCAATCACATACTTCGGTCCCTGCATCTGCTCGTAACTTCTTACGATGCGTTTGATTGTTTTGATGGAAGCGTACCCACCAATAACAAAAACAGAGGCCTGCCTTGGAGTTGGCCTGGGGGCTATTCCGTATCGTGACATGTCATAGCGTGAAGTCATCAGAGGACGAAGCTCGGTAGCACCGCAACCGGTACCGAACGCAAGCATCCAGAGAGAGCGGGATCTTGCCCAGTTCAGAAAGCCCTCGTAGTACTTGTTGAATGCTTCCACTGTGCTGGGCCGCTCGTCGGCAAAGAGCGCGCGCTCCCTTTCCGGAAGAGATTCATTTGCAAGCTTCATCTGATTTTCAATTTCATCATTGTGTTTTTTGTTCACGATGTCCCCCCGAAGTAAGCTATGAAGATTATGGACAGAATCCCGGCTATTGTAGGCCACTTGAGGAAAAATCTGAAAGACTGCTCCGGTCTGAACCTGGGGTAAGCAGCACCCACAAAAACCGAGAACATGTAGATGAAGAAAGTCTTGGCAACCATTTCAAGAAGGTTGGTTGCGCCGCCGAAGAAGAGGTTCATAAAAAGAACAAGTTTTGCAGCGGCAAACAAACCTCTGTTTGTTTGCAAGATCCCCAGAAAACTGCTGTTCATTTCAATGGGAGGACCAATCGGTATTTCCTGCGGAGCAAGAACAATACTGAACGGAGAGTGCATGTTCATTCCAAGAAGTGAAATCATTGCAGCAACAACAGCAAGCGGGTTGGTAAAGAGTGTCCAGTTTAGGAAACTACCCTGCTGTGCGGCAACAATTGAGGTGATGTTAAGTGAGTTATACTGAATTGCTACAGAAATAACTGCCAGGGAAAAAGGCACCTCAAATGTAGACATCTGAGCAAGACCGCGTGCTATTCCCAGAGGTGAGTAGGGATGGCCTCCCTGACCCGCTCCGAGTGCCATTCCCAGCTGACCGAAGAAGACGAAGTACATCACAAGAAGAAGGTCTCCTGCCATCGAGAAATTAGAGAAAAGTGCCGAACCGAAAATTACAGGAATGAAAAGATAGGTACCCAGTCCTCCTGCAAGTCTAAAAACAGGTCCAAGCAAAAACATATTCCCGTGTGAAACGGCAACTCTTCTGCTGTGGGTCTGAATGATATCCAGAAACGGCTGCCAGACAGGCGGACCGAATCTTCCGTGAACCCTTGCATAAATCTTTCTGACAATTCCACCCAGAGTAAGTCCGTAGACAGTTGCTACAGACACCGAGATGGCAGCATACAGCACTTTTAACCATATACTCATTATTGACCCCCCATAACAGCATACATAACAACGATATACAGTATTATATGCAGTAGATATGTCTGTCCGTTTCCTGTATAGACCCTACGGAAGAAAGCTCCCAGGGTATGAGACCACTCCGCAACCGAATTCCAGAATTCCTGAACTCTTGGCAGACTGAGGCTACCGAGAGATTTCCTCAAGTGTGCATACATGTTGTGGGCAACATGAGTAGTTTGAGGGGATTCCGGCCTTTCAGCGGCATAGACAATGTTAAACTGTTTTACCTTCTGAGTTTTACCCTTCAGAAGGAGCAACATGATGAAGGGAATTGCAAACACAGCCATTGTCACATACATGACCAGGTTGCCGTTCCAGTAGCCGAGTTCACTCATAACCGTTAAACCGTCGATCTGTATTGAGGAATCGAAATAATGCATTGCTATTGCGTTAAGCGGCTTAATGATAAGGTTGGGGAACATGGAGATAGCCATGATACCCGCAAGAAATATGTACTGTGGAATAATGAACCACGCAGGTGCTTCCTTAATTTCCTGATGTTCATACTTCAATTGACCGAGGAAAATTGTGTGAATCAACCTGTACAAATAGAGGAAACTTACACCCGAAGCGAAGAAGAGAACACCTGCCTGCAGATACCAACCCTTCGTAATGAAAGCAGTGTAAATAAGCCACTTGGCCCCGAAGCCGGACAGTGGTGGTACACCGGAAACAGCGATTATCGACATCAAGACTGTCATGTAGGTCCAGGGCATTCGGGATATCAAACCACCCATTTCATACATTTTTCTTGTGCGTGTACGGTAGTAGATACCCGCAACGGCGATAAACAGTGCCGACTTGAACATCATGTGATTGAAAGCAAGATACAAAGCCGATACCCAACCGAGATGAGTTATCATCGCAAGAGCTGCAACGATGTAACCAACCTGGCTCATACTCGAATAGGCAAGCAGCTTCTTTGCATCCTCCTGGAAAGAAGCCATAAAGGCTCCGGCGATTGCTGTAATCACACCGATCCAGCCGACCCAGTAAAACACATCAAAAGACGGCGCGTTACTGACATAGGCTATTCCAAGGAGGAGAAGCCCAAAAACACCGGCCTTCAGGAGTATTGCTGAAATAAATGGAGAAACATCTGACTCTGCCTCCGCATGAGCCTCGGGCAACCAGATATGAACCCCTACTGAACCAGACTTTATCATGAATCCAATAGCGAGCACAATAAATGATATTAGCGGTAAATTCACATCTTGAATGGAAAGTATCAGAGCTGCAGTGGAAGAGAGTGCGGGTGCAAAACTGAATCCTACCATTATCAGATAGGCTCCTGCCGTCGAAAAGATCATGTACATCAAAGAAGCTCTCTGAGCGTTCTGCCCTCTCAGTATGAGAAGGAACGATGACAGTGTCATGAATTCCCAGCTAAGGAAAAATTCAAGATAGGTCGAGGCAATCAACAGGTTTCCGAATGAGAAAATCATCATAAGAAGGAACCCGTAGAACCCCTTGCTCTGATTCTTTCGGTTCAATGTGCTTATGAGATTAACAGCACTTCCTGCTATAAAAATCACTCCAAAAAACAGCTGGATGTTTCCAGTAAGCAGCGGATAGAGGTAATATCCGTAACCGGCAACAGCAGCAAGTGATATGAAACCCTTCACCTTTGATGGAAGTGAATCAATCAGAGTGATAAAGAGAACTGCGATTACAGGTAGAACCTGCAGCCAGTTGGATCCATAGAAGCATCTCATAGCTCCAAAAGAAACGACTGCTGCTAAAATCCCAAAAAACGAAACTGGGAAAATCCTGCTGAAACCGGGAGAAGCCATCGGTTCAAGTTCATCGGCGTTCTCTTTTACAGCCATGGTAAACCATCTGAAAAGGAATATCAGTTCAAAGAGAGACCCTACAAGAACAGTACCCAGCACAAAGAACATCTTTGAGTCGACAAGCACTTTTACAAACTCCCACTTTGCCCAGAAACCGGCAAAGGGAGGAAGCCCTGAAAGAGCAAAAATGAACAACCCGAATAGAACCAGAAGGGGTTTGTTGTTCCGGAGAACACCCCAGTTCCTGATTTTCTCTTCTTTAACTATCCCGGCAATCCAGAAGAGACCGGCTTTCGAAAGCAGGTGGTTAAGAAACAAACCGCCGATAATCAAGTACCTGACAGCCGGTTCTATACCAATGGTGAAAACAAGGCTTGCCAGAAGAAGCCCCATCTGCCCTATGGAAGAGTATCCAAGAAGTCTTTTGGCATTCTCCTGCTTGAGACCCATCATGTTTGAAAAGAAAAAAGTAACAATACCGGCCATGCCGAACGCGGTGAGGAAGCTGGAAGGCAGCAGCGGCATTATTTTGTAGAATGCAAAGCCGATTGCAGCAGAGTTAACAACTGCTATTACAGAGACAATTCCCGAATCAACCGACTGATACACATCGAGTGCCCAACCGTTTGCTGGAAATGGCTTCAGCTCAATGAACAGGGAAACCGAGAGCAAAAACAGAGCAATAAGCCCGATACCGGAGAACTGGTCTGCAGTCATAAACCCCAGGTTCAAAGTACCTGCAAAGTAGTAGACAAAGACGACTCCAAGAAGAAAGAAGGTAGAGGCAACGCCCCCTGCTATCATGTACTTGAAACCCGCAGAAAGAGTTTTCAAATTCTTCTTAAGTGTTGTAAGGGCAAATGTTGAGATAGAGAGGATCTCAAGGAAAACAAACATGTTGAAAATGTCCTGCGTCATTACAAGTCCATTTACACCCATAACAAGAAGCAGGTAAAGGATCAGTGAAGAAACTTTGCCCTCTCTGAATTTATCAAAAAGATAAACAGCAGCCATAAGCCCCGTAAGGTTTGCAAGAAAGAGGACCAGTGCTTCAGCAACTCCCAGCTCAAGGTTGATGGAAACAGGTGCATTGAAACCTGCTGTATTGATAACAAAAGTCGGAACATGAAGAACAGCAAGCCGATACAACCAGTCACCCATCAGAGCGACATTGAAGGTAAGCACCGAGTAAAACGCTGTAAGCGAGAATTTTCTCCCAGCCCGATCAAAAATCGAAAGCAGGAACCCAACGGAGAGAGAGAGTATGAGTATGTATATTGGGCTTACCATTTTAACTCCTGATAGTCATCTATAGAAAGTGACTTATTTTTCTTGTACATCTCTACGATGAAGCTGAGCATCACTGCCGTTACAGCAAGACCTATAACAATGGCAGTTAGTACCAGAGCTGATGGAACAGGGTCAACAACTTCCCGAACAGCATTGGAAACACTTACCGCAGCATCGATGACGGGAGCTGTTTTACCCCGTAGATATCCGAGAGAAACAATAATGATGTGGGTTCCGGTGTCGGCGATCGAAAACCCGATGACAATTTTCATCAAATTCTTACGGGTCAGCATCGCATAGATACCGATAAGAAGAAGAGCAATTCCAAGAATCAGTGTGTAGAGTGATATCATTTTTCACCCCCCATAGTCACGAGAATGCTGGTCAGTTCTGAACCGACCTTAATCCCGATAAGTGAATAAATGACAGGTACAGCACCAGCACTGAGCAGATTGCCGAATTTACCCAGGGGTAAAACTTCAGGATTGAGAAAACCCACGGTAAGAACAATACCCGCAACACCAATTGCCACGTACGCAACACCTGACAATGATTCAACAAAATGCATTATTGAGTGATTCATCTTCAGACTTACGTTTGAAAGCAGAAGAAGGAGGAAACCGGAAGCTATCACAACACCGCCCTGGAACCCTCCGCCTGGAGTAAGATGGCCGTGTGTAAAGATGTAGATACCCAAAACCATTATCATTGCAACCAGAACAGAAGAAGTTGTTTCAAGAAGTTCTGAGGCAGAGATTTTTATTCTGTCTTCCTTTTTACCCTTTAAGATAAGCCCAACCCCTACCGTTGCCAGGAAGAGAACAGTAACCTCTCCGAGAGTGTCTAGACCTCTATAGGTAACGATCACAGAAGTAACAACATTGGGTACCCTGAGTTCATTGATGGAACCCTCTACATACTGTGCAGCGAGTTCATTCAGTTCATCTCTCTCCTGGAACCCTGAAATGATTGGCAGAAAAATAGCAACCAGACCGATAACAGCAATCAATACGGCAACATTTTTAATCATCTGAATTCCCCTTCCGCACCCGATGAAGGGCGAACAGGAAAATCACAGTTGTAAGACCCGACCCGATAGATGCTTCAGTCATTGCAACATCAGGCGAACCGAGGATCAGATAGATTACACTGGCCAGCAAGCTGATAACACCTGCTGTGATAATTGAAGCCAGCAGACTCTTGAAGTAGATTGCAGCAAATGCAGCAGCAATCATGATGATTCCGAGACCGATAATTATTATGGGGATCATCTCATGTCCCCCGTTTCTTTGTCATTCTTCAAATCATCCTTTACAGAACGCTCGGTGAGTTTAATCCCGGCAGAGTGGGCTGCACGAGCAAGAGCACTTGAGGAAACAGGATTTGTCGCAAGAACAAAAATGATCAGTATCAGTATTTTTCCAAAACAACCGCACTCTGCATGTCCCAATGCAATCCCAACAAGGAAGAGGACTGTTCCCAGAGTAGTAGCCTTTGTACCGGCCTGCATTCTGTTGTAGACATCGGGCATTCGAACTATTCCAAGCGCCCCAAGAAAAAGAACAACAGAACCGATCAGGGTAAGAATTGAACCGAATAATTCCATTATTTTCTTCCCTCCAGATATCTGGCAACAGCCACAACACCGACAAAGCTCATTAACGCATACACGATTGCTATATCGAGATAGATAACTCTGTTAAGGAAGTAGGCAAGAAAGACAATCAGAGAAATTGTGATGATTGTCATACCATCAAGAGCAACAGTTCTATCAGCTGCGGTCGGCCCCAGAATCATTCTGACGAATGTAAGGCCAATGCTGATAAGAGCAATAATTGCTGCTGCATTGTAGATTGCTTCAGCCAAAGATGACCTCCAAATATTTTTCAAATTTTGAGACAATGGATCCGGTAGCACCCTCGATATTGTCAGTGGTCACATCAATCCAGTGGATGTAGAAGAAGTCACCCTTCATCTCCACGGTAAGAGTACCGGGAGTGAGTGTAATTGAATTAGCCAGGAAAGCCCTTCCAAGCGGGCTCTTCAAGGAAGTTTTAACCTTCACAATTCCTGGATTGATGGGAAGAGCTGGTTTGATTACCCTTAGGGCAACATCAAGATTGGATTTCAACAGCTCCCACATAAACACGAACAGATACCTCACCATAAAAACAAGAGACTTGGGAGTAAGCTTAACATCTTCCAGAACCGACAATTTCCGGTGAAACAGAAGAACTATCAGAATAGCTGTTCCCGCACCGAAAAGCACTTCCTGCCTGGAAGTATCAGTTAGCATCATCCATACAGCAAAAAGGATAACAACCCCTATAAATGCTGATTTTGTTTTTCTCATAGATCCTCCGATATGGAATCAATTATTAGATCGAAAAGGTAATCGTATGCATTCACATCTCTAAACATTGTTTCAGCAATAAAGCAGTTGCTATCGTTCCAGAAAGCCTGAGACAGCCTAGCAACATCAACCCCGCGGCTGATAGACCCGTCCTCAATCCCTGACTGCACAATTGATGCTAGCAGCTCTCTGATTTGCTGGTTGTAGGATTCATTCACTTCGATTTCATTCCCAGCCTCAGCACACTGACTGCGGTGGTATTTGAATGTGTCATAAATAGTGCCGAATTTGGAATTCTCCGAGTAATCCAGAATAAACTTTTCTTTAATCTCAATAATCTTC
This sequence comes from Candidatus Fermentibacteraceae bacterium, assembly GCA_016744855.1. Taxonomy (GTDB): domain Bacteria; phylum Fermentibacterota; class Fermentibacteria; order Fermentibacterales; family JCC-6; genus Sabulitectum. The sequence goes on along the minus strand of JADGDO010000005.1, from coordinate 147,533 downwards.
TGAAGCCCGCTACTCTCGCTCATTGAGATTTTCTTTATAAAATCAACAATTTGGGAGAAATAATCATTCACAATGGAAAAGCATATCTCGTTTTTGCTGCAGAAGTAGGAATAGAGTGAACCCTTACTGTACCCAGCTTCATGGGCAATATCTTCCATGGTTGAATTCTCAAATCCTTTTTCAAAGAAAATGATCTTTGCAGCATCAAGTATCAGTTTCTTTCTGAAGGAAACTTCCTGCTGTTTTCTCAGTTCTGACATCTCCACAATCCTTTTCATTCGGGCCTACTGAATCGCGGTAATTATTTTGACCATCGGTCATTAGGTCAACCAATCTATTTGGTAGGGAATTCTATACTCTTACCCAACAACCACTAAGAAACACTATTTTGGGGTTAAACCCTCTGACATGCTCATCTGATCCATCCATCACCTCTTCACACAGAACACAAACAAGCATCTTTGAAGAAAGGAATTTTAAAAATAGAAAAATGAAGCTGGGAGTTCTGGCTAGATTCCATTCTTGGAATCAGTCAAGCAGATAGACCCCAACCGGCTTCATTTCCTTAAGATTATTCTGGGAAAAAGGTATCAAGGAGTGCAAATGTGAATAGCAATATGAGCCCCAAGAGGCTACACCGGTAACTCACTAACGGTGCATGCTATTTTTGTAAATGAATGAATAGCATAAAGTGGGATATTTATCAACCACTCCTCTTCCCTGTATCCGGAAAGAGATGTTCGAAATGCTTTTCTTGGTAAATATCGAGAATAGTAGCTTTTCAGGCTTTTTGCTTGCAGATTTTCTGCAGCCTTTACCTCAAGTGGCAACACCAGTCCCCCTGTCTGTACAACAAAATCGACTTCACCGTGAGCACGATTAGCACTCCAGTAAAAAGGATTGATACCTGCACTTGAAATGAGCTGCTGCAATACAAACTGCTCAGTTAGTGCACCTTTAAATTCTTCAAAGAGAATGTTACCCTGCAAGATCGACTTTGGATCAAGGTTACTCATAGCACAAAGGAGCCCAACATCAAGAGCATAAAGTTTGAATGCAGCACTGTCCCTGTAAGCAGAAAGAGGAATTCCGGGTTTAGTTATTCTGTCTACCCTGTGTATTAAGCCACAATCAAAAAGCCACTGAATTGCCATCTCATACTCTCTAGCTCGTGCTCCCTTTTTTAAAAGGCCGAAGACAAATTTTCTGTTCTCTCTTGCAAGCTGTGCCGGCAGACTATTCCATACAGCTCGGATTCTCTGTACAATCCCTGCGGGTGCATGTTTTGAAAAATCCTGCTCATAAGCGTTAAGAAGTTGTTTTTGAATGCGTTGTACTTCTGGAAAATCACCATTCTGAATGAAATTCTTAACTATCTCTGGCATGCCTCCGACAACATAGTATTGCTTGAGGAGTTCAATCAATTTTGTTGAGAAAACACTGAGCATATCAAAGTCCAACACTTCAAGAATGTCATGCAATGATTGGTTACCGGTAGCCAGCAAAAACTCAGGGAATGAAAGCGGAAACAGGTTCAGAAATTCAACCTTACCCACAGGAAAGGAAACTCCAGGATGTATGGATACTCCCAGCAAGGAACCTGCTGCTACAATATGGTGTTCAGGAGTATTCTCACAAAAATATTTCAGTGATGCGAGTGCATTGGGTACTTCCTGAACCTCATCCAGAAGAATGAGGGTTTCAGCAGGAACAATTTTGCACCCGGCCTCCACCTGAAGACCAAGTATTAGTCTATCTGTATCAAAGTCACTCTCAAACAAAGCTTTCATCCTGGGATTATTATCGAAATTTATGTAAGCATAATTTTCATAGCAAGTGCGCCCAAATTCTTTCATTAGCCATGTTTTACCAGTCTGCCTGGCTCCCCGGATGACAACAGGTTTCCTGTCAGCTTTTTCTTTCCAATGCTTCAACTCTTCAATTGCTTTTCTATACATAACAACCTCCTGAGATTGAGAACATAACACAATAATCACATAAGACAAACGTCTTTTGTGCAAATTCCCACATAAGACAAACGTCTTTTGTGCAGATTCCCACATATCTCGTACGACTTTTGTGTAACTTGCCTCAACATATGAAAATTCACCCATACTTCCTCATTTTAACAGCAGAGTTACAGTTTGAGAGTATTCCTTGCCCTTCCTAATCTGATTATGCTAGTGTTAACGTAGAAAGATAGGAAAACAAGAAAGGATTTTCATATTCCCACACGAGTAATTGCAGCACTTATTCAGCGACATGAAAATGTCCTACTTTGCCGAAGAGCTCCTGGACAAAAGCTTGCTGGTTACTGGGAATTCCCCGGAGGCAAGGTTGAAGATGGTGAAAGTGATAGGGATTGCCTCCAAAGAGAATTGATTGAGGAGCTTGGTATCACTACTGAAGTAGGTGCCCTGGTTGCAGAAAACACACATCACTATGATGAGTTTTCTCTAACACTGGTTTTGTTAAAGGCCGTGATAATAAGTGGATCAATTTCTCCTACTGTTCATGACCATATTGAATGGGTTCATTTTGGGTCCTTGCTTGATTGGGATCTTGCTCCTGCTGATATTCCGCTCGCAGAGGAAGTGGTAAATTTGTACTCAGGAGATGCTACCGGATGAGCGATCGACTTCCATTTGTTCCTCAGGATCATCTTGTTGCTGGTGGTAAGGATGATCCATTCTTGCCTAAACTGCTGCAAGCAATTAATTGTTCTACCGAGATAGATATTGCTGTTGGATTTGTAATGTCGACCGGTTTGCGACTTCTTGTCGATGCTTTGTTAGATGCTTTGTCAGCTGGTGCAAAGGTTCGTGTGTTAACTGGCGACTATCTTTGTGTTACTGATCCTGAGGCTTTGCGGACTCTGCTTGTTTTGCAGGAGAATGGTGCAGAATCAAGAATCTTCGAGAGTAAAGGGCACAGCTTTCATATGAAAGCATATCTCTTTCTCCAAACGGAGAATGGCATTCTTGTTGATGGGCGAGCTTTCATCGGATCAAGTAACATCAGTAAGTCTGCTTTAACCCACGGTTTTGAGTGGAATCTTCGTGTAGACTGGAAAGAAAATCCAAAACGATTTGAAGAGCTAAGATATAATTTTGATCAGATATTCAATCACAGCAAAACGAAAGAGATTACCAATGCCTGGATTAATGCCTATGCAGCTCGAAGGCCATTGGAAAAACCAGCACTAGCAAAACAACCCGGTGCCGATGAAAAGGTTCTCCCTCCCAAGCCCAATCACCTACAGAATGAAGCTCTTGAGTTGCTTAAAGAAACCCGAGAACTGGGAAATAAGCGTGGTTTGGTTGTGATGGCAACCGGAACTGGAAAGACCTGGCTTTCTGCGTTCGACTCTGAGACAATGAATGCTAATCGTGTTCTTTTTGTTGCTCACCGAGAAGAGATTCTTAAGCAAGCAGAAGATACTTTTATTCGCATTCGTCCCACTGCAAGTGTTGGAAAGTACACCGGAGACAGCAAAGATGTTGATTCTGATCTGCTGTTTGCTTCGATTCAAACAATCGGTAAGTCTGCACATCTCAGGAAATTCCCCGAGGATTACTTCGATTATATCGTTGTTGATGAATTTCATCACGCAGCTGCTCGAACATATCAGAAGCTGTTGGCCCACTTTTCACCTCGTTTTTTGCTGGGGCTAACTGCTACACCAGAGAGAACTGACCAGGCAGATATTCTTTCTCTTTGTGATAACAATTTAGTTATTCAGAATGATCTCTTTGATTCAATAAGAATGCATCTACTCTGCCCCTTTCATTACAATGGTATTGCTGACACTAGTGTTGATTACCAGGAAATTCCATGGCGTAATGGAAAATTTGACCCTGAAAAACTTGATAACAAGCTAGCAACCGTAGCCAGAGCAAATCACATTCTTCGAGTTTGGCAAGAAAAGAAGCAAACAAAAACACTGGCCTTTTGTGTTTCAACAAAACATTCTGATTTCATGGCTGAGTTTTTTGTAAGGAAAGGTATTGCTGCTTGCTCTGTTCATAGCAAATCAAGTGTAAGGCGTAACGAAGCTTTGAAGATGCTCCGGGACGGGGAAATCGAAGTACTGTTTTCAGTTGATCTTTTCAATGAGGGTGTTGATTTGCCTGCGATTGATACGGTATTGATGATAAGACCAACAGAATCAAAAATTCTCTTTCTCCAACAGTTGGGTCGTGGTCTTCGAACAAATATAGGTAAGAATCACCTGGTAGTGCTTGATTTTATCGGAAATCATCTGAGCTTCTTTAAGAAATTCGAAGCCATGTTCAAGCTGGAGAAAACAAATCAGGCAAGAAGAAAATTCTTGAAGAATCTTGAAGAGAAAAAGGTCATGCTTCCTCCAGGTTGTTTTCTCAACTACGATCTGGTAACAATTGAGTTCCTGAGAGGGCTTCTTCAAACAAGAACAGATATGCAAAGAGACTTCTACCAATCTCTCAAAACCTCATTTGGGCGTAGACCAACACTATCTGAATTCTATCTCGCCGGTGGAGGCATTCCTGCAGTTAGAAGGGAACATGGGCAATGGTTCAAGTTCCTGCAATCAGAAAACGATCTTAGCGGAAGTGAGATAGAATCTCTGAATTCCTATGGAAGCTTTCTTGCCGAGTTGGAATCCACTTCAATGACAAAATCATTCAAGATGATTCTTCTTGAAGCATTGCTTGATCTAGATGGCTTCTCTACTGCTCCTACTATTGTCGATCTTGCTAGACGTTCATTTAAGGTAATGACACGAAGGAAAAAGTGTCAGGATGATTTACCACAGAAATTCAAAATTCCATTTGAGGACTATTCTGTTATTGAAAAAAGATGGATTACCTACTGGAAGGGCAATCCCATCAATGCATGGGTTGGTGGTAATACCACTGCTAACAAAGCTCATTTCGAGATCGTTGATGATCGGTTTGTATTTAAGGCTGATACTGTTTCTGTTGTAGAAAACCATGTAGAACAGATGGTTATGGAGCTTGTCAACTATCGTTATGAGCAATACAATGCGAGAAAAGCTCAAGCAGACAGTCCACATTTCATTGAGACCTCAGACTCAAATCTTGTGAAAATTCCATTCTTCACTGACTTGAGTATTGCATGTGGTCATTTCAAATCGAGCACCCATGAGATGGAGGTTGCTGAATACAAAACCCTCCCGGATAGTTATGGCAATCTGAATCCAGCAAGGCACTTCATCGCCAGGGCCAGGGGTAATTCTATGAATGGAGGCAAGACGCCAATCAAAGATGGTGCTTATCTGCTTCTAGATTTGATCACACCAGATACGGGTGGCAGTATAAGTAACCAGCTGATTGTTATTGAAAGACAAGACGAAGGCGGTGATGATCAGTACCTCCTCCGCTATGTCACTAAGAATGGACCAGGTGATTACACACTCAAAGCTTGGAATGATCACTACCCAGATATTTCTGCCTCTGAAGGTATGACTACAATTGCCCGCGTAAAGAGCGTAATTGATCCTTTGGACTTAGTTATCCAGACTGCTGTAATGAGGGCTGATATACCACCACTCTTTAACCTGGAATTCAACCGTGGATTATGGCAATCAGGTCATGTCTGTCCCAGGGGATATGAAGATCAATTCCTTCTCGTGACACTAAATAAACAGGGACAGCAGGCTGACCATAGATATCACGACTACTTCATTGACAAGAAAACATTTCACTGGCAGAGCCAGAATTCCACAAAACCTTCTTCGAAAAAAGGGTTAGCTGTAATTGAGCATAAAAGCCAGGATTCAAAGATTCACCTATTTGTCAGGAAGAACAAGCTATTTGCAGGAAAAGGAGCACCTTTTTACTACTGCGGACTGTTAGATTACCTTTCTCACACCGGTTCAGAACCCATTAGTGTCACATTCGAAATGAAGACACCATTGTCAGAAGATTTGATCAATTTCTTTGGAATTCAGGAACTCTAATACTCCCTCCACTCCCCAACTCTAGCTTTTTGAAAATTGATTAGCAGGGTTTCAGCGTTAAGGTTGATAGTTGGTTTGTCTTCTGTGATTTCTAATTCCTCAAAAGTATGCAGATCATGGTCGTCTTCAGCTCTTGGGTGTGGCTGCAGGTCCGGCAAACCAATGTCCTTTGGGATGAAGAACTCCGTGTCGATCATGTATGGGGTGAGCTGGTTTAGTGTGAGTGTGCCTTGGATGATTGCTTCGCCCCAGGTCTTGTAGTTGCAAGCATCTGTGTAGAGGTATGTGATCTTTGTGTTTGTTTGTTCCATTGTTTGTCCCTCTCTGACTATCCATTCATCGGGTCCGATAGGGTAACCCCACCCACCTGCAACGGAAGAGTGGGATTATTTTCAGAATTTCAATCAGGGCAGCAGCATCAGTTTAACTGAACACTCCTCTGTGCCTAGTCTTGCTCTGGCATAGTAAATACCTGCATTTACAATGGTACCGTTCTGTAAGTTGCCGTTCCAGTGGACCGAAGCTGAGCTTGCTGATACTTGATCGGCTGTCAGTGATGTGACAATTCTTCCCTGTATGTCAAAAACATCAACAGTCGGGGCAACAAGGGTTGTGTTCCCGCTCCAGCTCAGCTGCAAGGTGAGAGCGGTGGAGAATGGATTCATGGAAGGTGTCATAGTGAGTTGAGTGTTTTGCAGCGAGGGATCTGTTGAAATTCCAAGCGCTTCTCCGGCAGTGAAAGTGTATGCAGGGGCACCTGTACTTGAAATACTGGCTACAACCAGAATAACTTCGTCTGTGGCTACTAGGTCGTTGATAACCACAGAGCCACTCTGAGTTGTTGCATCAAGGTTCAATTGGAAAACCTCTGTCGGGCCAGCTTCATGAATAACCAGAACTCTAGTGGCATACAGGTTATCGTCTGAACCGTCAAAAGTGAGTTCCAGGTAATCGAATGGGATATCACTGAAACGATAGTAATCAGCTGCCCAGTGATTAACGGCTTTTGTGGCTTCAACCGGATATGAAGAATATGTGGTTGCAGAAAAAGCAGGGAGATCATCACCGGCATAACCGTACTTTCCACCGGCAATAGTTGTGTCATCAAGAAAATTAGCCACAGCCCAGTCTATGAAGATGTCTTCTGTATTCTCTGTATATCCGAATTCATCCAATACTGCATCATATCCAGCCATGGAGTTAAGAGGTTCATGTACAAGGGCATAAACAGCTGGGTGTCCCCCATACTGTTCGAAGAAATACAGAGTCCATAGATAGGTTTTGATATAGTCGGACCAGTTACCATCCCATGCGATAAGACTGTTATCCGGATGACTGTTGAAAGAAGAAATATTATCCGGATTTCCATAGAACCACATAGCAAGTTCAGCCAATCCTTCATTCACCCAGGAAAGCTCGTTCTCATCATACTTCCAGTGGATCATGTGCTGGAATTCGTGAGCAACCACCGCGTGCATATAGTCACCGGAAGCTCCCCCGGAGCTTGTTGGATTAAGGTAGAGAACTTCACACTCGTTACTGGGATACTCCGGATATGTACCGTCAGGCTCTTCGTCAAATGCAAAAAAGAAGCCATCGGAACTCACACCGAATTCATACCACATCAGGTAGATTCGCTGATCATTATCGAGCTCATCCGGAGGGTCACCGAAAGAAAGGCTGTCTATTTCATATATGCCCTGATCCGGAAACGGTCCCGGGCTGGAGTTCTCCCAATGCTCTATTATGGAATCAACATCTGTTTGATCTATTGTAACTAGCCAGTCTTCATCTTTAACTACCACATAACATCTGTCACTCATTCCCCGAACAGTACACACAGTCTCCTCGAAATGAGGAGGCATTGGCTGCCAGATAAATAGCCACCAAACCCATGAGTCTCCGACTTGCGGATCATCCGGTGGGGAAAGAGGCACTGCTGGATTCTCAAGGTAAATTGAGGCTCCTATTTCATCTGTGGGTGGAATCTGTAGATCATGCCTAAAAACAGCAGTTTCCTCTGCGAAAGCCAAACCTGAAAAAAAGGCAAGTGCAAAAATCAAGATTAACCAGTCTTTAGCATTGCGTAACAACATAAGACTCCTCCCTCGAGTCAGATAATGAAATACTCGCAACTGACAAAAATATAGTTTTGTACCGTGGGAAATCATAACTCGCGCTTTACATCAATGGAATCTCAAAAGAAATGCTTTCTGAAAAGAACAATTTCATTGACGCTATTGGCCGTTCACTAAATTGAAATGATATAGGAGCGTGACCGGCAATGAGCGTTGAGCAGAAAAGCCGCACGGTCCAGATATAATTCTTGGAGATTTGCGGATAATAGTAGAACTATTTGACAATAATCTACGAGGAAAGCAAAGAAGCCTATACCAGCACGCGTCCCGGCGACAGTACGGATTATGGCCGACTGTGTGGTTTTTATGCCAATGTTTTATTCTCGGTCACGCTCCTAGTGTTATCGCCACCTGTAAAGCTTAACAGGCAAACCGTAGAAACCATTGTCTTCTATTGTGCATACATGGGGTCCGGAGAACCAGCTCTGAATCAACATATCCTGGGAGTCAAGAACTCCGGGAATACCTCTGTCTTCCAGAAAAACTGATACCTGAGCTCCAAAGTGAAGAATATCTCCGGGGGAAAGACCATTGCTTCCCACTGCGACTTCACAGCCATGTTCATTCCTAAAGATGGCTGGTTCAGCTTCAGAATCAGGTAGATAACTTCCACCCCCCAAAGAGATGAGATACTCTGGAATACCCCGCGGCCCTAGATACAGGCAGCTGTATCCCTGTCGTCGCCTTCCGTAAACAGCCAACCCCGCGCAATCTGTGCCCAATCGGCTATCTGATTGATGACTACCGTCAGAAGTTCGCCTGGGAGCCATTAGAAACGGTGTATTGATCAGCTCATAAAGGAATCCGATGTAGGTATTGTCCGGGCGCAGAGATATCTGCATCACACCTGGAAGAGAAGTATGAGGAGGGTCCACACTATGAAGCGTATCAGTGTGTTCCATCCCAATTGCTACATAGAACGTCCCCAGCTCAGGTACTCCGTCCTCCCCCGTAACAAGCAATATCTCTTTCTGGCTGTCAAAAATAGGAAAAACCGAGTAGAGCAGCGTATCAACCCCTAGACCAGCCGGTCCAACACCGGGAAGCATGTTGTCATAGTGAGATCTTACCGGAATCAGAATCTGCCAGCTGACATCTTCCCCATTTGGGCTTGCCACCATGATAGAGCAGGGGGCAACGAATGAGAATTCAGGAGCCCACTCCTGAGAACCGATGCAATGGGACGAAAGCAGATAGAGAATAAGAGCAGAGAACACTGTTACTCCCATCGCCATCCTGCAACAAAAAGCTCCGAAATACACAGGTCTTCATAAGTATCTCCAGGATATGCATCATCGAAGCGCAGGCGAACCCTGTCTGTTTCAATTCCCATGCCGCTGGAGAAAAGAGGTAGAACCTGAGTATAAATAGTTCCAGTTTCAATTTCTTTCCAGGAAAGATCTTCCAGAACAATCGTTTCAGTATAAACACCATCCTCCTCATAAATTTCTAATGTAACTGTTCTGGGTCTTGCATTTTCAATGTAAGTGGAGTAGCTTTTTGTGTAACCGGAAACAATTCCCACAAATGCAACAGACATTGGTTGATCCAGATGGAGTTCAATCCATTCTCCACTGTAACCAGGGGCATTCTCCGACCAGGCAGTAGACAAATCTCTGTCGATCAAATTATCAGGTGAGAAAGTGCTGTTTCCATTTGAAGGGAGGTAAGAAGAAGCAGTAACTGTGCACTGTTGCGGACCTTCAGAAAGTTCAAGCAGCTCATTGCTTTTTCCCCAATCTGAAACAGTGTAACTTACTTCCAGAGGAAGAGCGGAAGCCATATCAAAGTCACTCTCTGATATGACATATCTGCTATCAGCCCAGTCCCCCCCAGGAGGAAGAATTATTGGATGTCCACCGTTGGCAATGATTTCGCTGAAATCAAATTCAATATTCATCTGACCAACGGTACCATCTCCCCATCTCCCGGCGGGATCAAGCACATACTGAAAGCTTCTATCCTGAAATTGGGTAAAGAAACCTTTGGAAAACCACCAGTCGGTATACCACGCTCTGAAGCTGTAGCTCACTACAAGCTCTACAGTGTCATGTGGAGAAATCTCAAAAGAAGTTACAAAATAGAGTCGGTGAATATCCAACTCATCTCCATAACTGTTCAGAAACACATCAGTGTTGAATCCCTGCCTTATCTGGTAATCCAGTTGTGTTCCATTAAGTGTGATATTGAATACAGGAACCTCGTCATCAATAGTTATACCGTCATCCGACTCGTTAAATTCTGAAAGGATCAGATCCACCGGAAAGGCGTATTCAGTCTGTGAACCATCACCTGTGTCCACAAGAGTATAACTTGCAACAACATCAACATATTCTATTCCCGGAGTGACAAGAAGGTTCTCTGAGATGAGCTCAAGACCTCTGTATTGACTGTAAATAATATTACCTGAACCCAGGGTGTTGGAGAAATCAACAGGACCTCCGTTTGCCAATACGTCAGAATTAACGCCTGCACAAAGAAGAAGTAACACAGCAGAAGTAAACAATCTCATCATAACCTCCAAGGTATTTACCTCTTATAAGGTATTTTTTATACAGGAAAAACATTACTCAAAAAACATCTCCAGTCAAGAAGATTGATTCATCTCGCATGGATAACAATCTGTTACAATTCGGCAACAGCTGAGAAGAACTTAAGAGTCATAATTTGGGAAACCAGAAGAAAGGATAGATATGATCTGGATGTTAATAGCAACCCTCTGCAGCCAATTTGTACCCATTGCTGAGGCAGAAACTGAAATGGTAATGGGAACCCTGTTGGTCGATGTTATTGGTTTTGAGTCCAGCGATGGACTGGCTACGGTGTGTTTATTTACACAGGATGAATTCGGTTTCCCGGCAAACCCTGAATCAGCTGGATTCTGCGTAACTGAGGTGATTACCGATTTGAGCTCACATTTTGAATTGGATGTTCCTGCTGATCAATATGTGGTAATGGCATTTCATGATGAAAATTCAAACGGTGAGTTTGACATGGATGAAGAATTGATGGGCTTCTCTGGAGATCTACCTCAAATGTCTTCATCGGGGCAGCCACCTTCTTTCTATGACTTCTCAATAGACCATTCCGGAACCGTAACTGCTGCCAGAGTGACTGTAAGAAAAATGGAAAGACCCGAAAGAGGAGAAGGCGGTCCCGGTGGTAGTGGCGGACCTGGCGGCGGCGGACCTGGAGGCGGTGGCGGCGGTGGCGGTCGACCGTTTTAATCTAAAGAAGACTTCATTTCCAGAAGCTGGCACATCATGAGCTCCCTGGTTTTTTCATTCCGCAGATGAAGCCCGTTTCCCCCGCACCAGCGCCATGAACCGCAGTTGGCACACTCCCCCGTTTTAGCCCAGCTGCGGTTTCTCATTACTTGAAAACGATTCTCCCAACACTCCATAAAATCATCCTTGTAGATGTTTCCTTGAACAAAATCATTACGAAGACTTGGGCAGGCGGATATAGAGCCGTCAATGAGTACCGAACCGATGTTGATTCCCGCTTTACAGAACATGAAGTCATCCCGAACTTCCTTCTCATACTTCCCCAGAAACCCGTCACAGCCATAGTTTACTCTGATCTCTCCGGACTCTCTAACCGATTTGATGAATTCCAGTGCCTCGCGCAACTGGCTGCCGTTCAGGGAAAGATCAGGATCAGAAGCACCTCTGCCTCTGGGAAAAATGCTTACTATTCTCCAGTTATTTACCCCCATTTTTACAAGCATATCTTTCATCTGCGGAAGTTCTTGTAGATTACGCAGGGTAAGACAAGTCATAACATCGTATACAGGTATCGAACTTGCTGCCAGATTGGATATTACTTTAGCTGACCGTTTGAATGAACCTTGTTTATTCCGGAGCCAGTCGTGAGAACCAGCCATGCCGTCCAGACTCACAGTCATTGTTACCATTCCAGCATTCAATAAAGATTTCAATCTATCAGACGGGAGATTCCAGCCATTGCTAACTATTCCCCAAGGAAACCCCCAACTGGCGATCTGATGTCCGACCTGTTCCAGATCACGCCTGAGGGTGGGCTCCCCTCCGGTGATTGCGATTGTGATTTTTCCAGGATCCAACTTCTTTCGAATACCATCTAGAACACGAAGGAAGTCTTCTGCGGGCATGTCGGCTACAGCTGAAGAAGAGAGACAATCACTGCCACAATGGCCACAGTTCAAATTGCATCTGAGAGTGCACTCCCAGAACAAATACCTCAAGTCATGAATACTTGTTTGAATGTTTTTGTGATGACGGAACAGTTCAAGTTGAGCGCGTTTCTTAAGACCTGGGTTGAAATCCATGAACTAATCTATACCAGGAAGAATAACATCAATTTGCAATTCCTGCTCCAACTGATCAGGATCAATTTCAAGAAGGGTGTCAGCTGCGGCAAACAATCCGTTCTCTGCACCGTCGATATCTGCAGTAACAATGCGAAGTGTATCCGGTAAAGAAATGTACATGGCGTCTATGTACAAATTGTAGTAACCTGCTTCACCTGTCACAGCTGTATCGTAATGCATGGTAGAGTCAGTATTAGACAAGCTGACCTGGATACCTTCGATGTAACTGCTGTCAACCGAAGATACAGTATGTCCAAAAACACTTACACCGACGCTTTCAACACCGTAATCTGCAGAGAAAGTATCACAACCGGAGAGAACTCCAATCAAACTCAGTACAGAGGCAAAGAGCTTTGCTACAAGCTTGAGAAATGCCAATTTGCTTTTTCTCACAGCTTCAGCCATTAGTTACTTCCTTATTCATTTTCCAGAAGAAAATCGACATAAAACTCCTGGTACTCATCATCACTGTCAGGGATTATCAGTGTATCCTTTGGGAGAAAAGAACCATTTGCCTCTCCATCAATATCTGTTGCGCTTACCAGAACAGTGTCAGGCCATGAAGGTGAATTCTGCTCCAGAGGCAAGTAATAGTTCCCGTACTCGCCAGAGTGTGCAGTTCCGTAAACTGAAGACAGGTCTGGATTTGACAGCTGCACCTGAATTCCTGTAACAGAGCTACTGTCTTCAGATGCTCGTACCTGCCCTTGAAAGTAAACCCCGGTGGGAGGCCCATAAGCAGGCATAAAACCGTTTGTACAACCACTGCCTGAGAGCACTCCAAAGAAGGCAAGTACAGATGTAAACAGCTTGGCAATTAACTTGAGAAAAATCAACCTGCTGCTTCTTGCCGCTTCAGCCATGCCCAACCTCCTTGCCTAATCTATCAGCAAACACCTCTATTGTTCCATTACGGCGAAAATTATTAGCAATAAAATATCACATTCGCTCAATGCAAAACAGAGGTCATTGTTCCACCGAGTAACTCTATATGTTATGCCAGTTCTGCTCCTTCAATATTAGTTTTTTTATCCTAGCTTCTAGAATGTACCCTGTTATTCTACATCTACAATGTAGAATGTACCTTGACATTCTACATTGCTAGTATTTATATTTCCAACAGAGGTGATAATTATGCAAAGAACAATTGTGAAGCAACTATTGGCATGGAAAGAATCAAAACGGCGCAAACCATTGATACTGCGTGGAGCACGACAGGTCGGTAAAACCTGGCTTGTTGAAAATGTTCTTGCAAATAAATTCGACAATTTTGTTAAAATCGATTTTGAAAAGCAGAGAAATTTTCATACATACTATAAAAATGATTTAGACCCGAAAAAAATCGTGAGCTATTTAGAACTATCTACAGAAAAAATTACTCCCGGGAAAACTCTTCTCTTCTTTGATGAAATACAGGCCTGCCCAAGAGCGATCATGGCGCTGAGATACTTCTATGAAGAAATGCCTGAACTCCATGTTGTTGCTGCTGGGTCTCTGCTGGAATTCGCCTTTGGAGATATCTCAATCCCAGTTGGCAGAGTTCAGTATATGCATGTTAATCCGATGTCATTCTTTGAGTATCTAACCGCAATTAGAAATGAAATGCTGGCTGCCACGTCTCTGAGGCATCCAAGTGAAATAGATAATACAACTCAGAATCTACTTCTTGGTGAACTGCGCAACTATTTTTTTATTGGAGGAATGCCTGAATGTGTTAAAACCTGGCGAGATTCAAAATCAATGATTGAAGCTTTTAGCGTTCAATCTGAAATTCTGGAGTCGTACAGAGATGATTTTTCCAAGTACAAGCCGCAAGTTGAATCAACATGCCTTCAAGCAGTTTTCATGAACTGTGCAAAAAGGGTAGGGGATCAACTGATTTACACTAAACTGGATCACAGTCATACCGGTCAAACAAACCGCAAAGCATTTGATCTTCTTGTTAAAGCAAGACTTCTAACAAAAATACCTTCCTGTACACCGTCTGGACTCCCCCTCGGAGCAACTGCCAATCAGAAGAAATTCAAGGCTTCGATACTGGATATCGGATTAATGCAAAGGCTCTTCCGGGCTCCTGTTGATATTGAGCTACAGCAACATGATTTACTGTCGATATTCAGAGGCAAACTTGCTGAGCAATTTGTAGCCCAGGAACTACTGGCACACCACGGTCCAGACCTATTCTATTGGGCAAGAGAAGCCAGAGGTAGCAGCGCCGAAATTGATTACTTGCTGGTATGCAATAGCAGTATTTATCCTGTTGAAGTTAAGTCTGGAGCAGGAGGAAGCTTGAAAAGCATGCACATGCTGTTACAAAAATACGACAACTGCCCTTCTGGCCTGGTCTTGTATGATGGTAACTACAAAGATCTTCCACTGCAGAAACTGGAATTCCTGCCGCTATATAGCGTAGCCGGATTGTGCAGACAATAGTTTGATTTTCATGTTACTGTAAAAACTGAAAATATCTTGCCTTAAAAATAAACCCACAAGATAATCATGTCACTGAGATTACTGTTCAGGTGAATATGCTTCAAAATGTAAATTGCTGCTTCCAGAACTGGGTATACACCTGAGGCAAATAAGCTTCAATTGCTTCGAAGCAGATATCAGGAATTATTCCAAGTCCTTCAATGATTGATGAATTCGATCGAAGAATTCTTACTCTCAGATATCTGACAAAAGCGTTAGAACATCCTGAATGTACTGAAGCAACAGAATGCAACTGACTTGTAGATCATATGCAATTAAAACATTCTCATATGGATATCTTAAATTCTCAGCGAACTTGAAAACTGCTGAAAATCGCTTCAGTTCAGTACTACTAATACACCATCTACAAGCTTCAGTCTTAGATGCCATTCTCCCCTCTGACAAGTAGAATACTATTCTTGCACAAAGGTGAATACATGAAATCCACATTTCTGTTTCTCTGTTTTGGTCTGTTTTGCTACATAAAATGAATGAGTTAATACTCTCGGCAAATTCCCTGATAATTTCAGCTTCAGAGGGGGAGTAAAACTCAACATCCCTTCCGAGTAGATGGATTCCGTGCTCTTTGATTAGTTTCAGGTCTATGAAACTGTTTCTAAAAGTGTGTATAGTGCGCCAACCCTTTCTAGTGGTTCCAATGTAGCAACCAGTGAAAGGTAGTGACAATTCGCGGAGTAAATGCTTCGGGTAGAAGGCACCCTCAAGTTGATGAAGAAGTAGATGCTTTTCTATGCGGTACTTATCATGCAATTCAAATAGCCTGGTATTTATTGCATCATCTAGGTTCTCATTGGTGACAACCATGTAATCCAGGTCGCCTTTGCCCGGTTGGAAATCATCAAGCGCATAAGAACCGTGAATAATTATATCGAAGAGATTGTCACCCAGCAGCAGAATCAGATCTCGCTTGAATTGATCAAGTGTCTGACGAGTTTTATCCGGGGAACTGCCGGAACAAGAACTGCAACAGGCATTATGTAAATGTGATCCTACTTCCATATTTAGACCTTTTCTGGAGTTAGTACTTCCATTTTTCGACTAAATTGTATTGCTTTCCAAGTGTATATGCAAGAGGTGGTCGCATTTCGCGACCACCTCTTGAAAAGTACCGTGTAAATTGGAAACAGTTCTTTCTGTTTTGCAAGGTTCCGGATAAGATTCCTCTTACCGGTTCATATTGAAATGCTATCTAAAGAGCCAGGCTCTCCAGGTAGTCAAGCCACTCATCCATTCCCTGACCGGTAAGCGCAGAGAGCTCGAAGATTTTGCCGTTCGGGTGAATTTTGTTCAAGCTGTCTCTGTACTTGTCCATGTCTACGCTGAGATGCTCTAAAAGGTCGTTCTTGGTGATTACGCTGGCCGTTGCATCATGGAAGATAACTGGATACTTGAGCGGTTTGTCTTCACCCTCAGTTACAGACAAGAGAGCAATCTTGATGTTTTCTCCGAGATCAAAAGCAGCGGGACAGACGAGATTACCGACATTCTCTATGAACAGAAGTTTTGTATCGTCTTCCAGAACCTGATCGATGGTTTCACCAACCTGCTCTGCATTGAGGTGGCAGGAGCTGCCGGTTTCTATCTGAACAACAGGTGCACCCTTGCTCTGAAGCCTTACAGCATCATTGTCCGTCTGCTGATCTCCTGCAATTACTGCACACTTAACTCTTCCATTGAGACCTTCGAGTGTTTTTTCAAGAAGGTAGGTTTTGCCGGAGCCGGGAGATGAAATAAAGTTGATTGCAACACATCCGCGCTCTTTGAGAAGTTCTCTGTTCTTTGCTGCGAACTCATCATTCTTAGCAAGCACACGGGACTCGAGAACTATCTCGCGATTGTGTTTTTCTGCGTGTTCGTTTTCGTTTTCGTGTTCGTGTTCATGCTCGTGCTCATGTGGATGCGGGTGTGGGTGTGGATGAGGATGTGGATGTTCATGATGATCGTCATCATGATGGTGATGGTCGTGAGGCTTTTCGGAGGTCAGGTGAACATGAATGTGAATTCCGTCGCTGTTCTGGCTGACACTTCCATCGGTATATACATGAACATGGATTTCACCACTCCCTGAGTGATCATGGGTGTGATCACTGTGAGGGTGTGTATGGTCATGATCGTGATCGTGCTTGTGTTCAAAATATGCCCTGGCATTACCCTGTTCGCACCCGCAATCCTCGCACATTACTGTACCTCCATAGACTTTATAAGAAATTCTTTTCCCTGTACTATTTCTACTGAAACAGAATTGCATTCTGGGCATACCATGATCAAATCATCGGTTTCTGTTTCCCGGTTACAATCGCTGCATTTTAAGATGAGTGGAACTTCCTCAATAATCAGCACTGCTCCTTCGAGAGGAGTATCCTGTGCAGCCTGAGGAAAAGCAAATTCGAAAGGAACTCTCTCCACACCGCTTAGTGCACCGATAACAACATTTATTTCAACAACCTTTGTGGCTTTTTCTCTTGTCACAACTTCTTTAAGCTGTTCGACAAGATCTATTGCAAGGCTGAACTCATGCATCAGCAGATCCTCGGGAGAAGTTCACCCTGTGGAATATCGACCATCCTTCTGCCACCTATCTGTGTTTCCAGGATAACCCTGCCGCTGTCACCGGTAACCTCACCGATGATTGCGGCTCCTTTACCCTCCGGAAGAGCTTTCCATGCTTCAAGTATGTTTGCTGCTTCTTCAGGTGCAGCGATAAGAAGCATACGACCCTCACAGGCCACATGCATCAAATCTATACCTAATACTTCAGCTACCGCTCTTGCATCTGGATTGTAGGGTATTTTTTCTTCCTTAAGCTCTATTCCGAAAGGCTGGTCTTCAACTATTTCACCGAGAACTGCTGCAATTCCCCCACGAGTCGGGTCTCGCATGAATTTTATGCTTTCAGGCCACTTTGCTGCCGCCTGGACAAGTCTATGAACAGAACCTGTGTCGCTCTTAAGATCGTTGTTCAAGGTGAGTTGCTCACGGGCAGCCATTATTGCCATTCCGTGATCTCCCAGAGTTCCACTTGTAATAATGACATCGCCCTGCTGGATCCGGTGGATTCCCGTATTGATGTTCTCGATTTTACGCCCGATTCCTGCTGTATTAACAAAGAGTTTATCACACTGGCCACGGGCAACAACTTTGGTGTCACCAGTTACAACCTGTACTCCTATCTCATCAGCAGCTTCTTTTATCGAATCTAGAATTCGCTGCAGCAGAGAAATCTCCAGACCTTCCTCTATAATAAGGGCAAGAGAAAGCCATTTCGGAACAGCACCTGAGACGGATACATCATTAACCGTTCCGTGTACTGCCAGCTTTCCGATGTCTCCACCGGGAAACTCAAGAGGGCTGACAACAAAACTATCTGTGGAAAAAACAAGTTGTTCACTGCCTACCTGAAGCGAAGCACCGTCGGGAAGACCTGCAAGAGGACCTTCTGTTGCAAAACGTGTTACTATTTCTTTGTCTATAAGGTTGCGAGAAAGCTTTCCCCCACCCCCATGACCAAGCAAAATTCTTTCAACATCACTCAATTTACTCACCTCGAATATTTGTAGTACGCAGCACAACTTCCCTCTGAGCTTACCATGCAGGGGCCAACAGGAAAAAGAGGGGTGCACTCGGTATTAAAGAGAGGGCATTCATCAGGGAAAATCATTCCCCTGAGAACTTCGCCGCAGCGGCACCTTTTGTCCGGGGTTCCACCCTCTGTGCTGACTTTGAATTTTTTTGCCGCATCATATTTCGAGAACTCTTCGCGAAGCTTGAGGCCACTCCCGGGGATTGTTCCTATACCCCTCCAGGATGCGTCTGCAGGTTCAAGGATTTCTCTGATAAGGGAAAGAGCAATACGATTGCCTCCACTTTTAACCACCCTGGCATACTGATTTACAAGTTCAACTCGGTTGCCTACCAGTTGATCAAGCAAACCCTTGATTCCAAGAAGAATATCAAGGGGTTCAAAGCCGGCAATAACAGATGAAATTTTGTGTTTTTCAACAAAACCTCGATAAGCCTCAGCACCAATGATAGCAGAGACATGTGCCGGAAGAAGGAAACCGTTAACTGCCACGTCCTTGTCTTCTGCAAGAGCTTCAAGTGCCGGTGGAACAAGTTTGAAGGCTGTAAGCACTGAGATATTTTTGAGGTTTTCAGCCAGTGCCTTTTTTATGATAGAAATAACCGGTGGAACTGTTGTTTCAAATCCGATACCAAGAAATACAATTTCTTCTTCAGGGTTGTCTTTAGCAAGCTTAACAGCGTCCAGCGGTGAATAACAAATATGAACATTCCCACCGGCACCGCGCGCATCTGCCAGAGTTCTTCTGCTGCCCGGTACTTTCAGCATATCGCCGAAAGTAGCAATGTGTATGCCTTTCTCAGCAAGCTCGATTGCAGCATCAATATAGGCTGCATCGGTAACGCATACAGGGCAGCCGGGTCCGCTTATCAGTCGAACATTATCCGGAAGTATCTGCCTTATGCCATACCGTGCGATTGACATGGTGTGGCTTCCGCAAACTTCCATGATTCTGGCTTCTCTGTTGTCGCCGGATAATTTCGCCGCAAGATCATGGATATCTTCGGTTATTGCTTTTGCTGCCATGTGATTCCGAAAGCCGTCAATGTATTTCATCAGATCTATTCCACTTCCGCACCGGCATAAGTCTCTGCCAGATCTTTGAAAAGCTGAAGCCGTTCATTGGCCTCTTCAAGATCAAGCTTCTCGATTGCAAAACCCGCATGAACTATCACAAAATCATTTATCCCGGTTTCCTCAATCAAAGAAAGGTCGACATCATAACGAACATTTTCCAGCTCACAAACACCTGCACCATTTTCCTTGACTTCTACTATTTTCATCGGTACTGCAAGACACATACTATTTGACCCTTCCGGCTGCAAAAACTGCGTAAACCTGCCCCAGAGAAATACCACCATCATTGGGTGGGACGAGGCTGTGTGTATAAACTTCAATCTTCCTTTTTTTCAATTCACTAACAAGCCGCGAAACAAAAAATCTGTTCATCATCACTCCACCTGAAAGAACCACAGGTAAATCAGGGGTTCCCGAGAGTGCGAACTCGACGAAATCAATCGCTGCTTTCACCATAGTGTTATGAAATGCTACTGCCCAAAAACATGCTTCCTCTCTCCCGGGGATTTGTCTGTAAAGAGAAAGAAACAGAGGTGACAAATCTACTACAAACAAACCGTCTTTGTCGCAGGTTGCATAACCCAATTCCGGCAAAAGTCCTTCAGGGCACCTTAGAGCGAAGTCTTCAAGCCAAATTGCAGCCTGGCCCTCATAACTGACCCTTTCAGGGCTAATACCCAATCCAACAGAAAATGAGTCAAACACACGCCCTGCAGCGTGCGTGGTAAACGTATTAAGCTTTTTCTCGTACTGCATTCTCCAGATTGAGAGCTCGTACTCACTTACTCCAAGTCGTTTTCTCCACCGTTCATCAACTTCAAGCCCCTGTTGCCAGAAGCGGGTTATCAACTGAAGAGCTGGTCTCTTCACAGCTGCGTCACCACCAAGAAGTTCAGAGGGTGCAAGAGTTCCCAGGCGTCTCCATCCGTCTTTGTGAATGTGCAACATCTCCCCGCCCCAGATGGTTCCGTCCGGTCCAAGACCGGTTCCGTCAAAGACGAGAGCAATAGCTTCCTCAATGTTGTGTTCAGCCATAACAGACATTCCATGAGCGTAGTGGTGCTGTACTTCAATCACCGGAACATCCAGTTTGGAAGCGAGCTTCCTGCCCATTCTCGAAGAATGCATGTCCGGGTGTGGATCTACAGCGATTGCTTCCGGTTTCTTGTTGAAATATCCCGGAAATCTAGTCACAACCTGTTCCAGACCATCAAGAGCTTCAGGAGTTTCAAGATTACCAATATGGGGTGAAAGAACAGCTTCGTTACCAAAGCCAAGACAAATTGTGTTTTTCAATTCTGCACCCATTGCAAGCACGGTTCTTCTGAGAGGTTTATTAAGTTTTATGCTCTCAGGGGCGTATCCACGGGCTCTCCTCCACAGTTGGACATCACCGTCATTTACAACAGCGAGAGAATCATCATTCCTAAGATTAATCCCTCTGTTGTGGCAGAGAAAACTGTCAGCAATTCCTGCCAGTCTACTGTATGCCTCTGTGTTTGTAATACAGATTGGTTCGCCGCTGCGATTTCCGCTGGTCATTACTAAAAAATCAAAAGAATGGGTCGGGTCATCACTAATTTTCTCAGCAAGTAATGCATGAAGAGGAGTTGTGGGGAGCATTACACCGAGATTACTCAGTCCGGGGGCAAGTAAATCAAATGGTAATGTGCTCTCCGGCTTAGTTTTTAATACAACAATTGGTGCTTCAGAAGAGCAAAGGAGCTCTCTTTCAGTGTCTGATACAAAACAATTTTTCTCTAGAACAGCAAGATTTCTGGCCATAACTGCGAAAGGTTTTGCTGGTCTGTTTTTACGCTCACGTAATTTTTTTAGTGCTGTTAGATTCTGGGCATCAGCCGTTAGAAGAAAACCTCCAAGACCTCTGATGGCAACAATATTGCCGAGCGAAATAGCTTTTCTGGTCTCTTTTAGAGGGTCGCTCACAGGAACGATATTCCCGTTTGAATCGCTGAGCGTAAGTTCAGGTCCACAAACAGGGCATGCAATACTTTCAGCATGGAAACGCCTGTCTAAAGGATCGGTATACTCCGAGTTACACTCCTCACAGAGAGGAAACTCTTTTAGAGCCGTTCTTTCCCTGTCATAAGGCATTGATTCAACAACTGTATACCGGGGACCGCAGTTGGTACATGTTGTAAAAGGATATTTGTAAAATCTGGAATCGGGGTTGAATACTTCCGAACGGCAATCTTTGCACATGGCAAGGTCGGCGGGAATTGAAATTCGCATAGAATCACCGGCTGAACTCTCGAGAATTCTGAAGAGAGGGGCAACATCTGTTTTTTGAATTACAATTCTACTAACGACTTGAACTCCCTCCAGGCGAGCCTTAGGAGGGAGTTCTTCAGGTAAACTTTTAACAAAGCTATCTACAGCTTCAAGTGAGCCATCGATAACAAGACGAACCGTTCCTGACTGATTTCTGACCCAGCCTGTCAGCTTTGCAGCGGCCATAATTCTGGCCATTGTCGGTCTGAAACCGACACCCTGCAGAATACCGCTGAGATCAACTGTCAGACGAATAAAGGTATCTGTCAGGCTCCGAGCTCCTTCTTGAGTGTTCTTGCAAGAACTTCCGGTTGAATCGGTTTCTGGAAGACTCCTGTAAGAGAAAGCTCTGCGTAGTCTGCATTGTTTCTGAGAGCATCGCCAACAGAACTAAGAAGATAAACCGGCACTTTGCATCCAGCGAGCTTAAGATCTCTGGCGAGCCCGGTTCCGGAATCGACTTCTTCCATCATCAAATCTGCAATGATAAGGTCAGGACTTTCCGACTTGAACTTCTTGAGTCCTTCTTCTGCACTGGAAGCACAAACAACGGTGTGACCCAGACTCTCAACAAGAATCTGTATAGCATCAAGCATATCAGAGTCATCATCGACGCACAGAATAACGTGTTTTCCATCTTTCATAACTTATCCTCATTTCGATCTGCACGGTTCTAAAGGTGCATTTATATTTACCGGTTTTCTGTTCCAAACCGGCTCACATACTTTGCAAAATCGCAATCTTCAAGCGCTTTCTTCATAAAAGAAAGTGCTTCATCGAGATTCTTTTTCGCCTTCGGAGATATCCGCTCTTCAAACTCATTAAACTCATATCCTCTAATGCCAAGTATATAAGCTTCAGCTTTGCTTGAAAGCAGATCCTCTGCCATAGCCATCAACGCATCAGTACTGATACTGTGTGAAGAAAAGCTCATGTGCTCTTTGGGGACCACATGGTCAAAATGGAAAGGCTCGGGTCCGGATACATCAGCATCAACAAACACGACAATATCGTGTTCGGCAATTGCAGCAGCATCTTCGACAGCAAGCTGATAATTGGAATCAACCGTAACGCAGTCGAATTGGAGTTTTTCCATTTCATCGGCGAACATGGGCCCCAGGCCGTCGTCAAGACGGCCGGGGTTTCCATATCCAAAAACAAGAACTTTCTTACTGCATCCAGTCATCAGGTTGACTTCTTGTCAACAATCTGACCATCATGGTCTACGACACTAACCGTAAGGGGCATCTTGCCGAGTGCATGAGTTGCACAGGAAAGACACGGATCGTAGGCTCTGATTGCAACTTCAACACGGTTAAGAAGTCCCTCGGTAATCTCGTTACCGGAGAGATATTTCTTAGCAACGCCTTCAACTGCAAGATTCATAGGTACATTGTTGCTGGTGGTGGAAACAATAAGGTTACACATTGTTACCTGATCGTCTTCATTCACCTTATAGTGGTGGAAAAGTGTTCCGCGAGGTGCCTCAATGAGGCCAACACCTTCAGAACGACGCTCACCCTTAACAACAAGGTCCTCACCCTGAAGATCTTCATCAAGAAGGAGAGCTTTGATTTTCTCCGCTGAGTGAAGTACTTCAATCATTCTTGCCCAGTGGTAAGCCATGGTGATGTTATTGGGTTTTCCACCAGTAACGGCCATGAATTCCTGACGAGCAAGTTCTGCTTCAGGGGTATCAATAAAGTCAGCTGTATTAACGCGAGCAAGAGGTCCTACGCGGTACCAACCCTTGTCAACTCCAAGGTCTTTAACAAAGGGGAATTTCATGTATGACCAGTCTCTTACCTCTTCAGCAATAATATCAGAGTAGTTTTGGTAATTGAAGTGATCAATGACCTTATTACCCTGTGAATCAATCATTCTGATACCGCCATCATAGAGATCCATGGCTCCATCTTCTCTGATAAGAGAAAGGTGGTTGGAATCGAATGATCCGAAGTCAGCGAGTTCGCCAAGGTTCTCAATAGTGTAGTTCTTTGCAATAGCAAGAGCACCACGAGACCACTCGATCTGCTGGTCAATATCCTTGAGAAGGGAATCACGTTCGGCAATGCTGAGATTTTTGTTGATTCCACCGGGGATTGCACCGGTACCGTGAATCTTCTTACCAGCAGTAACCTTGATAATTTCCTGACCAAATTTACGCATCATAACACCCTGTACTGCAAGTTCAGGGAATTTCTTAATCACACCGATAACGTTTCTGATTGCCGGATCGGCATCGAAGCCGAAGAGAACATCAGGAGAAACCAGGTGGAAAAAGTGAAGTGCGTGTGACTGGTACATCTGACCGTAATGCATCAGGCGACGCATTTTTTCTGCAGTTGGAGTCAACTTGTCTGCACCGACGATAACATCCATAGCTTTTGCTGCTGCAAGGTGATGTGACACCGGGCAGATACCGCAAAGACGCTGAACTGTTACCGGGACTTCCCAGTAAGGGCGGCCCTGAATAAAGCGTTCAAATCCGCGAAACTCAACAATGTGCAAACGAGCTCTGGTAACCTGTCCATTCTCATCGAGCAGTATAGTGACCTTTCCATGTCCTTCGACCCTGGTCACCGGCTCTATAACAACCTTGTTAGTTACACCCAAGGTGATCCTCCTTAATATCAATCATACTTGATGACTTCATAAGGCAGGTCCATTGGCTTGTTCTCAAGCAATGCGACCAGTGCCTCCCACAAAAGATCTGCGCTCGGGGGACAACCTGGCAGATGATAGTCCATCTTGACCACTTCGTGGCAAGGATAGACCTTATCCAAAATCAATGGAAGTTCTTTGTCCCCGGGAATATTTCCACTTGGATTGTAAACGGTTGGTCCGTTCAGGTAAGCTTCATCAAGACATTCTTTCAGTGGAATTGTGTTACGCATGGCTGGAATTCCACCCATAATCGCACATTCGCCAACTGAAATAAGAATGTCACAGTTCTCCCGGAAATACTGAAGATTGTGAACATTCTCCTCGTTGCAGCATCCGCCCTCGATCAGACCAACAGCACAACGACCAGTGAACTTCTTGATATCGTCAACAGGTGACTTGTCAAAGTCTACCAGATCAACAAGAGTCAGAATACGATCATCTATGTCCAGTAGAGACATATGACAACCGAAGCATCCTGCGAGTGATGCGGTAGCTATTTTTGGTTTTGCCATAATCTATAACCTCAACCTTACTTAGCTGTAGCTTTGCGAGCCTCAATATCAGACCCGATCGGCTGGGTGTCATACATACGTTTTCCAATAGGTACGGAATAACCGACACCCTTCTTGAGAATGGCACCAACAGGGCAGTTCTCAATAGCTTTGTCTGTTACTGAAACATCCGTAGCACCTAAATTAGTGTCTGAGTTGAAAGCCACTTTTTTGTGAATTCCGCGTCCGACAAACTGGAAAACATTCTTACCATCGAGTTCCTTGGAGGAACGAACACACCTTGCACAAAGGATGCAACGGTTGTGATCAATGTAAATATCAGGATGACTTGCATCTACATCATGCTTATTAAACATGTATGGATACTTGGGAGCCAACATACCGAGTCTGTAACCGAGTGCCTGAAGCTCACAGTTACCGCTCTTTTCGCAGAATGGACAGTAGTGATTGCCCTCAACAAAAAGCATTTCAATGAGATTTACGCGGATCTGGCGAATCTCCTCGGTTTCACTTTCAACAGACATCCCGGCTGACACTGGCTGTGTACAAGCTGCCTGAGGTCGGTCGTTTACCATTACGGTACAAACACGGCAGCTACCGAAAGGAAGCAAATCTTTGTGTGCACAAAGACGCGGAATATAAACTCCGGCTTCATCAGCAGCCTGCATGATGGTCTGACCGGGTGTGGCTTCAACCTCGACTCCATCAATGGTGAACTTTATTTTATCGCTCATATTAGGACCCTTTCTTAGTCAGCGTAAATCACGGACTTACGTCCCTGAAGTTCTTCACCTGTGGCAAGTGCCTTGTGAATGTCAAAGGTGCGCTGCATACCATCCTTGTTTTCCTTAACAAGTTTTTCATACTCGCCGCGGAAATTCTTCAATGAAGAAAGAACAGGGTTGGGAGAAGTCTGTCCCAGACCACAACGACTGGAAACAGCTACAGTCTTGCCAAGCTGCTCAAGATAGTCGAGATCCTCTGGAGTACCTTCACCCTTCATGATTACTTCAAGGCGCTCTTTGATCAGCTCATTACCTGCACGGCATGGAGTACAGTAACCACAGCTCTCCTCGCAGAAGAATTCCATGAACTCGTGTGCGATCTCAAGTGGATTACGATCCTCGTTAAAGATCATTACTGATCCGCCAGTTGCAACGTCATCGTAGCAAATTGTCCTCTGGAAATCAGCCTTACCGATCAGCTGTCCTGAAGGTCCGCCAACCTGAACTGCATATGGATTCTCAGCGCCGGCTTTTTCGAGCATGTCGCCTACCAGGATACCGAATGGAAGCTCATAAACTCCGGGTCTTGTACAATCTCCGGAGATGCTGAGAAGCTTTGTGCCGGTGGATCCTGTTGATCCCATTTCGGCAAACCAGCCTGCACCCTTATCAAGAATCTGTGCAACGCAGCAGAATGTTTCTACATTGTTCACTGAAGTAGGATTGGCTAAATAGCCCTTCTGTGCCGGAAATGGAGGACGATTCTTAGGATCACCTCTAAGCCCTTCACAGGAGCTGATAAGAGCAGTTTCTTCTCCACAGATGTATGCGCCTGCACCCATCTGAATTCTGATATCGAAGTTGAAACCCTCTTTGCCGAGAATGTTATTTCCAAGCAGATTGTTGTTTCTGCGATCTGCGAGAACACTCTCAAGGAAAGCTCTGAGATAAGCATATTCTGCTCTGAGATAGACAACACCAGTCTGAGCGCCAATTGCGTATCCAGCAATTGTCATACCCTCAAACATCAGGTCAGGTCTTTCTGTGAGAACAACGCGATCCTTGAATGTTCCTGGCTCGCCCTCATCAGCGTTACAGATAACAACTTTCTCGTCACCTTCAGCAGCGCGGGTGAATTCCCATTTCATACCTGTTGGGAATCCGGCTCCGCCGCGACCGCGAAGACGTGCTGTCTTTACATCCTTGATAACCTCAACAGCAGACATTGCAAGGGCTTTATGAAGAGCCTTTCCAGCGTCAAGCTTAGCGAAAATTACCGGTCCTTCTTCGCGTATGTTATTGTTTACCATGGAGTTTACAAGAAGATTAGCATTGTTGCCGTCACCAAGTAGGTGTGTCAGGCGGTTTTCGTCTCCATTAGCCTTGAGAGATTTGATTATCTCTCTTGCTGAGTCAGTGGAGAGTCTTGTAATCATCTTATCATTTACCAGTGCAGCTGGTGCCTGGTCGCACATTCCAATGCATGCAGTCCATTCGAGAGTAAACTTTCCATCGGGAGTAGATTCTCCGAAATCAATGCCAAGTTCTTCTCTGAATGCCTGAGCAACATTATCCACACCGTGCATTTTGTCGATGACATCGTTACACAGACGGATTACAAATTTGCCCTTTTGTTTTTCTGAAAGGAAGGAGTAGAACGAAACTACGCTCTCAACTTCCACACGGTGGGAATTTACCGCATCTGCGATAAAATCCATCGCCTCACTGGAAACGCGACCAAAACGCTGCTGAACTTCGCGAACAATATCCATCATCCGCGTATGATCATTACCGTTAAGCTCACAAATTTCCCTGATGGCTTTTTCTAGATTTTCTGCCATAATTACCTCAGCTCTTTGTCATGAGTGTACGAAACAACCAATTCCGGAAACGATACATAATCAACCACTCTTATTTATGATAATGATCGACTTCCCGTAATTACTGTTAACTTCTCAGCTGTTTTCACAGTCTTTGATTCCGGCTTGTTTGAGCCCCCATCCCGCCAGAAAACGCTATCGTTCTGGTTTTTTTTACTTCTCTATTTCTGTCATAATCACTGTCATTATTTTAAATTAAAGGCCATTTGGTATCAGGTACCGGATCTTGAATAAACAACCATATACAGGGAGCTTCGGCCTGCAAAGGGATGAGCTGCTCCACCAACAAAATGGTGATGCTATATTGAGCCAATAACATCCGCGCAGGAACCCGAAACACCATAATTACAATATCGGATTATGCAGGAAAAACCAACACCTGACAAGCACCTACCTAAAGGACTCTATGTGACTGTATTGCTTACGTTTGCAGTATCTTAACTGAGTTGTACCTTTCTAACTTTCTACCCACTGAATACGGCAACATAGTTAGGATTATTGGAATGTTAGGGCAGCGAGTTACTATTGTAAACCGTTCATTTCTTCTGGTTGACAATTTAGTTCAGTTTCTTCATTTTCGGCGGCGCAGAAAATATCTTTCCAGGAGGTCGATATGCCATCTTTAGCTCCGCTTGTAAGAATACTTAAAAGCTCAGAAGGTTTTATCTCCGGTGAGGAAATTGCCGGGAGTCTTGAAGTCAGCAGGGCTTCAGTCTGGAAAAGAATAAAAAAACTCCGCAGTATGGGTTTTGAAATCAATGCCTGTACAAACAAGGGTTACAGATTAATATCTTTACCGGATACTCCCTCTTCTGAAGTACTTTCTTCAGTATTGAATACATCATTCATTGGAAAAAAAATCGAGTATCACTCTTTGATAACATCAACAAACGAAAGAGCTATGATTCTTGGCCGAACAGGAGCTCCCTCCGGTACGGTGGTAACGGCTGACAGGCAGTCAGCAGGAAGAGCAAGAGGCGGTGGGATTTGGTCAAGCCCTCCTGGAAACAATCTGTACTTATCTGTTGTTGTAAAACCACCAGTAGCCTTGCATCGAGCCTGTGAAATCGCTGACCTTGCTGTCAGCTCTCTCAAGATGAGTGTATATAACTTTTTCCCTGAACACAACTTCAGAATAAGTGATTACGGTCTCTGGTGCGGCCAGAAAAAACTTGGTGGCGTTCTTTGTGAGGTTTGCGGAGAAATAGGTAGAATTTACCATATGGCTGTAGGAATCGGCCTCAACGTTTCTCACTTCGAGTCTGATACCAAATCTGATTCACTATTCTCTCTTACCGGCAAAATGCTTTCCAGAGCTGAACTCACTGCAGATTTACTGGAAAACCTTGAAGCACAATACCTGAAATGGAATACAAATGACTAGACAGACAGCACATGACATTCTCTCTATTCTCCCCTTAGATGAAATCGAAAACATGTGCAGCATAAAGCGATCAGAAAAATTTGGTAACAAAGTTGAATTATGCGCAATTCTTAATGCGAAGAATGGAGACTGTTCTGAAGATTGTGCCTTCTGCGCACAGGCAGGCAGCAGTGGAAGTCCGATGAAGAATCTCCATGAAATCATTGATGAGCACCGCTCAACTTCAGACGCAGGCATCCACAGATTCTCAATGGTTACAAGTGGCAGAGGCTTGGATGGTGTCGATTTTGAAACAATTTGCGAAGCTGCTTCAGCTGGAAGCGGATACTGCCCTGTGTGTGCTTCTCTAGGAATCCTTTCATTCAGCAATCTTAAAAAGCTTCATGCTGCCGGCGTATCCCGGTACCATCATAATCTTGAGACTTCTGCCTCTTTCTTTCCCTCTATATGTACAACGCATAGTTGGGAAGACAGGGCAATGACAGTAAGAAGGGCTAAGCTTGCAGGAATGTCTGTTTGCTCAGGTGGAATCATCGGCATCGGGGAATCCGATGAGGATCGAGTTGACCTGGCCTTCTCTCTTCGAGAACTTGAGGTTGATTCAATTGCTCTTAATTTCTTTGTGCCTGTCAAAGGAGCCGCTGTTAAAGACGAGAATCTTACAGAGGATAAACTGCTCCGCATTATCGGAATGTTCAGGATGGTGAACCCCACTGCTGAATTGAGAATTTGTGCCGGGCGGCACAGTCTTGGTGAAATGGCTGAAAAAATGTTTTCATTCGGAGTAACAGGAATCATGACTGGTACACTGCTCACGACAACAGGTAGTCAGTATGAGGATGATCTTGACCTCATCCTGAGTACAGGGTTCAGTGTATGAAGACCCTGATTGAATCAATGAAAAAACTTGAAAATCAAGGTCTCATTCGAGAACTGAGACTTCATACCGGAGAGTTTCTGAATTTCTCTACAAACGACTATCTCAATCTATCCTCTCACCCACTCGTTAAAAAAAGAGCCATCGAGGCTGTGGAGCAATTCGGAACAGGAGCTGGAGGCTCCCGCCTTATGGCAGGAAATCTTTCTCTCCACGAGGAACTGGAAGAAAAACTTGCAAAAATAACAGGAATGGAAACTGCTCTTGTCTTCGGAAGCGGTTTCCTGACAAATATGGGGGTGTTAACTGCACTTTCCGTTCGAGGTGATGTCATTTTTTCTGACAAACTCAATCATGCAAGCCTGATCGACGGGGCTTCGGCTTCCAGAGCCACTGTAAAAAGGTACCGACACTGCAACATCGAACATCTTTCTGATCTTATTTGTTCAGACAACAGCAGTGGGCAGAAATTCATAGTAACAGACTCTGTTTTCAGCATGAACGGCGACATTGCTCCCCTCTTGGAGATACACAAACTGGCCCGTTCTGAAGACTGCATTCTTGTGGTAGATGAAGCACATGCCATTGGTGTATTTGGTCAGGGAGGCGGTATTTGTAAAAGTCTTGGTATCGTCCCGGATATCATTACTGGAACCTTAAGCAAAGCTCTGGGAAGCTACGGCGGCTTTGCAGCATGCACGGCACCTACAAGAGAATACTTAGTTAACCGTTCTCGAAGCTTTGTTTACACCACGGGACTTCCACCCGCTGCAACGGCTGCAGCCCTGGGTGCTCTGGAGATTCTTGATTCAACCCCGAGTATGGGTCTGCCCCTGCTAAACAAAGCTGCGCAGTTTAGAAACAGACTTAACGAACTGGGTTTTGATACCTGCAACTCAAATTCTCAGATTGTACCGGTGAAAGTGGGGGGAAACTCAAAAGCAGTCACCCTGTCAAAGTCTTTTGAAAGAGCAGGTATTCTTGCTGTTGCAATCAGGCCACCAACAGTGCCCGAAGGTACTGCTCGTCTGAGGTTCTCCTTAACCCTGAGTCACTCAATGGAAGATGCGATGCAGGTCATTTCTCTTTTGAAGGCAGACTGACCATGGAAATCGTATTTATCAGCGGCTGGGCAACTTCGAGTCATGTCTGGGATAGCATCCGTAATATCGGTTATCCTATTCATTTTCTGGAATGGAACGATATTATTTCAGGTTCTACAGATCTTCCGGCTTCCTGCATTGTTGTTGGATGGTCACTGGGTGGACAGCTCGCTCTTGAAATGCTCAATATTACTGAAATAAAGGGATTGATTCTGGTTTCTTCAATGTGCTGCATAGCATCCTCAGAAGCACAATGCAGACCGGGAGTAAAACCTTCTGCCTTATCAGAAATAACCTCAATGCTTCTGAAAAGTCGAACCGGGTACCTTAAATCTTTCTTCAGAGAATGTGGAGCAACTCGAGATAATCTTCCTCTTCTGATAAATCAGTCCTTTGATTTCTCGCTGGAAGAGCTGCAACAAGGGCTTGATTTCATGTTTAAGAAAGTGGTTAAACCAACGAGATCTCTACCGGTTATGCTGATCCATGGAACTCATGATCAGATAATCCCTTTCGAATGCTCCACGTACATTGCAGATAGATTTTTTAGCGGCTCTGCTTCAGTCATTCCAGTGGAGGGAGCAGGCCATCTGCTTCCTTTGACTCATCCTGATCTGATAATTGAGGGGGTGATGGAGCTTGAGAAACGTATTAACTCCTGACAGCAAATCTGTACTGCTAAGGTTTTCTGAAGCAGCTCCAGTATATGACTGCCATGCTAAGCACCACCGACTGATAGCAAACGATCTGCTTAATATTCTAAAGAATTTGAATCCAGATAAACTGATTGAGCTCGGCTGTGGAACAGGAATTCTTTCTTCGGGACTGACTGAATTATTCCCGGATGCTTCAAAAAATTTTACAGATGGTGCCCCCGGAATGGTTAGTGCCTGCAGAAACAAGATTCCACCCACGCAAAAAATATCTCATACTCTGCTCGATTTTGAAGAGCTGAAATCAACATCAAGGTATGACCTGGCAGTCTCGAGTTGTGCTTTGCAGTGGTTGAAAAACCCTGAACAATTCGTTCAAGAGCTCCATTCTCTGCTGAATCCCGGAGGAACAACTGTTCATGCAATTCCTGTCAGGGGTATGCTCGGTGAACTGGAGAACAGCTTCAATGAAACAGAGAGCAGATGGGACTCTCTGAATTACAAATCAGGCGATGATTGGGACTGCATTTTTCGTAAGGCTGGTTTTCATGTGGGCTCTTCCTTCACGAGAAGCTTCAGGGTACAGTACAAATCACCCATTGATGCTCTTCGAGCCGTGCGTGGGATCGGTGCATCTCTCTCCGGGCACACTGGTGCTTCTACCATTTTACCCGGAATGCTGAGAAAAGCATTCAGCCATTACAGTTCAGAATACGGTGACAATTCAGGAGCTGTTCCTGCAACCTATAAAATTCATTTCATAACAGCATCAGGAGACAAAACATGAAATCTGTCTTTATCACGGGAACAGATACCGATGTCGGGAAGACATTTATAGCAGCAGGAATAACAAAGTTTCTTGTTGATTCAGGAGTTAATGCTGTGCCAGCAAAGCCCGTTCAGACAGGTTGCGTTAACGATATTCCAGAGGATCTGATCTATTCTCTCCAGATAGCGGGGCTCTCTTTCAATGAGATTGTGTTACGAAAGCTCTGCCCCCTTAGATTCGTTCCTGCCTGCTCTCCCCACCTGGCCAGCGAATTGGCTGACTGTCAGATTAATCTTTCTGAAATGGTTACCGGTTTGATTGAACTAAAATCTGATTTCGAATGTGTTGTAGCCGAAGGAGCTGGTGGAATTCTTGTTCCGCTGGGGAATGGTAAAACAATGCTGAGTTTAATGGTTGAGCTGGGGTGGCCTGTGGTTTTAGTCTCATCAGATAAACTCGGTACGATAAATCACACACTTCTTTCAATATCAGCTTTACTGAATGCAGGACTTGATGTTGCAGGCGTAGTTATCAATCACACGTCCCCCCCTTCTAAACTCATAAGCAAAAGCAATACACAGGCAATCCAAGAATATGGGAGAGTAGAAATACTTGGAGAGGTACCTTATTCACCGGGTCTGTTTCCGAGTCAATCTTTTGCAGATATCGGTGCAAAGCTGAAAGGAAAATTGTCTGATGAATTACAGGAAAACTGATCTTCAGCACCTGTGGCATCCATACACAGACATTACTAAATTTGAGAAAACCGAGTTCCCTGTAATCGCTAGTGCAAGTGGAGTCAGACTAAAAGACACAACCGGTAAAGAATACCTGGATGGTATTAGCTCATGGTGGTGCGTAAACCTTGGGCACAGCCATCCGCATATTGTAAACTCTGTTGTGCAGCAAGCTCTTACGTTGCAGCACAGCATTACAGGCGGAATGTCTCACACCGGCATAATTAAGCTCTCTGAAATGCTTTCGGCAATAGCACCCGGAACGCTGAACCGTGTCTATTATGCTTCAGATGGTGCGAGTGGCGTGGAAGCTGCACTTCGGATATCCATACAGTATTGGTGGAATCTGGGAGAACCTGAGAAAAAAAATATAGTCTCTCTTTCCGGGGCTTATCACGGTGACACATTGGGAACAGTAGGTCTTGGTTTCCTGCCACGGTTCCACAGACCGATCGAGCATGTAGTTAATAGATCACTCCAGGCAGCAGCGCCTCATTGCTTCCATTGCCCCTTCGAAAACAACTGTTCTTTGCAGTGTTTCAGTGATATGGAACAGCTTCTTAGGGAAAATGCAGAAACTACTGCTGCTGTCATTATTGAACCTGTCTGTCAGGGTGCTGCCGGGATCAGGATTTACCCCCCTGGATATGTAACTCTTTTGAGAAAACTCTGTACCGAACTGGATGTACTGCTTATTCTGGACGAAATAGCGGTAGGGTTCGGTAGAACAGGCGAGATGTTCGCTTCGGACCTAGCGGAAATACAACCCGATTTAATGGTAACAGGGAAATCTCTTACCGGTGGTTATCTGCCAATGAGTGCTGTTATCACCAGCCCGGAAATATTTGAATCCTTTCGCCCAACTTCACTCAGAGACACGACCTTCTATCACGGTCATACATTTTCTGGTAATCCCTTAGCTTCCGCGGCAGCGATTGCAGCGCTTGAGGTATTCAAGAATGAAAATGTTATTGAACAGAGCAAAACTCCTGCGACTCTGCTTGCGGGTGCATTCAGAGAGTTCAGAGAATTTCCGGGAGTTCACAATTCCACAACTCTCGGTTGCATGAGTTCTCTGGAAATTTCACAAGACGGCGGAGGCGCCAGTACTGCTTCAAGAATTGCAGAGATGTCCCTTCAGAAGGGTCTGATTATCAGACCACTTGGCTCAGTTGTGTACCTCTGGCCGCCTCTTCTAACCAGCGCCACTGATATGAAGGAAATGCTTTGTATATTCGGGGACTGCCTGAAGGAATGTCTTTAGTGGATGGAGAGATGTTGAAAGAAAACTACTGGGACTCAATTGATTTGCAGGGGCTCTGCGACAACACAATTGAAGAGCTGGACACAAATGGTCTTGCACTTCTGGTGCTGGATATGCAGGATTTCTTTATTTCTCCAGAATCGCACGCATTTATTCCCTCTGCTCCAGAGCTTGTTCCAGTGTTACAAACACTCGTAGCGGAATTTGATCGACTCGAGTTGCCTGTTATTTTCACAAAACATCTCAACACAGCAGAAAACGCCGACATGATGGGTCGTTGGTGGAGAGATGTGATAACGCGCGACAACCCGCTAAGCGAGATATGCAGTGCTTTCGACACATCACACGCGGAAATTATTGAAAAACCACAATACGATGCATTTTACAGAACCTCCCTTCAAAGCAGACTTGAGGAGCTTCAGATAAATACTATTGTTATTACAGGAGTAATGACAAATCTCTGTTGTGAAACAACCGCCAGATCGGCTTTTGTGAGAGGGTACAGAGTTATTATGCCGGTAAATGGAACAGCAACTGTGAACAGCGAACTGCACCGGTCGACTACTGTTAATCTGGCCCACGGTTTTGCCGAACCTACCTGTGTTTCAGCACTTCTAAAGGGCATGAGGACAATCTGTGAATACTAGTTCTACGGAAAAAGTAGTCATAATAGGCTGTGGCCCGGCTGGCCTTGCTGCTGCCAGGCAATTGAAGCTCTATGGTATAGATCCGCTGGTTTTCGAACGGGATGAGCCCGGAGGACTATTTCTGAATGCATGCTCTGTAATCAATTTTCCTGGTGTTCCTGAAGGAATATCTGGCAGGGAGCTCATTGGAAGATTTCCTCTTCCGGACAGACTTATGAGAAGTGAAGTTACCCTAATTGACCGAACAGATTCCATTTATAAGATAAAATCAGATAGGGGTATTAGTACCAGAGCCTTCAGTGTGATTGTGGCATCGGGAACTGTTCCGGTAACCACTGTGATTCCGGGAATAGAAGAAGCCAGGATTCGCTACGATGTAAAAAATCCTGCGGACTTCCATGGTGAACAAATTGCAGTCCTCGGAGGAGGGGATGCGGCTCTCGACTATGCAATGACTCTAAGCTCCAGGTACACAGTAAATGTTTACAGCAGAGGTGATTTCTCAAAGGCTGTTCCACACCTTCTTCGCAAAGTTCAGCAAAACGGGAAAATCACTTTACATATTAATAACCTTCCTGCAAGCTATGATGAAGATTTGATTGTTGTTGCATTTGGAAGAGTTGCTGAACTTGATATCATTTCTGAAAAACTGTTATCTTCGCCACCTGAAGACGGTTCATTCCATATGTGCGGTGACTGTATAAACGGAAAATATCGGCAGGCTTCAATAGCAGTAGGCAACGGGGTTGAAGCAGCGATGAAAACTGTAAAATATCTAAAGAGATACGGAGACCTATAGATGAAGGTTATTGCTTCCAGTGGCAGAGATGATCTGGCCAGAGTGTACATTGTTGAATACAAAAATGGATTGCGCGTAGAATGTGCTGAATCGGTACAGCCCCCTTTGCCCATTGATCAAAAGTGGGTTCTACTGGTTTCAACTCTGTTCGGTTGCCCGGTTGGATGCTCCATGTGCGATGCTGGTGCTGAATACAACGGAAAACTGACTGCTCTTCAGATAACCCAGCAGATTGAAATGATGATCCGCAGGCGTTTCCCGGATATGAAAGTTCCCTCTCAACAATTCAAAGTTCAATTTGCAAGAATGGGAGAACCTGCATTAAATCCTTCAGTCATTGATGTTCTTAGAGATCTTCCGGGCAGAATAGATGCTCCAGGGTTTATGCCCTCGATATCGACTGTTGCTCCCCGTGG
The DNA here is from genome assembly GCA_016744855.1 of Candidatus Fermentibacteraceae bacterium. GTDB lineage: Bacteria > Fermentibacterota > Fermentibacteria > Fermentibacterales > JCC-6 > Sabulitectum. The sequence goes on along the minus strand of JADGDO010000005.1, from coordinate 111,207 downwards.
AACCGATAGCTTTTTTGAGAATCTACTCAGAGTAAAGCGTGATCTTTATTCAAAAGGCAACTTCCAGCTTCAATTCTCACTGCACACAACAGACCCGATTCTTCGAAGACAGATAATACCGGTAGACAGCTGGAGCATGGCTGAAATAGCAGATTATGGCAGAAACTTTTATTCCACCGGTGATCGCAAGATTACTCTGAACTTCGCACTTGCAAAAGGCTCACCATTGGAACCTGTTGTGCTTAAGAAGTACTTTCATCCTGATCTTTTTCTGATAAAGATTACACCGCTGAATCCAACATACCGCGCTCAGTTGAACAACCTCTCTTCCCACATAGACCCGGCTTCGGGTGAAGAACGAATTGAACTTGTGGAAAAAATTAGAAGCGCTGGTTACAGTGTAATACTCAGTATCGGAGAGCAGGAAGAAAACAAAATCGGAAGCAATTGCGGTCAGTACCTAAAAGCTCATGTTGATTCTGATAGTGAAATGCAAGAAGGATATACCTATCCCATAAACGAGCTTCCGGAATAATCGGCTGACTCCCTGTGTATATTGAATAACGAAGGGAGAATTATGTTACTTATCGGCTTGCTGCTTTTTGCAGATTGCTACGAAATTGTTCCGGCTGATGTTCAGAATCATGTTCACGAGTGGGGTGTAGTCGTTTTTAAACAGAACAACTCACATGTCTGCGGAGGTGCCTGGAAAAATCTTGATCTGTATCCCGATTACGAACCTCCTGTCATTGAAGCATTTGCTCCCATAGTCTGGATCCACGGAGAACCATTTTCGGAGGCAACCTTTGTTGTCTCTACAGGTGAGCAGGCAATCACATTCACCTACCCGGTTCCTGACAGAGCTGCCACTGGTGTAGCAGAATGGGACATTGCCTCTGCAGAGACAACTCATCGGAACCCGCTCGAAAACCACTACGAAGGGCCTTTCGGGTGGGCTATTGACCATTGGCGAAGTGTCCCGTCACTTCCATTGTTCCAGGCCAGTGCAGCTATAACCGAGGGTTTCCTCTACTACGAATGTGAAGTCAATCAGGACTTTGCAGACCATTTCTTCAGCTGGAGTGAAACTGGAAACCCGCAGTTCACAGGAGATGAGGTTCAGGAAGCTCTGTTCTTTACACCTGTCGGAGCAATAGCAGTAGAGATAAAGCAGGGTGAGTTTGTTCCATACACTTTTGACCTGGGCGGATTGCTGGATCCTGAAATTGCACCAAACACTATTCTCCGCTGGACAAATACCCGGTTGAAGCCTTCGGAGATAACTGCACTGTGGGAGACATGGGAACCTGTATTCTGTGAAGAAGACTCATACTGGCTTGTATTCCCTGTCCCGAGGAACTACCACAATGAAATAAGCAATATCAGTCTTGATTTTCCAGAGGAACGAGTAGTGCAATACGAAAGATTTTACCTTGGAGCCGTAAAACTCAGTTTCTCGGAATAGCTGCTTAAAAGCTTACAAAGGATCAAGAGACCGAACGGAGGAATTATGATACCAATAGTTGCGATGCTGGTTGATACTTCTATTGCCTACGAAGGAAGCTCTGCAGAAAACTTTGTTCATGAGTGGGGTGTTGTTGTTTTTGATGAAACCCACGACCCGCTTATCTGTGGAAGCCCGTGGAATGATGCAGAGATGTACAACGATATGGATATGTGTGCTGAAGCACCGGTAGTCTGGATACACGGTGAGCCCTTTTACGGTACATTTACCGTTAAGGTCGGAACCGGTGAGACTTTTACAACCATCTACCCCGATCCTGATGTTCTGGAAAATGAAACAGCTGAATGGAATCTGAGCTCTGTCTCCGGTAATACAGGATTTGAAGAAACAGAAAGAATGGTAGAAAAGGTTGAACAACCCGGAATGTACAATGGTCCATTCGCCTGGGCTACAGAATACTGGAGAGCTGTTCCCTCTCTTTCTCTTTACAATCAGAACACAGGAATCACAGAGAACTTTTTGTATTACGAGTGTACTGTAAATTCCGGTTTCGCAGACAACTTCCTGGAGTGGAATCCAGACAGATTACCTGTTTTCACCGGAGACGAAATTGTTGAAGGACTATTCTTCACGCCATACGGAGTGACACCTGTGGAAATAAGAGAGGATGAATTCATCCCGTTTGATTTTTCAATGGGTGGTGAACTGGACCCTCAGCTCATACCCGAAACTTTCTGCCGCTGGGCTGGTTCACGGTTTAAGACCAGTGAGATCACAGCTCTGTGGGAGACCTGGAAGCCTGCATTCACAGAAGAAGGCTCTTTCTGGCTTGTTTTCCCCATACCGGAGGAATACAATAGCGAGATCAGTACAATTCATCTTGAGACTTCCGACGACAGAGAGGTTGAGTACGAGAGGCTTTTCCTGGGTGCTGTCAAACTGGAGCAGCGATAATTTTCTCGAAGTAGTCCATACACTGCTTTACATAGCTTCTTTTCTGCTCATAAGTGTGCGGGTAAAAACTTCGTTTGAAACCGTATGCTACAAGGTTTTTAAGCTGAGCTGAAGAGAGATTGAATGCCTTCACTGCTTTGTAAATTTCGTCGGTAACCGTTGTGTGAGAAACAGTTCGGTTGTCTGTACAAATTGTACATGATAACCTTTTCTCCATCATTTTACGAAATGGATGATCTTCAATACGATGCAGTTCCGGAGCAGTCTGCATGTTAGAAGAGAGACAAACTTCTATAGTTACTCTTCTATCTGCTATAAATCCTGCCAAGTCATCAACATACCTCTGCTTATCAATAACAGAAGGATCGCTTATCAACTCGGCACTAAACAGTGAAGTAGCGTGCCCTATCCTGTCGGCACCTAACTCTGTAACAGCCTGAAAAATGCTTTCAGGGCCGTATGCCTCACCCGCATGCACGGTTTTATTTATGTAGTTGCGCTGAGCAAGAGCGTAAGCTTCACTGTGGTGAATAGGTGGATAACCCTTCTCCCGGCCGGCGATATCAATTGCAACAACTGGAACTCCCCGCTCCCGTCTGGCCTTGACTACTGCTCCAGCCAGCTCAAAAGAGGCTAGCCCGACAATTCTATCCGGTGTTGAATGGGAATGAACTGAATAAAGGTTTCTGTAATAACATGATGAATCATGGGTGAAGTAGCGCATTGCACAAGCAATAATTCCATAGTCAAATGGGGGCTCGCTGCCGGCTGCAATTGATTCTCGGCTGTTGAATTCCTTTTTTGCGCGGCTCAAACCTTCGTTAACAGCATCCAGCACCTGATGAATGTCCATTTCACCACCTGCATATCGCTGTGGTGCAAATCTAGCTTCAAGGTAGCGGACCCCTTCATTCTGATTATCAATAGCCAGTTCATAGGCTATTCTTGCAAGATTATCAGCTTTCTGCATGACTGCCCCGGGATAGACAAAGCACTTCAGATACTCTTCAAGATCTCTGTACGTTTCTTTAAAAACAGTTTCTTTCAACCCTTGAACGGTATATGAGGGAAGTTCTATTCCGTCAGCTACCGCCAGATCAATAAGGGTTTCCAGGCGTACAGATCCACCAAGATGAACATGAAGATCTGTTTTAGGAAGTCGTCTGATCAATTCACGTGTAATTTTCATAGCGGAAGTTTTTCCCAATGGTATTTGTCAGACAAACTCACTTACTACCTTTTCGAAGTAATTCATGCACTGTCTGACATAAGTCCTTTTTTCCCTGTATGCATGGGGGAAAAAGCTGCGCTTAAACCCGTAGACCATAAGAGTTTTGACATCATTCAGAGAGAGGTTGAAGGCTTTCACTGCCTTGTAGACCTCATCTGTAACAGTGGTATGAGAAACTGTTCTGTTGTCTGTGCAAATCGAACAGGATAACTTGTTTTCCAGCATCATGCGGAAGGGGTGGTCCTCGAGCCTAAGAAGTTTCGGATCAGTCTGCATGTTTGAAGTAAGACAGACCTCCAGAGTAATTCTCCGGTTTGCAATAAATTGAACCAGATCATTGATGTACAAATCTCTGTTGAGAATTAAGGGGTCTGTGATAATTGAAGGATTAAAGAGAGAGGTAGCGTGTCCTATACGGTCAGCACCTAGCTCTGTAATAGCCTGAAAAATGCTTTCCGGGCCATAGGCTTCGCCTGCATGTACTGTTTTGTTCAGGAAATTCCGCTGAGCATGCATATAGGCTTCCCTGTGATGAACCGGTGGATTCCCCTTCTCGGGACCTGCCAGGTCAACTCCCACGACAGGCAGCCCCAATTCTCTTCTTGCTTTAACTGAGGCCCCCACCATTTCCAACGAGGCGAGTCCAAAAATCTTATCCTCATCGGAGTATGAGTGCACTGAGACAATATCACTGTAATAGGTAGAAAAGTGCTTGTTGAAGTAGCGCATCGCGCAGGTAATTATTCCGTACTCGAATGGGGGCTCATCACCTGAAGAAACTTCCACACGGTTGTTAAACTCAAGCTTTGCCCTTGAAAGGCCGGCATCAACGGCTTCAATAGTTTCCAGCATTGTCATGTTTCCACCGGCATGCAATTGAGGTGCGTACCTAACCTCTATATAGCGCACCCCCTCATTCTGATTATCGAGGGCAAGCTCGTAAGCAATTCTCTCTATGTTTTCTCTGGTGCGCATCACTGAACAGGTATAACCGAACCCCTTTAAATAATCCTCCAGATCATTGTAATTGTCCTTAAAAACAGTTTCCTTCAGGCCTTCTACTGTATATGAAGGCAATTCTATATTGCTTTCTTTAGCTAGTTCAATAAGAGTACTTATCCTGATAGACCCATCCAAGTGTAGGTGAAGGTCTGTTTTAGGTAGCTTCTCAATGAGTTCTCTTGTTATTTTCATTTTTTCTCCATTTCAGTATAGTAATGATACAAAATTGAAGAGCGAAAGCAAAGATAATTCTACAGTTGAATAAAACACTTTCATTATCAGATAGAGATGAGGGCAAAACGATCTCTTCCTGCAGCCAATGCTGATGAGCTGTTTTTTCACTCTCAGCTGTTGTAATTTATGGCGTATTGTTGTATTTTCACTTGTTGGTTTTTTTGATACTTGAAAATTGAATTAAGTAGCAGTAAATGTGTGTCTGTCAGGATTGCTTAATAGAGCCATTAACCCTGATAGTACACGTTAAAGCAATATATTTTTCCTATGCCAGAAGGGTTCTAATGAAAATACCGAGTCTTAAAATCGGTGATCTTATAGTTCGCTACCCTGTTATTCAGGGGGGAATGGGAGTCTCTGTTTCAAAGGCTTCTCTTGCCTCCGCTGTTTCTCGTGCGGGTGGGTTGGGTGTTATTGCAAGTGTCGGCCTGGGCGAGGAAATGGATACCTCAATCCCATACCTTGAAAGATCTCAGCAGGCTCTTGCTGCCGAGATAAGAAAGGTAAAAGAGCAGGGTCTTGCTGTCGGTGTTAATGTAATGGTCGCTCTGACAACTTTCGGTGATATGGTAAAAACCTGTGCAAAAGAGGGTGTTGATGTTCTCTTTGCAGGAGCCGGTCTTCCATTGCGGTTACCGGAATTTGCCGGTGACTCAAACATGAAACTTGTACCTATTATTTCGTCAGGCCGTGCTGCTGATGTTATCTGCAGATCATGGTTTAAAAAGTATTCAAGATTTCCTGATGCAATCGTTGTAGAGGGGCCCATGGCAGGAGGCCATCTCGGTTTCAAACTGAATGATCTTCTTGATGGAACAGCCTCCGACCTTGATACCCTCGTTAAAGAAACACTCGTTGTCGCAGAAAAGTATGAGCAGCAAGCCGGTAGAAAAATCCCGGTTATAGCAGCTGGTGGCGTCTACTCTGGTGCAGATCTTGCAAGATTCCTCAATATGGGAGCAAGCGGCGTTCAGATGGGTACTCGCTTTGTGGCAACTGAAGAATGTGATGTTTCAGAAGAATACAAGCAGTCTTACATAGATGCAAAAGAAGACGATGTTGCTGTAATTCTTTCTCCGGTAGGTCTTCCTGCAAGAGTAATAAAGACCCCCTTTGTAGAAGAAAGTTTTGGCGCAAAGCAGAAGTTTAAATGCTTCTACAAATGTCTAATCACATGTGATGCTGATAAAGCTAATTACTGCATTGCACTTGCTTTACTCAATTCATACAGAGGACAACTTGATGAGGGATTTCCCATGTGTGGTCAGAACGTGACCAGAATTGATAAAATCCTCAGTGTTGAAGAGCTGATTCAGGAATTGACCGGTGAAGCAGAACCTCTGTTAACATGAGCAGCTGAATGTCAACATTTTTGTTCTGAAAGGATAGGGTACCTTCGTGCACTGCCCAAGTGTTGACAGTCTTTTTTTAAGAGCTAATGGTAAAATTGTTTGTTGGGATGACGCTGGGAGTGATCTTGTTCTGCATGGCTATAAGACGCACACAAGTAGTCCATATCCAGATTGGGATAGATCTCCCAGAGAACTAATAGCGCGCAAACTTATTCATGACTCGCTTCCATTTCCGGAAACCTGCCCAGGGTGTTTTTGCTTATCGCTGGGCAATTCCTCACGCTATAACAGCAAAATAGTCAATGTCATACAGGTTGAACCAACCTCGAAGTGTTTACTTCGCTGTAAAGCATGCGCAACTCCTGAGGAGCGAATGAGATTGGATCCTCCTGACACTCTGACACCAGTGGTGTTTGAGAGGATACTTAAAAGCTTTACCAGCAAGTCGATAGATATTCGATCATTCGACTTCTCCGGGCATGGTGAGCCCTTGATGAACGAGGATCTCTGGCTGTTGATTAGATTGGCGAGAGAATACTATCCATCTTCATTTATCTCCATGATAACAAATGCGCATGGTAATTTCAGTCTGGATCAAGTCTCTTCAGGTCTAAATTTGATTCAGTTCTCGATAGATGGTACAAGTCAGGAGAGCTACGAAAAGTATCGAGTTGGTGGAAACTATTCCAGGGCTCTAAACTACATGAAATCTTTCACCGAAGCATCAGGTTCATCTGTTCGTACTGTTTGGCGCTACATTCTTTTCAATCATAATGATGATCCATCTCAATTGAGCTTGGCTTATGAGACTGCCAGAAAATTTGGGGTTAACGAACTGAGGTTCATTTTTACACATAAAGGCATGTGGTCTACTAAATTGACTTCGACAGTAGAGCTCAGAAATTGTCTCCTTACCCTTGGTATTCCAAAGAAAAGCATTAAAGTAGATTCGCTTTCATCCCTAAAAGGTCGGCAGAAAGTGTGTCAACTTCTCAAAAGAAATCCCAAACTTTACTGCGTGATCCGAGGGATCTGGCAGAAGACGAGATCAAGCAGCAATGGAGACACTATAGTAACAACGGATTTCTATCAATTGGATAAAAAGGAAATGCAGGAAACCATCAACCTGGGCTGGAAGCTGTACCGCAGCGGTAAATATCAGGATGCTTATGCGATTTCAAAACACGTTCGTTCCCTTCTCGATTCACCGCTGCTCAACAATCACACTTACGATCCTGTTGCTTATTTTGGGAAGATTCTGAACTCCAGCATTGAGCTGAATTCTGCTCTTGGTTCAATATCTCTAAATGAGCCAGAATAGAATGAGGAGACTTATTGGATCTGCCCTTGAGTCGCTTCACCTTTTGCGCATATCAAGATGTTTCTTCAGGAAACTAACTGGACACTGGAAAAATTTTATCTGGAGCATGAAAAAGCATGAGAAGCTTGCACCAGATGGAATTCCTCTTCCATCTCCACGCCTCTGTTTTCCCGTTACTGTCAGCTACGATCCCAACCATTACTATTCCTCCGGTGAAATAGGCTCTGCTTCCATTCGTCACATCCTTGAACAGAATGATAAGAAGATAGAAAGCATGGAGAGAATTCTCGATTTTGGATGTGGCTGCGGTCGACTGACAAGACACTTAAACAATCTCAGTGGACTGGAAATTCATGGTACAGACAGCTCCAAAGAGCTGATCAACTGGTGTATCAGAAACCTCTCTTTTGGATGCTTCACCACCCACAAACTGGAATCAAAGTTAGTTTATGCAGATAACTATTTTGACTTTGCTTATTCAGTAGCAGTCTTCGGACATTTCACGGAGGATCTTCAGAAGCATTGGATCAACGAGCTATGTCGAGTTATAAAACCAGGTGGTCTTTTGCTAGTTACCGTAAAGGGAAGTAACCGAACAGATGAATTGACTGAATCGGAAGAAATCGAATTCAACAAAGGCAACATGGTTGTTAAAGAACCTGAATACTCAGGTACTATTTACTGTCTGGCTTATAATCCTGAAAGTCACTTCAGAACCATTCTTAGCTCTGAAATGAAAGTACTTACTTTCCTAGCCTCTGGTTCCCCCGATACATTCCAGGATGTTTACCTCCTTCAAAAGGCTCAGTCTTTGGATACTCGATAAAACAGATTCTAATGGATATACATTATTTTCAGCGGTACTGACGAGCACTCAAGCCCCTCAACTACAGCAAAATAAGCTCCTGAGCTGAGCGGTATTGCTGAAGCGGCATCCACAGTCCATTGTGAATTCCCCTTGCCATCTATAAGGGTTACATCCAACATCTGTATTATGTCACCACGTAAGTTGTAAACAGCAATCCGAGCATTTTGTAGTTGTGGCAAACCAGTAACATTGAATTCAATCGTCTGGGTGAAGGGATTTGGGTTGCCCATCAGGTTGTGATTGAATCCTACTTCAGAGTTGAAAGAGTTTACTCCTGACACTGGTAATGGAACTGCAAGAGTTGCTATAGCTGCTACAGCAATTCGAACATTGTCTACCATGAAGTCTTCACCGATGTAAGTCATCAAATCACTGGTACTGTGATAATAGGGGTTAAAATCAGGATCACCCCAGTCCCAAGCTTCCTCATGGTTAACAGCAGTATATCCTTCAGCCCAGAATGATGCATGATCACCCCACCAGGCACCGTTGTAAACATGCAGCTCATACGAAGCATCAGTATACAAATCGGCAGCATTCAGTATCGCCTGAGCAAACCATTCAGATGATTCGTTTGCTTCAATTTCCAGATCTGCCTCAACACCTGGCTCCCAGTATCCGAGCATATCAAAGTTAAGGACTCCAACAATTGCTAAATTGTTTTGCGCAGCCCAAACAGCGTAAGCCTGGCTTCCCTTGAGGCCCTGTTCTTCACCGCTGAAACAAATGTATTTGATAGAATACTCAAAGTCATATTGGGAGAGGATCTCTGCAACAGTTAAGACAGTTGCTGTACCGGTTCCGTTATCATCAGCTCCGGGAGCGGATACATAAGGATCATTACTAATAGAATCAAAGTGACCGCAGACGACAATAAATGAATCGGGATATACAGTTCCAGTTTGAGTTGCAACCACGTTCCATAAAGTTATACCATCATATTCGTATGAGAATTGAGTAGGTGTAAAGGAGTAGCTGACAAATATATCCATTAATCCATCCACGACTTCAAAATGATTACTTGCCATACTGAATCTGGTCTCATAATCTACCAGCTGCTGAATTTTGCTACTGATCCCTTCCCAATTCACCTGTGCAACCATCTGCTCGACAAGAGGGTTCGTTTCAGTTAATTCAGTCCATTTGCGGGTAGGATTTGATAGCTGATCGCGTTCAAGCCTATGAATTGGAAAAACGGAGCACCCCATTAGATTTAGCTGTAATACTGTACCCTCATCACCTGAGATGAGAAATAAACCATCCAACTGACTGTGAAGAGTAATGCCGCTGAGGTTAGGTAGATTTCCTCGTGTTCTGACAAGATATAGAACATCAGGGAGATCACCTTCAGAAAGCTGAAAATCTTGAAGAGCTGGATGGTCATCCCAACTCTCGGCATCATAACCAAAAGAAACAGATGAGATTACACCAATCATAAGAACTGCTAACAACAAATTTGAAAAGATTCTAAACACGCCAATTCCTCCGTCTTCTCGGATTGACGCGGGGTTGTCATACCGGAATAGTGATTGATCTGTAAAACTGATCCTACTCCGAACAATACTCTCAAGCCCACCATCTGTCTATAACGCAAACAGTAAAGGTCCAGATAGCACCTGATCGATGTCATCTGGACCAACTTATTGACAAATAAAGTCTGAATCTATTCCGGGCTATTCACTATAGTATTTTTTATGCCTCCATGCATCTTGGCCTGATTACCAGCGGTAGCTGAGGCAATCTGTTCTCCCATCCTGCTATTCAAAGGGTAAACAATAACCATGCTACCCTCCTCTTTTGATATGTCCAGGAGTGCTTGAATCTGCCTCAACTCCATAGCATTAGGCAAATTGGCAAACATTTCTGATGCTTTGGCTAAAGAGTCCGCTACAACTAATTCCGCTTTTGCCTGAATAACCTTTGCTTTAGCTGATCTTTCAGCTCTTGCGATTACCGCCAGTTCTTCGACAAGTGATTGAGGTGTGCCAACGTCGGTGATTCTAACCGCTCGAACATTCACGCCAAAATCCGAAGCTGCCTTGTCGATACCTGCTTTTAGCTCATCGGCAATTCGATCTGTTTCACTGAGCAGGGGTCTGAGATTGTTTCCACCGATTGTGCTTTTTAGAGCTTCCATAGAAACCCACTCTGTTGTTTTCCAGTAGTTCTGCACGTCAATCACAGCTTTTTCCGGGTCTTCCACTTCAAGCTCAACTGCAGCTGTTACGTCAATCGGAATATTGTCTTTTGTGAGGGTCTTAGTTGCTTTCACCTCGTAGGTTGTGATTCTTATATCAACAATTCTGGCTACCGAATAGATGAATGGTGGAATAAGGAAAAAACCTGGTCCACGTGCCCCGACTGACTTTCCAAGTCGCAGAAGAACCATTCTCTGCCACTGAGGAAGTACATAAACCATTTTGGCAAAGAGATTAGCAAACCAGAATATTGCAATTGTAATCAATACAGCCCAGACAGTAGATCCGCCCAGTTTGAATCTGCCGCTAAAGTAAGGAAAGACAAAAATCATCCACAATGGAACGAAAATAACCAGCCTGATAAGACCTCGCATAAAACTCTGTACGGGATTTCTGTTCGCCATCTGAAGCCCTCCTATCTTGTGTTACCTCTTATTTATAGCACAAAAGGTTGAGAGTCCACAAGGTTAATAGGGATACAATTGTGATTTTACTGTAAGGCAAAGTGCAAATTCGAGAAGCAGTTTCAGCAAGAAATGTTCGTCAGCGGTAGGAATTTATCTTATTTGCTCTCTGGATTTTAACAATAGCTTCATCGAGAGCCTGTAGAAATCTTGACCGATCCTTTTTTGAGAAGGGTTTTGGTCCCGATGTCATGACTCCCTGTTCCCGGAGGTCAGCGAGAAGATTTCTTAGTGATAGAGCATTGCCTATGTTGTCATCGGTGAAGGGACGACCGGTGTTGCCAATAACCAGTGCACCTTTTTTAAGACATCTTGATGCAAGAGGGATATCACCTGAAACAACAATATCATTCGGAGCAACATTTTCAACGATCCAGTCATCTGCTACGTCCGCTCCTTTGTCCACCACAACAAGTTTAATTCGGCTTGATTCAGGCAAACGCATCCAGGAGTTCGACACAAGTATTACATCCAGTCCGTAGCGTGTAGCTACCCTGTATATCTCCTGCTTTACCGGACATGCATCTGCATCAATGTAGATATCAAGCAACCGTAAACCTTCTTTCTTTGGGAGCATGAATTTTCAATGTTTGTGGTTTTTGTGAATCTGGAACGGAACTCAGGCAATTATAAACATCATAGCATGAACTTCAAAAAACATGAACTGCACTGGCCTTAAAAGAAAGATGAATGTCAGTGCCGGGGGCTATTTCAAGTTCCTCGAGAGCTCCAGTAGTTATAGCTACAATTATCGGAATGTCGGAAACCTCAACGGTAACATCCCAGTTGGTCCCATTTCTCTCTATTGATTTCACCGTACCATTGAACCGATTGCGCTCGCTCGTGAGGTTCGGGGCAAGGGAGAGAACTATTACCTCCGGTGGAATAGCAAGAAAACCGTGACCCTGTTTAATTCCTGAATGTGTGATGGTGAGTTGCCTTACACATGCTTCAGTTCCTGCAAAATCTGCAGGAAAAATGTTTCGTACACCGGTGAAAGAAGCCATAAATCTGCTTTCCGGCTTAAAGAGAATGTCGTCCATCATTCCGGATTGCTCTATCAGACCATTCCGCATCACAGCGCCCATAGTTCCCACTGCAAGAGCATCGGTAAAATCATGGGTAGCCATCACGAAAGTGGTACCGGTTTGCAAGTGGATTTCTTTTATTCTTTTGAGAAGATCGCGTTTGAAAGCAGGATCAAGAGAGGTACCGGGTTCATCTAAGATTAGTAGTTCCGGTTCAAGTACAAGCGCTCTGGCAAGAGCTGTTCTGCGCCTTTCCCCTCCAGAGAGGGTTGAAGCATCTCTCTCAGCGAAACCACTAAGCCCTACAAACTCGAGTACCTTTTCTGTGCGGCTGGCTATCTCCGGTTTTTTGATTCCCCTTATCTTGAGTCCCCACCCGACATTTGAAGAGACAGAACCTCTAAACATCACAGGACTCTGAAACATAGAAGCAATCTGTCTTCTGGTATGAAGAAGTTCCTTTTTCCTAGAGGTAAGCTTCTTCCCTTTAAAGATAATATCACCTGAAGAAGGACTATCGAGCAGCCCAGCAATTCTCAGGAGGCTTGTTTTGCCACAGCCTGTCGGACCCATAAGTACGAAAAAAGAGCCCTCCGGCACATCAATAGAAACGCCCTTTAGTATTTTATTTCCGTTTTTCTTCTGCTGAATATTCTTCAACTGCAGAATCATTTTCGCCCACCGTGCTGGAGAAGATTAACGATAATACTGACAATCAAAGCAAGAGAAAGAAGTATCAGTCCGAGAGCAATTGAAGGTGCAGTTTCTCCTTTACCAACGCCCAGCGCTATAGCAGTGGTAAGGGTTCTGGTATAACCGGCAATGTTTCCCCCTACCATAATGGCAACACCGACTTCAGAAACCGCTCTTCCAAACCCCATAAGCACCGAAGTAAGCATCGTGTATTTTGCCTCAGAAAGAACCTTCAGAATGACGGTTCTGCGCCCTCCTCCGAGAGCAACCGCAGTATCCTCCAGGCCTTTGCCGGTACTCTGAAGAGCGGAGATCGTTAGACCGGTAATTATTGGTGCGATCAGAACTACCTCGCCAAGAATGATAGCCCATGGGCTGAATAGCAGCTCCAAACCACCAAGAGGTCCACTTCTGGAGATCATCAGAAAAACAAGCATGCCCACGAAAACCGTGGGCACGCTGTACATAGTCTGAACAAAACCAACAGCAAGGCGCTTACCTTTAAAACTGCTGAAATTAATCAAACAACCAAGCGGCACAAACAGAAGTGTCGCGAGAAGGGTGGATACTGAAGCAATCAGTAGTGTTCGGAGAGCAATACTGAAAACACCCGGATCACCGGATACGATCATCCTGAGGGCAATACTGAAGGCTTCAAACAAATGAGACAATTATTCTCCTAAAGAGCTTCTCCGGCGCAAGGGGTGAAAAGCTGCATACCGTATGCATCTACACCGTAGTCGCCAATAAGCTGCTGTACTTCAGCAGAAGTCAGGAAGTCAACAAGAGCGAAAGCTAACTCAGGATTCTTGGATGTTTCAACCTGAAGTACTGAGTAGACATTAAGAAGAGCATCTCCCTGATCTACAACCGGTACAAGGTCCAGGTCACCCTGATAAGCGAGGTAGGTTCCAATATCTGAAAGGGTGTAACCCTGCATCTCGTTAGCCATAACAAGAGTGGGTCCCATGCCGCTTCCACCTTCAACATACCATGCTCCTGCAGTGCGTACATCTTCGTCATAGTCGAAACCGGCTGCTGTCCAGATTGATTTTTCCTTACCGTGAGTTCCTGAATCATCTCCCCTGCTAACAAAAACTGCTTCACCATTATTCATCAGAGCAGTCAGAGCATCCTCGGGACTCATACCTGCGATACCTGCGGGATCTTCTTCCGGTCCTACAATAAGGAAATAATTGAAAGCAAAAGGCACTCGTTCGACACCGTAACCCTCTGTAACAAAAGCTTCTTCTCTGCTTCTGGAGTGAACTGTAATAACATCAACATCACCACGTTTGCCCCAGTCAATAGCCTTACCGGTTCCTGCATAAAGAACATCCAGTTCTACATCGTACTGTTCTTCAAACATTGGCTCGAGGTAGCCCCAGAGACCTGTATCATAGAGACTTGTTGTAGTTGCAACGCGAAGACGTTCAACTCGTGCCATTGGCACAACGGCACCGGACTCGGTAACTTCTTCAACTGCTGTATCTACTTCAGCGGTCTCGATCGGCTGCGATTCCTCGCTGCACCCGGCCAGGACAAAAACAAGTAGAAAAAGGGAGAGAGCAAGTGACTTCATCATCTCTTCGGAACTCCTTTGGGATTTGGGTTAACGGCTGTATAACACTGGATCAGGAGAGGAATATATCCGTTATGTTAAACCTGCACAACCCTCTAGAAGCCCTGTTTACAAGGGCGGGAGTACCCCCAGAGAAGTATTTGAGTTATTGTTAGTTAAGGAGGAAATATGATCTCGTTTATCTGTAACAACAGGGAAGTTTTTCCCGACTGCTCCGGAGGGCTTCCAGTTCTTGACTGGCTAAGGGCTCAGTCGGGTCTGAAGGGTACAAAAGAGGGATGCAGAGAAGGTGACTGCGGAGCATGTACCGTCGTTCTCGGCAAACCCGGTATAAATGGAATAGAGTATTCATCTGTCTGCTCCTGCCTTCTTCCTATTGGGGAAGTCGCCGGTTGTCACCTAGTAACAATAGAAGGGTTAACCACAGGAATTGAATTGACTCCTTTTCAACAGTCATTTTACGATGAGGCCGCTTCTCAGTGTGGGTTTTGCACTCCAGGGATGATAATGAGTCTCACCGGGTGTTTACTTGGCTCAGCCACCCTCTCTGTTTCCTCTGCGATGGAGTCTCTGGACGGAAACATTTGCCGTTGCACCGGCTACATTGCTGTAAAGAGAGCAGTTAACAGTGTCATCAGCACACTACCTGCGGAATGGGAAAATCGTCTAGAAATGCTGATAGAAGAGGGACATATTCCAGCCTATTTCACCTCGATTGAGAAAAGATTGAAGGAACTACCGCCACAGAGCGTAAGAGCAGAAGACTCTCTTGTTGCAGGAGGTACAGATATTTACGTGCACTCAAGCGACAAACTTTCAACAGAGCACCCAAGGTTTCTTTCCAAGGAGAAATCTATCAAACAGATAGTTACTGATGGCAAAACTGTCACTATCGGTGCTGCAGTAACCTTCAAGCAGCTTCGCGAATCGGCTGTAATCTCAGATTTATTTCCAAATCTGGAAAAATTTCTCTTAAAGGTCTCCTCTACTCAGATCAGATCAAGAGCAACTGTTGGTGGAAACATTGTAAACGCCTCACCGATTGCAGACATTGCCATTACTTTTCTGGCTCTTAAAGCAACTCTCTGCTTTTCAGAAAGATCAATACCTCTGAGTGAATTCTATCTGGGTTACAAAAAACTTGATATGCTCCCGGATGAAATCCTCACAGAAATTTCTTTCCCGACCCCGGAACCAGGAACAATACTCTCTTCTCTCAAAGTCGCTAAACGCGAATATCTCGACATCGCAAGTGTTAATTCTTCAATGCTCATAAGAGTAGAAGAGAATGTTGTTATTGCTGTTCGGATATCGGCTGGGGGGGTAGCGCCTTTTCCACTTCTGCTTACAGGTACAAGCGAGTATCTGATGGGGAGAACTCTTTCGGAAAAGACTATTTCAGAAGCATGCAGTATAGCTGAAAGTGAAGTATCACCAATAAGTGATGTACGCGGTTCTAAAAAATACAAGATAAATCTGCTCAGGGCTCAAGTACGGGCTCATCTTACCAGGGGGCTTTCAAATGAAGCACTTTGACGCTAAGCTTCATGTGAAAGGTAAATCTATATTTACAGGAGACATTCCTGAGCCTGAAGGAACTCTTCACGCAGCAGTGTTCACATCGCCATCTGCTCACGGCAAAATTGTATCTCTCGATGTTTCAACTGCAGAGAAGCTCTCAGGCGTGATAAAAGTCATTACTGCAGAGCATATTCCCGGAGAAAATGAGATCGGCAACATTGTAATGGATGAACCTCTTCTTGCTGAGGATACTGTCCATTTCATTGGGGAACCTGTTGCAGTCGTGCTTGCTGAAACAAGAGGGCAGGCTTACGAGGCAATCAAATCCATTTCAATCGAAATAGATGAGCTGGATGCTGTTATTGACCCCAGAGAAGCTGCCGAAAGAGGTGATCTCATTGTACCACCGAGAACTTTCTCGTGTGGCAATATCGAAAAAGCCATCAAGGACTGTTCCTATGTTGTTAATGGAACCGCCGAAACAGGCGGACAGGAACACCTTTATCTTGAAACACAGAGTGCTCTCTGTCTTCCTGGAGAAAACACAGTTCATATTACATCTTCTACTCAGAGCCCCTCGTATGTTCAGAAGATTGCAGCGAGAGTTCTTGGAATACCTATCCACCTAGTACAGGTCGATGTTCTACGATTGGGCGGGGCATTCGGAGGGAAAGAGGATCAGGCAACTCCCTGGGCTGTGATGGCTGCTCTTGGTACCCATCTTACTGGAAGACCGGTAAGATTAGTACTCAAAAGGCACGAAGACCTGATAAATACAGGAAAGAGACATCCCTATTCCAGCGATTTTACAATCGGCCTGGATGATCAGGGAAAAATCCTTGCGTGGAAAGTTAACTACTTTCAGAACAGCGGAGCGGTTTCAGACCTTTCTACGGCAATTCTGGAGAGAACCCTTTTCCATAGCACATCAAGCTATTTCGTTCCAAATGTTTTTGCCACAGGTTATTGCTGCCGCACAAATATTGCACCAAATACAGCATTCAGAGGTTTCGGTGGCCCTCAGGCTATGTTCGTCATGGAAGCAGCAATCCACAAAGCATCCATGGAAACAGGCATTCCCGTTGAAGTAATTCAGAAAGCAAACTTGCTCGGCAAGGGAGATACTTTTCCGTATGGGATGGAATACACATGCGACGAGGTAAGAAGCTCCTGGGCTCTTGCTGAAAAGCTTGCTGACTTCAAAGAGACAAAGCACAATATCGAAGAATACAACTCCAACCACAGATACTTCAAAAAGGGCCTTTCTGTGATGCCTGTTTGTTTCGGAATTTCCTTCACCACAACATTTCTGAACCAGGCGAATGCTCTGGTTCATGTGTACACTGACGGAAGTGTGGGAATAAGCACGGGTGCTGTTGAAATGGGTCAGGGTGTAAACTCCAGAATAAGGCAAATTGCAGCAGAGGTATTCTCTATTCCTGTTGAAAGGACGAGAGTCGAGTCAACAAATACTTCTAGAACGGCAAACACATCGCCCACAGCTGCGAGTTCCGGTGCTGATATGAACGGGAATGCTGCATCGAATGCCTGCAAGGAGATCAAGGGGAGGCTTCTTGAAGTTGCAGGAAAGGTGCTTCACTGTAAAGCAGATAAACTTACTCTGAAGAACTCAGCTGTCTGGAACCACTCTGGACAAACTGATCTTTCCTGGGAACAGCTTGTAAAAGCAGCATACATGAACAGAACGGCTCTTTCAAGTAGTGCACATTATGCAACACCCGGAATACACTTTGATAAAACTAAGGAAAAAGGAAGACCTTTTGCATACCATGTTTCAGGTACTGCCGTTACAGAGGTTACGGTGGACTGCCTTCTGGGCATATACAAGATTGATAAGGTCTCTATTGTTCATCACTCAGGAAACCAGCTAAATCCGCTTATAGACCTGGGGCAGGTTGAAGGAGCTCTTCTTCAGGGAATTGGATGGGTGACCATGGAAGAACTTGCATGGGACAAAGGTTCGAAACGTCTTCTTGCAGATGCCCTTGCAACATACAAAGTACCCGATATAAGTTTTGCACCAAGTGAAGTCAAAATTATCTTCTCAGAGGGCGAACAGCTTGAGAATGGAGTAGGTCTGAAAGGCTCTAAAGCCATCGGAGAACCACCATTTATGTACGGAATAGGAAGCTGGTTTGCTATACATGAAGCAATGAAAGCTTACAACTCACATGCATCCCCAGGATACGTTGCACCCATGACTCCCGAAAGGGTTCTTATGGCTCTGTCAACAGAAAAGACGAAATGAAGTACACCCGCTCCAACGTACTAAGAGGGCTCATCATCTACCCTCTCGGAGACACCATAGCAGCCTTGGTACTTAATGAATTTTCACTGACCAGACTATTCGGAATGATGCTGGTAGGTGGGCTTCTCTACTCACTTGAAATCCCAGCGTGGTTTTCATTTATCAATGCCAGATACAAAGGAATGAAGCGGACCCTTATGGCTATGGCCTACTTCAATCCTCTCTGGATCGCCCGGCATCTTATTTTTATTCTGTTATTCTCCGGACAGATCTCATTAATTCAATGGTCTCTCCTAAGTATTGTCCTCAAATCATTTGCTGTAAACCTGCCGGTAGCATTCGCAGCAAACTACATGATACAAAACAAAATACCGCTCAACTGGCGTTTCTTCTCCAGTGCAATCTTCTCATCTCTAATGGCAGTTTACTATGCATTAAGCAGTGTGATATTCAAATGAAACATCTCGATCTATTTCTTAGTTCTACACCCCTTAAATCTGTTCTCTGCATTGTAGCTGAGACCTATGGAAGCTGCCCTGGCAGAGTAGGATTTAAGATGATAGTACCTCCAGACGGCGCCTGTATCGGATCAGTAGGCGGGGGGGCAATGGAACACAGGGTAATTCAGGCGGCTCGTAATATGCTCACAAGCGGCGAAGAAAAACCCAGCATTTTGTCATTCGATCACACAGCTAAAGGGGAGCCTCATGAGAGAAGCGGGATGGTCTGTTCGGGCAGGCAAAAAATCATCCTTATCCCGTCTTCAAATTCAAAACAACCTCTTGATGGAAAGCTTGGTATTCTTGTAAGTGAGAACGGACTTCTTCTACTGGACGACTCTCCCGGGTCAAACAAACTGCACATCTCGGGTGGCGCATGGGAATACACCGAAGAACTTACACCTCCTCCGGTGGTTTACATTTTTGGAGGAGGACATTGCAGCCTGGCTCTTACTCCTGTACTTAACTCACTCGACATGCGTGTTGTAATAATCGATGACCGAGAGCTTGTATGGACTATGAAAGAAAATACAGCTGCATGGAAACGGATAGTGATGAGCTACGAAGAAGTAGCCTCACTGGTACCTGAAGAGAGCAACGCAATCGTAGTAATAATGACAGCGTCTCATGGAGCAGATTCAACCGTTCTCAGGCAGATGCTACCCAAGAAACTCAGCTACCTCGGGATGATGGGTAGCCGTGCAACCGGGAAACACATACTAGCCGAAATGAAATCACTCGGTTTCGAGGATGAAGATCTCGAGGGAATACACACTCCTATAGGAATCAGTATTTCAAGCCATACACCTGCTGAAATTGCAGTTAGCATTGCTGCTGAAATCATTATGGTGCTGAATAGAAGTAGTCAGTGATTTATAAGGCTGTTAAGAAAAGGTATTAGAAAAACGAGAAAAACCAGAATTGCTATTATTATCAGAAATCCCTTTGAATTAACCTTTTCAGGCATTACTTCGTCAGAACCAGATTTATCTTTCAGGCTTGCCAGGACGAGGAGACCTATGATAGACAGGAGACCGAAAAGACAGAATGCACGATGTCTGTTTTTTGCTGCTGCATAAAAATAGAAGGCAACAATAAGAACAGCGGAACCGGCTAACTGAAGTACAGGCGAATTGATAACTGTACCGTAAAATTGAATCAGCAGTCCGGGGATTCCAACTGCAAAGCTAAGGTTATTATATTTTTTTATCACTTACACACTTCCTGCATGAGAAAAATAACCATGAACAACTCTTAAAGTTGTTAGCTGCATATCACAGAGATTAATATAAAACTTGCTTCCATTGAAAACCTGACGTTACAATATGGTCAATAATGATTGGATACATTCTTGCAGTATTTTCATTCATGACGATCTTTTCTTTTTCAGATGATAATGCTATAGTATTTCTGTGGAATAGTCGAACGCAAATCACCTTCTTAACAGTGTTACTGCTTGCATAATAACTTGTTCACAGTACTGAGAATTAGCCTTACGCAAGTACTATCAAAGTGGAGTTTATGGGTACAGAGAATAACAATAGAACTAAATTGTTACCGCATTTCATTAAAGACAATATGTTGTGGTTAGGTATCATTCTAGTAGCAGGATTACTCTCAAGAATTCCACATCTTCTTTCTGGTATTTCTTCATCAACTGAAACTATGCTTACATATTTTCCTACACTTGCTGCATCCAGATTTGAAGAATGCGCGAGGGCTCTGCTTACAGGAGCTGAGTCAGGAGATGCTTTCTCCTTTGCAAGTCCTCTCTACATCTTACTGCTGGTACCTGTATATGCTTCAAAATTGCAGAACATTGCCGTATTCGCATTCCAATCCGGATTTGGCATAGCTTCTGCTTTTCTTACTTATCTCCTTGCATACAAATCAGGTGCTTCAAAGATCTTAGCGTGCCTTGGTGCGCTTCTATGGCTCTTCTATGCTCCAGCTGCGTTGTATGAGCTGGCTTTACTGCCGGTTTCTCTTCTAGCCATGCTAATAGCAGTCTGGGCATTGTTCGAACTAAAGAGAAGTTCAAAGGGCAACACTTCTTTTCTACATGGTTTTATCTCGGGTATCATTGCAGGGCTAAGACCTCCCTATATACTTCTAGGCCTCTTCTCTGTCTGGAGTAAAATCAGAGAAAAGCAGTACAAAAATGTTGCAGCAATGCTCTTTGGCCTCTTGATTCCACTACTGGTTCTTTCTTTTTACCATCATTCGCAAAAGGGAGTTTTTACTCCTTTTGCCTCTTCCCTTGGGGTCAACCTTGTTCAAGGTCATGCAGAGGGAGCTTCTGGTTTTGGTCCTCCGATTGCAGAGTTTGGTCTAATTGAAACTCCAAGTGAAGATATACACATGGTGGGTGCAAGAGTTGCTGCTGAGAACGGATATACATCAAGCTCAGAAGCAAACAAGTTCTGGCTTGAAAAAGCTCTGAATTGGATTATTAAAAATCCTTCTGCTGAGATTAGATTGCTGGGAATAAAATTGGGGGCCTTCTTTGGATATACTCCATTCGATTCCTACTTCGATCTTGAAAGAGATATTGATGCAGATAATTCTTTGAGTCATCTGGTTCTACCAAGATATCTGCTGATGCTCTGCATTGTTATCGGAGTTCTATCACTCTTCATTTTGGGGAAAAAAGGGTTCGGGTTATCTCTTCCCCTTATTATTGCACTTGTTACAACTCTCTGCTTCTTCCATTCAGAAAGATATTGGATTCCAGCTATCCCTGTTTCTCTGGCTGCTGGAGCTGCTGGGTTTTCTTTACTTCTTAAAAAAATGAAAACAAATCCAAAACGAGCAATAGCTGTGGTAGTTTTTAGTTTGCTTTTAATGACTTCAGGTTTTTTCTGGCCGACACCGGGAGTGCCAGAAGGTCAGTACGTATACAACAGGGCCGTAAAGGCATATAACATGGGGAACTATATTCTCGCGCTCTCACTCTTCGAGGAAGCTGCTGAAGCGTCTCCTCCAGGATCAACTACTTCAGTTTATGCAAGAATGGAAGCTGTGAGGATACTAAGGGCATATAACATGCAGGACAGAGTTGATTATCATACAAGATTGCTCGAAGAGCTTGACTAACATCAATTATCAATTCAGATTATGCTCCGGTCATTGGGATACCGAATCGCTTTGCAAAAAGAAAAAGAAGATTTCTGAAACCATCTCGCCAAAGATTAAGCTTTGCCTTCCCTACTCTGCTGGAATAACTAAAAGGTACGCTTCTTTCGGCACATGAAATGTTTTTATTATTCCATACTTCAATCTTCAATTCCTCTGAGAATGGCATGCCGTCACTTGTTAAATTAACCTTATCAAGAATCCTTCTATGAAATACCCACATGCCGGACTGACTGTCCATTATTTTTCTGAAGTATAGAAGCATTGTGAAAGTAGTAAGAATAACATTCCCACCAAATCGCATAATGTTGTTTAAGGTTCCTGAATGGTCGTCTGGTATGCGTCTGACAGAGATAAAGTCAAGCTGGTTTTCCAGCATATCTTCAATTAGTCTGGGAATATCCTGAACTGGATATGTACCATCAGCATCGGCTGTACAGACTATGTCTGTATCGACAACAGCAAATCCTGCTTTGTAAGCGCTCCCATATCCCTTTATTGGCTGATCAATAACGATGGCTCCATATTTCTCAGCAACTGCTACCGTATTATCGGTACAGCAATTTGCTACAACAAAAACCTTGTCTACCTGATCCGGAACCATTTCCAAAACTGCTGGAATTCCAGCTTCCTCATTATGGGCTGGTATGACCAAACCCACCGAGTACTTCTTAATCATTGTCCCCCCAGAATTTATTTCCGGAAACTAAGTAGAACACTTCTCTCAAGTCAAGAGTGGTCTACCCTACTTAATCTAACAACAAACAACCAGCTCTCAAGAACATTTCTTGAATGAATTGTACTGAAACATGATCAATCTACCGTGAATAAATGGAAAACTCATTCTGAGAAACGGAAATATCTGCAGAATCAACCTGCCTAGATCTGAGAGTTGAGAAAGAAAAGAGAATAGAAATTAAACAGATTACAATGGCTGTTTTTCGAGCATAATACTTAAAAAGCATAACAGTTGAACCTAAAACAATAACCGGATATGCAGGGATGATATGCCTGTATAGGTTGGAAGATGAACTCTGTGAGAACGGAACGGCAAGAGAGTTAAGTAGAACAAAACACAGTGGTAGTAGAATAAACACTCTGAACAGCGTCCCAACAACAAGTCTTTCACGAACAGCATAGACCATCAACAAAAGTGCTGTGAAGAACTGGAATGCAATTCCTTCCGTTGAAAAAAGTGATGGGAAAAGAAGGATAAAAACAAATGGCAGTAATCTTCTTTCCTTATCACGACCCGTTCCCCTCATCATCCCGGCCAAAGCCACCGTAAGTGGAAGCCATCTGTAATCACTGGAGACAAGAAAAGCTACAAACAACCTGAATTTTTGCGATAGCAATGATGCACTGGTCTGGGCAATGGCTGGATTGTGCAGACACAGTGGAAAGGATTTACTCATTGAAAAAACAATAATTGCTAGCGAGGAAACGGCCAGAAGAGAGGCAATTATGTACTTCTTACCGGCACAAAAATACAACGACCACACGACTGCAGCTGTTGCAATGCTTTCAGTCACGTGAGCAGATGTCTGTAAAAGAAATATGGGGCTGAGAAGAAGAGCAAATGCAGAAAACCACCCGGTGATTTCACTTGAGAGCATTTTCCCAAGTTTGTACGTTCCCCAAAGGGTGAGAAACGCTGCTGCCGGCTGTAAAAACATGATGAGTGGTGATGGACTAGTAAAGGGAAATATCGGAAAAAGAAAACAGAACGTCGGAAGCAGTACTAGTAATAGAATTACAAAAACTGCCTCCGGTTTCATTAGTTTGACCCTTTCAGCTTTTTCGTTTCCAGCAGGCAGCAAATAATCCATCCAGACCTACTTCAGGAGGAAAAATTGATAGGAATCCTCCACTGGTAAGGAGAGATTTCGGAGCTGGGAACGGAATTCTCTCGAAAATAGAATTCTTTTCCTCAAAAAAGCGTACTGCTTCCGAGTTTTCCGATGGTTCAATACTGCAGGTAGAATAAACTAGGATTCCTCCAGGTTTTACTGCTTTTGATGAATCTTGAAGCATGTTTCTCTGAATAGCTACAAGACCCTCCTCAAGCCTGGGTGTCCAGTTCCACCTGGCATCGAATCTCCTTCGGTAAACACCCGTATTGGTGCATGGAGCATCCACAATCACTTTATCAAACTGGTCTGAGAAGGGCAGAGTGGTGCAGTCTGCTGCAATGGGAAAACAATCAATCCATTCCATTCGATCATAATTTTCCAACCAGCGTTCCATACGCTTACGTTTCCTGTCCATTGAAACAATAAAACCAGTCCCATTAAGGTGAGCAGTTTTGCCACCGGGTGCTGCACCAACCTCCAGAACATTGCTACCCGGAAGTTTCGCCATTCCCTGCCCGACTAGAGCAGCGGACTCGTCCTGAATGTAGAAATTCCCAGGAAGTTTGATCGCACCATGTCTCTCAATCTTTCTGTAGCGCTCGAGATATGAGCCCGGAAGGGTATTGATAGGTATTTTCCCGAAAGCGTATCCGCCAAGTGGTGGAGGCTGGTTGTTCCAGTCAAGAAGTTTTTCAGTTAGGCTTTCACCGTATCGAGTTATCCACCTGCTAACGAGTTCCTCGGGATGGGAATACTTAACATGAAGGGGAAGATCTTTCTCACTGTGTGCTGCAATTTTACGGAGAACGGCATTTACCAACCCTCTTGTTTTCCGGCTACTGTGCGCTTCAACTGTCGAAGAAACAGCAGCATGAGCAGGAGTTCTAAGGATTAACAGTTGCACGGCACCTATTCTCAGACTGCACAGAATATCAGCATCCAGTGTTTCCAGTGGTTTGTTGACATACTTACTTAATGCGTAATCAATCCTCTTGCGCCATATCACTGCTTCCCGATGCATTCTGGTGGCAAATGCCATGTCCGCCGAAGAAAGAGGGAGCTGTTCCGAGCTCCCTCTCAATAAAAGACATGCCTGAATTCTTGAAGCAGCTCCCTTACTGTTACTGTAAGTTTTCAACCCGCTCCATTTCCGGGAAATACTTTTTAAGAGTTTTCTCCACACCGAACTGGAGAGTCATTGTAGCAAAAGCACACCCACTGCAAGAACCCTGAAGTCTTACCTGAACTACTTTGTCAACTATTGCTACGAACTCTATATCTCCGCCATCAGCCTGAAGCATAGGACGCACTTCCTGAAGCTTCGCTATTACATTTTCTTCGTTGAATTCAAGTATCTCGCTCATAATAAACTACCTTTCTTTTGTATCAGCCCAGTTGAACCTGTGCAAGAACAAGGGCAACAACTGTCATGAGTTTTATAAGGATGTTAAGAGATGGACCGCTTGTGTCTTTGAAGGGGTCACCAACAGTATCTCCCATAACAGCAGCATCATGGCTGGGAGAACCTTTTCCGCCCATGTTTCCTGCTTCTATATATTTTTTTGCGTTATCCCATGCTCCACCACTGTTTGACATGAAAATAGCAAGTAGAACACCTGTTACTATTGAACCGGCAAGAAGGCCTCCGAGAGTTTCAGGACCACTGTCACCGAAACCGAAATAAACAATTACCGGTACAACAAGAGCCATTACTCCGGGTAAAATCATTTCATGCAAAGCGCCTTTTGTTGCGATATCAACACATTTCTCGGTCTCAGGGTCAGCAGTTCCCTCCATGAGACCCTTGATATCACGGAACTGTCGCCTAACCTCTTCAACCATTTTCATCGCAGTTTTACCAACTGCACGAAGCGTTATTGAAGCAAAAACAAATGGCAGAAGACCGCCGAGGAATAATCCCGAAACAACATTTGGATTCAGGATATTTATTCCTGCTTGAAACAAGCCGGTTACTTCGGCATAAGCAGAGAACAGAGCCAGGGAGGTTAATGCTGCCGAGCCGATTGCAAAACCCTTACCCATCGCCGCTGTTGTGTTACCGAGAGCGTCAAGCTTGTCTGTTCTCTCTCTAACTTCCTCTGGAAGACCGGCCATTTCAGCAATACCACCTGCGTTGTCCGCAACTGGGCCGTATGCATCAACAGACATTGTCATTCCCACATTCATAAGCATCCCGAGAGCAGCAAGCGCTATACCGTAAAGACCGGCGAAGTGGTAACTGACAAGGATAGCAGCAACAATAAACAGAATAGGACCAACTGTAGATTCCATACCTACTGCGATGCCCTCGATAATTGTTGTGGCAGGACCTGTTTTTGTTGCTTGAGCAATTTGTCTTACGGGTTTAGAGCTTGTGTAGTACTCGGTGATAATACCTATGGCTGTTCCTGCAATAACACCTACTGTGATTGACCAGAACACTCCGATTGAAATGCCGAGTGCATTCACAACAAGGAAGGCAAACAGAATAGCCAGCCCAGCACTGATAAATGTAGCATTGCGAAGGACGTCATGGGGCGAACCTTTGCAGAAAAGCTTGACAAAAAGGGCTCCGGCAAAACTGGCAAGAGTTCCAACTGCTGCCAGCACAAGTGGTAAAGCAATAAGAGAAGTTTTTCCCATGTGTGCCAAGTCTGCAGCAGTACCGGTAAAAAGTTCTGATACAACTGTAAGATCCATACTGAATGCAAGAACAATAGCGGCAATGATACAGCCGGCAAACGATTCAAACAAATCGGCTCCCATTCCCGCAACATCACCCACATTGTCGCCGACATTATCAGCGATAACTGCCGGGTTTCGAGGATCGTCTTCAGGAATACCAGCCTCTATTTTACCAACCAGATCTGCACCGACGTCAGCGCTCTTCGTGAAGATACCTCCGCCGACTCTCGCGAAAAGGGCAATGCTGCTGGCACCCATGCCGAATCCGGCGATACTGTTAAGATCTATTGTTTCCATTCCAAGCAGATTCTGCAAGAATACCTTTACTACTTCAATTTCATGGAACATCAGATAGAAAGCTGAAACTCCTAAGAGACCGAGACCCGCAACTGCGAATCCCATGACACTTCCACTACCAAATGCTACTGAAAGAGCTTCAGAAATACCGCTTCTAGCTGCATGAGTGGTTCTTACATTACCCATGGTAGCTGCGCTCATACCGGCAACTCCGGCAATCATGCTGAAAAGAGCACCTATAACAAAAGCAAGAGATGTTGCTCTGTTAACACCGAAGAAAAGAAGAATTGCAACCAGCAGAACAAAGACTAGAAGAATTCTATACTGTGTCTTAAGATAAGTCATAGCACCAGAGTGAATCATGGATGCAAGTTTCTTCATCTTATCAGTTCCCTCAGGCTTCTTCTTCACTGAAACAAAGATAAACCAGGCAACTACACCCGCGAGAATTGCAACGATGGGTGGAAAATAATCAAACAATAATTTCAAATTCAAAACAGCCTCCATGTAACAAAGTTTGTGATTTTCCTAACGAGAATCAGGGGATTTATGGTTATTTCATATTACCGGGTCAAGCCCATCAGCCCTTCTCGGGCTGGAGCAAATCCTGGATTTCTTTCGAGAGCCATCTCCCAATACATTCTCGCCGATTCTGTATCCCGTCTTCTGATACTGATAATACCTAGATTATACAAAGCATCAACACCATTCAGATCAATTCCATCAATTCTCTCAAAGGCAACCTCTGTTGCCTTGAGTAAAAGAACCTCTGCCCCGAGCTCATCTCCCTGCTGAAAATGGGCAATACCATCGTAAAAAGCCATGTTAACTCCCCCTGTATCAACCGTACCTGCAGTAGCCAACGCAAGACCCATACCAGCGGCCAGGCCAAAGGGAGCGAGCAAAGCACTTTTCTTAATATTCCTTAGAACCCTGGGAACAAGTAATATAACCACGAGGGGAAGCATGGGTATTCTGAATCTTGCTGTAACAAAAAAGGGAATTATTCCAACAGCAAGACATGCTATCCAAAGCAGTGTGTTTCTTTCTCCCTGAGATAACTTTCCAGCAGCAAGAGCGCCCGGCAGAATAAGCCAGATAAGAAGACCGGAAAGAGGGAATTGAGGGGAACCGACAAGAATCTTCAGAACCGGGGAATATTTCGTAAAGTAATAAACATCATAATTACTGGGAACAGCAACTGGTGAAATCAGATAGATCACTTTCTTTCCTGTTAGAAAGAGAAAGTCACTGGGATGTTCAGCGATATAGCTAATTGTTTTATTGACCCACCAGGAAGAAACTTCCGAGGGCAACACTTCTTCACCCTCAAATGGGGCATAGCTGGAACACCATACATTATCGAGATAGGGAAGTGAATCACTCGGGGCAACGCTTCCCGAAGGGGCAAAGGCAGTATAACCATCGGCCTCGGGACCATTACCAATGTAGAAATTGATTCCACCTTGGCTAGAAATAAATGTTGACGTGTCGCCATGAGCAAAGTTAATGATCCAAACGAGGATCACCGGAACAAAGAGAATCCAACTGCTTCTCCAAGCCTTGCGATAAAGAATCAGAGCGAGGGGGAAAAGCAGAATTGCTCCAGGGCGTGTGACAGCTGCCAGCCCGAGAAAAAGCCAGCCCAACTTATTCGGTTCTTCCCGGTCAAGCAAGAAGAATGACAGAATAATTAGAAAAGAGTACATCGGTGCAATAAGAAGGGTTGAACTGTAAAAAGTACTTACACCGTAGAGCATGTAGAGACCTGCAGCAACGAGCGAGGGAATTCTGCCTGCCCGGTAAAACACAGATTTTTGAATAATGTGTACAGAAAACAAACCGAACAAAAGACTAAGAATCACTCCAGAAAGATACGACCCTCCGGTAATTGAATACACAGACCCTAGAACGAGCGGATAAAGCGGGGCTCTGAAATAGGGGGCGAAAACAAAAATATTTCCATTTGCAATTTCTTCAGCCCAGGCATTGTGCCACGAAGCATCGATAACTGGAAACTGGCCCAGAGGAGAGAGAAGAATTGGTATTGTAATTGCGGCCCAGAGAATCAGAAAACAGATCGGCACAATGACAGCATCTCTTCTGTTCATTCAGATCTTCCTGATAATGGCTGTGGTTGAGTGACCTTCGAGGAGTGGGACTATTTCCACTCTTCCACCGTTTGCAGTTACTACTTCCCCACCAACGACTTGACCAGTGGTGTAGTCGCCTCCCTTTACCAGGATATCGGGCAGTATCTTCTCGATCAACTTCAGTGGAGTATCCTCAGAGAAAGGGATTACACAATCCACAGATCTTAAACTTGAAAGGATTGCAGTACGGCATTCAAGCGATTGAACTGGTCTTGTGGGACCCTTGAGCCTTGCGACAGAATCGTCACTGTTCACTCCGACGAAAAGGCAGTCGCCCATTTCCCGGGCGCGCTCAAGAATTTCAAGGTGCCCAGGGTGGATAAGATCAAAACACCCGTTAGTAAACACAATCAGTTTCCCCGATTGCCTCTGAGTATCAGCATACGCAGCTGCATCCTCAGCATTGCATACCGGGACTCTTTTAGTTCGGTTAAACAAATCTACTAGCCTCCCTGACAATATCCGCTGGTTTCACGGCGTACACTCCTGGCTTTGAGCAAACTGCTGCTGCTGCAAGATTTGCGAGCTTTGCTGCATCAGCTACCGTCATTCCGCAAGACCCGGCAAGACCCATTACAGCAATAACAGAATCACCCGCACCTGAGACGTCAAATACTTGTCTTGCAACGGTAGGCAGGTGCTGCGGTTCTTCATTCCGACTGTGAACGAGTACCGAACCACGGGAGCCAAGAGTAATGAGAACTGCCTCTGCTGAAAGTTGCTTCTGGATTTTCTTGGCTGCTTCAATAGCCATGTCTATGCCAGTTATCTCAATACCGAGAGCATTCCCGGCCTCATGGCGATTCGGTTTGAATAGATCACAATCGTTGTAGCTCCAGAAATTCCTCACTTTTGGATCTACAGCAATGTATTTGTGATTATCTCGTGCTGAATTGATAACATGTTCAATAAGATTTGCGGTTAGAACTCCCTTGTCATAGTCTTCCAGAATGATTGCATCAACATTAGGAATAACAGCATCTATTCTAGATATAAGCAGGGAATTCATCTCTTCCGAAAGCGGGTGTGTTTCTTCCCTGTCTATTCTCATGAGTTGTTGGTTTCTACCCATTACCCTTGTTTTTACCGTAGTTGGTCTCCCCTGGTCATGAACAACAGCATCAACGTCCACACCGGCTTCCGAGAGAAGACCGAGAAGTTTGTCTCCATTCCTGTCATGACCAACGACTCCAGCCATTACGGGAATACCTCCGAGAGAAAGAACATTGATGGCTACATTCGCAGCTCCCCCCGGAATACTTCTTTCACACTCGTTGCCGAGAGTAACAACAGGTACTGGGGCTTCTGGAGATATTCTGGAGACTCTGCCTTCCAGGTAATGATCCAGAACCAGGTCACCAATAACAAGTATTCTTTTCCCTCTGAATTTCAGAAGAAGATCGTTCGTATTCCTTTCAGGAATCAACTATTACCTCCAAACCTTGACCATCGTCAAAGTTCATAGAATGCTAGGAGCATGATTATGTGTGCACTTCGATCATACAACCTGGCAGAAAAACAAAAATGATGGAGATAAAATAATGGTAAAACAAAGACCACGCATCAATGTCAAACCTGAGGATACGGATGGAACCTACAGTAACATGGTTCTGGTAGCCTTTTCAGCAGCTGAATTTGTGCTGGATTTTGCTCGGATAATGCCGGGGGGCTCAGCTGCAAGCCTCAAGTCGAGGGTAATAATGTCACCCCACGCCGCCAAGGCTTTTGCTGTTCAGCTATCGAAACAGGTTGAAACTTACGAAAAGAAGAATGGTGCTCTCGCTGAATCGCGAGAACAGAGCGCTATCGGTTTCAACACTCCAGGTAATGAAGACTGAACAGCCGGGTATTGAGAGAGTCAGCCGGATCATTCTTGCTCTTCTGGTCGGAATTCTTATATGGGGAGCTGCTATTGGAAGCGAAGAGTTCTCAATAGAAGTTAAGGTTCCCATAAATCTGCATATTGCTGATGCATACCTTGTTATGGAGAATTCTGAAGACTCGGTTGTTATCAATATCAGGGGTTCGGGACTTGAAATGCTCAATCACCAGGTAAACTCACCGTTAAAACAGCTCAGTCGGAATATTCCTGTCAGCAATATTCGTGTTTTCCCGGGATTGACAACAGTGACCCTTGGAACATCAGACATAATTCTGCAGGGATCATTAGAAATAACAAAGGTTGTTCCCGATCAGATTTCCATAACAATTGATACCTTGATCAGCCGGGAGCTTCCGGTTTCGGTACAAAGTTTGGATGGAATTCCATCGAGATTCAGCTTCTTATCAGTTGAACCCAAAAGCGTTACAGTTACCGGCCCGTCTTCAATAGTTTTGCGTATGGACAGTGTATCTACCGAGGTGTTAGATACGAGTTCCGGCCAGGTCACAGCATCACTTGCTTTCGATAGTGATATGGTTGCATACTCAGAGAGTTTGGTACAGGTTCGTTTTTATGAGCCTGCTGTGCCGGTTATCGATAATTGATTGATGTTACAGTTGGGTTATTGACAGAGAGCGAGAGCACGTCTTAAATTAGTATGGATGTTAAAAGGCTGTTCGAAAAACTAATTACCAATTCCTTCGGAGGGATCTAAATGGGTTCAAAGGTTCTTGTGAGAGTGCTGATTGTACTCCTTGCTGTTTTACTTATTTTCAGAATTAACCAGCGGGTTGAAATGTACAGAATTCCTCGCGAGGCCTGCAGAACTCAGATGTATGATCTTTCGAAGATCAATATTGACCACATGTACGTGAATGATGGTTCTCCGGCACCCACACTTGATTCACTCTTAGTTTACGGTGCTTTTGTAGACACCATGGCTATCTGCCCTTCACTTCGTGCTGCTGGTTTTGTGGATTCGATGTACCACTATGATCCCAAGCTTGCCCTTGGTACTCAATTCGCCATTTCCTGCCCGAATCACGACAGACATGGTGGAGTTGTAGGTGGACTGATAGAACAGGATTTCCCTGATTCTCTCTTCATGGAAGCCGACTGGATGGTAACATTTTCTAGATTACCCTTCCCTCAGTATGCTGAGAACAAGAGAATAGAAGTCTCAAGATCAGCACTAATCAGAGTCAGTGAAGAACAGGCATCTTATCTCGCAGGAAGGTACCCAGCCATAATCAAACCTACCGATGTGGCAAACCTTGAGATTAACGTATTTGAACTCTCCGACCCTCTCGGTGGTGAGTATATATTTGAAGTTATGGAAGATACGCTTCTTACATTCTGGGAAAACCCAGATGGAAGAGGCCGCTCACGTGGTGATTCAATCAATGTACAGACATGGACATTTGTAGCCTACACCACTTCCGATCCCGAAGAATCAAGAGTAGAGGTTTCCTACCAGCACCCGCTTGAAT
The DNA here is from genome assembly GCA_016744855.1 of Candidatus Fermentibacteraceae bacterium. Taxonomy (GTDB): domain Bacteria; phylum Fermentibacterota; class Fermentibacteria; order Fermentibacterales; family JCC-6; genus Sabulitectum. Next base: position 79,030 of record JADGDO010000005.1, on the reverse strand, counting down.
TCCCAAGCAGAGCAGATGGTGCTCTTGCAGGAGACAACGACAACATCGCAGTTGTTCGCCTCTGGGATCGTACAGAGCTTGGTTACGTAAAGACAGAGCTCAGAGAAGTTGACCTCGTGAATCCACCGAAGTGGGAAATTCTTACAGAATACTATACCTCTCCAGAAGAGGCTGAATAGACTCGGAATAAACCGAATTACCCCGGAAGAGGAACAACTACCCTCTTCCGGGGTATGTTTTTGTATATTGCCCGAGCTATATCCTGACAATAACATGCAACACTAATAGATGGAGGTTCAATGATGAAATCATTTGAAGGAGTTGAGAATCTTTCTGCAGCAAGCACGAATCAGTACAAGCTAGCACTTGCAATGGCAAAAAGAGTTCGTGCATTGAGAGACGGTGCACCCTGTCTAATTCCGGAAATTCAAAATCCTCAGCAGAATTCGGTAAAAGCAGCAATGGCTGAATTTGCAAAGGGACTGATTTCTTATACCACAGCTGAAGATCAGCATACTGACCAAGGAGCAAAAAGGTGATGAAAAAGCTACTCATCCTTTCTATAATTACTTTGTCATTTATCATCTCCGGTTGCGGATCTGCCCCTCTTGGAGCAGAAGATGTTGCCCGGATTGGTGAGATTGTTATTACAATGGAAGACATAGACTCTGAGATATTGAGAATACCTCCATACCAGCGTGCCTCTTTCGAATCTCTCCGCGGGAAAAGAGCTCTTCTCGATCACATTATCGAGCGCGAGCTTCTGATTCTTGCAGCCACAGATGCAGGACTTACTGAAGACTCAACAGTTCTTGCTATGGTAGGAGACGCAGAGAAGCAGGTAGATGAAGTCAGAACAAGAGCAATGGGCCAGGTTTTTTATCAGAACATGATTATCGATTCTGTTGTAATCCCTGATTCTCTTGTTGAAGATTATTATCAAAACAATATTGAGCAGTACAGAAATGACCCTGTTGCCCTGGTCTCACACATTCTCATAAGCAGTGAAAATACCGTTAAGTTGGCAGAGGCACAGGCTCTTCTTACGAACGGCATGCCGTTTGACTCTGTTGCCATCCAGCTTAGTGAGCATTCAGCAACAGCTCCTCAGGGTGGAAGCATCGGTTGGACCGGAGAGCAACTTGATATTCCTTTCGTCGGCGAAGATCAAGCACTACTCACTCTTCTTCTTAACACTGAACCGGGTACAATTCTCCCTCCTTACGAGACAAATCTCGGAACACACATATTTTTGGTAGTAGAACAAAGACCGGAATCCTATGATTCAATTGATGACGTCAGAATCTCAATAGAAGAGATGCTGACACCGGCACTGGTTAATGATTTCTTCAGAAATACATTCATGCCCGGACTTCGTGAAACATACCAGGTAACAGTAAATGATACTCCTGTTGACGGTGTTTACGCCCTTATTGGTGAAAACCCTATTACAGAAGAACAGATCAACACTGAGCTTGAAGCAATTCCACCCTATCAGAGATCAAGCTATGAAACACCGGAAGGTAAACAGCTGATACTCGACAGCATGATTGAAAGAGAACTAATCAGACTTGCTTCCGTCGAAGCTGGTTTCGACCAGGATAGTTCCGTTGTCGTTCAGGTTGAGCAAGCCCAGAAGCAGGTTGAAGAAACTATGAAGGGCGCACTTATCCAGGAGTACTACCAAACCTACATAGTAGAAACAGCAGAAGTTGCAGAGGAAGACATTGTCTCCTACTACGAAGATCACCTTGGAGATATATATCGCCAAGACTCTCAGATTAAGGTTTCTGCAATTATCACCGATTCAGCTCCTCAGATGAATGATGTTCTGGATGCCTTAGAACAGGGAATGACCTTTGAAGAGGCTGCCATGCAGTACTCAACCCACATTCCAACAGCAACAATCTCAGGTGATCTCGGTTGGATCCCGATCAATGCCCCTCTTCCTTATATCCCGGAAGAACTTGAATTTGCTGTTGAGATGTACGCAGCTGCCTCTGGTACTGTATTCGGCCCGGTTCAGACAAATCTAGGACTTACGCTTTTGAAAGTAACTGATAGACTGGAAGAGGGAGTAAAACCTCTGGAGGAAGTTAGAGAGTCTATTCAGGCAGCACTCAGACCGGGAATTGTCAATGATTACCTCTACAACACTATTTTCCCTCAGCTGAGAGAAAAATATGAAGTTGAAATTAATGAGGATGCCTTCCTTCCCGGCGTTTCAATTGGAGCAGACAGCCTTATGACAATGGCTCAGGAATCCATGGGTACAGACCCGGAAACTGCAATCACCTATTTCAAGCTTTTCCTCAACAGATACCCGGAAAACGAAAGATGTGACCAGGCACAGTTCCTTATCGGATTCACATTCAGTGAGCAGATTAAGGATTTCGACTCTGCAAGAACCGCGTTCGGTACCCTTGTTCAGGACTATCCGGAATCCGAGCTTGCAGATGATGCACAGTGGATGATTGATAACATGGAGATTCCCATTGAGGAATTTATCCCTGTGGACCAAATTGATGGAGAGCCAACGGGCGAATAGACAAATTCCCAGTATTCTTTAAGGGGGTCCCGCCGTGGGACCCCCTTTCTTGTTGCCATTGCAGGAAGAGAACGTGATATTCCCAGTATTGTGTATGGCATCAATTGAGCTTTTCAACTCCTGGGGGGGTATTCCATTTGAAGTTTAGAAATATTTTTATTGTCTTCCTGGTTCTTCTTCTTTTTGCCGGTTGTCAGAGAGATATTGGTGATAACTCAACAGCCTCTGAAAAGGCTTCTCTCGCCGAAAGGAAGATTCAGGACGGTGATTATGAGAGAGCATTAGAGCTTTTTACCTCAGCCCTCGAAGAAGAAGGCTCGAACCCGGATGCTCCACTCTGGGATGTTGGAAGAGCAGAAAGCCTTTTTGAACTTTCCAGAAAAGAAGAAGCTTTATCAATTGTTTCAAGATACACAAATTCTGGAAACCGCATCGTAAAAGCAAGAGCACTTCTTCTTAAAGCCCGTATAGAAGCCACGTCTTCCCCTTCTTCTTCTTTGAACACTCTATCTTCTTTAGACATTGAGAGCCTTGATTCATACAGATCAGGTGTAGCCGTTGACCTCTGTCGAGAACAGCTTTCTCACGTTAGAACTGATGTTCTATCAGGTTACAGAGATAGAGGTTGGTTTGAACTGTACGTTCTGCTTCAACTTGAAGAAAGGTTTGCTGCAACGGGAGAAATTTCCAGAGCAGCTCTCTATGGAGAGGAAATTGACAGGCTATACCCTGGAGCCCACAGCTTGTGGGGTCGACCTGATTACGGACAAGCAGGAAGTGCGAGCGATACCTGGATAGCTTTGCTTATGCCGCTTTCCGGAGAAGGATCTCCATACGGAAAGCAGGTTTCACAGGGAGCTCATCTGGCATTTGATCGTTTTTCTGAAATGCACTCAAATTCGCCCGAACTGGTAGACTTTGACACCCAGGGTAGCCCTGCAAGGCTCACTGAGCTGATGCAGTCACTTGCTGAGAACCCTTCATGCGTTGCAATTCTCGGCCCACTCACCAGCTCGGCAACAATTGCAGCTGCAAGTATTGCCGAAAGGGAAGACATTCCCCTTCTTTCTCCTACAGCAACTTCAGGAGATGTAGACAACATAGGCAGTCCCGTTTTTAGATTGGTTGTTAGCGACGGAAACCAGGCAGCAGCCGTAGCAGAATATGCTGTTAGAAACGAAGGATATACCCGCTTTGGAATTATCTATCCACACACGGCTCAGGCTTTGGGCGAAACTGAACAATTTAGAGCTGTTGTTGAACGAATGGGGGGAACTGTGGTTTCCTCACAAGGATATCAACCCGGAGATACTGATTTCAGAGCTCAAATCACTTCACTGAAAGCAAGCTCCCCGCAGGCTATTTTTCTCCCAGTCTCTGCTTGGGATGCTGTGCAGATTGCCCCTCAACTAAAATTTTACAGTCTGGAAGTCCCCTTGTTCGGTACTTCAGGCTGGGATGATGATCTTCTACTCCGACACGGTGGTGAATATGTTGAAGGCGCTGTTTTTACAGTTGCTTTCGGCCTTGCATCTCTATACCCCGAAACCGCAAGATTCGTCTACAATTACAACAGGTCCTACGAACAGGAGCCCACCACAATTGCAGCTCAGGGGTACGATGCAGCAAGCATGCTGCTTGATGCCTGGGAGCAGATATCAAATCCATCCAGAAGTCGGATTGCAAGAAAGCTTTCTTCCATGGGACCATGGTATGGGGCATCAGGAAGATGTGTTCTTGGTAATGATACCGAAACAAGAATTTCCTGGCCTATGATGACTGTAATCGATGGAGAAATTCTTGGGATCGAGTAGCAAACCAATGAAGGCCTCCTGGGGTATTGATGTAGGCGGATCATTCGTGAAAATCGGCTGCATTGTAAATGGAGTTTTCGAAATTGTTGAAACACTCCCTACCGGCCCAAACTGCGAGCCCTTGAGTGTGCTCAGGAAGATAGCTGAAATCATCAAGAGAGAAGATTCATCTCCTCTCTCTGCAGGTCTTGGTACAGCCGGTCTTATTGATCACAAGGCAGGCGGAATAATAAGATTCAGTCCCAATCTTCCACTATGGAGTGATATCAATGCTGGTGTAATTCTTGAGAAATACCTTGAGGTGCCGGTAACAGTTGATAATGACTGCAATGTTTTTGCAGTTGGCGCAATCAGCTCCGGTCTTATACCAAACAAGGGTCTTTGGCTTCTTATTACTCTGGGTACCGGCGTGGGTGGAACAATAATAAACGATGGAAGTATTCTCTACGGGTCAGGTTACGCAGGTGAGTTCGGTCACACAACAGTCAAAGAAGGCGGTATACCGTGCGTATGCGGCTCTGACGGTTGCTGGGAGAGGTATGCCGGCAAGAATGCTTTGAAATGGTATTACTCGCGTGTCGCGGGGCTTAAGGCCTCTCCGAGAGAAATCTCTCGTCTGGCCTCAGAAGGCAATACCCAGGCCATCGAGGCTTACAGAGAATATGGCAGATGGGTAGGTATTGGCCTTGCAAACCTTGCTAACTCTTTTTCACCGGAGGGGTTCTTTATTGGAGGAGGATTGTCTGCTGCAATGAAACACTTCGAGGCATCCGCCAGAGAAGAATTCAATAAACGATGCAAGCATCCCTGGAATGTTTCCTTACTTGAAGATTCACCAACAGCAGGAGCATTCGGGGCGGCATGTATGGGTTTCAGACAATGCTGAGCATTCTTAGTATCTGCATGCTTCTTTTGATTTCACAGGAAGACACCACTACCGTTGCTCCAATGCAATCAATGGCCTATGGTGCTGATTCTCTGCTTTTCAGCATCTCCTCAGAAGACCTGCATTTAACAGGAAATGCCACCATCGGACACAAACAGATGAGCATTGCTGCTGATACAATCAACTATTCGTCTATGGAAGAAACTGTACGCGCAAATGGGAACGTTGATCTTTCCGACAGTGGGGAAAGCGCAACAGGTACAGCCTTAATCTATCATCTACCTACCTCTACAGCACGCACTTTCGCTACAACATCCTTTTTTGACGGTGCTCAGTACCACAGCGAAACAGTTACAATGCTCAGCCGGGATGAATTCAACCTCACAAATGTTCTTTTCACATCTTGCGAGAAGGACACATTTGATTACTATTTCTGGGCAGATGTAATGAAAGTTTACCCGGATGATAAAGCAGTTGCAAAACCTGTTATCCTGTATGTGCAGGATACTCCCGTTTTTTGGCTCCCCTATGCAGCATTTCCAATTAGACGTGGAAGATCTTCAGGCTTCACGATTCCAACACTTGGTTCTTCTTCGCGTGATGGCAGATACATAAGGAAAATAGGCTACTATTTTGGCTTTTCAGATTACATTGACCTGCTCATCAGCTCTGATCTTATGGAGAAAACCAGATTCCAGGTTACGATGACAGAAAGACATAATCTACGCTACATCCTTAGCGGAAGAAGCAGAATTCAGTGGAGACGCCAATTTGAAAACAGCAGAGACAGGTGGCTCTTTGAATCATCGCACACTCAGGAACTTCCAGATGGAACAATGCTGCGCTTCACTGGAAATTTTGTCAGCGATCGATCATATCTCGAGGAGACCCAGCAGAACCCACAGGACAGGATGGAGGGTCAACTCAGATCCTGGCTCTCATTTTCAAGGAATATCGGAAGAGCCAGCGGCCAGTTAAACGTCGAGTACACCGAGTATCTAGATGCGCTGGCAGATACGATTGACAATGAGACCCTTTCCGAGTTAACCTCACCGGACATCAGATATACCTACCCCTCGGCCCCCCTCTTTCAAACACCCGCTGACCCTTCAGATCAGCATATATGGCACAGCCTTTACTGGAATTTCAATTCTCACTATCTGACTGAGAAAACAGAGTGGGAAGACTCTTCACTTTACAATGCTGGTTTTAAACTATCCTCCAGTCTGAGCGGCTCAAACCGCATTGGTGGCATTCTGGCAGTATCACCCTGGTTAAAGGCAACCGGTACAATGTATGACCGAGACCTTCAGGGGAACAGATTTCCCGGTTGGATTCACAATTCCATAGGTATTTCTTTATCTACTGAAATGTACGGAATGTTCTCTTCCAACGTCGGAGGTTACTCCGTTCTCAGGCACACAATTTCTCCATCTATCTCAACAAGCTGGTCACCTGACCGGTATTATTCTCTTGATGGGAATTTTTATGACACAGAAAGCGCAGATTCTCTCTATTATCGATTCAGCGATTTCTCTCTTCCCTCCTCAGGCACATCAGTATCCTTTTCGCTGCTGAATACTCTTGAGGGGAAAAGACTACGAAGAGGCAATATTGAACGGAGAACTCTGGCTGAGCTTGCAGTTTCTTCCAGCTGGAACCCTGACACAGAGAGTGAAGAGAAGTTCTCTCCTCTGAGTGCAAGTTTAAATCTTACTCCTGCATCATGGATTTCATCACGAATCAACGGCTCTTACAACGCATATTCAGGAAAAACAGAGAATATTTCATTAACAACAAGCATTCAGCTTTCGGGGAATGACCCCACAATGCAGGCCGATTCGGGATATATTGAAACGCCGCTCTCATGGCGCATGAATCTATCACACAACTGGACTCCCACTCTTTACAGTTCTATTGATGACATTAACAAGTTGAGATTATCTGTCAATATCGACCTGACTACCAGATGGGCGCTTGTTTACAGAACCTATTACGACATTACTAATAGTGATTTTATAAGCCAGGACTATTCCATAATGCGCGATCTGGATAGCTGGGAAGCAATATTTACACGTCATGTTTCTGATATTGATACAGGCTTTTACTTCCGGATCAACATCAAAGCTTTCCCTGATGTTAAGGTAGAACAGCACACAAGTAGTTTTTAAAATAACATAGAACACTTGACAAAGGCGTTTCTCTGCTCTAATGTTTAGCTGTCAATGAGTTTTTGTGTTGTTAATCAAAGAGAAAGGGGTTTGGGGTTGAACAAGAAAGAACTTATCGGATTTGTTGCAGAAAAAGCCGATCTTTCCAAGAAAGATGCAGCTGCAGCAGTTGATGCCTTCATCGACGGAGTTAGCACAGTTATTGAAAAGGGAGACAAAATCTCTCTTATCGGTTTCGGTACATTCGGTGTGAAGGAAAGAGCTGCTCGTGAGGGTGTTGTTCCCGGAACAAAAGAAAAAAGAATGTACGATGCAAAGAAAGTCCCATTCTTTAAGGCTGGTAAAGCACTTAAAGATAAGGCACTCTAGTACAAATTCAGTATACTTTTGAGGGAAGGGTCGTAAGACTCTTCCCTCTTTGTATATTAACAGTATGAAATGGTCAGCAATAATAACGACATACAACAGCGAGCAGGTTATAGGCAGGGCTCTAGAGTCTCTAATCGCGCTTCCCCCCCTCGAAAAACCATCGTCTGTTGTCATAGTCGATAATGCCTCCAAAGACAACACCATCGCAATAGTCAGGGCATCCGCTTTACCTGTAAAAATTATTATCAATGAACAGAATCTTGGATTGTCAAAGGCAAACAATATTGGAGCTGCTCTTATTCAGGAAGGTAGTCTTTTTTTCCTGAACCCGGATGTTGCCGTAATGCCGGGAGCTGTATCAGAGCTGGGTAAATTTGAAAAAGAACACCCCGAAGCGGCACTGATCGGTCCGGCAATGGTTGACGAGAACGGGGCAAGACAATCAACAGCGAGAACATGGCCCGGACCACCTGTAATCATATCAAGGAGAACTCCCCTTGCAAAAACAAAATGGGGCAGCACAATTGCCTCGGACCACATGAACCGTTACAATTCTCCAGACTCTCCAATTAGAACCCAATGGCTGGTAGGTGCTGCAATGTGGTTGACTACAAAGGGGCGTCGACAGGTTGGCTTAATGTCTGAAAAGTATTTTCTGTATTTCGAGGACGTTGAGTGGTGCTGGAGAGCGTGGCAATCTGAAATGGAAGTATGGTTCCTACCGAATGCTGAGATAGGTCATGTCTGCCAGAGAGAAAGTGCCTCGGGTGGCACAACTCTGCACTATCATCTGAAAAGTATGCTTCGTTTCATAATCTCGCATCCTTCTGTGATATTCAATACTGGTCCAGGGGGTGACAAATGAAAAAAATGAACTTGCTTCTTCCGTTGTCCGATATTGTTCTTATCTCTATCATCTTTATGGGCGGGTTCTGGGTACGGCACTCACTTCTAGCTGATGTAATGGGTTCTGATTTCAGACTTTCAATCTATCATTACTTCTTAACTGGGCTGGTTCTAGGCTCGGTTCAGGTGGCTTTCATGGCCGTTTTCGAAGTTTACAAACGCGAGTTCGGTCTCGGCATGATTGAAGAAATTGCCGGAATAATTCGCGGGGCTTTGATGGCTGTGCTCTTCACCCTGGCAACAACTTTTATTACAAGGCAACTCTTCTTTTCGAGATTTGTTCTTTTCTTTTCTTTCCCGGCTTCTGCTTTACTAATCAGTTTATGGCACTCTCAGTTTAGAAGACTCAGAAGCATAACCGGATCTCCTTCCAGGGTTCTTATTCTCGGTTACTCTGACCAGGCTCACCAGCTGGGCAGTTTCATGGAAAACAGAGCTCAGGTGAATTACAAAATTGTTAACTATCTTGATCCGATAACACCCGAGGAAGAAATTTCTGCAATGATTAAGGATGAAGCCATCGATGAGCTGGTTATTGCTGACCACTCGCTTCCTTCAGAAAAACTATCAGCAGTTATTCTTGTTTGTGAAAAACTCGGTGTTCACTATAAAATACAGGCTGATGTTTTCTCTCTTGTCAGTCTTACAGCAAGAGTGGCTCACATGGGAGGAACAACCCTAATTGAATCCGTACCGGCACCACTCTCCGGCTGGGGACTCGTGCTAAAAAGAGCTTTGGATATTATTCTCTCTTCAATATTTATTGTTTTTTTGGCTCCAGTTTTCCTCTTCACAGCAATTGCTATTGTTGTAAATTCCGGCTTCCCTGTTTTTTATAAACAAACAAGGCTTGGCAAAAGAAACAAACCCTTTAAAATGCTTAAATTTCGTTCCATGCATGTCGGAGCGCACAGGGAAAAAGCTGCTCTTGCCCACAAAAATGAGTCAAAGGGACCCTTGTTTAAGATAAAAAATGATCCCAGGCTGACTGGAGCAGGTAGAGTTATCAGACGCTGGTCAATAGATGAGTTACCACAACTTTTCAATGTGCTATCTGGCAAGATGAGCTTAGTCGGTCCTCGTCCTCCACTCCCCGAAGAGGTAGAAGAATACAGCAGACGAGACTTTAAAAGGCTTCATACGATCCCGGGAGTCACAGGCGTTTGGCAAATATCAGGGAGAAGCAATCTGGGATTCGATGAGATGGTCAAACTGGATCTCTATTATGTTGACAACTGGTCTATCTGGATGGATCTGGCAATTCTGATGCTTACTCCCTCTGTTGTTATCGAAGGTTCAGGAGCTTACTGAGAATTACAAAAAATTACAAAAAAAGGAGCCGGGTAAACACCCGGCTCCTTAAGTACTTGTTTTCTACTGAATTGGTAAACCATCTTTGAATTCATCAACAGTCGCCTGTAATGTACCGACTTCAGCCTGCAGGTCGTCAGAAATAGTCTGTATTTCTTCTCTTGCTGAGACCAAATCATTCCTGAATGTATCTATCTCTGCCTGAAGCATCTCAATTTCAGGATCTGTATCTCGAAGTTCCTCAAGTTTTAGAGAAAGTTCATCAAGAACAGCAAGTTCCGGAATCAAATCACCTAACTCGTCTGCCTGAAGAACGAGTCCATCGAGCTTGAGTTGTATGTCATCCAGAAGTCCCATTCCAGGGATTTCAAAATCCGGAATATCGGTATCTGGAACATCAGGTACATCTGGAACGCCGGGAACACCAAACGCCATCATAGTACTTACAGCAAACGCTACTATCAATACTGCTTTCATATCCTCCTCCTTTTCTGCTGATGTTTATCACAGCAACGGCCATAATACACAACAAAGAAGAGAATACAAAGGCCCAGCCTCGAGATCGAATTGACACACCGTACAAAAATAGAGTCTCTATTTATATATCCTGCTTGTCCATAGAACAGGCATTCAATATGCTACAGTGTTGAAACAGAAACTATCAACTCAAAAAGAAAGGTACCTCTAATGAGACTTATACCAGGAAACACAATAGCCGAGGAAACAAAAGCCACAGATAAGCTTACTCTCATCGATTTCAGCGCCGAGTGGTGCGGACCATGCAAAATGCTTCACCCTGTACTTACAAAGCTTACAACAGAGCTTAGTGATAAGATTAACATCCTCACAGTCGATATCGATAAAGACCCTGCTGCAGCTAATCAGTTTGGCGTAAGAGGCGTTCCAACAATGATCATCTTCCACGGTGGCAAAGAGATAGACAGAATGGTCGGTTTCAAAGATAAAGCTTCTCTCAAGCGCGATCTTGAAGCTCTCGCTGTTGGAACTCTATAAATGAGTTTCAATGTTAGTGTAGGATTGGTAGATAGCGGGGTCAAAAAAGGCGAAGACTCTTACCAACTGGTAATAGCCGGTGGCGGCCCCGCCGCCCTTTCAGCAGCTTTGTATGCTGCAAGATACGGTATAAAACATGTTGTTCTTGAGAGCTGGAAACCGGGTGGGCAGGCAGCTCTTACTGCGGAAATAGAAAACTATCCGGGTTTTTCTCTGATAGCGGGATCAGATCTTACCGATGCAATGAAAAAACAGGCACTCCAGGCCGGTGCAGTTTTCCATATGGAAACTGTTGAAACTGCCGTGGAGAAAAATGACAAGATACTTGTAAAAACAGATTCGGCTGAATACACTACCGATTATCTGATAATTGCCACAGGTGCTGCCCCTGCAACGCTCGGGGTACCCGGTGAAAGCAAGTACTACGGTCGAGGCGTAAGCTTCTGTGCAACATGTGATGCACCTTTTTTCAAAAACAAAAGGGCTATTGTAGTCGGAGGTGGGGACAGTGCTGTAAAGGAAGCCCTGCATCTAACCCACGTGGTTTCCGAGCTGGGCCTTGTGCACAGAAGAGATAAGCTTCGAGCGGAACCTTTTCTTGCCACAAAACTAATAGAACATAAGAAGGTTGCAACCTACTGGAACTCACATCTGGCTGAAGTTGTCGGAGATGATATGGGTGTCACTGGTGTAGTTTTGGACACTCCAGAGGGTAAAAAACACATAGACACTGACGGTGTCTTTTTGTATGTAGGTACAATACCTGCGACGGAACCCTTTGTATCTCTGGTTGAGCTGGATAAGAAAAAAGCAGTTCTTACAAGAAACATAGTTGGAACTTCAAATCCAAGGGTTTTTGCAGCAGGAGATGTAACAAATAACGGATTCAGACAGGTCGTAACAGCAGTATCTGAAGGGGCAAGAGCCTCGGCAGCTGTGTTTGATCTGATTCAGAATGAAGAATAGATAAGGAAGGTATACAATGCCATTACTGTCAGAAGAAGACAGAACAGCAATCAAGGGTCACTTTGATCTGATGACCGATGATGTAACTGTGACTCTCACAAAAGCTCCGGGCGAATGTGAAACTGAAGCAATACTCTCGGAACTCAGTGAGCTTTCCCCACGGCTTTCAGTAGATGTTGTAGAATCCAAAAAGGAAAGTGCTTTGCTTCCTTCGTTAAGCATTGGAGACACGGGAAGAGTTCTCTTCAGAGGTATTCCTTCAGGATATGAATTCAGTAGTCTGCTTACAGGAATTATTGACTGCGGCAGGAGCGAGAACACACTCTCAGAGGAAACCATATCTTTTCTGGACAACCTCCAGGAAGATCTTCACATCAGAGTGTTTGTCACTCCAACCTGCCCCCATTGCCCTCCCTCAGTAGTTCTTGCACACAGAATGGCAGCCTACTCAGACAGGGTTGTTGCAGAAGCAATAGAAGCAAACGAATTCCAGGAACTCTCAGTTAAGTATCAGGTTCAGGGTGTTCCCAGAACTGTGATAAATGAAACTTATGCTGTCGAAGGTGCACAGCCTGAATCCTACCTGGTCGAAGGACTGAAAAAACACATGCAAGCAGAGAGTTAAAAGATGCTACTCCTTCTGCTAGCTCTTACATCCGGCTGGAATCTCTCTTTCCCGGGAAGCAATGACGGCTTCCTTGAACCAAGGATGTTCTTTCAGCCGGATGAAGATCAATTCATCTACACAAAAATCAATGATCAGGTCACTCTGGTGAAGTATGGTCCTGTTACCTTTGGAGTGGGTCTGGCAATGGATACCTACATGGGTACCAGCAGCAAAGAATCAGATATCGCCTTCAATGTTTACGGTGGTCACTGGAACATAAGGGGCTTCTTTGGTGTGGACTACAAGAACATGCTTTTTTCTCTGTTCACAGATCACGAGTGTTTTCACAACATTGACATGGCGGATACCAGCGGTCAGTACATGAATAACCTGAAACTGGGCATTGCAAACAATGTTGATGTCAGAATGGAAGAACACTCTGTTTTTCTGCCTGCAGGCTCAGTCCCCGAATATCAGGCAAACATCGGATTCTACAGACCCTCAAATGCAACTTTCCAGAAGGGTCACATTTTCGACTGGTCGTTACATGGAACTGTTAACTACGCACTTTTGTCAGCGCGGGAAATGGTATACGGAACCATCTTGCACTCGGATCTCTATTTCCACCTAGATGGAGGCTCCAGCAGCAGGCATTTCGGGGAGATCTACGGCAGGCACCACTCAGATGTGGGTGACATTACAATCTTCTTCAGGCACTACCTTCGGGACACGCAGCCGATAAGACCTCTAAGCGGTGAAACTTGCTTCGGCATGCGATTTGAGTGGTAACAGCACAAGGTTTGTTCTTTAGCCAATCCATCACAATATTCCAGCCTGTGTCTAAAAGGAATACAATCTTCCCCGGGGGTAAAGCAATCGGTAGCTTGAGTTGTTGCATTTTATTGTATTTTCCAAATTTTTGTAATTCTACTACGGTATCAAGACCATGAAGAGATCAGAGCGTTCTCCGGTTGATCTTCTTTTTGGTGTTTTGAAACCACTTATTGTGTTTACAGTTAGAAAACCAATGCTGATAATAGCAATGGGTGTATTGTTCGGAATACTTGGTTTTTTAAGCAGCAGAAACCTATCAATTGATACAGATATATCCAGCCTGCTACCGGAAAATAATCCTACAGTTCAAGCCATGCATGAGCTCCGCGCCACAGTAGGAGGAGAAACCTCAGCAGCAGTTGCTATAACCAGCTCATCTTTCGAAGAGAATCGCCGATTTGCTGAAGATCTGATTCCGATGGTTCTCGAGCAGGTTCAACCCGGTGGTGAACCGTACTTCACAAGAGTGGACTATCGAAGAGACACTTCCTTCATGGAAAGTAATGCACTCTACTTTGCTACTGATTCAGAGCTGACCGGTCTTATCGAATTCCTGGTTGAAATGACATCACTTGAGCACTTGATGCGATCCTCCGAGTCTGATTTAGCCATTAACACAAGTTCTTTCTTTGAAAACATTGATGTTAAGGAATATCCCATATCTGATGACAGTCTTACGATGGTTCTCCGATTCTACCCTGCGAATTCTCAGACCAACGTCGGATACATTGAAGAAGCTTTTAACATGCTGGATTCTGTTTCCACAATTATCAATCCAACCCTTTACCAGTCAGATATGGAAATTGTACTGGGGGGTCGAATGCAGCGGCAGATGGTGGAGATAAACACTGTAACCAATGAAGTAACCAGCTCATTCGGTCTTGGAGTAGTGGTAATCCTTCTGCTGGTAACGGGCTACTTTTTCGTGAAAGCATACTATGCCAAGGCAGAGAAGAAGAACGACTTTCGAACAATTCTGACACTGATAACCAGAATACCAGTTATTGCCTCTCTGATAGGAATCCCTCTGATACTTTCTCTTCTCTGGACCTTTGGTCTAGCTCAGCTGGTATATGGCTCATTAAACATAATGACATCAATTCTTGGTCTTATTTTGTTTGGTCTCAGCATAGATTATGGAATTCACTTCTATGCAAGATATTCAGAGGAACGAACAGAAGGCGGGTCTGTTGAAGAATCTGTTGTAACAACTTTTCAGAGTTCGGGTCAGGCTATAACAATTGCAGGGTTTACAACTGCCATTTCACTTTTTGTTCTCATCTTTGCTGATTTTAAAGGTTTTTCCGAGTTTGGCTTCATAGCGACCACAGGGATAATATTCGGTTTGATTTCAATGCTGTTTGTCCTCCCTGCACTTCTCGCTGTGTTTGAAAAAACATCACTTCTCTCACTGAAGCCCTCAGTTCCTCATCAAAAGAGTATAGAGAAAAAGCCTTTTAGCGGGGCTGGGACCACTGTTGTGATAGGTCTTCTCACGGTTACAGTTGCTCTTTTTCTATCGCCCGGTATTGCTTTTGAATATGACTTTGATACCCTCGAACCGGTTTTTGAGGAGTATGAAAGTAGACACCGAATAATCAGCCGCGTTTATCCTACATCGAACTACAGAAACCCTGCATTTATTCTGCTAGACGAGAATGAAGATACCGAACCCCTCCTGACCAACCTAAGGGGAAGAGTTGAAAGCGATACAACAATTCTTGCTGTTGAAGCTCTCCAGGAGAGACTTCCTTCGAACCCTGTCGATCAGGCCAGACGCCTTGGGTATCTAGCGGAAATCCGAGAACTGTTGGATGGACCTTTTTTCAGAATTGCCAACACGGAGGATGTTCAGAGACTGAGGCAAGCAGCCCAGACGACACAAGCGATTCAACTCTCTGATGTACCCGAATACCTAACCGGCATGTATACCTCAAAAGACGGGTCCCTCGGCTCATTTATCCTGATTTTTCCCGAACAGGGACTCTCAGACGGACGAAACTCAATAGCATTTAGTAAATCAATAGGTAAAATTGAGCTAGAGAATGGTTCAACATATTATGCTGCTTCCACATCCCTCGTCGCTGCAGAGATGCTGCGTTTACTACAGAAGGAAAGTTCCTGGATAATTTCTGCAACATTTATTCTTGTCCTGCTTCTAATGTATCTCAATTTCAAAAACATGTACCTGACATTGCTGGCATTGACACCGTTGATTGTCGGTATGCTGTGGACTTTCCTTCTTATGCAGGCCACCGGTGTCAAACTTAACTTTTACAATATGATTGTTCTACCAGTTCTACTGGGAATTGGAAATGATGCTGGTGTTCATATTGTACACCGATACATTGAGCTTGGCCCTGGATCAATCAGACAGGTGTTGTCTACAACGGGAAAACATGTTGCAATGGCTTCTGTAACAACAATGATAGGTTTTTCAGGTTCTCTTCTGAGTTCGCATCCGGGTTTAAGATCAATAGGTTATATATCCGTATTGGGCATTGCCTCAACTCTGCTCAGCGCTCTGATCTTTCTTCCAGCTCTGCTGCAATTGCTGGAAAATCTGAACAGGTGTCCCTGTAAAACTAGAGATTAGTCTTTCATATGGCATTTTGAGAGAAGGTGCGATGCTTCACAAACAGAAGCATCACACCTTTTTTAGGTTCAGCTGAAGAACGCAAGCACACTGGAGAAAAGAACTGCACCCAGAACAACTGCAATAATCTGAGCTACAACATTGAAGATCCAGAGCAGAAAGGCTTTACCGAAAGAAGTAGAGTAGGACGCCTGAAGCACCAGAATTGTCAGTCCCAGACCAATCAGGAAACCGGCAGCTGTTCCTGCAATGGGAATCCATGAGAACAGGATGGCCAGAAGAAGTGTTGAAAGAGCGCAGGCAATGGATGCCTTTACCGCTTTTCCGAATGAAGCTCTGTTAACTCCAGCCAGTTTCGCTCCTATATGCAGAAAGAAAGAATCAAGTATTACAACAAGAAAGGCTACAAAAAACAGCCCTCCAATGCTCAGCGCCAAGTAACCCATCGTTCTCCCTTCTAATCAGTAAACGGGTAGTGTTGCTTATCAATAACGACAGGTGGTATCAATCCTCCACCTTTTCGTTGCTGTGCACCAATGTTAAGTATGTTTGAGAAGAGTGTAAGCGGTCTCCAGTTCCAGCGGAAGTCCTTAAGTGGCTTCACTATTTTCCCATTTTCAACCAGAAATACTCCATCTCGGGTCATACCGGTAAGCTTCATTGTTTTCTGATCTACAAATCTTATGTACCAGAACCTTCTGATAAGAATTCCTCTGTCCACGCCTCTTATAAGGTCTTCTATTGACCCTTCACCACCATCCATATCAATAGTGTTGGGAATGAAAAAAGGTGATCTACCGGTTTTCTGTGCGGTGAATCGATCACATGAGAGATTCTTCAAAACACCTTTATCAAACCACATCACATCTTCAGCTGGAAGACCTTCTCCATTGAAAGGGTTTCCGGGTCTACCGCCGAAAAGAGACGAAGACAAGGTAAAGCTTTCCCCGGTAATTTTTTTGCCTTCCATACCGCTGAATACAGAAGTTCCCTCATCGGCACTGCGAGCGCTCATCATCCACGGAAGAAACATAAGCAGATTCCAGGTAGCTTCCGGTTCAAGAATGATCTTGTAGTCTCCCGGCTCAATCTCTGTTGCATTTTCATTCAGTTTAACCTGCTCTGCAACAGTTGTAATCGCTGAGTCGATAGACAACTCACCCCAGGAGGTACCTGCAAGATCGACATAACTGGAGGCAAGACCCTTGTCCATGGTAAAGGAGAGTTCAGCAGAAGTGTCTCTGTGAGCGACCAGGTTACCAGTTGATGTTGCAAGCGCAGTCTGCTTGTTATGCATTCCACAAATACCTGCAGCGATGAAACCATTCGTTTCAGCAGCATCAATCACCTTTCCGACCGCCTCCATCCGGGGAGCAGCGGGGCACTCAGAGGTAAACTCATCCCAGGCTTCTTCAATTACCGGGTAAATCTGCTTCCCCGGAACGGGGGCCATATACTCAGGATCAGGACTAGAAGTTTCCAGGAGAGCACGAGCCTCAGAAGCAATTCCTGGAAGAGCATGAATATCTATTCTCTGTGAGGTAACAGTTGCCTGCTTTTCTCCGTCACCAACAGTAAGCCGAAGTTCTCTTTTAAAGACATCAAGATTCTGTGTTATCCTGTTCTGCCCGAATCGAACAGAAGCATTTCGGCTCTCGGAAAGCACAGCAACGGCATCGGTTGTGCCGGAAGCATCAACTGCGGCCTGTACGAAATCAAGCATTTCCTGCTTTGTCATTATTTGCCACCTCCAACTTCGACACCCCTGAACCTGCTGTAACTGGCTCCGTGAGTCATTCTAGCTGACTGCATAGGTTCACCTTTACCACAGGTAAGGAGACCCATGCTACGGAAGTATTTCTTGTCTGCAATCCCGTCGAGAGATCCCCAGAATTGTGGAGTTCTGCTCCTGTATATTACTTTTTTCAAGGGTCTCACTTTCTTTCCGTTCTTGATCTCCCAGAAAAGATCTCCTCCGAACTGGAAGCTCTCCCTTCTCTGGTCGATAGAGAAAGATCCCCTGCCCTCAATCCAGATTCCGTGCTCGATATCTGAAGCAAGATCCTCTGGTGTTATGCCATTTTCAGGAGCTTCCAGGTAAAAATTGGGTTGCCTGTTGATAGGGAAACACTGAGCGTTCATAGCCCTGCAGCAACCATTGCTTGCTTTCCTGCCAACAAGAAGAGCTGTTTCGCGAACAGATCCAAACTCCTGAAAAATACCATTCTTGACAGTGTACCACTTCTGTCCGGGAACCATGTCATCATCCCATCCCCAGCTTGCGACACCAAAAGGCTGAGTATTATCAGCAACAAAATTCACCAGATTGGAACCGTACTTCAAGCTTCTCTGGTCAGAGAGTTGAACGAAAGATCTGCCGGCCATATTAGCTTCCCAGCCAAGAGCGCGATCGCTCTCAGTAGGGTGACCAACTGACTCATGCATGGTAAGACTTAAATGGTGCCCATCCAGAAGAAGATCCATTTCCCCGGAGGGGCTCTCATCTGCAAGAACTTTCATCAGTGCTTCTTCTCTGGCTTTTTCTCCCCAGTTCTCGATGCCTGATTCTTCTACCCATTCCCAACCGGATATTCTAGCACCATCCTGCAGGGTACGACTCTGTGCGTCACCACCAGCAACTGCAGTTGCCTTAAGAGAAGGTTGTGTGAAAACAAGGTTGGTTTCAATCAGATCACCACGTGTAGAGCCGATTATCCGATCACGCTTCTCGAACCATAACTCCGCATAGCTGTTTTTTATCCGGGGGTCTTTCATCATATCATCTGAAACTTTTTGAAGCAGCGCGATCTTGTCTTCGCGAGAAACCTCAAAAGGATTTTTCTGGCAGGGACCGGAATAAACTCCCTGCTGTACATCCAGAGGAGCCAGTTCAACTTTGCCCCTGCTTCCTGCAGCCCTGGCAATATCAACAGCCCTGGTCACTGCAGAATCAATATCTTCTTTTACAAGACCAGTACATGCTGCAAATCCCCAGGAGCCATTCACCAGAACCCTTATTCCCACTCCTTCAGTTTCCACTGTTCTGCAGTCATCTAGCCTGGCGTTTTCGAAATCCGTGTTCTCGGTTCGTATCAGTTCTGCTCTGACATCACCGTAATCAACACCCACATCTTTGAGCATTTCTACTGCTCTCTGAACAAGCTGCTTCACTTTGCTGATTCCTCCTCACTGCATTTTGCAAGAATTTTTGTCATCTTCATTTTGTAAGACGCTCGTTTTCCCATAGACCGGTTCACTGTAATTGCAAGCACCATACCCACTGCAAGACCTCCAACAGCACCAGTCGCACCCTGCGTTGGTCCTCCTTCAAGCATTATGAAATAACCGATTAGAAGAAGCACAACAGGAAGGATGAAAGTCACAAAGATAATCTGCATTGTTATTGATACAGGCAATTCAAGTTCAACGATATCACCCACCTCAACACCAAGGATATTCTCTGTTGTAATAATTTTTTCCTCGGGTCTTGTTCCTGTTATAGAAACACAACTCTCCTTTGAGGCACAAGCATTACAACCCTGGCCTCCCCCGACAGCAACCTTTGCATTACCATTATCCAGTTCCATAACTACACCGCGCTGAATCATGTAAAACCTCCTGATATCCCACAATTTAACCAAAAGTATTGCGATTGTCACACACGAACAAGTGTTTCAGCAGGACTGTGCTCACAGAATTGTGAATTTCTCCGCAGCCAGCCACCCGGCACTTTGAAGCACAAGGAAGTAGATCCCTGCTGGAGAAGCTATAGGCAAATCAATAGAGTAACTTCCGGTGGCGGAATCTAAAAGCCCCCGATCAATTACTACTCTTCCTGAGAGATCAAGCACAAACACCCTAACTGGCCATGTTAAAGATGTGTAATCGAAAGAGATACTACCTGATTTCACTGGATTTGGGTAAAGAGTTCGCAATTGAAGGTGTTCACCTCCTGCCTTCCACAACCTGTTGGGTTCCCCGGGACTTCCTGGAAATGGTGCCAGCTCCCACGAATCAAGATTCTCAACGGGTAGAAAAGGCGAGATGAGACCGAGCACACCTGCGCTGCCACTGGAGGAATAGTCGTCAATGCTCCAGGCAATACTGCAAAGTCTTTCACCGCTTCTGTCAAAAACAGAAAGATTGTCGCTCTGGGAATCAAGACCGAATCCGAGTTCGGAAGCAGCGCATTCAACAGCTGGAAAGCTGTTGGTGAATCTGAATTCTTCACGGACCAGCAGGTGAAACCCACCTGGCTCAATCACTGTGTCCCATGGAATCATAGATTGATTACCGTCTCTGTCAGAGAGAACAAATCCACCGATGTTAAAAGAGGTATCAGCGGGGTTATAGAGTTCTACCCAGTCTCCACAGTTGTATTCACCACCGGGGATGAAATTCACCTCAGTAACCATTACGGCGACAGGAAAGGGCTCAGCCTCAATATCTGCAGGAACTGGCATAGTCCATAGCTCACCCCACCCGGGGTCAAGCATTGTAATTGTACCGCCCCCCGGTGATGAACAGGCACAGTTTCCCAGAACATTCCTATCGGGGAACTCAGCACAAAACCGCTGAAATGAGTTTGTAATGAAGAGAGTATCCCCCTCGGATACAATTGTCTGTGAAGGGGCAAACACGCGGTGCGGAGTATTTCCGGCGACAAACACACAACCCGAGATATCAACATCACAGCCCCCATTATTTACGACTGGAACAGCCCAGAGAGAAGAACCATAGATAATAGGTGCGAGTATGGTAAAATCACAATCGTCTCCGGGTCCCGGCGGGTTGCAACCAGGAGCAAGCCGTACCACGCCTGGGTGAGCTGAAGGCATAAGGTAATACATCTGAAAGCCACTTGACGGATGGAAAAAATATTGTGTTTCATCTCCAGCAGAAAGAAAATAGAAACCAACAGGGCAGTAATTTACATTAGGAGGCATTACAAACTCTCTGGTCCATTGTGTCCCCGTGTACCCTGGAACAGGGTTCATGTTGAGAATCCTGACTGTTCCATTTAGCACCCATTTCAGGGAGGCTGAGTTGAAGGGAGAATCAATACCAACAGTTATCTGAGTAGTTTCTCCCGGGAGCAGCCACGGGTCGGTAATGTCTAAAAGGATCACCGAGGCACTCTCTGGTAATGGAATGGTTTCCTTCAGAAAATTTGCTCTCTCTTCTACAAACCAGACCAGGTCCTCATACGCCTGATCAATTTCTTCGGGGGTCCACATGGACAGGGGATCTTCATACAAATCACATCTGATTTCGTTGAAAACTGAATCAATCAGCAATGGGACCTCGATTGAAAGCAGATCGCTCAATTCAACCATGTTGCTTTCAAACATCTCCATGTTTGCAGGGCTCTTTATGAGTTGCTGATAGAGAGAATTAACTCTGAAGTAAGGTAGAGATGTATCGTCAACCATCTCAGGGTAAAACTCACCGTTGCTGACACCTCCAAGGCAACTGCCCCTATCCCATGGAAACACTCTCCACTTACCGTCTGAGCAGAGAACAAAGTAATAGTTGTTAGAACCGGAGTCCCGCTCAAGAAGCGCTAAATTTACCGCGTAGTAGCCCATAAGGTTTTCAACATCAACGGGAAGCGGTTCCACGCCGGCGTTGACACAATCGATGAAGTTATCAAGAACATTGATGTTGACAATAGACTCGTCTCCGCAGGGACGGTACGCTTGTTCCTGCGAAAAACCTGATTGCAGATTCATGAACCGGGCTCCCTCCATACACCCTTTGAAAACAGCAACAGGGCTAATACTGAAACGCTGGAAATAGTACGAATCGACCCTCTCCACATCCAGATAAACTCCGTAGTATTCGTCATTCACGAAAAACTTGCAGTGCTCAGTTTCCGATGCCGGAAGGTCCATAAACCGTGAAACATGCATTGCAATACAGTTTCGCATCATTCCCGGATCCATGTATTCCGAATTCAGGTTAAGTCTTTCCCTGCCAAGGAGTGAACTGTCGGAGAGGATAAGAGCCCAGCTTTTCTTGGGGAACTGTATGGCGGATTTCCCGCGGAATCGTACAAAACACTCAGAAGTTCCTGCGGAACAGGAAAGAACTGCAGGGTACTCAGTGGAAGATGATGGATTAGCATAAAGTGAATCAAGATGAACCTGATCTATAGTTAGATGGTATTCTTGGAGGCCGTCCGCAACAGCAAAGAACGGAATGGCTAAAACAAAAAGAAAAGCTAACACTGAAGCAGGCAATTTGACAGAATGTTTTCTTTTCATCTTAATTCTAAGACTTTCCCTTGGTACAAATGGCTAAAAATACTAGATTATTGCTAAATATGAATATACTTATTTTCTTTATGTACGGTATCATCTCTGCCATAGCTGCACCCGAAATTCAGTTCGGGATTAACCTCATAAAAAACTTGGATGAAACAAGTATTATCAGTTTCTTCCAAAGCCTGGAAGAAAAGAAAAGTGACGAAGCGGTTCCACTATATCTCAGTTTTCTTGAAAGCCATGGTCATCAGATTCACAGCTCTGAAGCTATTGCTGAAGCTGCCAATACCGCATACAGGCTTGTCCTGTCCGACACCGCAGACAGCCTTCTTCTTGTACTCTCTATTGAATATCCTGAATCCGGGGCTCTTTTCTCTTCAGCGCGAACGTTGTTTAACAGAACAGTAATTACCAGAGCTTCACGGGAAAAGCCTTCAGAAAGAGCGATTCTGGCCGAAGCATTTCTTCTCAACTACTCCAGCATCCATCCCTACTGGACAAGTACCGCATACAGGATGATTGCGCTTGATTCTCTTCGAAACTCAGAGGAACTTGTGGAGTGGACAGACAACTGCCCCTACTCAATGGAAGCCTGGCTCAAACGAGCAGAAGGGGCATCGGAAGACTCTATGTGGTTGGAAGAGCTTGAATATGCTACACAGGGGCTCGCAGTTTCCAGCAACTGGGCTGTACCAGGAATGCCAACAGAGGAATTTGACCTCTATTTCCCCGCCCTGCGAAATCATCTTACAATGAGAAAAGCAGAGGCGTTATGGCAGCTTGATGATACTGACGAAGCCCTTGAATTTGTATCACCACTCCTTAGATCCGACCTTTACCCCATATCCGATTTCCATTCACCGGCTCCCTTCTTTCTTCTGGCCGGCAGGATAACAAACAGCACAGATTTCTTTGTCAGTGCTTGTATTGCAGGAGATCTAAACAATAAGTATTCAGGTGAGGCAGAAGCATTACTCAGGCAAATCCTCGGCCGCGAATACATGTCAGAAGCAAGAAATTCATACTCCTACACGGGACCGATCTTCGAAGAGAGAACTGATCAATATTTTGGAACCGAACCGGTACCTGGAGTTAGACATGAGTGGTCGGACCTGAACAATGACGAGATACCTGATCTTATTATCGGTGACAGAATCTACAAGAACTCCGGGGATAAGCTGAAACTGCATACAATTCTGAATCATCCATGCAATGGAGCAGCGGCAGTCGACCTTAACCAAGATGGATTTGCTGACATTGTAACTGGAGGGCAAGAACCGGCAATTTGGCTGACAGACAGCATTCCCATGCAGTACTCTCATGTCATTCTATCAGCTCCACCTGGACCTGTTGAGGGAATTGCATTTCCCGACTGGAACAGAGACGGCCTGCCCGATATATGCATGACAATCTATGAAACCCCAGAAAAAACCGGGGAAGGAAATAACGACCGACTGTACATAAACAACGGTGACGGAAGTTTTTCTGAGTCATACGATCTGTTTACCTTTCCTGCAGGACCATGGTGCGGAAGAGATATTGACCTTGTTGACTTCGACGGTGACGGCAACAACGAAATCTTCATCTCCAACTACCGCAATCAGCCCAATTCTCTCTGGCTGAACAGCGATTCGTCGCTTTCCGACATTGCTTCAGTAACGAACACTGCCGGTGAAGAAAAGAGCAATAGCTGGGGCAACACAATCGGCAGTGCATGGGGGGATTTCGACAATGACGGTGACCAGGATCTGTTTTCTGCTAATCTTGCTCATCCCCGAGACATCACTACTTCAGATCGATCTATGCTACTGGAGAATAACAGTGGAGTATTTACCGATAGAGCAGCGAGTGCCGGTATCCGCTATGAAGAAACGCACTCTTACCCGGCCTGGGCTGATTTTGATTGCGATGGATTACCTGATCTTTACATTACCTGTATCTGGGAAAACAGACGCTCATTTCTCTACAGGAATAACGGTGACGGCACTTTCACAGATGTCACATGGCTGTCGGGTACGCGAGTTTTTAATAGCTGGGGAATCACAGCCATCGATATAAATGTGGATGGAAAGCTCGATATTGCCGTAAACTCTGACGGTAGTCTGAGAATTTTCATCAATACAACTGGATATTGTCTTAACTGAACTTCAAACCGAGTAGAATTAAATACAAATGACACAGAAGGAGAATTCTTATATAATAACCTGTTATTCGGAAAATCGGGTTATCAATATTGGTAATAATTTTGTACCACAAGGAGTCATGTGCTTTATTTCTCTTACGGGTCGAATATGTCAGCAAAACGGCTTCTGCAAAGAATTCGCGCGATGAAAATAGGTGTTGCTGAACTCAGAGAGCACCGGCTCTGCTTCCATAAAGCGAGTGAATCTGATGGTAGTGCAAAGTGTGACATCCTTTATACCGGCGACCCGGATGACTTCATTCTGGGGGTAGTGTATGAAATCGAAGAATCGCAGAAACCAATTCTTGACGGAATTGAAGGACTTGGTTTTGGCTACAGTATAAAAACAGTTACCGTAGCTATGGGGAACAAATCTGTTGATGCTTTCACCTACTACGCAATCAGCATTAATCCATCACTGAAACCCTTCGCATGGTACAAACAACATGTTCTCGTAGGGGCTTTGGAAAACAGTTTGCCTTCAGATTATATCCAGAGGATCGATGAAGTCGAAACGGTGTCAGATATGAATTCTGAAAGAAGAAATCAAGAGTTGTCAATCTACAACTGAGTTTAAAATCCCAGTCCCGCTCCAACAGATACAAGCATATCCTTTTCCTTATCATCTCCATCAATATGTCCGTAAAGACCAAATGTAAGATTAATACCGGAAACCATGATAACACCCTCACCACCTGCGTATGTCTGCTTTGGCTGAGTGTCACCCATCGGATTTCCCCATGTATATAGAAGAGAACTCTTAAGAGCTATTCCGAACATGTAATCCCAACTGCCACCTATTCCCAGTGCAGCTTTCCCACCGGCAACTCCCGGCTCAACCTGTACAAACCACAGATCAGCGGGTCTGTATGTTAGAGAAACAGATGCTATCTGCGGAGTGGAGAGCCTTGCTCCAACCATGAACGGATAAGAAAGAGCAGTCAGTGGAAGAAGGAGCAGAAGAACAGTTATCAGGATAGATCTCATTTTACTCTCCATTTCATTTTCCACACTATGCTAATTTAAACAGAAATGGGCAAGCAGCCCTGAAAAAAAGAATGGGAGAGGGCATGACCCTCTCCCATTCAAGCAATTGATTTACAGTTATCTGAGAACCATCACAGGATTTACTTCAGAGTAGTCCGCTGTGTTGAGTCTTACATGATATACTCCTGCAGGAACTGCTGCTCCGGAAGCATTAGAAAGATCCCAGACGATACTGTGGCTGCCGGACTGCATCAGTTCATTCGCGATTGTCGTAACAATTCTTCCGCCAAGATCATAAACTTCAAGAGAGACTACAGAGGAGGATGCAAGGCTGAATGAAAGCATAGCAGTTTCTGTAGTAGGGTTAGGGCTGACTGGGTTGAATGAGTTTACTGTTACCGGAGAGTTGGTTTCGGAAATACCAACACCGGTGACGGATATGGATCCCTGATAGGAGATGTGATTTCTAGCCCACACTGTTGCATTTATTGTGCCGGTGGTTGCAGGTGTTGCGTAGAGGCTGACCTGACCGGAAACATCGGTGTACCCTACAACATAGGTTTCACCAGTTTTCCAATCACCCTTTTGTATGCATACTCTGGCATTCTCAACTGGGTTTCCACCGGATGTTACGGTAAAGTTTACCGGTGTATTGCCACTGATTGAGGAAACATGCGAAACGGTAAGATCTGCTGCGACTTCGGTCCACATTGGGAGCTCAGGATCACCAAATAGATTGTATTCTTTCAAGCACCAATCCATGTATATGCTGTCAGGAGGACTGTAAAAATCCATGCTGGTTCCATGTGCTATTCCGAGATTATAGATATCATTGTCCCAGTGATCCTGGTAAAATCTTATGCAAAGCATCTGGCTTGGTCCTGTGCATGGACCGGCAAAGTTTCCCCAGCCTTCACGGCTGTTGAAGTTACCGAAGCCACCACCATTGGGTGAATTCAACCAGGCATCTCCGCAGCATTCATATCCATCAAGCTGACCGATTAGACATGAAATAGATTGCCAGATTGCTGGAAGGTTGCCACTGGAAATATTTGTCTGAGCCATAATGTGTGCAGTTGTATAACTGCTGTTTGCCGAAGTCCACATTGATGTCTGTGCACCGTGGCTTGCGTGAAAAACATGATGAGGACCAGCATCGATCATGTCGATTGTATTCTGATAACTGTTGGTGCCGGTAAACTCATAGCACTTCTCTTCTTCCCACTCAGCTGAGGGGAGGAAGGTTCCAATGGACTCGGCATCGGAATAACCCCAGATATTCTGAGCGGAAAAGAGAAGGCCAGTTGAGTAGCCAATACGAAGTTCTACAGGGGCAGTCTCGAAATAATCAACAGACTGTATTCTTTCGTATATGAAAACCTTGTCTACAAAAATGTCTGCTTCGGAAACAGAATTAACACTTGCTCTTCCGACCCAGAGATCCGGATGGTAATCAACCTGATCATAGTTGGAAGGCTGTGGAGACTGATATGGATATGGCACTTCTCCCCATACGTTGTTGCCATTAGAGTTCCACAGATCTGCCCCCGGGGCAGTGTCGTTGATGTCGACAAAATACAAGTCTGCTGGAGCTTCTTCGGTGTAACTGGCGCTTCCTACGAGTAGTGCGTCACGACATTCAACTTTGTCATCATCTCCGAAAATGAGAACATAGTCTGTACCGTCATCACGGCAGTCGGTAAGAAATGCGCGCATCTCCTGCTGCAGGTCAGCAAAAGAGTAGTTTGCCTCAACCCAGGTTGTAGTGTAAACACTTGCAGGAATACCTTTAGCAGTTTTCCAGTCAGCAAGCTCCTGAGCCTGAGACTCATAATCAGGGTGTGTGATAATCACATATTGTCCATAATTAAGATCCCTGGGGGCGACTATCTCTGCACCTGAAGTACTCACACCTTCAGGATTTAAAACAAGTCTCCGTGCGATATCCATTGCCATATCTTCACTCGCACCGGTTCTTCTGGAAACCAGTCTGGTTGACTCGTCTTCCTCGTACTGCACGTTTACAGAAAGACTTCTAAGAACCTGCAGGTTCTTTGTTGTGGGATTCCATCTCACAGGATGTATTGAAACATAGGCGATGGGAATTCCCCAATAAACACTCGAGCTGGTTAAAACTGTCGATGTAACCGGGAAAAAGGAGTCTCTTGTGTAAATTCGACTGTTGGGTTCAGCCTGAACCTGGGTTGCGCCGGCTGAAATAGGCACGCAGCCGCTGGATGGTTGTACTTCAAACCTACCTGGAATATCCTCCCAGTTCTCATCAATGATCTCTACATCAGTAGCTTTGCAGCCGGTAGGCAGAGCAATTCTGACCGGCATAATTGGAAGAGCAGGTGTTCCGGGGGTGAACATACTCGGCATATTAGGAATGGTAACAGCTGTATACATCCCCTCACGAGTAATGTTCAAATTTGCTGAGTCAAAAGGAACGACAACGGAGAGCTCTCCAGCAAACAGTATTAATGACAACAGAAACAGAATGTAAATTGATCTTCTCATACGCAATCCCTCTTAATTGTTAGTGTTTCTATAAAAATACACGATGATAAGATAGCTCACATATATATATACAACAAGGCCGGCCGCATAATTGCGACCGGCCAATCAAGGAAAGTATTCTATTTCAGAGCTTCGGTACCGCTGAACCCCCTGTGAAGTTTCATAGAGTCAAGTACCATAAGGTCCTCTTCAGTAGATTGTCCTGTAACAAGTCTTGCAAGAACCTCGCCAACACCGGGCCCGAGCATATAGCCTTGGCCGCACATCCCAACTGCAACAAGGAATCCTTCTGGCCCAACCTCACCAATAATAGGAGAACCGTCCGGTGTCTGAGGGTAACACCCACGCCATGTTCTTCTGATTTTGATGTTAGCAAGCCTTGGATACAGTTTCACCATTCTACTTGCAACCTGGGGAAGGAAAGTAGATGTTTCATCAGTTCCTGTACCGAGCTGTGGTGGGTCCGGAGTAATGCAGAAAACGATCTGCCCCGAGCTGTACTGATAAAAATAGTAGTTAGCGCTGCCAACAGCCTTACTTATATCAACCACCATAGGTTCGAAAAAGCGCTTAACGGGCTCTGTGATTCCAGCTTCATGCATATCAGGATAGACAGGAAGGTCAACGTTCAGCATAGCACCTACTTCACGCCCGAAAGAACCGGCACAGTTAATCACTTTCGCCGAAGAATAGCTGCCTTTGTCTGTAACAACGGTGAACTCTGTGTTCTTTTCAATTGAGATAACAGTTTCACCGAAAAGAAATTCAGCACCGTTTTTTACTGCCTGTCGATGGAAAGCAAAGGCACTCTCCATAGGGCTGGCGCTTCCGTCTTCCGGTGAGAATGTTCCACCGATAAGACCTTCTTTTCTGATTCCAGGAACAATTTCAGCTATTTCTTCAGGAGTACACCACTTGATGTTCAGGCCGGCCTTCTGCTGCAATGGGATCATCTGCCTCAGAGATTCGGCGATGGCTTCGGTGTAGGCTACAAATGTGTAACCTCCCATATGCCATCCGATGCTATCTCCGTGAATTTCCTCCCAGCTCGCAAATGTTCGCAACGAGTGAAGACTCAGTGCTACCTTGGCGGGGTCGCTGTGCGTAGCCCTAATACCACCGATTGCACACTTGTTGTTTCCCTGCCCGGCGGATTTTCCAGAATCAATAACAAGAGTTTTGACACCCCTTGCAGCAAGAGACATTGCCGTTGGGGTTCCAACGGAACCTGATCCTATAACGATAACGTCATACATTACTCTTCCTCCTTTCCGCAGAAAATACCCAATCGGGTTTCAGCAAAAAGAGGTCGCTCTGTAAATTCTGTCACTTCGTCAGGGTTAATACCTTCAGATCTGATAACTCGCGGTATAAGAGTTTTGCATGTTTTTCCACCACAAGCTCCGAAACCTGCTCTTGTTCTTGCTTTCAGTTCGTTCATATCTCTGACACCTTCTCGAAGCAGCTCTCTTATTTCTCCAGCGGTAACTCTTTCGCAACGGCAGACAATTGCATCATCAGGAATAGGTATCTCAGGGATAGTTTCCTCTGTAATTGTAACCTTGGGTTCTTGAACTCTAACACCAGCAACCCTGTTAGCAATGTTCTCCGGAACCTGAATATCGAGAAGCATGGTTGAAGGATAACCCGGTGCATTTTTCAAACCGAGAACAGTACCCTCACCGAGGGGACTCCCCTGCCATTCTGTAAGAACAACAGTCTGACCTTCCTCAAGAGTCCAGTCTCCAAGTTCCCAAGGGATTGTTACTGTAGGAAACTCACTGTTTTTTCGGTAGTCGACAAGAGAAACAGCAAGACCTGGGCAGATAGCAACACATTTTTTACAACCAATGCATCCATCATGGTACTTCGGTAATCCCATTATCGGATGACCTGCAGTTGTAATCAATCCCTTCGGACAGACTGTCATACATGGATTGCATGGAATCTCCTGATAACAGTGTATGACAGGAAAGACTCCAGTCTTGATGTCGGAAACGACATATTCCTCTACAGCTCCGCCAGGGCTCTTCAAAATATCAGCCTTCTCGAGCCATTCTGGGGGTGTATTCTCTGATTCTCCATTAAGTGTATCTGCTATTTTTCTGCCACAGATTCTTCCACTGAACATTGCTGCACTGGCTTCGGCTATCTCTTCAGAATCTCCGGTAAGCATTGAAGGGATTCCGTATTCAACTGCTTTAGCATGGAACTCGTTAACAGAACTCAAACCCACCGCAACAAGAAGAGTATCTACTTTGAAGTTTTTTTCTGTGCCCGGGATCGGAGTGAAATTTTCATCTATTTCTGAAATTGTAACACTTTCAAGATTTTCTTCCCCGTGAGCCGCAAGAACAGTATGTCTGGTATAAACCGGTACACCCATTCTCACAATTTTGTCGGCATGAACCTTGTATCCACCACAGGAAGCCATTCCCTCGGCGAGACCCACAACCGTCATTCCGGCCTGCAAGGCATGATAGGCTCCGATTAAGCCCACATTACCGCCTCCGAGAATAAAAATTCGCTCAGAACATCTGATCTGATCTCTGTTAACGAGAGTCTGGAATGCTCCAGCTCCGTAGACTCCGGGAATAGTACATCCTGGGAAAGGCAGAGACTTCTCCCTGGCACCGGCAGCAACAAGAAGATATTTCGGTTTTACTATTTTGTAACCATCAGTTTTTCGGATACCAACTGTTCCATCACTGAAAACTGCAAGAGCAACTGACTCGAGCCAAACATCTATTCCTTTGCTGTTCTGAATTTCACCGGCAAGAATTTCTGCTATTCTTGTTCCTCGAATCCCAGCACGGCAATCTTCTTCTGAACCAAAAAATTTGTGTGTCTGAAGAACAAGTTTACCGCCAAGTCTGTCCTTGTCATCAACAAGAATAACATCAAAACCGTGAGTACCGAGTTCTTTTGCCGCTGCCATACCCGAAGGACCCGCACCAATAATCAAGACATCTGTACTGATATTCTCCGGGGGGCTGACGGAAGGTGGTTCGGTGTTCTCAAGATCAGGTAGTCCTTCAACAGAACGAACAACCATCCCTTCCTCAAGAGGTACAATGCAGCTTTTAAGTGGAACGCCATTTATAAGTAGCGTACACTGTGAACATTGTCCGTTTGCACAGTAAATTCCCTGTGCCCCGTCGTCTTTGCTGTGATGACCGAAAATGTGTTCGCCGTTGGCAAACACTGCCGAGGAAACCATCTCACCTGTTCTGCCCACCATGTCTCTTCCATTAAAGGTGAATTTCACCCAGCTGTCTGGAAGAGGTGGCAAAACTGGATGGCGCCTGATTCTGGCTTCAATATCCAATTCTGCTCTCCTTTTAACGTTGGTACCATTTTCTGGCATATCTTGACCCGCCCCTGGTAGCTTTTACAAAACCCCTGCATTCTGGGAATTTTACACATCTCCATACTCGCAGGTGGGGATACTCAAATCTCTCGGTGTCACCACCACAATGCGGACAGCGGGGTGTATTAGGTCCGGTAACTTTGGTATCTGCTTTTTTCAATTCTTCTTCCATTTGCCGGTAATCATTCTTCCGGGAAGAACCCCCGAATTCAGATATTACCTTTCTCACAATAAGAAAACCCGCAAAAATCGCCCCTGCTACGGAAAACAATCTGAAAAATTCCAACAGTTTCACCTCGCTGTTATACTAGAAACATGTTATCCTCAGCCTGATTTGATAATACAATATACCGTCCTTTGACCAGACCCTGAATAAGGCGTTGACACAAGTATACCTCTGCCGGTAATATTCAGTCTCTAAGAAGGAAACGAGCAGTGCACATTATTAGACAATAATGCAAATTAACACATCGGAGAAAACCATGACAAACTATAGTTCAGAAAAACTGAGAACTGTGTCCGTACTTGGACATGGTTCTGTTGGAAAAACCAGCTTCTGCGATGCTATGCTTCTTGCCGGTGGAGGATGTGAGAGACTTGGAAGTGTCGACGAGGGAACAAGTGTCTTCGATTATACCTCCGAGAGTAGAGAGAAGAAGCACAGCTTCGGTTCATCAATTGCCTCTCTCGACTGGAATGATCTTAAAATTAACATCATTGACACACCGGGACTGGCTGACTTTCACGGCGAAACTATCGGTGCAATCTCTGCATCAGACATGGCAATTCTTCTTCTTGACGGTAAAGACGGTGTTGAAGTAGGAAGCTATAAAACCTGGAGTTTTACACAGAAGGCAGAGACTCCTGTATTTGTTTACGTGAGCAGAATAGACAGAGAAAACGCCAATTTCGATAGAGTTGTTGAACAGGCGAAGGAAATGTTTAATAAGCATGTAGTTCCTGTAACTTTCCCTATTTTCAATGGCGATGTATTCGCAGGTGTTGCCAATGCAATTACCGGCAAAGCTGTTGATGCGGAAGGCAAGGAAATTCCTCTTCCTGACAGCGCAAAGGACCAGTGCGAAGATTACAGAATGCAGTTGATTGAAGAAGCTGCGGAAGCTGATGAAGCTCTTATGGAAATTTTCTTTGCAAATGAAACCCTTACGGAAAAGGAACTTAAAAAGGGAATCAAACTTGCTGTAAAAAACAGAGGCATGTTCCCCCTTTACTGTGGCACCTCAATTCCTCCTGTGGGTCTCAAGTTTGTTCTTGATGCAGTAGCCGAATACTCTCCAACACCACTTGAAGCTAAACCAGCACAGTCCATTGACGGCGAACTTATTCTTCCGGATCCTAAGGGTGGCTTTGTTGCACGTGCTTTCAGCACCAAGCATGACAAGCACGTTGGAGATATGGTTTACATCAAAATTCTTCGTGGAACTGTTGATGGCTCGCATGAAGCTATAAACATTGCAAGACATCAGACCGAACGGCTGGGAAACTACTACTACATGAATGGTGCGACCCGTGAAGACGCCAATTCTATGGTGGTAGGAGATGTTATTGCCGTTGCAAAGCTGAAAGGCACTATCACGAATGATGTTCTCTGCGATAAGAGTGATCAGGTAAAACTGGTTCCTATTTCCTTCCCCAATCCTGTTTACAGAGCTGCCATCAGAGCTAAAAAACGTGGCGACGAAGATAAGATGGGTGCGGGTCTACACAAACTTGGCTCGATGGATCCTACCTTCATTACACGAAATGAAGCAAACATCGGACAGATTACTGTAAACGGAATGGGTGAGCTTCATTTAATGACAATGCTTGCCCGTCTCAAAGAGATGAGTGGTGTTGAGGGTGAGCTCTTCAAGCCAAGGATCGCATACCAGGAAACTATTACGAAAAAGGCTAACGGTGCTTACAAACACAAAAAGCAGTCCGGTGGCAGAGGCCAGTATGGTCATGTTCTCATGAGAATTGAGCCTACATCAAGAGGTGAAGGTTATGCATTCACCAGTGAGGTTTCCGGCGGTAATGTTCCAACAAAGTTCATCCCTGCAGTTGAAAAGGGTGTTGTTGAAGCACTACACAAGGGCCCTCTCTCCGGTAGTGAAGTTATCGACATAAAAGCCGTACTAACTGATGGTTCATCCCATGCAGTTGATTCTTCTGATATGGCCTTCAAGCTGGCTGCAAGTAAATGCTTCCAGAATCTCATGATGGAAGCCAACCCTATCCTTCTCGAGCCCATCATGACAATTGAGATAACAGTACCGGATGATTACATGGGAGATGTAATGGGTGATGTGAACTCAAGAAGAGGAAAAATTCAGGGAATGGAAGCTCAGGGTGGTTTCCAGGTAATCAAAGCTGCAGTTCCTCAGGCAGAGCTTTATCAGTACACCAGTTCTCTGCGCTCTCTTACCCAGGCCAGAGGAAGCTTCACGCAGTCATTCTCTCACTACGAAGCAACTCCTAGAGAGGTCCAGAAAAAAATCATGGAAGACTATCAGAAAGAAGAGGAATAGCAAAATGAAACGCACCACAGCACTGATTTGTTTACTTCTAATCTCCAATCTTGCAGTGGCGCATTCGTTTGATTCCGGAGGAGGATCTGCATCCTCCTCCGAGGATGCCAATCTATCTGTGATTCTAACAATTGTAGTAGTTGCTGGCGTTGCCGCACTTCTAGTAACGGATATCCTCGCCGACAACTTGACTGACTCGCAGGATACTATTTCCGGTGTCGAGGAAGAGGCGCTGGCTGAAGAGACCGGAGTAAACTGGGGCCAGCTCAATGAAGGCACTGAACAATCATTGATTCCAATTCTTGCAGTATCAGTTTTTCCCGGAGATAATGGCAGAAATCTCTCATTTTACTTCAGCAATCTTCTTACCCAGGGAAACAACGTTTACTTCGATTTGTACACATCTCCCGTTTCTTTCGGTCAGATGGACCCACTCGAGGCTGCTGAAACAGGTTTTTCTTTCCTGGATTGCCAAATGTTCATAGCAACGGGTTCTTCAGGTTTGGAATTGTACGAAGAAGATTCAGACATCCCCATCTGGTCATTTGATACTACAGAGTGGGATTCAGTTGTTGTTTCGGAAGCCTCATCAAGTTTCATGGAGTTCTTTAGAAACAACTGACTGAAAATTTGATTGATCCAAAAGCACTCTCCATAGACCATTACATGGTTAACCAATAATTAAATCAACCCCAAGCGCAAGCTTGCTAATTTACTTCCTATACTACTGTTTTGTTGCTAACTGGGCTTGTATATATATATGTCGTCAAATTTCTAATTTACTCTTTGAAGGGAGAAAAAATGAGAATTGCTACTTTTCTAGCGGTTATAGTAATTTCGCTTGCATTTGCCGGTGAATTCACTGTTACTGTTCCATTTTCATCAGCAGATGTTAACATTGAACAAATGGCTGAATACACAGCCGTTACTATCCCGGGTGTTCCATCTATGAGTACAATGGGAGCTCCTGCGTTGCCAGTTATGAATACTCCTATCTCTATTCCCTCGGGAACAAAGGTAACCTCAATAGAGGTTATCAGTGCTTCATATCTGCCTCTTCGCAGCAACTGCACTGTTCTTCCGGCAACAGAACAGTTCCCTCTCAGCCTTATGGGCGAAACTGCAATTTCACTTCCAGTTCCAGACCCGGTTATCTACAGCTCTTCAAGCAATTTCCCCTCAACTCCGGTAAAACTGGAAGAGTCGACAATGCTTCTTGGGTTCCCAGTTGCTTACGCAAGTGTTTACCCTGTTCGCTGGAACCCTGCATCAAAAACGCTCGAAATTCTCAACAATCTTGAGCTGAGAGTTACTACAGAAACATCAACAGACAACTATTCTGTCAGAACTCGCTCTGCTCAGAGTGAAGCTCGTACAAGAAGAATTGTTGAGAATACCGTTATCAATCCTGAAATGGTTCAGGCAAGCGGTGCGGCCATAGTTCCCAGCCGTGACCTTGTTTATGGCGAGTACGTAGTAATTGCTACTACTGCCT
Source organism: Candidatus Fermentibacteraceae bacterium (assembly GCA_016744855.1). Classification (GTDB taxonomy): domain Bacteria; phylum Fermentibacterota; class Fermentibacteria; order Fermentibacterales; family JCC-6; genus Sabulitectum. The sequence continues at coordinate 43,657 of JADGDO010000005.1, read as the reverse complement.
ATCAGAGTAAGGCTCAGGAGTTCGCAGACTGGAAAACCCGAAAGGGAGTTCCTACCAGTGTTTACACAACAACATGGATTCAGTCACAGTACTCCTGCGCTGATCTCCAGCAGGAAATTCGTGCTTTCCTTACAGACTGTCGCGACGAAGGTGTAGAATACGTTCTTATCTGGGGTGATGACAACATCATCGCAGGGCGTGATGCAAAAATACATTACTCCTCCTATACAGAGTATCCTCCAGTTGATCTTTACTGGTCAGACATCAATGACTCCTCTCCCGGAGCCGATCAGTGGAACTCCAATGGAAACAGCATCTGGGGAGAATTTGGAGCGGACAATGTTGATTACCACCCTGACCTCTTCACTGCCCGTGCCAGTGTAAACAGCGCTTCTGAATCCGCTCTTTTCCTTGAGAAGGTTCTTGCTTACGAGCAGGTAACTTCCACAGATTATTTTGAAACAGCTCCTATTGAAATGCGCGTGGGTTACACCACTGAGCAGCTCTGGCCTGGATGCTGGGGTTCTGCAGGTGCTGAGATCATCAGTAATGATGTTCCATCAAGTGACTGGGAAGAAGAGAAATGCTACGATTCTGCCGGTACAAACAGTGTATCAATTACAACAGCAATGATAAATGCCGGACCTGCTGCTGTTTACCATTCCAGCCACGGAAGTAACACAAGCTTCTCACTTCCGGGTGGCTCATACAGCACTGCAAACTTCATGGCTCTTCAGAACATCGCTAATGGCGGTTTGCCTGCAATCTGGAACTCCATCAGTTGCCTTATCGGTCATCTTGATGGTAGCGAATGTATGGGTGATGCATGGTTAGCAAGCCCCAACGGTGGAGGTTTCGGAGCCTTTAACGCAAGATACGGATGGGGAAACCCCTCCAGCCCGGGTAATGGTACCAGTGAAGTTCTCTGCCAGGCAATCTATGAAGAAAACTGGGTAGAGAATGCAATAACCCTTGGTGAATCCCACGCTATGGGCCGTGATGAAATGAACCCTGGCAGCAACGAAGTTATGGACTGGTGTGTAAAAGAATACAACATGTTCGGTGAGCCGGAACTTCCACTCTGGACAGCCGATGCTGCTGCAATGTCTGCTTCCTATCCTGCATCAATATCCGGTTCAACAACTGTTACAGTTACTGTTACTTCAGGTGCTTCTCCTGTATCCGGAGCCAGAGTTTGTCTCTGGAAGGGTGATGACTGGGCAACAGCTGAGGTTTATGAAGTTGAGAACACGAATGGCTCCGGTGTGGTTAACATTCCAGTTAGTCCATCTTCCACAGGCGATATGCTTGTAACAGTATGGGCTCACAACCATCTCAGTCACCTTGGAACTATTACTGTTGGCGGTACCGGTATAGAGGAACAGGGCGAAGGTATGCTTGCTGTAACAGCAATCAGCTCTCCTTACCCGAATCCAGCAACAACAAATGCTGCTATTCCATTCTCTCTGGCGAATGCTGGAACCGCATCCATTCAGGTTTTTGATCTTACAGGACGCACCGTTGCCATGCCAGCAAGTGAAAACTTCGCAGCAGGTCAGCACACCGTAAACTGGGATCTTACAAGCTCCAATGGAGCAAGGATTCCAAATGGTTTCTACAGTGTTGTAATCACAACAGGTGATACTGTAATGACCGAGCGGGTAATGGTTCTTAGATAATCTTCTGAATCAAACGAAGGGGCACCGTAATGGTGCCCCTTTTTTGTAGGCTAAACCCAGTAGTCTTTTTCCAGTGCTCTGTACTGAACTGCTTCTGCAATGTGAGAGCTGTTTACACTGCTCGATGACTCGAGGTCTGCGACTGTTCTAGCGACCCTCAATGTTCGGTAATAACCTCTCGCAGAAAGACCGAAACGAGCAGCTGCCGTGTCCAGTAGTTTTCTGCCGGATGAATCGAGAGCGCAATGAGATCTTGTCAGTGTGCTTGTCATGTGCGCGTTGCAGTGTACACCAACAACACTTTGGAATCTTTTTCTCTGTATCTCTCTGGCTGCAGTGACTCGTTCTCTTATCACATTGCTGGTCTCTCCTGATAACCGGGGTTCGCTGAGTTCGTTTCGTGGGACAGGAAGTACTTCCAGATGAATGTCGATTCTGTCCAGGAGAGGACCGGATATTTTGCCCAGATACCGCTGAACCTGAGAAGCTGTGCAGTTGCAGGACTTAGCAGGATGCGTAAGATAGCCACAAGGACAGGGATTCATTGCAGCAACCAACATAAACCTGGCCGGTAGCTCGACACTTGCTGATGACCTTGAAATTATCACCATTCCGGATTCCATCGGTTGGCGCATTACTTCAAGAGCACCCCTTTTGAATTCCGGAAATTCATCGAGAAATAGAACACCGTTGTGGGCCAGACTCACCTCACCGGGGCGGGGGTTACTTCCGCCCCCAGCAAGGCCGGGGGTTGATACCGTGTGATGAGGGGCGCGAAATGGGCGGTTGGTAACAAGAGCCTGACCCTCTGGCAATAGACCCGCAACGCTATGAACCTTTGTAGTTTCTACAGCCTCTTCCCGTGACATTGGGGGTAATATCCCAGGAAGCCGTGCTGCAAGCATCGTTTTACCGGAACCCGGAGGGCCTATCATTAGTACATTATGACCACCGGCAGCTGCTATCTCAAGAGCTCTTTTGGCCTGCTGCTGCCCCTTAACCTCAGAAAAATCTGCTACATTCAACTCCATATTCTGAACTAAATCAGTTTCTTCTGCTTCCTTCAGGTTGCCCAGCCCTTGAAGAAACAGGGATACCTGTTCCAGGTTGTCTGCGGGGAACACAGGAACAGGGGAAGCAATTGCTGCCTCACCTGCATTTGATGATGGAACTATGAAACCATCAATTCCTTGCACTTGAAGCCCTGCTGCCATTGGTAGAACGCCTTTTACTGGACGCAGAGTGCCGTCCAGGGCCAGTTCTGCAAGATAGGCATACCGTGCTGCCCTTTCGATTGGAATGAAGCCTGAGGCGGCAAGAAGGCCTACAGCAATGGGAAGATCAAAGGCTGCTCCCTCTTTTTTCCGACCGGCTGGAGCAAGATTGATTGTGAGTTTCTTAGAGGGAAGAGAGAAACCGGTGTTTCCGATTGCGGCCTGAACTCTTTCGCGGGACTCTTTAACGGCGTTATCGGGAAGACCCACAATCGTGAAAGTTGGTAGCCCTCTAGTGAGATCAACCTCTACATCGACCTGAAAAGCATTAATACCAACAAGCCCGACGCTACGGGTGAATGCAAGCATAGTTCTCCCCTCAATACCTGGAGTAACCGATACTTTTCCTAAAAATACAACAGGGGAGGGATTGCCCCTCCCCTGAAAGCTAAAGACTTATTAGCCGCTAACTGTAACCTTCTGCATCAAGTCTCCCTGCAGAATGCCGTCGACAACATCCTGTCCGGAGGTTACCTTGCCGAAAACAGTGTGCTTCCCATCAAGGTGAGGCTGTGGTGCATGTGTAATGAAAAACTGGCTTCCATTTGTTGCAGGACCAGCATTGGCCATGGAAAGTGATCCAGTCTCATGTCTGAGTGGGTTGCCGTCAAATTCGTCTTTGAAGTTGTAACCCGGACCACCCATTCCAGTACCAGTAGGGTCTCCCCCCTGAATCATGAAATTATTGATTACGCGATGAAATGAAACACCGTCATAAAAACCGTCTTTGGCAAGTGTCACGAAATTGTTAACTGTGACGGGTGCAAATTCAGGGAAGAGATCAATATTGATTGTTCCCCTAGTAGTTTCAATTGAAACTTTGTAAACAATATCTGTCTTGATATTCATTGCCGGGGCGGCGCTGTACTGCTTAGCCATAATTCTCCTATCCTATAATGTTAACAAGTCTGCCTGGAACAACTATCACTCGTTTGGGCGCAGAACCGTTCAAGTATGACTGAACCTTTGCCAGACTCAAAGCAATCTCTTCCAACTCTTCTTTGGAAGAATCTGCTGGAACAGAGATTCTGTCTCTAATTTTACCCTTTATCTGAATCACGATATCTACTGTATCTTTAACCAAATCCTCTTCGATCCAAAGTGGCCATTTCTGTGTATGTATGGTCTCAGTTTCATCACCGAAATTCAAGAGATGCCAGAGCTCATCTGTAATAAATGGTGCCGCAGGAGCAAGAACAGTCAGGAAATCCTTCTGTGCCTTTCTCCAGGTGGTTGAGGCAGATGCTGCCTTTCCTCTATTTGCAGAAAGAAAATTCAGGAACTCCATCATTGCGGCAACTCCAGTATTGAACTGAAAACCATCTATATCCTCAGTAACCTTCTTGATCGTACGAGCGAGCTCATACCTCAATTCCCTGTCAAAAGTCTCATCGAACTCACCGGCTTGAACATCCGTTGTCTCTTGGAACAGATTCCACAAACGCTTAACGAATCTATAGGTACCCGCAAGCCCTTCCTCACTCCACTCAATCTCTGCTTCAAAAGGACCCATAAAAATTATGTAGAGTCTTAGTGCATCAGCACCGTATTTCACAACCATTTCATCAGGGGTAATAACATTACCTTTGCTTTTAGACATCTTCTGGTGATCATAGCTGATCAGCATTCCCTGATTCTTCAGCGAGGAGAATGGCTCAGTAAAGTTAAGCATACCCGCATCATACATGACCTTTGTCCAGAACCTGGCATAGATCAGGTGCATTACAGCATGCTCGGCTCCACCTACATACAAATCCACTGGAAGCCATTTGTTTACTTCTTCTCTGTCAAATGGAGCATCTGAATAGTGGGGTGAGGCAAACCGGAGAAAGTACCAGCTGGAACATGCAAAACCAGCCATAGTACTCGTTTCCCGCTTTGCATCGGAACCGCATTCAGGACAGGTAGTATTAACCCATTCTTCACAGGCAGCGAGAGGTGATCTTCCGGAATCATCGGGCTCGTAACCCTCAACATCAGGAAGTACCACAGGCAGGTTTCTTTCTGGAACTGCACCGCACTTCTCGCAGTGAATTATAGGGATAGGAGCTCCCCAGTACCTCTGTCTGCTCACCAGCCAGTCTCTGATTCTATATCTTGTTTCAGCTTTTCCGAAATTGTTTTTCTCAGCGAACGCAGCCATGACCTTCCTGGATTCATCAGAGCTAAGACCGGTAAATTCACCGCTGTTTATCAGCTCTCCATCCGCAACAGTAGCCTCTTCGTCAACCCCCTGAGCAACACCACCGGGCGCAATTACCTCGACTATGGGAAGACTGTATTTCTTTGCAAACGCATGATCTCTCTCGTCATGGGCAGGTACCGCCATAATAGCAGCAGTTCCATATCCAGCCAGAACATAGTCTGCAGTCCAGACGGGAACTTCTTCACCGTTGAAAGGATTTTTTGCATATGCACCTGTAAATATGCCAGTTTTACCCTTCTCACTCGCCACAAGACGCTGGAGATCTGTTTTCGCACTGGAAGCCCTGATGTAGTCATCAACCTCCTTTTTCATCTCTTCTGTCGTGATTGAAGCCAGGTCAGGATGTTCAGGGGCGAGAACGCAGAAAGTAGCACCGTAAATTGTATCGATCCTGGTAGTGTATACAGGCAGATTAATCGTACCGTTACTTTCTGTCTCAATAGAAAAATTAACCTCAGCACCGTGAGAGCGGCCTATCCAGTTCCGCTGCATCGCTTTTATGTTCTCCGGCCAGTCCAGTCCGTCGAGTTCATCGAGAAGTCTGTCTGCGTATTCAGTAATCCTGAAGTACCACTGAGGCAATCTTTTCTTGACAACCTCACCACTGCACCTCCAGCAGATTCCTCCAGCTGATTCCTCATTGGACAATACAATCTTACAGTCAGGGCAATACATCTGAAAGTTGTCAGACTGATATGCAAGCCCACGATCGAATAGAAGAAGGAAGAAATACTGAGTCCATCTGTAGTAATCGGGATGACTTGAATTAATCTCTCTGTCCCAGTCATAACCGGCTTCAAAAAGCTGCATCTGTCTCTTGTAATTTTCCGTGTTTATGCGCGTAACCTCGGCGGGGTGCATGCCTGTTTTGATAGCATACTCTTCTGCCGGTTGGCCGAATGCATCCCAACCCATGGGGTGAAGAACATTGTGCCCATCCATCCTTTTCTTGCGACAAATCACGTCTGTAGGTATGTAATTTCTGCAATGCCCTACCGATAGACCTGCGCCGGAAGGGTAAGGGAAATAGTCCAGGCAGTAGAAATTATTCTTTGCTGGATCATCCCCTGTTTTATAGAGACCAGCCTTCTCCCATATGGGAGACCATTTCTTCTCAAGTTGCTTAAAATTATAAGTGCTCATAATCAGGCCTCCTGTGTATGTTAAGCGGAAATATACAAGATGAGCGGTGAGTTGAGATGCCCGCTAAAGAACCGGCTTCAGCGTAAAGATTAATTCTCCCCTGCCGGTAAAGGTTAGAGGGCAACCAGCAACTTCCAGTAGCCTGAAAATAATCGCAGCCTCTGTTTCGAAATTGAATCGCCCCAATTCAAGTTGTTGGAGTATCTTTTCTCTGGAATTCGTACGGAAGTGATCATTCAACCCCGTAAGGGTTAACAGAACTCCTGGTTCTTCATTAATCCCGGCTTTTCTGGCTTTAAAAGAAACCACACTATCAAGGATAACAAGTTGACAGAGCAGACCGAAGCACTGCAAAAGAACTTCTGGTATGATGAAAACCTGTGGCATCTTATCTGCTAGAGAAAGAGATGGAGGGCGAAGACCAAGATTTGAGAAGGTTCTGTGCAACCTCATCAGAAACCTGTCCGGGTGTTCTTCGGTGAAGCTGTCCGTATTCACCTGGATGGAAAGCTTGAGGAGGTGAGAAACTCTTGATGCAGTTTCATTAGAGTAAAGCATTGTTCTGGCGAAACCGGCAAGTGGGTCTGATTTATCCACGATGTGAAGAATTGCATTATTCTGCTCAATTGAATCTGAGCAGAAATGCTCCAAATATGAAACAAGACCACTTGTATAGTCCACAATTTCAGTTTTTATGCTCCCAGGAAGATTATTGGTTTGAAAACCGCCGCTATTTCCGAATTCAATGAGACTGATAGCTGTATCAAGTGATACCTGATCGATAGAATCAGTTGTTCTTATCTGATACATTTCTCCCCCGATATACCTCTCATAAAAACTGCCCATTGGGCCGTATCTGTCATCTCTTTCGGTGGGGAAAGCATTAAGTTCCCCGTTGCGGTTAAATTCTATAACCCCTCCCCCACTCATTAGAAAACAAATTCGGGAGAGAATCTCGAGAACATCATGCTGTTCTGAAACCGTCATCAAGTCGCCAATGGTCTCCCTGAAGATTTTCCTTTCTGACCGTCCGGGAAAAGCGCTTTCTCCAGAGAAACATGAACGGTTGTCAGAAAGAAGACCTGAGACAAGGAAAGCTGGATCACCGTAATAACCGGCAAATCGATCTACGACAGAAACACTCCATCTGTGAATGGCTGATACTGAGCCGTCTTTCCTTGTAACGGCCCATTCATTGGAAGAATCGGAGTCTTCAAAACTCGATACTGAAGCACGGGAATCAAGAGTAAATCCAGCCCCATCCGGATCAATGAGGTTATTCACGTCGTCATTGCCTACCTCGTTTGCATTTACACCGCAAACAAGTTCCATAGCTCTATTCCAGTGATCAATCTTCCCATCCATTCGAATAATCGCGATAGGAAGAGGGATCCCGTCAAGAATATTTTCTGAATAACCTTCGTTAATTTCAAGGTGTTTCTCTGCAGTAGATCTAGCAGTTCGTTCTCTGGAGATATCGCTCTGAAACTTCACCATAGACGCTACTGTGCTGAGAAGGTCTGAATCCAAATCTGAGAGAACCGGTTCCGCAAGAATCAGAAAACCTCTGTTATCGACACCCATACCGATTGGGAGCACCATACAGGACTTAAAATGATGAGAGAGATTTCCCAACTCCTGAGCTGATATGACGTATTGCTTTTCTCCATCCCATACAAATGCTGGAAAACCGAACTTTCCCAACTCATTCGAAGGAAAGCCTCTCGGCCATTCTCCAGCAAACCCTGCAAGTTTTACTGTTTCATAAGGATCATAAAGGTATTGTGCAACGGCTCTGGATCTTGTGAGGCGAAGTATTTCTCTGCAAACTCCAGAACTCTCGGAAGTGTCGGGATTCAACAACCAACCGGAAATTCTGGATACGGCAAGAAGATTCGTCTTCAAGTGGCTTACTTCATTCTGCAACAAGGTCAATTTTGTTTCATCCTCAAATAGGCAGACAAAGTTAAGCGTGGCATTGGTTTCATTTCTAACTGATCTAAGGGTTTGACGGAGGAGTACATCACGGCCATCACGGGTTGTAAAGGAGACGACTCCAGATTGCTCAGATCGTTCTTCTGCAAACAAATGCTCTGAAGCGTCATGGAACCATTTGTATGATTCGGCGGAGAGAACGTCATGAAGTTGAAGGCCGATAAGAGATCCACGATAACCTGTAATTTTCGAAAAACCGGAATTAGATAACAGAACCCTTAAGCGGCTGTCGAGAAGGAGTAGACCTGTACCAGTTGACTGCAGATAAGCCTGGTTAAGGCGATTGAGGGCACGAAGTCTTTTCGCTATCTTGTAATTCTCTGTTGAATCCCTGAATAATCCAATTACTCCTGGACCTCCTCTGCTGAGGACACCTTCTACTCTTTTTTCCCCAGAAGGCTTAAACTCAATTCTTACTTCATGACCGAAATGTGCCGATGAAATGACACTATTCCAGTCATAGAGAACCGGATTAGGGAGAATGTCTGAGGCATTTCTACCTGTGACATCCTTCTCTCTTGGGCCAAAAAGATGAGTCATTCGCATGTTCCAGCGCTTGATTGTTCCATCAGGGGTAAAACCGACAACACCGGCTGCAATATCGGATACAAGATCGTCATCTGCAACCTTTTCAGCAATCAGTGTTACTGTATTTCTGTGTGCTGTTTTTCCGGGAAGTATAACCAGAGAAAGATCCTCGTCACGAGTTATCTCTTCTCCTTCTATTAGAGACCTTGCAACAGAATCAGGGAGTACATTAAATGGATCTGTGGAATTGATCAAATCCCCGCTGTTAACGCCGAGGACTGCAAAAAGATCACCGTCCACTGAAATTTCTCCAGTGGACGGTGTGAAAGTCAATCTAGCCCAGGAACTCGTTCCAATGGGCATATGTGTCAGATACCCAGAGGGCAGGAAACTCCAAGAGTGAACAAAGTAGAGGAATCATCTACCCTGTCAGAGCTTTCACTGGGAAATGCTGTATTCTTTCTCGATTTAAACCTGCTTAGAAGTCCTCCGCCAAGAGTAAAACTACTGACGCGCATATCGAAGCCCAGACCGAATCCGAGACCTGCTCTGTTTGCAACCCGGTTGTCATCAAAACTTACAGATGTAAGAATGTTGAGATCTTCCGTGAGAGGCATCAGGACAAACAGGTTTCCAAGAAAGCGATTGTGATCGAACGGTGATACTATTTCGGCCTCAAAACCAACAGTGGTATTTCTAAGATGAGGAGCAAGAGCACTTGCTCCGAATGCGATAATGTCATCCATGTAATCGGTTTCTGAAGAGTAGGATACGCCAGATTTAAACATATCGCCGTTCAGGGCAAGGCCGCCATGCCATGCAAATTCAGTTTCATCAACAGACCATATCGCGGATGAATCAGGAATTAAAAACTGACTGCTGCTAAATTCATAGTCGTAGTCTGCTTTTACTATTCTGGCACCACCGGAGAAGCCGACAGACAATGGTCCTGTAATAACAGCAGAAATGCTGGCAACAGATTCCCACTGGGATCCAGTCGCATCAAGTACTGCAACTCCGAGTTCAGGGTCTTCCGGATCATCATAAATTGTGTGGGAACCCTGATAACCATATTCGCCTACCTTTGCTATTCCTGCGCCGAGTACTACTCTACCAGCAGGAAATACCATAGCGACTGTTCCGTTATCATTAGTCATATAGGTTCTTACAGTTTTCTCTAAATCTGATTGAATAACACGCTCAGCCCACTGAATGGATGACCAGGCAAGTTGAACTTCAGACTCAAGAAGAGAAGTTTGTGCAGGATTGGTAAAAATACTTGCTGGTTCATTTATCCCAACAGCACGAAGGGAGCCTAGAGCTACAGTGGATGGAGATAAACCGGGAACCATGGTACCCTTTGTTATAGCGTCATAGTAACCAAAGGCAAAAGCATTAGAAACAAGTATTGTCGAAAGCATGAAGAGGACGAAGGTTTTCATTCTTTTCTCCAGTTGGTGAGTTAGAGTTCTATTGCCGCCCCGACCGAGAAGGCAGTTACTACATCATTGATGGCGTTCTTTGGTAAATGCTCAAGTACAAAATCATTGCGTTTCTCGCTCCCGAAGTTGAAAGCTGCACTGATATCTGTTTTCCCGAGATCAATTGTTGCTCCCAAGGCCATTCCGAGAGAAGTGTTTGCCTCATCACCACCCCGTGAAGCAAGAACAAGCCCTCCACGAAAAAACAGATTGGGATCAGGGTGAACACCTCCAAAGAGATTTACAACCCATGCTTGATTGATCTCCGTATCATACACTCTGGCTTCAACTCCAAAACCGGGATAGTAAGAGCCAAGATTTCCCACTCTGATAGCAGCTGCTATACTGGAAGGGCAATTCTCTGATTCCGAAGCAAACACAGCACCCAGAGAAACGTTTTCTCCGGCAGGGTAGGACGCCCCGGCCCTCCATGATAGTTCTGCCTCATCTCTGCTCCAAATAAATGATGAATCAGGAATATCCTCTTCGAAGTAGTGCCAGTAATAATCATATTTCACTTCACCGGTACGGTATCCAACCGAAGCTCCAATGTTCACATTTCCTGGCAAGGTTGTCGCAGCACCGCCGGCAGCTTCCCATACTCCACCGTCTACAATCAAATTTTCGAAACCGACTATGTGGATTTCAGGTAATGTATCGATAAAGAAATACTCTCCCTTGTAGGTATAGTCACGAATCCTGGCAACTCCCATAGAAAGAGAGACAGAGCCTGTGTTGAAGCCCGTCTGAAAACTGCAACTGCTAAATCCTGCATAGGTTAAGGAATGCTTTCCTGCATCATCATCAACTGTTTGCTTAAGAATTGCTGGGCCGATTGAAGCAGTAAATGTAGGGTTAAAAGAGGTTAGCTCAGCAGGATTGCAAAAGAGATTCATACTTCCAACATTTACTGCCATGACGCCACCGAAACCGTGAGAAACCGCATCAACACCGGGAAGTGGACTTCCCTGCCCTATTGCATCCGGGTATCCATAACCAAAAGCAGAAAAAGGAAAGATGAAAAGGGCAGCGACGAAACAAATGGCCAATTTTTTCATTCCAGTCTCCAATAAATAAAGGGGGTTGTTCTTACAAGTAATAATACACATTTTTCAGTGCGGGAAAAACCCACGCATTCGGTATGTTTTTATTAACACCAAAGTGAGGAATATGAAATTCTTTTTTTTAACGGTAATAGTGCTCGCGTTTCTTTCGACAGCAACTGCGACTGTAGTAGATATCCCAGTAACTTCTGATATGACAACAACAACTACAGCAGCTGCAACGACAACAGGATACATTGAGATCTGCTTCAGACCGGCACACCAGCATCCTGATACTAGAGGTTCTCTAGCGTTTGATCTCTCCGAGTATTCCGGTTGGATTGCTGAATCAGCGACTGTAAATATTGATGTTTTCTATATGAGTGGTTGTGGACTTCCTACAACGTTTCACACTTATGCGGCGACAGAGGAATGGGATGAATCATGGACTGGCACCCATCTGACCCATGGAGCAACAGACTGGGGAACATTCACCATTGATGAACTGCAATGGTATCAGCTTGATGTTACTGATCTAATAAATGGCTGGTTATCGGGATCTGTTGAGAACTATGGACTTGTCTTCGAATCAGTAAACAGCAACCAGGCTGAGCACAGATTCTACTCAAACAATGCATCAGTGCCCTCAGTACGTCCCTTCCTTACTCTTACATTCCCACAAACTCTGGAAAACACAACATGGGCCGGGATTAAAACCGCAAGATAATTTCTGTAACAAAGAACCCCTCGAAACCATCTGGTTTCGAGGGGTATTTTTATCGGGAAACTTCTTACTTGAAGTTATCTTTCACATAAGCGAAACCGGCCTTAACAGCTTTCGCATTCAAGTCTAGGATGGCCTGTTTCTTACCCTTAAAAAGCTTGGGCAAAAGAGCAATTACATCTTCAACTCTGAACATATCTGTTATTGCAGCATATGCTCCAATATTCACCATGCTCTGAACTCTGGTATTGCCGAGTTCATCTGCAATACCGGTAATCGGTATAGCGAAGACTTTGATATCTGCTCTGGTTGGTTCAATATCTATAAGAGTACTGTTATAGATAAGTGTTCCACCCGGTTCAACCGCCTCTTCAAACTTCTCGAGACTTGGTCTGTTCATCGCAAGAAGCATGCTTGGTTTAACTGCTTCTGCTGCACCGATTTGACCGTCCTGTATATTCACAGAACAGTTGGCTGTTCCTCCGCGCATCTCGGGGCCGTAGCTTGGAAGCCAGGAGACATTGTAGCCGTATTCAAGTGCAACACTGGCAAGAGCCTGACCGGTAACCATGATTCCCTGACCGCCGAAACCGGCAACCCTGATGGACAATTTACGGTACTCTTCAGCTACATCGCCTCTTGGGAAATCAACATCAGCTTCAGCTGAAATTCCAAGTTTTTCCCAAACAGCTACCGGATCCATGACCGGTACAGGTCTGGTTGTGATCTTAGCGTCATCACCGAGGTCCCTGTAAACTCCGAGAGGGTAAAGAGGAAGCATTTTCTCCTTAACCCATTTCATGCTTTTTACCGGATCCATCTTCCATCCGCTGGGGCAGGTTGAAAGAACTTCCACAAACTGGAAACCTTTTCTTTCTTTAGCATTCTTGATGGCTTTTCTGACAGCATTTCGAGTTTTGCGGATGTGTGGAGCATCGTGAAGAGAAACGCGCTCGATATACGTAGGAGCAGTGAGCTGGCTTAAAACCTCGCTCATCTTGATTGGAAAACCATCGGTGTCGGTATTTCTACCGTAAGGAGTGGTTGTTGTAACCTGTCCCTCAAGAGTAGTTGGAGCCATCTGCCCGCCTGTCATTCCATAGATAGCATTGTTTATGAAGAAAACAACAATGTTCTCTCCCCTGTTTGCTGCCTGAAGAATGTTGTTACCTCCGATGGCGGCAAGGTCTCCATCACCCTGATAACTGATGACGATCTTATCTGGATTCGCTCTGCTTGCAGCTGTAGCAACTGCAGGAGCTCGGCCATGAGCTGCCTGGAAATTACCTGTGTCAAAATAGTAATAAGCAAACACGCTGCATCCAACAGGACTGATAAGAATAGTTTCGTCTACAAGTCCGAAATCTTCCAGAGCCTCTGCAATCAGTTTATGCAGAATACCGTGGCCGCATCCTGGGCAGTAATGGGTTCTATCTTTCTCGGCACCTGCTTTGTGCTTGTATTCGTCAATGAAGCCTTTAGGCTTCTGAAGCATTGTTTTCTTCATTATTTTACCTCCCCGTATAACTCGGAGATTTTTCCAAGAATCTCGTCGGCTGATGGCACGTTTCCACCCAGTCTGAAGTATAGATCACTCTTGATGGAGCCAGCGAGGGCAAGATTTACATCATCAACCATCTGACCCGTTGAAAGTTCTACTGTAAGGATATGCTTAACACCTTTACCAGGCATAGCAGCAATTTCCTTCTCCGGGAAGGGGAACAAGGTAACAGGTCGAAAAAGACCCATTTTGATTCCCTTTGCACGTGCTGCATCAACAGCTGTCCGAAGGACTCTGCTTACTGAACCGTAACCTATTACAGCAATTTCAGCATCTTCCATCATGTATTCCTCATACATGACTTCTTCCTTCTTGATAACTTGATACTTCTTGTGCAGAGTCAGATTCCATTCTTCAAGATCATCATGATCGATATAGATGGAGTTTACCAGATTCTTATGCAATGGTGTTCCGTAAACAGCATAATCGCTTTTGTCCGGCAATTCCTTAACAGGCTCAGGTATTGTCACTGATTCCATCATCTGACCAATAACACCATCCGTAAGCACAAAAACGGGTGTTCTGTACTTGTCGGCAAGCTCAAAAGCTTTCATGGTGTAATCACACATTTCCTGGCAGCTGTTGGGAGCAAGAACGATACTGCTGTAGTTTCCGTGCCCTCCACCCTTAACCACCTGGTTGTAATCACTCTGCTCCGGCCCAATGTTTCCAAGTCCGGGACCACCGCGCATAATATCGACAATTACACATGGCAGTGCTGCGCCGGCACAGTATGAAATACCTTCGAGTTTAAGACTTATTCCTGGACCCGAGCTTCCTGTCATAACTCGCTGGCCGCTTCCCGCAGCACCATAAACCATATTAATCGCAGCAACTTCACTTTCGGCCTGCAAAAAGGTTCTTCCAAGTTTGGGGAAAAGAGATGCTGCCGACTCCGCAATCTCGCTTGCTGGGGTAATGGGGTATCCGTAGTATGCGGTGCATCCAGCCATTGCTGCTCCGTATACTGCAGCATAGTTTCCCTTCATCAGCATTCTGGCCATTCTACACCTCCTTCTCTGGGTCGTAGTTTTTAAGATATACAAGTATTGCATCTGGCTCGGGGCAATTGTAGAAACAATTACCACATCCGACACAACCCTTACCTACATACTCTGCAAAGTGATAACCTTTAGAGTTCAACTTCGGTGATTCAACCAGTACATGCATTGGACAGGCAGCAATACACAAGCCGCATCCTTTGCACTTCTCTGAATTCACTTCAGATCGAGGGTACTTGGGGTCTGTCAATTGAGGGACCTCCTTGCTTAGTTTATTATGTATTAACTCATCAATAAATTCATTACATCTTATAGCCCTAGCACTTATACAATGACATTACTCCCGCAAGAAGTCAAGCTTTGAAGGCACTGAAACAGGTATATCAAAGTATGCTAGCAATCTGCGTAAGTGGGGTACTGAAAGAGAGAAACATGGGTTTTTCATGAAACGCAGGACGGCTCAGATCATCTTCTTCCACTTACCTTCAGAATTGATGAATCCAGCCATTTCCAATTCAATCTCGTCAAAGCTCCAGGAGCTGATTGTGAAGCTTTTAATTCCTCTTCTTCTCAATGCAACCTGAAGTTGAGACAGAAAATCATGTGGTTCAGAATCAAGGCTGGTTATTTCAAGAAGGGCTGCCCTACCCGACTCGCTTATCAAGCGGACTCCACCGAGAGGGCGGTTTTCCCTCTCGAGGGTGAAAAATCCATCCCCATTAGCAACGAGAACAGGAAGATCGCTTTGAGCAGCGCTTTTCATTTGTTTTTTTGCCGATTTCGAAGCTAATACGTAAACCAGAACAAACAAAATGCCGTATATCCATGGTGAAGTACAACCGAACAAAGCTAAAACGGAACACAACACACTGTGAAAGAAGAAAACTGAACCAAGAGTAATCGAAACAACTCTGGATTGAGTGGCCGAGAAAAGACCTTTCCCGAAATCCCCTGTCATTCTTGAAACAATGTCTTTCCCTGCAAGGACAGATAAAAGCAGGATTAGCGAAAAAACCAGCTCTGTAAGAAGAATCGTTCCACCGGGGTATTCGATGAGCTCACCGGCTGCTGTAAGTCCGCCGAAAAGAAAACCCTCTACAATCAAAGCCGGTTTTCTTTTTTTGAAGAAGAGTAGGATAACAAATGCTAGAAGCCCTGCACCAACCCCTGCTGCGGCAGAAGCAAATCCGTTCCAAAGCATATCACCGGCCAGGAACAATGCAAGAACAAGAAATTCCGGCCATAATTTTTTCAAGATACCAACGCCTTACCTGAATTGAGCAATGAATGCAAAAATGATTCCGCATGAGACACCGAATTCACCTGAAAATATTCATTCCAGAGATGACAGTCAATCAATTTTCTGATAGTTTTCACAATGAAGTACGGATATGTCGATTCTGTAACAGGGAGGAAAAGCTTGTCTAGTGATCATAGTAATACACTGAAATCTATTCTGAGAGGATTACCCGGAGGAAGAGTGCTCGACGTAGCTACAGGTGCTGGCAATTTTGCAGCTGAAATGGAGTTCAATTTCTCCGACTGTTCTCTGATTACAGCAATCGATACTTCAGCAAAACCACTTTTAAATATTGCAAAGGGACTGGAATCAAATACAATTGTTCCTTCTGTAATGGATGCTGCTCTTCTTGCTTTCCTGGATAATACTTTCGATACCGTAGCAATTTCTAATTCCCTGCATCATCTAAACAACCCCTCTGTTGTTTTATCCGAAATGATGCGCACACTCAGACCAGGAGGTTTCTTTGTAATCAGGGAGATGTTCAGCGATGGTGACCAGACTCTTTCCCAGAAGACTCATACTCTTCTTCATAACTGGTGGGCAGCTACTGATTCCCAGAATGGTGTTGTACACAATCATGTCTATACCGAACAGGAAGTTCGTTCCACTATTGAAAGCATAGGGCTCGTTAATCCTATTTTTCAGATCTCCGAAAATCTTACTGGTGACCCATATAGCGAAGAGCTGATGAGTTATCTGAACAAAGCATTGGAAAAATATGATCAGCGAGCTTCAGGATGCGAATCTCTCGTAAAGCAGGGGAAGGAAGCCAAAGCTCATTTAATCAAATACGGTTTTACCGGCACAAGAGCGCTAATTGCAGTTGGAACCAAGCCTGAATGACATCGAACAGCCTTCCGGCAAATACATTGCCGGAAGGCTGATTTGCTTCTATTGAGGCACAAATACCAGTATGTCTCCGTCCAGATCAACCCTGATGTTGCTACCTTCCGGCACCTCTCCTCTTAGGATAGCCTCAGCAAGTTTGTTCTGTATTTCTCGCTGAACAACTCTCTTGAGTGGTCTTGCACCGTAGGCAGGATCGTATCCCAGCTCAGCCAGAAAATCAAGGGCTTTGTCTGAAACTGATAGAACAAGATTCTGACCTGCAAGAATTGCATTCAGCCTTTCTATCTGAATAGCAACAATTCCTCGAATCTGTTCCCGAGCAAGAGAGTCAAAAATAACAACTTCATCAATCCTGTTGAGGAATTCCGGGCGAAAATGGCCTTCGAGATCTCTCTTTGCTCTTTTCTTCTTCTCATCAGATGGGAGATCTCTTCCTACCGTTCCGATCCAGTCACTACCGAGGTTGGATGTCATGATAAGCACAGAATTCCTGAAATCCACTGTTCTGCCCTGACCATCGGTGAGTCGGCCTTCATCAAGAATCTGAAGAAAAACGTTGAAAACATCCGGATGAGCCTTCTCGATCTCATCGAAGAGAACGACCGAGTATGGTTTTCTTCTAATTGCTTCAGTGAGAAATCCGCCTTCATCGTACCCCACATAACCGGGAGGTGCTCCGATAAGTCTGGAAACGGAGTGTTTTTCCATGAACTCACTCATGTCTACCCTTATCATCGCCTCGGAACTGTCAAACAAAAAATCTGCCAGGCTTTTAGCAAGTTCTGTTTTGCCGACTCCAGTGGGTCCCATGAAAATAAAGCTTCCAAGAGGCTGATTTGGATCCTGCACACCTGCTCTGGCTCGCCTGATAGCCCGAGACACTGCAGTTACTGCTTCATCCTGCCCGACAACTCTCTTCCGGAGACTTTCTTCCATCTGAAGAAGGCGTTCACGCTCCCCTTCGAGCATTCTTGAAACCGGAATACCTGTCCATTTCGAAACCACAGCAGCAATTTGCTCGGAAGTTATTTCTTCAGTCAGCATCGCTCCATTCTCTTGAAGGGATGCGAGGTCCTCTCTAGCTTCTTCAAGTTCATCAGCAACAGATCTTAAATCCCCATACCGAATCCGGGCAACTTCAGAAAGATCGCCTTTTCTTTCAGCCTTTTTCTCCTCAATCCGAAGATCATCAAGCCTTCTGGAAAGCTCTCTGGTACGGTTGATTGCTTCTCTTTCGTTAATCCATCTGGCTTCAAGAGCAGAATACTCCTCCCGGAAGTCAGCGATTTCTTTTTTAATCTCACTCAGCTTGCTTTTTGAAGCCTTATCTCTCTCCCTTTTAAGTCCTTCTCGAGCAATTTCAAGCCTGACAATCTGCCGCTTCAAAGCATCAACCTCTGCAGGCATACTATCAATTTCGATTCGAAGACGACTAGCTGCCTCATCTACAAGATCAATTGCCTTATCAGGAAGGAAGCGGTCTGAGATATATCTGTCACTAAGCGTTGCTGCTGCAACAAGTGCGGGATCCTGAATGTGAATTCCATGATGAACTTCATACTTCTCCCTGAGTCCTCTCAGGATATTAACAGTATCCTCAACTGAGGGTGGTTCAATAAGAACTGGCTGGAATCGTCTTTCTAGAGCGGCATCTTTTTCAATGTGTTTCCTGTATTCATCAAGAGTTGTAGCTCCTATGCAATGCAGTTCTCCCCGTGCAAGAGCTGGTTTTAGCATGTTTGCAGCATCAACAGCTCCCTCGGCTGCTCCAGCACCAACGAGAGTGTGCATTTCATCAATGAACAGAATAACTTTCCCATCACTGGCCGAAATCTCAGACAAGACCGCTTTAAGCCTTTCTTCAAACTCTCCTCTGAATTTTGCTCCTGCTATCAAAGAACCCATGTCCAGTGCCATTAGACTCTTATTCTTAAGCGATTCTGGAACATCACCTTCTGCTATTCTAGCAGCCAAACCCTCTGCTATCGCAGTTTTACCGACTCCAGGCTCACCGATAAGAACCGGGTTGTTCTTCCTTCTACGACTGAGTATCTGCATAGTGCGCATTATCTCGTCATCTCTGCCCACAACCGGATCCAGCTTCTGCTGTCTTGCGAGTGAAGTAAGATCACGTGTGTATTTCTTTAAGGCTTCGTAACTATCCTCTGAATTCTCGCTTGTAACTCTGGAGGAGCCTCTTATCTCTGAGAGTGCCTCAAGGAAATTCTGTTCGGTGATCCCAGATTCCTTCAGGAGCTCGGCTGCTTTTCCTCGAGAGGAAAGAATACCCATGAA
Source organism: Candidatus Fermentibacteraceae bacterium (assembly GCA_016744855.1). Lineage (GTDB taxonomy): Bacteria > Fermentibacterota > Fermentibacteria > Fermentibacterales > JCC-6 > Sabulitectum. The sequence continues at coordinate 24,575 of JADGDO010000005.1, read as the reverse complement.
CAAGTGTTCGCTCGCTACAAAGTCATCTTTCATCTCTGAAGAGGCCTTTTCGGAGGCCTTCAATGCGTTCAATGAAGATCGGGACAAGGCTGGTTGCCCTCCTCCTGAAGAACGAGGAAGAGCACCTAGGGCAGTACCGATGCTTCCCGTAAGCAAAGAATGTGTAACGCCGAGACGATTCAACACGCCGGGAATTGTTCCACTGTCATCAAGTACAAGTGCTGAAAGAATATGTAGAGGTGTTACCTCCGGATTGCCAGAAGAGGAAGCAGAATTAACTGCTTCAGTTACCGCTTCACGGGCTTTTATCGTAAGTTTTTCCATTGTCATTTTTTTCTCCTTTTGCGAAATATTAAAGCAATCCTTAAGCCAAGAGTTTGTGCTGTATATTGCTGTTTTTGTTTAGTATTGATAGCTTCAATTGAAGTATTACAGAACACTGCGTCGTAATGACACAGGACCTGCACAAAATTTGCCAAACACTAAAACATCTATCCACACAATCCTCTCTTTACCATTGAAAACATTTGTTGTAGCTTTCAGCCATAGGCGCCGTATTTAAAAACAGATTTTCGGAGGTAACAATGGCTAACATTGGAGTAATAGGGCTCGGTTATTGGGGTCCAAATCTTCTTCGCAACATCACAGCAAACAGAAGAAGTAACAGAATTGTGATATGTGACAGTGATCCGGGACGTTTGAACAAAATTTCTGAAAGATTCCCGACTTGTGAAAAAACACTTGATGCAAAAGACATCTTCAATGACAAAGACATTGATGCGGTAGTAATTGCTACAAGCGTTTCCAGCCATTACCCCCTTGCTATGGAGGCAATGAAGGCAGGGAAGCATGTTTTTGTAGAAAAGCCATTCGCAGAGGATACAAAAAAAGCTGAGGAAATGGTAAAGTTCGCCGAGGACAACAAGCTTGTCACCATGGTTGGACACACATTCCTCTACTCTCCTCCCGTTATTAAAATCAAACAGATTCTTGACAACAAGGAACTGGGCGATATCAGATTCATCACAAGCACCAGAGTAAATCTTGGATTACACCAGAAGGATGTCTCTGTAATCTGGGATCTTGCACCTCACGATTTCTCCATGCTTTTCTACTGGCTTGGTGAAGAACCCAACTTCGTGGAAGCTTTCGGGCACGACTATGTATTGAAGGGCATTCCTGATGTAGCTTTCATCAACCTCGGCTTCCCGAGCGGCGCCACTGCAAATGTTCAGGTTGCCTGGCTTGCTCCTTCAAAACTCAGAAAAACAGTTATCGTTGGAAGCAGAAAAATGCTTATTTACGATGATACAGAACCTTACGAAAAGATCAAGATCTTTGATAAGGGTGTTGACATTCTCGAACCGGAAACCTTTGGAGAGTATCAGCTCTCTTACAGAACCGGAGACATTGTCAGCCCTCAGATCGACTCTTTTGAGCCTCTTCATTCTGAAATGGAAGAATTCCTCCGCTGCGTAGAAACCGGTGGAACTCCAAGAACATCAGGTAGAAGTGGAATGGGTGTTGTAAAGGCACTTGAAACAGCAGACTTGAGCCTTGCTGCCAAGCTGAATAAATAGCAGAGATATGAAGCAGCCGCCGAAAGTACTTCTGAAGTATCTTGGGGTTTCTTTGGAAAAGGGATTACCCCTCTCCATTGATTTCGCAGTACTTGCAGGAACTATGGCAGCTCTTCTTGGTGATGAGAATTCTGCTGCTGCTGCCCTTGCAGACTATGCAGCAGGATTTTCCACCCCGGCGGTCGGCAAGGTTGTAACAGGTGTAGACATGGCCCTTGCCACTTCTCGTGAGGGAAGAAGCTCAACCGGATACATCTCGGACAAGATCTCAGCTCCTCCGGGGATGACCGTAAGAGGTTGTATAAGCCTTGCTGTAACAGGTTACGGGAAAAGTAAAAATGAAGCTGCACAGCGAACAAACGAGTTAATTGACTGGCTGGATCTAAAACTCATTTCAGCTCTTCCTGTTGCAGATCTTGATTCCTCAGAGATACAAAGAACTACCCTTGCAATCGCAATGGCAACATCACCCAACCTTCTTGTTGTTGATTGTCCGGTTCATGACTCCCTTCATGCAAAACTCAAAACGTTTTCTGATGTTGGGAACACTGTCATCTTCAGGGCATCGTCTCTTGGGCAGATACCGTATGGAGTGGAGCGAATAGCTCTTTGTGACGAAAACGGTATTAGAAGGCTAGTTAGACATTCGGAACTTGCTGCTATCTCGATGGGAGGATCCGAAATTGCCGTTTCATTCTACCCGTCAATTTCCAGAAAACAGCTTGAAAATATCGAAGGTATTAAAAACCTGGTTCACACCAATGGAGTGTACAAGTTTACTCATTCAGACACAGTGCACGCAGTGACCAAACTTATGCTTACAGCAAGGGCAAATTCAAGAGCAGTTGTAGAACTGAATTTGTCCCCCATTCCTCCAGGCACCCTTCTCAAGATGTTCAATCCACCTGATGAATCACCAGGATCAGTCGATTTGTTTGGTGGGGAGGAAGGCTTCTAAACTTGCAGATTATCATTTTCACTTCAAAAACGATGTGGGAAAGAGCAGCGAATCTGAAAAGCCGATGGTGGCTCTGTGCTCTCTTTTTAGTAGGCATGTTTATTGTTACTCCCCTAGACAAGTTCCCTGCTCAGTTTGTTTCATTTTCTGTGATTTTCCCTGCAGTCTTTTTTCTGACAGACTGGAATAACTCCTCTGCGAAAAAGGGAATCGTTTCTGTAACTGCAAGGAGTGACAGTCGAAAGCAAATCGAAACTGCGGAGTGGCTCTTACCTTCTCTCGCAGGAATGGTCATTTCATCATTAGCTGTTTTTCTGGTTTCTGCCCCACCACCGTGGCAATTCTGGGTCGTCACACCTTTGATAGCGATCTCATTTTCTCTGGTGTTTGTTATTACAGAACAGCATCTGAGGAATGCAGGAAGAACCGCTCTCAGTCTACTGTGGTTGACTCAGTTAACAGGCTCCCTGCAAAAAGGTCCAGTAACTGATCTGCTACTGTTTACAGGATATCCAGCATCCGTTCTTCTGTATGATTCAAACACTGGATCGAACCATTCGGACACATATGTTCTTGCCTCTCTGATAACGGTGTTTTTAACGGCCGGGATCTACACACTTCTTCATAGAAGGAATTTCTGACAACCACTTTTCAAGACCCTCAAGAGCTCTTTCGGCCTGAGCTTCTCTTCTGGCTCTACGCCCCCTCCTGGGTTTCTTCTTTAAAGGGGGGAAAAGCCCGAAATTGATGTTTGACGGTTGATAGTTTTGTGTAATTGTCTCAGTAGAATATCTTAGAACAGATCCGAGAGCCGTCTCTGCAGGGGGGAACAATTGCATACCGCTCATTAGTTTACCTGCTAGGAAACCCGAGGCAATTGATTCAATGTAACCCTCGATGCCGGTTATCTGCCCAGCGAACATAATTCTGGAATCACTCTTTAAGCGCATTCTGCTGTCAAGTACGGCAGGGCCATTGATAAAGGTATTCCTGTGCATTGAGCCAAGTCGGATGAACTCTGCATTCTCAAGACCCGGAATCAGTCTGAAAACTCTCTTCTGCTCCGCGTAAGTCAGCTTTGTCTGGAATCCGACCAGATTCCATGCTGTTCCAGCCTTGTTCTCCATTCGCAGTTGAACAGCAGCGAAGGGTTGGTTACCGGTTCCGGGGTCAACAAGACCAACAGGCTTCATTGGACCGAAGGCAAGTGACATATCACCGCTGTCTGCTATCGCTTCGACTGGCATGCAGCCTTGAAAATGTATTTCTTTTTCGAAATCTCTTGTTGTAACTCTTTCTCCTGCTTTCAGCTCCCTAACAAAATTGCGGTATTCATCTTCAGAAAACGGACAATTCAGATAATCTGCCCGGCTGTCGCTCTCCGATTCGTACCGATTCTGAAAAAAAGCCTTGCCCGTATCTATCGATTCAAAATCAACCACTGGAGCAATAGCATCGTAAAAATAAAGAGAGTCACTTCCGGTAAGACTGATAACGGAGTCAGTCAGTGAATCAGAAACAAGAGGCCCGGCAGCTAAGATAACCTCTCCATCAGGAATGGCAGTAACTTCTTCATTCACCATGGTTATAAGCTTCTGATTTGCGATCATGCTTTGAACTGTCCGGCTGAATTCAATTCTGTCAACAGCAAGTGCTCCTCCTGCTGGAATTCTGCAGATGTCAGCAGCTTTCATTAAGAATGATCCGCACCTGCGAAGCTCCTCTTTCAGAAGACCAGGAGCGTTGTGAAGCTGGTCAGAGCGAAGAGAGTTAGAGCAGACAAGCTCAGCGGGAAGAGCTGTGGTATGAGCAGGTGTCATTTTACCGGGACGCATTTCACAAAGTTTTACTTCTACACCAGAATTTGCCAACTGAAGAGCCGCTTCACAACCGGCAAGACCCGCACCAACAACACTTACTTTCAAAAAACCCTCCCTGTATAATTAACTCTCCCTAAAATCACATGCTAATATAGCATCGGAGATATCCATGATGAACGATGAAGAATATGGAGCAGTTTGGTTTCTCTAATCAATAGTTGTCTTCACCAAATCCATACATAATTTGTTGGAAATATTTCAGAATTGTATTATTCTCCCGGTGAATGAAGGAGATAATATGTGTGGATTCAGTGGCTTTTTTTCAAATTCAATCTGTAGAGATGAAGGTCTTTCTGTTCTTAGAGACATGGGTAAAATCCAGTCACACAGGGGGCCTGATGATTCTGCCGTTCTGATGAACGGACCAGTTGGAATCAGTTTTGTTCGTTTGTCTATTCTTGACCTTTCAACCGGCATGCAACCCATTGTATCAAAAGAAGATGAAACAACTATTGCCTGTAATGGGCAGATATACAATTACATTGAGCTTCGTGAACAGCTGCCCACCACACACTATGAGACCTCGGGTGATATGGAAGTTGCTCTGAACGCATATAGACATCTGGGAGAGAATTTTCCAAACAGCCTTAATGGAATGTTTGCCGGGGTTATTCATGATCCACGGAAACACAAGCTTCTCCTTTTCAGAGACCGGTTTGGAATTAAACCGGTTTATTTCACCCAAACAGCTAGAGGGTTTTTCTTCGGCAGTGAAATCAAGCCTCTTCTCATTGCGAGTGGTGCTCGACCTGAAATGGACAATTCACTGCTTCCCGCATACTTCACGTATCGCTACATTCCCGGCGAAAAAACTTTGTTCAAAGGAATTCGTAAACTTCCACCGGCTTCCATTCTTGTACTGGATACAGAAACAGGTGAGATACGGATAAAACAGTACTGGGAGTGGACCTTCCCGAGCGAGGAAAGAAAAATATCTCTTCAGGAAGCATCTGAAGAGTTCAATTATTTGTTCAACGATGCAGTCAGTTTAAGACTCAGAAGCGATGTAGAGGTCGGCAGTTTTATATCAGGAGGTATCGATTCTTCTGCTGTAGCAAGCATTGCTGCCATCCACAAACCATCAATTAAACTCTTTACAATCGGCTTCGGAGAAGACAAGTACGATGAAACAAGCGATGTTGATGAATTTCTAGGTCTGATGGGAAACCGTTTTGCAAGCGCAGAATCTATCAAGCGCAATTGCAGAAGCGATCAGCTTTCTGCTCTTTCCTGTATTATTCGATCGATTGAAGAACCGATTTCACTTGGAACAATGGTACCGACTGACCAGGTTTGCTCACTTGCAGCTGAAAAATTGAAAGTAGTTCTCTCCGGTGAAGGTGCTGATGAGATCTTTGCTGGTTACAGAAAATTCCTTGTGGAAGCGGCTGCACTTGAGTATCCATCAGCAAATGCTTCTGAAAAGAGAAGACTTCTTGCCTTGTGTCCGGAACTCTCTCTTAGGCTCGATAACCCGGGTGAAAATCACATAATGAGACACATCGCAAGTGAAAAGCTTTTCCATGGCGAAGAGCTTGTTCCGCTGCTTGGCCTATCGGGAGAACCTAAACTTGACATGTCGGGTATTATCCCTCCTTCTCTCTCTCCCGGCACCAACCCTATTTCTGCGATGCAGGCAATTGAGGTCAGGTCCCGTCTTCCCCATTACGTAAACCTAAGACTGGACAAACTCAGCATGAAGCACAGTTTGGAAACAAGAACTCCATTTCTTGACTACAGACTCGCTGAATTCTCGGCATCTCTTCCAGTGAATTTGAGAGTAAATCTGGCAGCGGGGAAGGAAAAATTCATTTGCAGGGAATCCTTTAGAGATCACGGTGTTCTTCCTTCATCAGTGACAGACCGGGCAAAAAAACCATTCACCATGCCTATTGCAGACTGGTTCAGCAATACAAAGCTTCTGCCTGAACCTGTGCAAGATATTCTTTTAGGTAGTGAAGTCGACCGTCAGGGAATACTCGACGGCAATCTGGTAAGAGAATTGGCAAAACAAGTAACAGGAACAGGCGTAGGGCCCGAAACGATGATTTCCGCCGGTGACCGTATTTTTTCTATCGTTGTTTTTTCTCTCTGGTACAGAGAGTTTATGGAAGGCACATTTTGAGATATTTTGATAAGTTCAAATCTTTACTGAAAAACAGAATTGCCGGAAGAGACGAGAGGGAATTCGGTTTTGAGTACGAGTTGATGGCAGAGAAGCCACTCTCCCGCGATGATCTGAAAAGGGTAATAAACACTTTACCTTCATTGGGTTTCGACAATATTGACGGCAAGGTCATCAATAAGCAGAAAATGTACATTACCTTCGAGCCAGGAGGTCAATTAGAATTCAGCAGCCCACCCCTTAAACTGAATGAACTTGTAAGATTTGATCAGCTACTTGAGACCATTGAAAAAACAGTAAAGAGCGTGAAGGAATTAACAGGTGTTAGTTATATACCTGTTCCTTTCATTCCAGATCGCGGCAGTGCCGAGATGCTGCTTGAAGCAAAAAGGTATCACGATTTGCATGATCTTCTTGGCACGGTAAGTGACAGAGGAAGAGAAATGATGAAAGGCACAGCAGCAATACATCTTCATGTTTCTCTGATGAAGTTTGATGAGCTGTTACAGATATGGGCTTTCATGTGTGCTCTTTCCAGAGAAGATGGATTTGCAATGGGTGATCAGCGAAGGGATATCTGGGACAAAACAGATCCATCCAGATGTGGTCTTCGGTGCAGTAAATCTGATGAGATTTTTACCTCTGATATTCTACTTGAAAAGTTGATAAGTTTTGCGCTCAACGCTTTGGAATTACAAAGCGGTCTGCCATTCGAGGAAATCAGTCCTTCTCCGTCCTTTGACGAATTCCTTGTCCATTTCACAACTATTTTTACAGATGTCAGACTTAATACAAAAGGAACAACACTCGAGTTGCGCACTCTCGATTCCAGACCCCTGCACATGTTCCGGAACACCTGGATAACTTTCCTCGATATGGTTCAGCAAGTAATGCATGATAACGGTAACTGATTTCAATTATGATTGCTATCATATCATCTTAAAGGAGAGTTTATAATGGACGAAAAAGCAAAAGATTTCATCAGAGAAATAATAGACGCCGACATTGCTTCAGGTAAGCATTCGGATATTACAACCAGATTCCCGCCAGAGCCGAACGGATACCTGCACATTGGTCATGCAAAATCAATATGCACAAATTTCGGGATTGCCCAGGAATACAATGGCAAGTGCAATCTAAGGTTTGATGACACAAATCCAGTCAAAGAAGACATTGAATATGTTGATGCAATCAAGCACGACGTAGAGTGGCTTGGCTTCAAGTGGAGCAGTCTTCACTTTGCATCAGATTACTTTGAAAGAATGTATATACTTGCAGAGAAGCTAATTGGGATGGGCTTGGCGTATGTATGCGACCTATCTCCAGAAGATACAAGAGCATATAGAGGTTTTGCTTCAAAACCAGGCAAAAACAGTCCTTTCAGAGACCGGTCAATTGAGGAAAACCTGGATCTGTTCAGAAGAATGAAAAACGGAGAGTTTCCAGAGGGTACTAGAACGCTGAGGGCAAAAATCGACATGACAAGCCCGACCATGTGCCTGAGAGACCCTCACATGTACAGAATTCTGCACCGAGATCATCACAGAACAGGCAGCACATGGTGTATCTATCCCATGTATGATTTTGCTCACTGCCTAGAGGATTCCTCAGAGAACATAACCCACAGCATCTGTACTCTTGAATTCGAACCCAACCGCCCACTTTACAACTGGTACCTGGAAAAACTCGACATCTACCGCTCCAGACAAATTGAGTTTGCACGACTCAACATGAGCTATACCGTTTTGAGCAAGCGTAATCTAAGAACACTGGTGGAAAAGGGCCTCGTTAACGGGTGGGATGATCCAAGAATGCCTACGTTAAGCGGGCTTCGCAGACGAGGTGTTCCTGCTGATGCAATCAGGAATTTCTGTTCTTTAATAGGTCTCGCAAAACGGAACAGCACAGTAGATGTTGCTCTCTTCGAACACAGCATTCGGGAGAAATTGAACAAAGTTGCACCAAGGGTAATGTCTGTGATGAACCCGGTAAAACTGGTTATCGAAAACTATCCTGAAGATAAAACTGAGCATTTTGATTACGTTGTGAACCCAGAGGATGAATCTGCTGGAACCCGTCCGACTCCCTTCAGCAGAGAACTCTACATTGAGAGAGATGATTTCATGGAGGACCCTCCGAAGAAGTTCTTCAGGATGGGCCCCGGAAGAGAAGTCAGATTGAGATATGCCTATCTAGTAACCTGTACAGCTGTTGTTAAAGACGAAGATGGACTGATAACAGAGATCAGATGCACATACGATCCTGACACAAGAGGAGGGAATGCTCCAGACGGTAGAAGGGTTAAAGGAACTCTGCACTGGGTCTCTGCAGCCCACAGCTTCCCTGTTGAAGCTAGGCTCTATGACCGACTCTTCAATAAAGAAAATCCAATGGATAATGAAGATGGGATCGATTTCACTTCTAATCTGAATCCTGATTCTCTCCTAGTCACAACAAACTGCATGGTGGAAGACCATATGAGAAGTAAGACACCGGGTTTTATCTGCCAGTTTGAACGAAAGGGTTATTTCAGCATTGATCCTGATTCCACTTCTGAAAAGATGGTATTCAATCGCACTATCACTCTCAGAGATTCCTGGAAAAAGCTCAAGAAAAACAAAAAATAGACTTTCCTGCCGGATGGATTAACCAGACTGTTAATCTATCCGGTCTGACAGATAGGCTATCCCACCGCTTATTGCTCCAAGAGCTGAAAGACCCATACCTGCATAAGATCCGAATTGCAGACCGACGTGCACTATCTGGTCACGATCAGATTGGAAAGTCTCCACATTGTCCAGTCTGATGGAAAGCCCAGCCCAACGTTTCCAATCAACTGAAAGCTCAGCAGTATAGCCGGCAAATCCTCCCGGGGTAGGACTATCGCCAAAGATAAGGCCGGGAGAGAGATTCAGATTGAAGGAATCATTTAAATTGTATCTTAAATTTGCCCTGGCCCCTATCTGACTGTGCCACCCGCCATTTTTGTAAGAACTGAAAAAAAGCGAGGGACCTAAATCAATTCTGTCATCCAGAACAAACATCCATCCCAGGCTGCTTGCCAAGTCCAGGTCGCGGATAATGGCATCATCATTTGATTGAGAAACAGGGAGACTAAAGTAGAAATCGGTAATTGGATAAGAGGTTTCAACCAAATAGCAACCAGTGTCAGGCTCTGCGAAAACCGTGGACACAATTAACAATGTAACTACGCATAGTAAGCTTGATACACTATTCATGTACTATCCTCCCCTAAGTACTGATCTCAGTACGATTTCTTCCATTGTTCTTCGCCTTGTACAGAGCTTGGTCGGCAAGTTTATCCAGTTGCTTTTTGGTTAAGCCCTTATGGAATTCTGCAACACCAAGGCTTATTGTCTCAGTTTCACCTGTTCCAAAACTGTACCCCTCTGTTTTCTTTCTAATCTTTTCTGCAAGTTTGAATGCACCATCTGCAGATGTCTCAGGACATAAGATGGCAAACTCATCACCACCCACTCTAAATACAAAGTCACTTTCGCGCACAGATTGAGACACTTCTCTTGCGAGATCAATAAATAGCCTATCCCCCACTCCATGCCCATGGTTATCATTCACGAGTTTGAAATTATCAATGTCAAATATTATCAGAGACAATCTTGAATTATATCTAACGCTTCTGGCAACCTCTGATTGGATCACTTCACCATAAGACCTTCTATTGAGTAAACCGGTAAGAGGATCATGGAAGGCTTCAAATTCAAGCTTCTTTCTGACATAAAGAACTATGTATAGTATTATCAAAACAGCTGTTATAGCATTAATCACCAGGATTTTATAGAAAAGCTCAAATTCACCCACTTTACCTTCCGTAGCAAACTGTGCATTAAGTACGATTGAATCAGCAGTTTCCCAACAATGCTCACTTTCAAGAATAATACCCATTATTATCTCATCGGATGGGACAACTAAAAACTCATTCAAAAGGTTTTCGAGTGAATTCCACTCCCTCCGGAGTTCAATAACCCCCCTGAATACAATGTCTTCAGCACCTTCATGATTGTTGCAATCATCACTCGACACAAAGTGATCAAATTGCCTGTTGATATCTGTTATCAACTGCCCGGCAAGTTCAGGAGAATTTAAAAGAGCAAGCTTTGTCGCCCGTTGGATAGATCCACGGAGGGTACCTGTTTCATTGATTATCAGAGCATCAAACTTGAGATTATTCACAGTGCTGTTAACGTAGTAAGCCATAACAAACCCCAGAGTAAGCATGATAAACGAAAGGACAATCAAATGTGTAGAAGGATTCTTGAATTTAACAATTTTCAATCATACACTCCTGGTTTGGTTGTATGGCAACTTAAGAAGATAACCCATTCAATTTCCAGTAGTTCCCTGTCACATTGATTTAATCTTGTAGTAGGCAGGAGAAAGCTGATTATGAGACAGGGCGGCCTTTCAGCCGCCCTGATCTAATTCGGTAATCTTTAGCGAATCACTGCAATCTGACGGCTGGACATCTCGCTGCCGGCCTGAACCACCATCGAGTAAACACCGCATGGCAAGTCTGATACGTTATGAATATGATCCGAGGATCCCTGTAGAACTCCAAGGTCCCACTGCTGTACAATTCTTCCATCCATTCCTACAATGCTGATTGCAACGGAAACCGGTTGCGCTGATGTAAGGGAATAGTTCAAAGAGTTGAAAAGAGGATTGGTGTATAGATCTATTGAAACTTCAGGACCAACAGCCTGAGAAGTTGATCCCTCTACAGAAACGCTGTTACCGAGGAAGACCCATACATTCTTAACGTAATTCCCCTGAATAATGTCAAGAACACCATCTTCATTCCAGTCATTTACATAAACTGTGCAATCTGTCTGTCCTGAAGGCCATGCATAAGCACTGCCGTTAACAGAAATTGCAGGACTTGTTGTAAAAACAGGAGAACCTACACTTCCAGAGTTTTCGAGATAATAAGTGTGACCATTATCCTCTCCAACAAGAAGATCCGTTAGACCATCATCATTCATATCTCTCATGTGCGGTATGCTTCTTGACCAGGAAACCGGAGAAGAACCCTTCATCACAGGAGTAAATCCGTCGAAAACAGCAGTCTCTTCGGTTCCCTCATTTAGAAAGAGATGTACGCTTCCACCGGAAGTAGCTTCTCTGCCTACAATTAGATCAAGCAGACCGTCGTTATTCCAGTCGTACACAAAAGGTGCAGAGTTATTGCCAACATCAAGGTCAGCAGCTCCTGATTGAATTCTTCCCTCACTGGTAAGAGTTCCATCTGCAAGCCTTCTGAAATAATTTACGAAGCCTTCTCTTTCTCCAACGATTAAGTCATCAAGTCCGTCATTATTAAAGTCCACAGCCTGTGGATTTGTTGCTCCGGTGCATCAACCGGAAGAGAGGGAAATATCTGTTCCATCTGCCTGAAGATAGGTAAATGAAGTAAACACAGGCGCTTCGTTGGAGCCCGAGTTGATATAGTATCTGATTTTTGCCGAACTGTACTGCCCAATCATTAGATCCTTCAGGCCATCTCCGTTCCAGTCAGTAACAAGGGGGTTAGCATGACCCAGCCCCAACTCAATGGGAGATCCATTTGCATTAATTTTAAAAGGAGCCTGGTAATCAAGCGCAACCGCTGCTGAAAAGCAGAGCAGAGCCAAAGCAATCAAGCAAAACTTCATTTTCATCGATTTCCTTTCATTTCGCGAAACTTATCATAGAACACCGTGCACTACTATAAAATCAAACACTATATAAAACAAGTAAAATTCGCCTTTCTATGTTTAGTGTTGCATATTCATATAAACAACACAAAAGCTCTTTCTGAAAGGTGCGAAAATGAAAAGTATATTCGCTTGTATTCCCCTTTTTATTGTAGTTACCTCTCTTTTCGCTATCGACTACCAGGAACCTGAGCAGATTCTGATAGATATTGTAGATGCGAAATGGTCCCCATCGATAAGCATCTCACCTGATTTTAAGTGGTGCATTCTAAGAACGCGGAGAAAAAATTCAACAATCCTCGAACTAGCACAGCCTGAGCTCAAGCTGGCTGGAATGCTATTCCGACCGGAAACATTTGCTCCAACAAGAGCATCAGTCTATACAGAAATTGTATTGATGAACATGGAAACTCTGGAAACACAAGCGATAGAAGGTCTTCCCGAAGGACTTAGGTCGTTAAGCAGGGCATGGTCACCCGATGGATCAATGGTTGCAATTACAAATGAGACAGAAAACGGTGTTGAGCTCTGGCTTATAGAAATCTCCACGCTCGAAGCGAGACAACTCACCGGACCGGTGCTCAATCTTACAGCTAGAGCCTACCCCAAGTGGCTTCCCTCGAGCGATGGTATACTGACCTGTACCCGTGTGGATGACTTACTTCTTCAGGAGTACAACCCAGTACCCGAAGGACCTGTAGTACAAGAAACATCAGGAGAGGAAGCACCGGTTCGAACTCTTCAGAATTTGCTTGAAAACCAACGCGATGAAGATCTTTTCAAATACTACCTGACCTCTCAGCTTTCTCTGATTGATTTGAACGGAAACATCTCAGAGATAGGTCTTCCTGGAATTGTGTGGGACTTTGATCCTGCTCCGGGAGAGGAAATTGTTCTTATCCACACCCTACATGAGCCCTTCTCTTATTCTGTAACTGCTTCAAGGTTCCCCATGAGAATTGAGGTACGGGATCTAGATGGCACGACTCTGCATGCAATAGCAGATCTACCGGTGCGCGATAACATCCCTCTTGCAATCGGAAGTGTATACAATGGACCAAGATCAGTGGAATGGAGAGCTGATGTATCGTCAACACTGGTCTGGGTGGAAGCTATTGACGGAGGAGATGCCGGTGAACCGGCGGAGCTTCGCGACAGGGTATTGCAACTTGCATATCCATTCGATGACAATCCTTCAGAACTGGCAGTACTTGAGAATAGATTTGGTGGAATTGATTGGGGAACCGCCTCTCTTGCCTTGATTTCTGAATGGTGGTGGCCGACCAGAAACATGCGCACATGGAGAATTGCCCCCGGAAATCCTGATTACTCGAAACAGCTGATCTACGACTACTCCTGGGAAGATGCTTATAACGATCCTGGCTCGCCTATGAAAATACTGAATGAGATGGGAAGATCTGTTCTCTTCTCAGAAGACGGTGAATCTATCTGGATGTCAGGCGATGGAGCATCACCAGAAGGTAACATTCCCTTTCTGAAGAAAACTGATCTATCTACAAATCAAACAGAAACCGTTTTTAGTTCAGAGGCCCCTTACTATGAAAGACCAATGGCATTTACCAATGACTCCGGGGGAAACCTTCTCTTCCTGCGCGAAGCCCCAACCGAGTACCCGAATTACTTTATAAGGAATCTTGCAGAAAATACAGATCGTAGAATCACTGACTTCGCCAATCCAACACCCCAGCTTAACGGGTTTACAAAAGAGTTGATAACCTATACAAGAGAAGATGGTCTCGAGCTTTCGGCAACCCTCTATACACCACCCGCCTACTCTCCGGAGGATGGTCCATTGCCGGTGATTGTCTGGGCCTATCCGGAGGAATTCGTATCTTCCTCTGCTGCTTCACAGATAACATCATCTCCCTATATGTACGACTATATTGGCTGGTGGTCCCCACTAATCTGGCTGACAATGGGTTACGCTGTTCTTGATGATCCGTCAATGCCAATTGTCGGTGAAAATCCGAATGATACATACATAGATCAGCTGGTAATGAATGCTGAAGCTGCTGTGGATGCTGTGGTTGAAATGGGAATCGGGGATCGCAGCAGATTTGTAGTCGGGGGACATTCTTATGGCGCGTTCATGACAGCAAATCTATTGGCACACTCGGACATCTTCAGAGCGGGTCTCGCAAGATCAGGAGCATACAACAGAACTCTAACACCTTTCGGCTTTCAGTCTGAAGACAGGTCATTGTGGGAAGCTCCTGAGGTTTACTGGCAGATGTCCCCATTCATGTTTGCAGACAGAATTAATGAACCTTTGTTGATCATTCACGGTGCAGAGGATAGTAATTCAGGCACATTCCCTATTCAGAGCGAAAGACTGTTTGGAGCAATCAAGGGTCTGGGAGGCACTTCAAGGCTTGTAATGTTGCCACTGGAAGGACACTCTTACTCCGCCAGGGAGTCTGTTCTGCATTGTTTGTGGGAAACAGAAAACTGGCTTAATGTCTATGTAAGCGAGTAGAAAAACCTGTAGATGACTGTTGATGACAATTGGTTTTGCTTACTTAATAGCGCCCAGGGCCACTATACTGCAGCTTACTCTTGGAAGCTAATATGCTTATGCATAGCGTAGAGGGGTTTCTTTTACGGGGGGTGCGCTGTACATACCGAGAATATTCCATTGAACACCGGGCTGAAGGGGACAGACCCCCTGACTGGTCTGAAAGACAGAACCGCACTCGTTGCTCTTAACAGAGCATTCTCTCTCAGAAAACATGTCTGGTCACTTCTTATTCTTGACATTGATCATTTCAAACTTGTAAATGATATATACGGTCACTTGGCAGGTGATGAGGTACTTTCGCATGTAGGCCAGACAATCAGAGTTAACCTGAAAAGCAATGATCATGCACTCAGATTCGGTGGTGATGAATTTGTTGTAATTCTTCCGGACACAGATGGGAACTCTGCTCTTGATCTCGCACAAAGACTCCTTTTTGAACTTGGAAGCAGAGAGTTCCCAGGAGGTTTAAAAATCAGTGCTTCTCTCGGAATTGCTCAAAGCAAGCCGGCGGACAGTGAGTTATCGGATCTGATTTCGATGGCGGATCAGGCCCTATACAGGGCAAAGGATACAGGCAGAGGGCGGTTTGTCCTTGCAGACGATCTCAAAATTCAGCGGCAAGTTGATCCCGACTTCTCCCATATGGTTGGCAGACGAGATGAGCTCCGGCAACTCAGAGAACTTCTTGACAATTCAAACAAGCGCGCAGGTTTTTGTCTAATCACAGGATTGCAGGGCACTGGGAAAACAAAGCTCGTGGATGAGCTTCTCAACTACTGCCGATTCAGACAAACCCCGGTGTACAAAACACAAGCAAGTGCTGTTAATCAAGAAGAGAACTCTCTTATTCTCGATTTACTAAGGAATGCCCTTTCTGACCTTTCAGAGATCAATTTGAACAAACTGAGAAATTCACTGAGCCCTGTCGAATGCTATACAGCCGAGCAGCTTGGTGAATATTCATTGAATACAACCCACCGAACAATATCTGCTGTACCGCTAGCAGAAAAGGCAAGAAACACCAGGGATCTAGGCATAATTCTCAGAGAATTATCCAATATCAAACCCCTTGTCTTCATTATTGACAATTTCCAGTGGGCCTCTCCTGAAAGTATCGAGTTTGCAGGAAGTGTTATTTCCTCAGTACCGGAAGCAAAAATATTTTATATAGCGATCAGTAGAGATGTGGCTACCTGGAATCAGTTGAAACCTGTCTGGAGCAGAATCAATTTCCATAAAATTCATCTTGCTCCTCTCAGTAAACTGAATGTAAGAACGATGGTTTTCTTTGCAATGAAATCTCCAGGAGTTCCTGTTGATGTACTCGACTATATGATGCGACAAAGCGGTGGAAATGCTCTTTTCTTACGAAAACTGATCAGTTGGTGTGTTGAAACTGGTTCGCTGAAAATCGGTAAAGGAGATATCTGCCTCTGGGTGGAGCCGGAAGAGCAGAAACTCCCTGATGATGTTTGCTCGATAGTTGAAATGATGCTTTCAGACTGCTCTGAAAGCGAAATGAGAGTGTTAAAAAGAGCAGCCCTTGCAGGTACGATGCTCACCCTTAATCTGCTCACAGAACTAACATCAATGAGAGAATTTGAACTAGCTGAAATCCTAGATCGTTTTGTTGTAAAAGGTTTTCTGAAAGATGATGGAAGCAAATACAGCTTTACTTATGGAGTTATGCGAAGCCACCTGATATCCAGAATATCTCCATCTCTTCGTCGCAAACTTCATGAAAGAACTGCCGAGTCTCTAGTGCTCAGAGTGTCAGATGCATCAGCGGAACTTCCTCTTGCTTCCGAGATTGCTCATCATTTCTGTAATAGCGGAAACCAAATTATGGCCGCAAGGTACTCGAAACAAGCTGCAAAACTTACTTTCAGTGCTGGCTTGCACTCTGAATCCATCCACTGGTACAGGGAATACTTAAATCTTGTTTCCGGTGATGATGACCCAGAAGCTTTCTTCAGGGCCCACATTAACATAGGTATACTCTTTTCGATAACCGGAAAAGCAGAACTTGCAGAGAAACACCTAACCTTCGCTCTGACTCTCACAGAGGATCCTGCGGATTTGTGTGGAGTTTACCACAGGTTGGGTGATAATTACAACAGACGCAGCATGTATCCGAAAGCAATTGAGTTTTTCAATAAAACACTGACATTAGCTTTTTCACTGAGCACAAGGCCAAGCAGTCTCATTAATGATATGCTTGGTGCGCTTCTGGGATTGTCTTTCATCTATAGAATTCAATGCAGTTTCAAACAGGCTGCTGATAAACTGGAACAGGCAAGAAAACTTCTGGATCAAGAAAACAATAACTACAAACCGGTAATTGAGGGTATGTATTTCACGAGACTTGCTGATCTGGAAGCAGAAACCGGTTCTTCAGACAAAGCACTTGCGCACTATGTAAAGGGACTGGATATCTGTATTGAAGGTAATGACCCCACTGGTGAAGCGGTGATTCTGAACAACATGCACGATATCTACGCACAAAAAGGTGATTATAACTCGATGCTGGAAACTCTTAAAAAAGTGATAAAGCTAAACAGTAAACTCGATGATCGACTCGGTCTTGCCATCGGATACTACAATCTGGCTGAATCTTACACACAACTCAACATGCTGGACCTGGCAAGAAGATACTTCCAGATGTACATTGAGCTTAACAGCAAAATTGAGAATCAACTGGGCATGGCATACGGACAATTTGGTCTCGGGAAGCTATCACTTCTGAACCAAAAAGGAGATCAGGCGGTAGATTATCTCCGAAAGGCTACTGAAATTTTTTCTGAGCTCAATTGCATTGAAATGATGTACGAATCTCAATTGGAGACAGTTAAAGCACTGCTTACTGTAGGTGATTTTGATAGCTGCAGGAATATACTTGCAGCATTGCCGTCTTCCGAGACAGAACACAAATTCTCCAGCATACTGCGTCATCTCAGGGGCGTTCTTATGCTTTACCCTGTCACACACAAGGAAGAACCTGCCTCTTTTACCGAAGCTATCACTACAATAAAGCTATCAATTTCAGAGACAAATAACCCCGCACCTGATGAGATAGTTTACATGTATGGTAACCTTCTTCTTGCCCTGGAAAAAAACGGCAATTCAAGTGAGGGGATTAGTGTGCTGGAGAAAGCTCTTGAACTATTAGCAGGGCAACTTTCAGCGATTGACTCGGAATCTGTCCGCAACAGTATTCTATCGAGGTCAGATATTGCTTTCTTTCTGAACAGCTGCCGAGAAAGGGGAATTGCCATTCCGCTTCTCAATGATTAATTTCCACTGTTCGATATTTTCAAATAAAAAATTTCAAGAGGAGAATCAATGAGCCGCGAATTCAGCCGTAAAGACAAGTTCCGATACGCTTTCGATACAATGATGTCCAGAGGAACCGCTGGCTTGATCTTTTGGTTGGGAGTTCTCTCCGCAATACTGATTGTTATTTTTTCGGCAATCATAATGCTCAGCGGAACTGCACCGGATGGTGAGGGGTTCCCCACCCTGCTCTGGATGAGTCTAATGAGAACTATGGACCCTGGAACAATTGGAGGAGATGCCGGAGGGGTAGGATTCCTCTTGAGCATGCTGCTTGTAACATTCAGCGGTATCTTCATTTTTAGTACACTTATTGGTATTCTTACAACCGGGCTTGAAGCAAAACTTGATTCACTTCGAAAAGGCAAGTCAAGAATTGTGGAAACCGGACACACCGTTATTCTAGGCTGGTCAGAGCAGGTTTTCACAATAATCTCCGAACTCTCTATTGCAAATGAAAATCAAAAGAACCCATGTGTCTCCATAATGGCAGACAAAGATAAAATTGAAATGGAAGATGAGATTAGGGAGAAAGTTGAGAATCTCAGAAACACCAGAGTGGTTTGCAGAACTGGCAGACCGGTTGTTCCGGGAGATCTGGAAAGGATAAGTCTTCACACTTCTAAATCAATAATTATTCTGTCACCTGACTGTGATAATCCTGACCCGGAAGTTATCAAGATTATGCTTGCAATCACTGGTGGATCTAATAAAAGAAAAAATCCCGTTCACATGGTAGCTCTGATAAGCGATCCTGACAACATCCAGGCGGCAAGGATTGTTGGTGGAGACCAAGCTGAAGTTATTCTAGCAGGAGATATCATTGCCAGAATGGCTGCTCAGACATGCCTTCAGTCAGGTCTTTCTGTTGTTTATCAGGAACTATTGGATTACGACGGGGACGAGATCTATTTCCAGAAGGAACCCAAGCTTACCGGTAAAACGTTCGCAGAAGCCCTTCTGATGTATGAAACCAGCAGTGTTATTGGGTTAAAACCCGACAATGCCCCTGCAATTCTTAACCCACCGATGAACACTGTTATATCCTCTAGTGACTCTGTAATTGCAGTATCTGAAGACGATGATACAGTGGTTCCCTCCGGAAAACAGGATATACAGACACAACCTGGTGCCATCTCCCATTTACCCGATGAGGAGAATACATCTCGCAAAATTGTTATGCTGGGATGGAATTGGAGAGCACCAATTATCATCAGAGAGCTTTCCAACTACCTTCAGCAGGATTCAAGCCTCACTCTTGTAGCAGACGACTCTCTCTGCGATCCGGAGCTTCCTCTTGCTCTAAAGAATCTTTCCATCAACTATGTCCCGGGGGACACAACCGATCGCAGTGTTCTGGAAGCTCTCTCAATCGAACAGTACGATCACATTATTCTTCTAAGCTACTCAGATAATCTCGATGTTCAAACCGCTGATTCTTCCACTTTAATGACGCTGCTGCATATCAGAGACATAGGTCAATCAATCGGGCAGCCATTTTCAATTATCAGCGAGATGAGAGATGTTCAAAATAGGAATCTTGCCCAGATTGCTGGAGCCGATGACTACATAGTAAGCGACCAGATACTCAGTCTGCTTCTCACCCAGATATCAGAGAACAAAGATCTTAGTACCCTCTTCTGGGACCTGTTCGATCCGGAAGGTTCTGAAATCTATCTGAAACCCGTCAAGAGATATGTTTCCTGCGAGGAACCTGTTAATTTCTATACTGTAGTGAATAGCGCTTCTGAATTGAATGAAATTGCCTTTGGTTACAGAATTACTTCACAGAAGAGTAACCCTGAGATGGTCTATGGCATCCAGGTAAATCCCGACAAGAGTGAAATGGTTCAATTCACTGAAACAGATATGATTATTGTACTGGCAGAGGATTAGGAGTAATATGCTCACACATCAATCCTACAGAAATAAGCAACCTGTCATTCTGAGGGAATAATTCTTACCGCCGAATGATATCTTCTGGCATAGTTGGACTGAGTTATCTCTGTTATAACCACGCCTCTGTCTTGCCAAGAGGAACAGTGAATAAAGTTCCCCTCTCCCATATAGATACCTGTATGTGTGGGGTTGTGGAAGATGAGAATGTCTCCCGGCAGCAAACTATCGCGGCTCACTGCTGTTCCGATTTCTTCAATGGCGGAAACAGTTCTTGGTAACTCTATACCGTTATCATTAAATACCCTGTAGGTTAATCCACTGCAGTCAAATCCATTTGCATCTGCCCCGCCCCAAACATATGGAACACCGAGATAAGATTCAGCTTGCTCAAGAATTGCATCTATAACGGCAGAATGCTCTTCCACAGTAACTTCTGAAACAATATCTGTTTCCGTAGTTTGCGTAGTTTCAGCAAAGAGAACCGAGGCTGTAACAATTAGCAAAAAAGTAATTTTTAACATAAAGGACCTTTCTTTTTAGTGTTCTACCCCGCAAAAACTAAAAAGTTCACTCCTCTTCTGAAAGCACGGACAGTACATCGATGGCTTTCTCACTCATTTCACCCGAAACCATTATTTTGATGCCCCCTTTGCGGATCAGAGAAACACCCATAAGCATTCCACCACAATCGTCGGCCTTTATTATTGATTCTATTCCCGCATCGGTGAGAAGCCCTTGAGCAATCTCCGCTTCAATTCGATTTTCAAATTCACCAACTGCTATTAGTTCATTCATAGTTTCCTTCCCTGCATCGATCTCCTCGAGAAACTAAGTCTCAATACTCTGATAATTGATTAGGGTAGACAGTTTGAAAAGTAAAGACCCCGGCCTGAAACCGGGGTCTTCCTATCGCTATATGATAAAATCCTCTGCACTATTGATTGCTGCAATAGTCTTTGCAAGGAGTTTTGCGCAGTTCTCTACATCATCAAGAGAAACAACTTCAACAGGTGTATGCATGTATCTGTTAGGAATACTTACAAGAGCAGTTGCAACACCACCTCTGGCAAGCTGAATTGCATTTGCATCTGTACCAGTGCCTCTGCTTTCAGCAATTACCTTGTATGGAATCTTGTTTTCCTCAGCAGTTTTCACGAGAAGCTCAAAGAGTCTCGGGTTGATGTTTGGACCTCTAGCGATGATTGCACCATCACCAAGCTTGATATCTCCAAAAAGATCCTTGTCGATACCGGGCATATCCGAAGTATGCGTTACATCAACAGCAAAACCGATCTGAGGATTAACATTGAAGGAGCTTGTAATAGCGCCCCTTACTCCGATTTCCTCCTGGACTGTGGCAACAGATGTTACCTTGTGTGAAAAGTTCATTTCTTCAGAAAGCATTCTAAGGGCTTCGAGAACAACGAATGACCCAGCCCTGTCATCAAATCCTCTTGCAACATAAATTGATTTCCGCAGCTTCTCAAACCCGACAGCGATAGTTGCAGTATCACCTATCTCAACAAGCTTTTCGGCTTCCTTTTTGTCCTTTACACCGATATCGATCCACATGTCCTTGATGTCTGTAACCTTTTTGCGTTCATCAGGAGTAAGGAGATGAATAGCCTTTCTGCCGAGAACACCGAGAATGGAACCCTTCTTGGTGTATACATTAACTCTCTGCCCAGCTACCACATGAGGATCGACACCGCCAATTGGAGCAATCTTCAGGAATCCCTTTTCAGTGATTGATTTTATCATAAAACCGATTTCATCGATATGTCCTGACATATAGACTGAAACCTTACCTTTTGGGTTAATGGTGGCATATGAGTTTCCGTGGTAATCGCCTTTAACCTCATCACTAAACTTCTTGGCCTCCGCCCTCCAAATTGTTGCAGCAGAGTTTTCATAGCCAGATGGGCTTGATTCCTTTAGAAGCTTTCCAAGAAACTGTTTTGATTCTTTGTTCAAAATATTCTCCTTCACTTTAATTGTTTAAAGACAATGGAATATATACTAACAGATAGGGCGAGGAGGTGACCAGATCTTAGAACCGATAAATTCATTTATACATATTGCTTTTTCTACATTCTTCACTTAAGTCGACAGTCTATTGTTCCGTATTTTAAATCGATATATATTTTCATTGTTGTCATACTAAACGTATTTCTGAGACAAGGTAAGTATGAATATTCATCGTTTCGCATTTATTATCGGTCTCATTGCTCTTCTGGTATGCCTGTGCAGTTGCTTTCACAGCCCGGTCGAACCGAACAACGTCAGCGAGAACTACTCTCTTTTCCGTCAGGTCTGGGAACTCTACGAAAGCGATTATCCAGAATTCACACTCAAGGGTGTCGATTGGAAAGAAGCTTTCTATACTTATTCAATATTCGCCGAAGAGGCTGTTTCCTACGAAGATATCGTAAGAGAAGCCATCCTTCCAATGCTTGCAGAACTCAGAGATCGTCATATTTTCATGTACGATCCTTCCGGTACACGATGCTTTCCGCAGTGGTCGAATCCTCCGATAAACCGTAATTATGACTTCCCCGTTCTTTACTCTAATTATCTTTTGCCTGCCGGTTTCAGCGGATTTACAGAGAATGTCGGATTCTGTGATCCGGAGTTACTACCGTATTTTGTCATTGACTCATGGGGAGACAGCTGCAACGTAGAGCGTGCAAGAGAATACGTTGAACTATGTGAGGGTGTTCCAGCCATCATAATTGATGTGAGAATGAACAGTGGTGGCAACAGCTGGATCGGCAGGGATTTAGCCGGTTGTTTTACCAGCAGCACCGAACTCGCGTTTTTCAGTCGCGGTCGAGATGGTCCGGGCTACGATGATGTTAACTATTTGCCGTATTATACCTTTCCCAATCATTCCACTTTCTTCGAGGGAGAGGTATACCTTCTGATTGGCCGAGAATGTGCCAGCGCAACTGAAACTTTCACTCTATTTTTGAACTGCCTGGAAAATGTCACTGTTATTGGTGACACTACCAATGGCGCAGCAGCCTTCTGTTATACTGTTGATTTGGTGGGCGGTTGGGCGATCAGAGCACCCGGATGGTCCCTTCGGACGGTCGACAAGGAGCCAGTTGAATCGTTCGGTATTCCACCGGATATATATGTTGAAGCAACCAAAGAAGACTTTGCGCACGGGATTGACCCAGTACTTGAATACGCAATTGACCTTGTAAATTCTCAATCTCTCTAACGTCATTTCATTAGAACAAAAACAGCTCCCACTCTTTAGATCAGAGACTTTCTTATTATTTGTTAGGTGATGTCCTGCTCTCACTACCGGAGATAAACCACTAAATATCAAGATTCCAATCAGTCGCTTCTATATGAACTGCAGGTAGTAATTTTACTGGTCGGTTCCCATCCCACCGAGTTCTATTTTAATAGCGCCAAAAGTGCACTGATCAAGGCTCTCAGTGCCCTCAAGTATCATGTACGGAACACTGTCGAAAAGATCTCCTGTTGATCCTGCACTTCCACCCGGCAGAAACATACCAGTAAGGCACCTGGCAGAGCCTGCTTCCCACATATAGGCAGCAGTCCAGCAACTTCCATCCGGGTAATTAATGTCTAAAAGGAGATTATCTTGACCATTGTATTGAAATGGAGTTTGCAATTCCAAGCAAATTTCATCTCCATTCTCACCGGAGAGATCAAGCGAATCGGTATAGTAAACTTCGACCAGCGATGCCGTTTGATAGTTAGCGGTGAATGTGTTTGTAAGCTGATCACTTTCAACATGTGCCAAACTGAGAGTAAACTCGTTTACATATGAGGCTCCAGATGAATGATCAATAACAAACGTGATTTCACTGATTTCGAATGCGGTCCCAATGTCTTCCTGCAATACCACCACCTGGCAGTGTTGGAGAGCTCCTCAACAATCAAAGGGCTGGTTGCCACCATCTTCCATTGTACCGATTTCTATTGGTCCTGCATTTGCTCCAGAAAAAACTATTGCTAGTACAAGTAATTGCTTTATCATTTTAGTTCTCCTTGATTAAATCATTCTGCTTAATGCTCATATGCTTTAATAATACAATATTAATAATTAATAATCAAGTTCTTTCGTAAAAAAAGCAAAAAAAAAGCCTCTGATCTTTCGATCAGAGGCTTTCTTATTTATATGCCCGGCGATGTCCTACTCTCCCAGCCGGAGACCAACTAGTACCATCGGCGCTGGAGGACTTAACTACCGTGTTCGGAATGGGAACGGGTGGGGCTCCTCCGCCATTATCGCTAGGCAATGACTTAGCAAGTGCAAAATGCACCGCTCTTTCACATTTGAATGGGATAAACTTATAAACCGCAAAAACAGAAGGATACAATATATTTTTGTGATGAAGCCTCACGGCCGATTAGTATTGCTCAGCTGAACACATTGCTGCGCTTACACTTGCAACCTATCAAACTTGTAGTCTCCAAGTGGCCTTGAGGATCTTTCGATCGGGAAGTCTTATCTTGAGGTAGGTTTCGCACTTAGATGCTTTCAGCGC
>JADGDO010000059.1 GCA_016744855.1 Candidatus Fermentibacteraceae bacterium | reverse complement strand
AGGGAATCGTTGCGATGGAGGAAACAAGAATACGGTCAGAGCTAATACCCGCAGAGGAGCGTCTTCCAGGAGAAGAGGATGGCGATATGCCACTTCTTCAACTTTCTGAGCTTTAGCGGAGACTGGAATGTTATGTACTTTTGCAATGATTTCTGCTCTACTGGCTCAACCATTTTCACTCGATGTACATGATGAGTTGGTGTACCCAGTGGGAGATGTTTCTGTCGAGCTGGTTAATCAGGATCTTTACGAAGTTAGCGTACCCGGTTTTTCGATTGACGGAGTAGTACTTCTACCCGTGAAAACAGTGATGATTCCTCTACCTCCCGGTGAGAGTTTTTCCGTGAATGTTATTCCGTCAGGGGTTAGATCTCTCGGAGCAGTCCCTGCAGTTGCGGCTGTTGAGTTTGACGAAAACGGGTGTGAAAGATTTGTAGCCGCAGATCTTTCTCAAGTACCTCTTAGCTGGGGTGAGGTCGAAAGCAGTGGCACATTCAGACGTGCAGGCTATGTTGCTGTTCAGCTTCGTCCGGTTGTCATCGATGGCGGAGAGCTTCTGGCAGCATCAACTCTTCGAATAGAGCTTGTTTGTGATCGATCCAGCCGCCCTGAAACTGTCCGAGGGCATGAAGGTGAGATTTTCCAGTCTCTCTTCGGTACTGATGAAGTTTGGCGAACTCCTCTTTCCCCGAGACAGGAGAGCCCTTTCTGGGGCAGCCCATGGGCGAAAATACAGGTAGACACAGCAGGTGTATATGCAGTAGCGGCCGATCTTATTCCCGAAGCAGTCGGCATGCCTTCTTCCAGTTTTTCCATGATGACCGGTCGCGGAAGAATGATGCGTGAAGACAATCCTTTGGAAGATTCATTTACACCCAGAGATGTTCCGATACTTGTTGATGACGGTGGTGACGGTGTTTTTGACTCCTCTGATCGAGTAATTTTCTACGGCAGGGGTCTTTCCTGGTGGGGAGAATTCCAGTCTGATCATTTCAACAGCCGTTACGACAGTTTAAATGTTTACTGGTTAACCTGGGGTGGTTCGGGTGGTCCATTCATGGAAGTACTTGACGGCTCTCTTACCGGAGCCCCATCGGTCGGATCAAGTTATATAAACAGATTGCATTTTGAGGAGAATCAAACCCTTTCTCATTCCTTCAATGCGATTGATGACATGTTTGGATGGAGCAGGATTTCCGCTTCGGGGACTGCCACAGCCTACTACAATTTCACATCTCCGGGAACAACAGGTAACGGAACCATGAGAATCAATTTGAGTGTTCAGAAGTGCACAAAGCTTTACTTCACAGCAACTGTAAACGGAGTTGCTGTTGCTGATACAATTAAAACAATAGCCGGTCCAATGCTATGGGAATTTCCTGTTACCGGCCTCAAGAACAGCGGTAATTCACTCGCACTTAAGATCGAAGAAGCTTCACTGCTCAGTACTGTTTTTACCGTCTATACCGACTGGTTTGAAG
>JADGDO010000058.1 GCA_016744855.1 Candidatus Fermentibacteraceae bacterium | reverse complement strand
ATGTCGAAGAACTTCTGCTCGGGTACTTAATAGAGAAAAGCTCTTTCAAATTGGGCATACGCCAGTCGTCTTTGCCACCTACAGAAAGGGATTCGCAGTAAGTCTGGGCTTCGTTCCAACTGTAGTTACCGCTATCGGGAGTTTGTTCCCAGAGCAATCCGGTTACATTATCGGTCACTGTTCCGTTGGCGTTATCTGTGTAGCTGAACGTATTACCCGTGAACTGAGCATCTTGCCCGTAGAGGGCTTCGCCCTCGTTAGGACAAGTGATGCTCTCGCCATCATTACTGTAGCAGAAACCTTGTCCCGTTTCGACAACTGGGTAGGATAGAGCATTAGAAGTAGTTTCGATTTCTGTTTCTATTTCTGCGACTGCTTCTGATGTAACCGCTTCTTCTACTTTTAAAGTGTCTTCAGCAATAGTTGGCAAGGTTTCTGTTGCACTTTGTGTGCCACAAGCAGAAAGACCAATAGCCAGAATAAGAAAAATTAAGAACGTTTTGTTTTTTAACATAATATGCTCCTTTGCACATAAAACTTTCAACAGTTGGAGTATAGAAAAAAGATATTTAGAAGTTGTTAAGATTGTGTTGGGATTTGGTTTAGTTTCTTTTTCAGAGTTTATTGGGCGAGTGTTGGTAGGCTCAACAATACCTCGCTAAAGTTCGTCAGTTTTGCGAATTAGACGTTAAGGGGCAGATTCTTGTTAAGGCTGCAATGACCCAGCTTCAACTATTCGCGCGAGCCTATCATCGCATCCTGAAATTGGCGCGTACCATTGCCAATCTGGTTGGGGATGAGAGTATTGAGTTATTGCATCTGGCAGAGGCTTTGCAGTACTGTCCAAAGGGGATGAGAAATAATAAGCCGTCTGCCCACTCGCGTGAGTAGGTAGAGGGCATATTGTTTTTTACTTAGGAATGGAATTTAAATAACTTATAGATTTGGAGCATACCTCGCTCAAACTTTGCTTTCTAAAAGGGAGATAATCGCATCGAGAAGTTCGGGGGAGACAAAGCCATTGTGCTCTTCTTGTCCTTCTCCGTCTACGGAAACACCACCAGTCAGTTGCTCTGTGCCGCCTGCGGGGGCACCGCCACCGCCTTGACCGCCACCACGACCTTGGCCACCGCCACCGCCTTGACCACCATCCGCGGGAGCACCACCACCGCCACCGCCGCCTTGACCACCTTGCATCATAGTCATACCAAGTTCTTCCATTGTGGTTATTATGCTGTCTTGGGTGATCTGCATATTGATGATGCTCTGGATCTGTTCAACAGTGAGGGTGGAGAGTTCTTGAAGCATGAGTGCAGTAATGTTTTCTTCGGTGAGGGTGTTATTCATCATCATGCTTTGCAGCGAGAGCAAATAGGGTGAAAGTAAGGCGGCTTGTTCAGCAGTTATCGCTTGAGCAGTGCCTTCGAGTTTAAGAATACCGACAATGAACTGCGTTTGGATGGGGGCTGCATTTTCAAAATTAGCGGAGAGGGTGAGGTTGATGACAGGGACTTCTGTGGGGGCAACAGTTGCCTGAGCT
>JADGDO010000057.1 GCA_016744855.1 Candidatus Fermentibacteraceae bacterium | reverse complement strand
CATTGACGACACCAAGGGAGCCCGTGACAGCACATTCAACAACTACCAGATAACACAGAATCTCACCGGCACGGCACAGGGATACTCAGCTCCGTTCACCCTTCTTCTGTGCTGTTCCTCAGGCACATTCAACCATACGGAATACGATCACAGAACACGTAGTTCTCAAACCTACTTCTGTCATGATGATGGATCTGAAACAATACCGATACCGGCTTATGATTTCGGCACAGACTGCATAGCAGAGAGAATTCTGAAGAACACCGATGTACCAGTGGCAGGGGTCTTCTGCGGATCTCAGCCTTCATCAATGTCGTCTTACAATGTCTACGGTATGGGTATTCTAGAAGCTGTCTATGCCAGGGGACATGGCCGACTTGGAGATGCCATAGCCTGTGCCAGAAGTGAGAATTATGACTCTTTCACCACGGCATCAGGAGCGGGAGTAAATGAACTCGGTCAGTTCAACCTGCTTGGAGATCCGGCTCTGGACATAAGCGACAGGGTAAGATATCCCGGCAAGTGCGACCTTGAGATTTACACCGATGATATCAATATCTCTCAATACCCCTGGGAGACTACTACCGGGATCAACCTGCCCGTTACTATTACGATCCAGAACAACGGCAGACAGGAATCAGATGAGTATGATGTAAGGGTGACAGTTACTCATGGCACTAGTGTTAATGTAAGCTACATCAATGACTGTGACGAGATCCCCGGTGGGGATTCAGTTGTACTTGAACACGCCTACACACCCAGTTCACTCAGCATGCCTCTTGAAGTGACTGTAAAGGTTGAAGTTGACTTCAATGAAGACTGCAATGACAGCTGGCTGGGTAACAACGAAGCAGAGGCTACGGCTCAACTGGTCGACACCTATCCTACACAATCAGGTTGGCCCATAGAGGTGGCTGGAGCAATCAGCACCACACCGGTTCTCGTGAACCTTGACTCAGATGCCAGCCTTGAGATAGTATGTCTCACAGGTACTTCACTCACAGCATTTGATACAGACGGAACGGAGATGTGGCACGTGATGCAGCAGGGATTCAGTAACAGTGCACACCCGCTTGCCGCTGACCTGGACGCAGACGGACACCCTGAGATGGTGCTCTACTGTGTCGACAGCGATATCAAGATCGTAAGCTACGAAGGCATAGTGATAGATTCTCTTGAGAACGCCACAAAAGTATTCGCAGTGGGCAACCTCACCAGTAACACCGGTCTTGAACTATGTGTTGCCTACGGAAACACCATCGGTCTATACGGCTTGAGCAATGGATCACTTACCAACCTGGCCACTAAAAACTTCGGTTATTCGGAGACCAGATCACCTGTCTCACTTGCCTGTGCTGATCTTGGAGGCAGTCATACATACCAGGACATTGCGTACCTGAACGGGGGATTTGATCAGGAAGTGTCGCCTACCCCTCCCAGGAAAAGCACTATCGAGGTTTACAACTGGTCCAAATCAAGTTCAGTGTATTCAAATACCTGGAATGAATACGTTAATCCTGTAGTTCTATCGGCAGGTTCCTTGAATGGTATCGGGTCGCTCGGATATCCGGGGAAATACTATTCCACTTCATCTGACGTACCTGCCCTG
>JADGDO010000056.1 GCA_016744855.1 Candidatus Fermentibacteraceae bacterium | reverse complement strand
GCCATTACTCTATCTTTTCCTGCATTGATATTTATAGTATCAGCACCCATACCACCATCTATAAAATCATCACCAGCAGTACCAGTAATAGTGTCATCTCCATCATCACCACTAATAAAAAGACCTCGACTATTATCTCCTACAGTATAATTGCTAGCATCTATTATATCACTACTAAAACTTCCTCTAACTTCTGTGAGCCGTCCAGCTTCAATTTCACTAGCATCAAACTCTCCAGCAATTGCATTAAAAGCATTTACTCCTAACTCTACTGATACACCTATCTCTTCACCTGTATCTTCATCATAATTACTCTCTAATTTTAATGATTCCATATTTGATATATTCGCAAAGTCTTCGTCTGTAGCATCACCTTTCAGAATTAAAGTATCACTTTCTTCATCTTCTTCATCACTTTGCTCTCCACCATCTATCTTATGGTTTCCATTTGCTGTATCCATCCAAATTTCATCAAAACTATTTTCCTCTTCACCATTTATCTCTATAGTTCCTTGGTTATTAATATTTAGTTCTGATAACATTACAGATTCATAAGTATCTACTAGTAGTGTCCCCTCTAAACCTATATTAATAATATCTTCATTCTCTGCCATTACTCTATCTTTTCCTGCATTGATATTTATAGTATCAGCACCCATACCACCATCTATAAAATCATCACCAGCCCCACCATCTATGGTATCATTACCAGCACCTGCATCTATGTTGTCATCACCACCAAACCCATAAATAGTATCATTATCTGTTGTACCAACTATATTATCTACACCATCAGTACCCAAAATCATATCATCTAGTAAAGAACTATTGTTTGCACTATCTGATAAAGCTATATCTACAGTAGTTATACTATCCATAGCTTCTAAAGCTATGCTATTGGATTGATTCGCAGTTATACCCTCTTGATATATCTCTTCTTGTGTTTCTTGGTTTAGTAGTTTTAAAGTAGCATCTTCTAGTGGTATTAGCTCTATATTATTAGTTCCGAAGCTAACCTCTCCATCAATTTGTGGTGCAGTATTATCTACAATAACTGTATTATTTGATATATCTGAAGCATCTGAAGAGCTTGAACCTTCTCCTGAAGTTGAAGAATTTGAGCCTGAATTATCTGAAGACTCCTCTTCGTTAGATATGTTTTCTTCAATCCTCTCTGGTTTTACCTCTATCGAAGTCTCTTCTTCTTTTTTAATAACTTCTATTTGAGTTGTTGCCTCTTCTACACTCTCTTCAGTACTATCTACTTTAGAGAGTATCTCTTTAGCTTTACTGCTATCATCTACACCACTTTCTATAAATTTTTTACTTACCTCTATTCGATTAGATAAAATTTTTTTATCTTCAGAATTATTAGCACCTGCAATAATTGTCCCTAATATATTTTCATAAGACATTATTCCTGAATCCATTTCAGATACCCAATAATTTACTCCATTTTCATCAGCTTCTCTATTAAACAGCCCTATATAAATTACTTTTACAAAATTAGTAGTAGTTAATCCATCTTCTCCATATTTTTGCTTTGTCTCCTCTTGTTCATACCAAAAATTAGTTAACATATTGGCATAAGATATCTTTCCACTATCTATCTCATTTGTCCAATATTTTAATCCTGCTGAATCTGGTATTCTTCCAAAAAATGCTAAATATGCTTCTATTACTCTTCCTATAGTACTATCCATGAC
>JADGDO010000055.1 GCA_016744855.1 Candidatus Fermentibacteraceae bacterium | reverse complement strand
TGTGACAATGAGGATATGCTTCCAACCTCCAGACTGGCGTGTGGAGTAATAACCGACTGGGACCCATTTGAAACAGGAACCGACACCTATGTAATGCCGTCTGAAAGACAGTGTATGGCGTGGAATTATCAGGGAAGAAGCATAACAGGCTTTCCCACACAAGGATTCAGCGGAGCATCAAAGGGCAGTCCAATCAGTCCAGTTGCTCTTGGCAATCTTGATGGAAGCGGTAGTGCAGAAGTACTGTTTAGCACAAAGCTTTCAGGATCTAACTCTATTGTAGCCTTCAGGTCAGATGGTAACCCACTAAGTAGTTCCGCAGGTTGGCCTTTTAAACTTCCCGATGGGGTTGCTGCTTATGGTGGGTTTACAGTCGCAGACCTGGACAGAGATGGAAGTGTCGAAGTTGTTTTCGGCACCGATGACGGACTCCTCCACTGCTGGGAGTTCGGCAGTTGTGCTGCAGGATATGCTCCCTGGTCTATGTATCAGCATGACTGCGAGAGATCAGGTGCTCTGGAATGATTGCACTGCTGCTCATAACTTGCTTTAGTGTAACGGTAGGACCTGGCTGGAGTGAACCGTTCATTGCAACAGATTCAGCTAATACATCTGCTCCTCTTCAATTCATTGAGCGTGATAACATTGGCAGATTTCACTTGATATGGGAGGGCTTTAGTGAAACACAAGTGGGATACAAAATGTTTTCTATCGATGGAGGAACAGAACTCTATCCTGAAACTATGATTTCCAGAAATGTGAACAGTTTCTATGTTTCAACAGTGACAATCGGTGACAGTATTTATGCTTTCTGGAGAGAATACAATCCTGTATACACTGCTGCACGGAGCCTTACAGATGGGAGCGAAGTACTCGCTGCAACCCATCTCTTCACCAACAATACATGGGTACCCGAGATCAGATCCAGTCCAGACAGTCTGGGAAGACTGCATGTGCTCTTCGATGGAGGTTACGAGGGAGATGAGGTTTTCTATGCCCTCTGGAGCCCGTCACCTGATTCAGGTTTCACTACCGAATACGAATGGATAATTGAAGGAGCAGAGGACGGAGGAGTTATCCTTGTGGATGGAAACAGAGTGCATGTTGTTGTGCAGGATTCACTGGTTCACGACTACATGTACATCCAGTACGATCTCGAGGGGAACACCGTTGTTCCGCTATATGACTTTACGCAGGGTGATATAACCTGCAGCAGGTATCCTGAACTTGCTGTGGATTCAGATGGTGATCTTCTGATAGTCGACAGACTTGATGACGCACAAGGGGAACGATACGGAATGTGGAAGCTTGACGGTGAAACAGGCGAACTCTTGATTGACTGCAAAACCATTCTTGATCAGGGCTCTCCTGAGCCCTGGGTCTCTGCATGGGTGATTGTACGCCCCCTACCGGGTAATGAGGAATTCTACCTGGCCTGGAGTAAAGGATATGACATCAACAAAATCTACTTTCTAATATTCGACTCTAATGGAGAAATCATTCATGACTGGCAGGTTGCGTACGACTACTCTGACGAGGAACCCGAAGACACTAAACACATTGATGGTGTCGTTGATGACGAGGGTAATCTTTACATTATCTACCGACAGGGAGAAACTGAGCCTTATCTTGGGTCATTTCCCACTTTTGGCTGGTTCGACTACAGCTCTCTGGGTATTGAAGAATTCGAATCTGAGACCTCTGGTGATCTTGAGTTCACTGTTTCTCAGAACCCTGTAACCGGTTCGGTGACTGTGTTTGCAAGGAGCAACACTCCTTTGAATCTGAGAGTTATTGATCTTGCAGGAAGGCAGGTTTCTTCTATAAGCGTTTCTGAAGGA
>JADGDO010000054.1 GCA_016744855.1 Candidatus Fermentibacteraceae bacterium | reverse complement strand
CTATTATTGTAGATGATGATATAGGGGGAGTAGATGATGCTAATTATGGAGGAGAGAGAAGAGTTAGTACCAATGATGGTAATGATACTATAAGAGTAGCAGATGATATTCAATATGGAGCAACTATAGATACAGGGAGTGGAGATGATACTGTACAAGTTGGTGGAGATTTAAGTAATAGAGCCTTTATCATTATGGGAGATGGAAATGATACTATAGATATATCAGGAACTCTATTTGAAAACTCTTTTATAGATACAGGTGATAATGGTGATATTATAAATATTCAAAGAGTAGATGAAGGTAATATAACTATAGATTCAGGTAGAGGAGATGATACAGTTACTCTACAAGATATAAGTAGTGGGTATGATAGTGGCAAGGTAAGCCTAGGTGAGGGAGAGGATACACTAAAAATTTATGATACTCTACTAGGCACTCAAAGTATATTTGATGGTGGAGATGGAGTTGAAGATAGTTTGATATTAGCATCTATAACTAAAGGTGAATGGAGTGATGGAATAAAAGATATATTTGTCAATTTTGAAAAAATTATCTTCAAAGATAAAACAATTCTTAGATTAGATGCAGATGGAGATGAGATAATTGATAATAGCGATCAGAACCTGCTTTTTAGAAATATAGAATACCATAGTAGCACCCAAAATGGTACAGATCATCCAGACTATACAGAGGTTAATCTCACTACAGGTAGTGGAGATGATACTATTATAGTAGATGATGATATAGGTAGCCAAAGAGATATAGAGTATGCTGGAGAGAGAGTAGTTAGCACCAATGATGGGGATGATACAATATTAGTAGCGGATGATGTACAACATGGAGCTACTGTAGATACAGGTGGTGGAGATGATACTGTAGTAATTGATGGAGACTTAAGTAATAGAGCCTCTATCATTATGGGAGATGGGAATGATACCATAAATGTATCTGCACTAATGTTTGACAATGCTTCTATAGATACAGGTATAGGGTATGATACTATATATTTAAATACAATAAAAAACTCTTCTTTATTTACAGGTAGCAATGATGATACTATAAGCATTCAGAGAGTAGATAAAGGTGGAGCAACTATAGATACAGGGAGTGGAGATGATATTTTGTATCTTCAAGATGTAAGTAGTGAGTATGATAGTGGAAGTGTATTTTTAGGAGATGGAGAGGATACACTCACTATTGATGATACTCTACTAGGCACTCAAAGTATATTTTATGGTGGTGATGGAGTAAATACTTTAGTACTAACAACTGTAACTAAAGAGAGTTGGGATGATGGGCTTAAAGATATATTTATTGACTTTGAGAGAGTTCTTTTAGCAGATGCAATTATTACTATCGTACCTCAAATAGACCAAACTATAGAGATACTCTCTCCACCTATAGAAAAAACAGTCATATATAAGGCAATCACATTAGAAGTAAATGCTACAAATGCTCAAATATCTAAAGCCATAAACCAAACTATAGCCTCTGAAAATAATAGAACCATAGCTATAAAAGGTACAAAGAGTAATAATCTATTTTATTTCTACAATCTTCCCTTGCAAAAAGGCAGTAATAATATAGTCATAACAGCTACAGATGAAAATAATGAATCCATATCCCAAAACTATACTATAAATTCAGATGCCAATGGTACAGCACCAATAGGAATGAGAGCATCAACATATAGCGGAGTAGGAGAATTAAATACTAATATAGAGATAGGTACACTTCTTGACACTAGAGAGTATCTATTTGATAGCGATGGTGATGGAGTCATTGACCAAATCAATAGTGATGGAAACTTTACACTGAATCTAACCAAAGAGGGAAGATATAAAC
>JADGDO010000053.1 GCA_016744855.1 Candidatus Fermentibacteraceae bacterium | reverse complement strand
ACGTTGACATAGGCGATTCTCCGGGCGCCCAGTCGTGGTTGACGACCATGTACGAGGTGGGCAACACGTTGGTCGTCGCCAACTCTGCCACTCGTATCTGCATCTACTTCTTCTTCTTCTTCTGGTGCACTCGCGTCCAGACTGCTGCCTTCGGGGAGGCTGCAGCTTTGTTGGGCCGCTCCGTGTGGCCAACTTCACTTCGTATTGTTATGGGTCAAACTTCTCCATGTTGCTCGGTCTGTTGCGAGAACATGCAGCGCGGTTAGCTGTTGCTCTCGGTGCGTCTTCGCGGCCGGCGCTTGGTGCCACTTCATTGTGTCCTTCAGGGCTCTGTCTGTCCACGTGGCTGCCATGTACTCCTTCTCCCGCCTTGTCTCATGCGGGATGAAGAGCGTCCTTCGGGCGATGTCGTTGACGTTGCTTCGGAGCGAGTGCCCTAGCCAGGCGTGCCGTGCTATCCTGATGGTCTTGGACGGCGCGGTGTAGTTGCGGCCGGCCTGCGTACTTCTCACTCTCGTCATCAGCTGAGCAGTCGTCGGCCAGTCGTCGCTGCCGTAGTGCAGGCCGAGCGTCCATCTGAGCAGGCGTCTTTCACAGGCGTCAAGCTGGCCCTCTTGGTTGGCGGTGAGTGGGCATGCATGGAGTCCGTACGTGAGCACTGGCCTGACGTGGCTGAGGTAGATGAGGATCTTCTCGCTTTCGGGGACCGTCACGTTCTTGAAGAAGGGCGTGAGTTTCAACATCTGGCCGTTGGCTTGCCCCTTTCTCCTCTTCAGCTCGGCATCGGCGACTGGTCTGGCAGAGATGAGACTCCCCAAGTAGATGAACTCGTCTACGACTTGAGTCGGCTCTCCTTCAACTTTGATGCTTGGCGGTCTTGACTCTGGCCCGAAGTGCATCGTCTTGCACTTGGCGGCGTTGAGTTTGAGTCCGAGCGGTTTGGAAAGGTCTTCGACCTGCGTCACGATCCTCTGCAGGTCCTCCTCCGAGTTTGCCATCGCACAGATGTCGTCAGCGTACGCGGCCGCTGCAATGCGTCCTCCCGCGTCGCGCGTGTCTCCGACAAAGGCTCCTCTGCTTTGGTCGAGTTGTGAGAGCACCGTGTCGAGCAGGCCGACAAACAGTGCCGGCGAGAGGCTGTCTCCTTGGACTACTCCGCTGCTCGTCGGTATCGGCGCTGTGCGCCGTCCTCCCCCCATTCTGACCTCTGACGTCGTTCCCGTCGTGAGAGAGCTGATGATCTTGAGCGTCTTGTCGGGCACTCCGCTGTGCTCGAGCCACTTCAGTAGCCGCGGACGGGATATCGAGTCAAAGGCTCCTTTGAAGTCGAGGAACGTCATGTACAGCGTCCCCTTCTTGGCGTTGTGGGCACCTTCAGCTAGCCGGCGCACAGCCGCAATCGAGTCTATCGTCCCACATCCCCGCCGGAAACCTCTTTGGGACGGGTGTAGTGCGACGTCAAGAATCGGGCTCAGTCGGCGCGCAAGGACTGAGGAGAGGATCTTGGCGCCAACTTCGAGCAGCTGGATGGGGCGATACGACGCGCAGCTCCCTCTCTCGCCCTTGGATTTGTATATGGGGATGATTTCGGCTTGCTTCATGGTCTTGTGTACTTCTCCAGCCTCCCACATCTCTCCCAGCAAAATCGTGACCGCTTCGACGGCCGGCGCGCCGCCCAGTTTCAGCATGTCGGCGGAGAGACCTGTGAGCCCGGGGGCTTTGCCACTCTTCGCTCTGCCGATTGCGGCTCTAACTTCATGGAGGCTGGGGGCGTCGTCGCGGATGGAATGGGACGGTGCGGCGGCCGGGGGCATGAGGAAAGGGACTGATGGCTCGGAGTGGCCGAGGGCGCTTGTGTAGTGGAGGCGCCAGGCATC
>JADGDO010000052.1 GCA_016744855.1 Candidatus Fermentibacteraceae bacterium | reverse complement strand
AGATTACCGTTTTAGTTCGAGTCAGCCCACGTTCGGCGTGCCACAGTATACTCCTCTATAACATTATTTCAAAAACACTGCATTATCAGTTATGCTGTTGTCTGCAGTAGTTAATCTGACCATGTAACATCCTGAAGCAATCCCACCAGGTGCCCACTGAAGAGAGTGTTCTCCTTCAGCAAAAACTCCCTCTCCTAAAACATCAACCACTCTGCCATTTAGATCATACACAGTTAAGCTGGCATCTCCAGCTTCAACCAGTGTGAACTGAATTTCAGTAACAGCAGAAAACGGGTTGGGAGATATTGAACTGATTTCAAGAGAAGGTGAACTTTCCTGAGACTCAAAGCCCAGTTCAGGAGCATACTTTATCAGAAATCCCTGAAGTCCAGTTTCTCCTGCTGCGATGTACCCTCCATGTGATAGCTGCCTTGCGGAGTATATGATATCACATTCGTAGATATGATCACTCCAGAGTCCGTTTCCCTGTGAATCGTAGCGTGCTATTATCCCGCATATGCTCTTTGATCCCGAGGGGCCGCCCCTTTCCTCACCTCCATACAGAATACCACCGTCCATGGTTGTGCTTAGTGAATAACCGTAGGGTTGATCGCTGCCTGGTGGCCAGAACCACCAATCAGGATTCCCCACATAGTCTGTATGCATAATAGTTGGCCAGTAGTTATCCATTAATAGTAATCCACCATCAGATGCTTCACACATGGTTTGAGCTTGGGCTGAAACACTAGGCCACTCCGGTAAATTGGTTTCCCACAAAAGATTGCCATCCATGTCATATCTTACCAAGTGGGGACCACCAGTTGTTGTTTGAAGCCGACCTTGTGTCAGAACAGTAAGTCCATTATCGATGTATAGAATGCTCATTGCTTTATCGTTGTACACCCAGCCCCACTCTCTGGTCCAGAGGGTATCTCCCTGGGCATCTGTGCGGAGTATCCAGGCTTGGTTCATACCTTCTGTAGGATCAATTTCTCCGCAAATGGCAAAACCTCCATCTGGAAGTACTGCAAAGTCAATTCCGTATGTCTTCGCATTCTCATATTCAATGACTTGAGACCATATTGTGTTACCATCTTCATTGGTACTTAGTAGTAGTAGAGAAATTGTGCTTCCCTGTGAAGCCTCTACTGCTCCTATTGCTATATACTCATTGGTTTCCATTTGAAGGACTTTTCGTAAGGACTTATTGTAGTATTCTGTTTCAGAGGCCCATTGCAAATTTCCTGAAGAATCAAATTTGAATAAGCATGTGTCTGCCGGAGAAGAGAAATCAATAACTATAAATCCAGCGGCAATGAAACCTCCATCTGAAGTTTGATTGACGTCATAGAAGCGAGAAAATCTACCAGGAAAATATGTCCTCTCCCACTCAATCGCCGGAGGAGTCAATGCAATTGCTGCGGTAGTCAGTAGGAGTAGAAGACTTGCTGGTATTGATGCTCTCATTCTGCTCCTTCTCTCTACTCTGTAAGCTTAACCCAGCCGATTCTTACTGAAGATGTCGACATGGTCCCACCGAACTCCAGCCAGATCTTCTGTATCTTTCCGGTCCAACTGGTATCTGCAGAAAGATCATAAGGACCCAAGTCATGGGCAGTGGGTACAAACTGATCGTCTAATGTAATGTGATGCTTTTCACCGCCCTGGTCAATCCAGTGAAACTCTATGTTCACAGAAGCACTTGCTCTTCCTGCAATGCTGAAGTTGAAGTACTTGTCTGCATTTATCCTAGTTGTAGAAGATGAGCCGATATTCAGATAAAGAGCATTTTCATTTCTGGGAGTATCAAGCACTCCTTCGAACATTCCACTGATGGAATCTGTATACTCTGAAGTGTCCCAGCTGCCGGTCAAGCTATCTATGTCATTGGTATGCCAGATGGGATCATTTCCAGTTACCTCTGTCATATCCCAGGGATCATTAAGTTCTTCTGTTGC
>JADGDO010000051.1 GCA_016744855.1 Candidatus Fermentibacteraceae bacterium | reverse complement strand
GTGTTGGAGACCGTTGCTCTGCCTAATTGAGCTACTCGCCTGTGTAAGGGTGCCTTATCAGCATCCCTAACTAAATTCCAAATATCTCGAAAGGGTATTATACCCTAATTCAAAGACAAATTGTTATTTTGTTTCTCTATGCATTTGATGTGAACGACATCTTTTACAATATTTCTTAAGTTCGATACGTGCCGGGTCATTGCGCTTACTTTTTTCAGTCATGTAATTGCGTTCTTTGCAATTTGTACATTCCATTGTTGCAATAATGCGGATACCTTTTTTTCCTGCCATAATCTTAAATTGTGAAGGCGGTTTTGGAGCCACCTTCACTCTCCTATCTAACTATTTTGAAGTCAACTAATTATTCAGTCTTACTCAATGATTTCTGTGATAACGCCAGCACCAACTGTCAAGCCACCTTCGCGAATTGCGAATTTGGAGCCAAGTTCGAGACCAACGGGAATAATCAATTCAACTTCGAGGTTCACATTGTCACCTGGCATGACCATTTCAACACCTTCGGGCAATGCAATATTTCCGGTTACATCCATTGTACGAATGTAGAATTGGGGGCGATAGCCATTAAAGAATGCTTTATGTCGGCCACCTTCGTCTTTTCTCAACACATACACTTCACTCATGAAGCGGGTGTGAGGAGTGATGGATTTGGGTTTTGCCAACACCATTCCACGTTCAACTTGTTCTCGGTTGATCCCACGCAACAACAAACCTGCATTGTCGCCTGCCATACCTGTGTCCAATTGTTTGTGGAACATTTCCACACCGGTCACGGTTGAGGTCATGACTTCATCTCGTAAGCCAACGATTTCAATTGGGTCACCAATTTTGATCATACCACGTTCAATTCGTCCTGTCACAACTGTTCCACGGCCTTTAATCGAGAAGACATCTTCCACGGGCATCATGAAGGGTTTGTCTGTTTCGCGAGCGGGTTCAGGAATATATTCGTCAATCGTTGCCAATAATTCGCGAATACTTGCGTATTCAGGAGCCATTGCATCGGTGCTTTCGGATTGCAATGCTGCTAATGCAGAACCGCGCACGATTGGAGTGTCATCGCCGGGGAAGTTATATTCGTCCAACAATTCTCTCAATTCCATTTCCACTAATTCCAATAGTTCTTCGTCATCCATCATGTCTACTTTGTTCAAGTAAATCACAATGCTTGGCACTTCCACTTGGCGTGCCAACAACACGTGTTCACGTGTTTGGGGCATCGGGCCATCGGGGGCTGCCACTACTAAGATTGCGCCGTCTACTTGGGCTGCACCGGTAATCATGTTCTTGATATAGTCGCGGTGACCTGGCATGTCGACGTGTGCATAGTGACGATTTTCAGTTTGATATTCTACGTGGGAAATATTAATTGTAATTCCACGTTCGCGTTCTTCGGGGGCGTTGTCGATTGTGTCGAATCCACGGAAGTCTGCGTTTCCCATGATTGCTGCCACTTTTGTGATTGCTGCTGTCAGTGTTGTTTTACCATGGTCAATATGTCCCATTGTTCCCACGTTGAGGTGGGGCTTATTTCGTTCAAATTTTTGCTTTGCCATTTTTGTTTCTCCTAACTAGAATAATTTTTTTTGGCTTCTTTAAATTTTTGTAATGAATAATTACTAAATACCTAACATTTTATTTACGACTGATTCTGCTACATGATCATAATGATCAAATTCCATGGAGAACACTCCACGTCCTTTTGTTGCAGATCTCAATTCGGTCGCATAACCAAACATTTCAATAAGGGGCACGATTGCACGGACTGATTGCGCATTTCCTGCTCGTGCTTCCATTCCTTGAATGTCGCCTCGACGTTGATTCATTTGGGCGATGACATCACCAAGGTGTTCTTCTGGCATGATTACTTCAACTTTCATGACCGGTTCAAGCAAAACTGGATTTGCAGCTTCGGCACCTTCACGGAATGCCATTGTAGCAGCCACTTTATATCCAACTTCACTACTCTCATATTC
>JADGDO010000050.1 GCA_016744855.1 Candidatus Fermentibacteraceae bacterium | reverse complement strand
GCCTTCAGGGGAAACATTGACCCAGGTTTGATCCTCTCCTCTGCGAAGAATGGTTCCCTCATCGCCGACAGCAAGTGTAATACCAGTCGCAATATCAACCGATACGGCGTTAAGATTGCTTAGTGCACCACTCTCTTCGCGATTCCAGCTTGCACCATTATCAGAGGAATACATTATGATGGCCTCTCCGTAAGAGGCAAACTGAATCAGAAAAACAGCTAAACAAACAAAACGCATTGAGCCATTTCCTTCCAGAAAAGATTTTAGCACTGCAAACATACAATTCACCGCAGTAGTGTCCCAGCAACCATATATACCAGCCCTGTAACTTAAAGCCAAGCATAGCTTTAAGTTAATAATTCATCACACACGACTTGAGCATGCTTTTTTCATATTTCCTACCATATCAACTATGGAGGAAATATGTATTCAGGACGCTTCGTATTCTCTCAGTTAATGGATCACATTCCCAGAGAAGCTTTTGATCGCTGCGTTAAGAAATATTCCGGTGATTACAGAGTCAAGCATTTTACCTGCAGAAGTCAATTCATGTGTATGGCCTTTGGTCAACTCACATACCGGAACGGCCTCAGGGACATTATTGCCTGCTTGCGCGCCAACAAGAATAAGCTGTATCACATTGGCATTAGGGGAAATATTTCTCTCAACAACCTTTCAAATGCTAACATGAAAAGAGATTGGCGCATTTATGCTGATTTTGCTCAAGTTCTCATAGCCACCGCCAGAGATCTTTACTGCGACGATCAATTCAGTGAAGAAATTACCGAAACGGTTTATGCCCTTGATTCAAGTACGATATCTCTTTCTCTTTCTCTTTTTCCGTGGGCAAAATTTAGAGAATACCGAAGCGGTATCAAGCTGCATACTGTTATGGAATTACCGAGCTCAATCCCGACAGTGATTGATATAACGGAGGCCAAACCACATGATGTGAATTTCCTCGACAGACTGATAATCGAGCAGGGTGCAATTTATGTGATGGATTTGGGTTACATGGATTATGAAAGACTTTTCAGGATAACAAAGAACAACGCCTTTTTCGTAACAAGAGCTAAGAAAAATACTCAGTTGAAACGCAGATATTCTCGCAAGAAGGACTCATCAGTGGGAATTTTATCGGATCAGGTCGTTGTGGCGAAATCCGTAACAAGCTTTAACAAATATCCAGCAGCATTGCGTAGAATAAGATACAGAGATCCCGATGACGGTAGAATCATCATATTCCTCACCAACAATTTTGAGCTCTCTGCTCTGAGCATTACTCAACTCTACAAAGCCCGTTGGCAAATTGAACTGTTTTTCAAATGGATCAAGCAACATCTCAGAATCAAGGCGTTCTGGGGTTTTACAGAAAACTCAGTGAAAACACAGATATGGATTGCGGTATCTGTTTATGTCCTTGTTGCAATTATCCGGAAAAGACTTGACCTGGAGGAGCATAGTCTCTACAATATTTTACAGGTTTTGAGTGTAACGCCATTTTGTTATGATGAACTGGCGCAACTATTTAACAATACAGGATTACAGTTCGAAGACAATAAAAATCCTAACCAGTTGTCTCTCTTTGACTTATGATGGGACACTAGTGCGCATAAATATTACTTTGCCTGAAAGATTGCTTAGTACTGTTGATCATTATGCCAGAAATCATGGAGAAACTCGTTCTGGACTACTGGCTCAGGCGGTTACTGAGTATATGGCTGAACATCAATAGAACAAGCGGTGAACAATCAAATGCAGTAGAACAGTGTGCTTATTTGTCATCAGTAAACTGATTATCACTGTCTACTGATTTGAAGCGTTCTAGAGCGGGTTGATATTTAGAACCAAGGGTGTCAAAATACTATTGTTTTTGATGCTCTATACTGCCTAATAGGAATTTTCTTTTAACACGATTTCGTAAAAAGAGGAGATAAAATGGAACATCATCACACAGAAACCGCAGTGACTATCAAAAGTAGTTTCGCCAATATAGATTCAGAAAAACTTTTTAAGGAAATCCGACTAAAAGAAGGTGATGTATTTCTTG
>JADGDO010000004.1 GCA_016744855.1 Candidatus Fermentibacteraceae bacterium | reverse complement strand
GGGAATGTCAGATCAACAGGGTTCAATCTCTCAGCTTTTTTAAAGAGCTCGCCGGCTGACGTTCCAACTCCGGGACTTATTGCTCCACCCAGGTACTTGCCCTCGGCAGTGATAACATCGAAAGTCGTTGCTGTCCCGAAATCTGCAACAATCGCTGGCAGTTTTCCTGAAATGATTGCTCCCACAACGTTTGCAAGACGGTCCGGCCCAATTTCATGAGGGTACAGATATCCCAGCTCAATTCCAGCTGTTTCGCAGGAAACATTTACAGGTGTTAATTTCAGCCACTTCTCACACATATTTACAATTGTGTGGCGAACTTGAGGAACCACACAGGCGAAAGTCACGTCATCAGGCGCGGCAAAACCTTCGCTTTTCAAAAGCATTTCAGTTAACACCCTCAATTCGTCAGCAGTCCACCTCTGGGTTCTAATTCTCCACTGCCCGAGAAGATTGTTTCCTTCGAACAGTGCCATTGCGGTTTTTGTGTTCCCTACATCAATAGCCAGCCTTTTCATACAGGCTCCTTATCTGATTCATAAGACCAGTCTAGACCAATGTCTGAAGATTTTACAGAGTGCGTAAGCATGCCCACAGAGATTCCGTCAACTCCTGTTTCAGCAACTGCTCTTACCGTGTCCAGTGTGATACCACCGGAAGCTTCCAGGTAAACGGAAGAATGCTTTGCAGTCAGAACAGCTTTGCGAAGATCGGAAACGGACATGTTATCAAGTAATATTCTTTCCGGAGAAAATGTAAGAAC
This sequence comes from Candidatus Fermentibacteraceae bacterium, assembly GCA_016744855.1. Taxonomy (GTDB): domain Bacteria; phylum Fermentibacterota; class Fermentibacteria; order Fermentibacterales; family JCC-6; genus Sabulitectum. The sequence continues at coordinate 247,819 of JADGDO010000004.1, read as the reverse complement.
AGTGCGCAGCTGATCAAGCGAATCAACTTCAACTTCTATCGGAACACCGGTATTCCGGAGTTTTTCAATAACCGGCTGAAGCTTTTCAACGCCCCCCAGGGCAGCAATGTGATTGTCCTTGAGCATCGCCATATCTGCCAGGGAGAATCGATGATTCACCCCGCCACCCATCCTAACGGCGTATTTCTCCATAGCTCTCATTCCCGGAGTTGTCTTTCTTGTATCCAATATTTCAACACCCGTTGCCGAACAAATACGGACAAATTCTGAGGTTACAGAAGCAATACCGCATAACCTTCCAAGAATGTTTAGGAAAATCCGTTCTCCACGCAAAACCGCTTCTGCAGGGCCGATTATGGATGCAATAGTAGTACCTGCAGGAACCTTATGGCCTTCACCTACTGCTTTATGCACGATTACGTCACCAGGAAGCAAAGAGAAAACAATAGCGGCAAGGTCGATACCGGCAACTACCATCTCTTCTCTTGAATTCACGCAACACTTCACCCGAACAAAGCCGGGTTCTGCTAGAGCACCGGAAGCAGCATCCTTGAGTGCTTCATCTTCTACAAGAGCGTTCTTTATCAATACTTCTGCCACAGCAGATGGATCAGTCCAGTTGATACTGCACATTAAGTTTCCTCCATGAACAATTCACTTCTTTTATAAACAGTTTTACCATTTTTCATGGTAGCTTCTACAGCAATGCCTTCAAGTCCCTCAAATGGATTTTTTGATAGAAAAATCATATCTGCTGTTCTTCCTCTTTCAAGAGGTTTGGTCAGATGCTCGAATCCCGCAATTGAAGCTGCCCCTAGTGTATAGGCGTGCAGGGCCTGATGCACAGAGAGAGATTGCTCATTGCTTCTGTGACGAATGGCTCCTCGGAGCCCGTAAAGAGGATCGAGTGGCATACAATCACTTCCAAAGCCCAACCTGAAACCAGAATCAATAACTGTTTTGAAGGGATTGAGCAAAAACGACTGGCTGACGGGAAGTATCATGTCATACATCCCCCCCGGCCGTTGCCATCTCTCTACAAAATTCGGTTGCATACTGAAAATGTGATAATCCGGATTCCAGCTACCAGGCCATACGCTAAGCAGATCTTCCGCATGCTCAATTCTTATTGGGAATCCTAAGCCGATATCTTTGAAAGCCCTGTTGGAAACACGATCAAGTTGCTGAAGAGCATTTCCACCAATCGCGTGAACAGAGACAGAAAGACCCTTTTTGCCACAGTAAACCAAAAAAGCAAGCAACTCTTCGTCAGTGTAGTGAAGATCACCTACAGATCCATCCGGATAAGAATTCAAAATAGCTGCATTCCGAGCACCGAAAGCTCCATCCAAAAATATCTTTACGCGTTTAGTGGAAACTTTATCAGTGAGTAACTCCTTCATGCCGCCACTCATAACAGAAACAGAAATATCAAGTTCGGTGACAAAACTTAAGACATGTTCAGCAACAGTTGCAGATTCAAAAGTAAATACACCTGTAACTCCTTTGCTGAAAATCGCGGTTTCTACCTTTGAAGCTGCTTCAGCAAGGACGAGAGGGGATAATGGAAACATTTCTTCAAAATTCAGGACAGGCCATTCCTTGAGAATACCATTTGATCTGTTCACGTCCGGTGTATCTAATGGAATCAATTCCAGCATTGCAGAGTTAACAAGAGCAGCATGCCCGCAGATACGACGAAGAAAAACCGGAACAGCACCCGTAAAGGAATCCAGCTTCTGTAAAGATGGCAATTCTGAGAGTCTCCAGTCACTCTCATCAAAAGACTCACCTCTAATGATCTCACTTCTGCTGGAGTTAACTGCTGAGTTAACGAGTGAGAGTAACTCTTCAGCTGACCGCACAGACGACAAATCAAGAGATGCTTCCTTTACAACCATCCATGAGTAATGAACATGAGCATCAACAAATGAAGGCATTGCGAAATTACAGTCGAAAACCGTGTCGGAGCAATTATTAATGGAGGATATTACACCGGAATCATCGATGTTGATTTCAGCGCTGGATAGACACGGACCGCTGCCGGTCCAGAGATTACGACACCTAACAGTTTGCATTACGTGTGTCCTGGATGTACTTGAACATCAGATCAATGATCTCACTCTTTACCTCAAATTTGAAGTACGTGTGATTTCCTCTTCTCTCTATTTCACTAACCCGGCCGCGTATCTCAGCTTTAACCAGACCGTATGGTGGGTTTACACCATCAGCGTATTCACTGCTGTCAGTGTTTGGATCTTTGATCTCTCTAGCCTCAATATCTGTGGGATTGCTGTAACTGAACCATTTTTTGAGGAGTATGTAGTTGCCTCCCAAGATCGCTGACTGAGAAGGAAAGTGAACATCAATCACAGTGGTTGAAACTACTTTTTGGCTTCCGTTTAGGAATAAAACAGCCTGATTTCTTCCATTGGATTTGGCATTGTAAAGAGCCTGATCCGATGAGACAAGAAGAGCGGATCCTTCAACAGTGTCAGTTGAAGCAACCCCAAGGGATATCCGGACCGAAAGCGGTTGTTCCTTACCCTTAACCATAGCCATAACCTCGGAGTTGCCGACTACAGCGCAGATTCTTTCAGCAGTAGCAAACCCCTCTGCAGAATTCGTGTTCAACATAAGTACTGTTATTTCTTCTCCCCCGTACCGGTATGCTTCTCCCCTGAATTTCACAGTTTTCCTGATAAGTGAAGAGACATGGCGAAGAACAAGATCTCCGATATCATGACCGTATCTGTCGTTAAATTTCTTAAAATGATCAATATCTATCATGATTGAACACATGGGCAAACCAGTCATTCCCATGGATCTTAGGAGAAGAGGCAGGTCATGATCAAGGATCTTCCTCGGAGGCAGACCGGTAACCGCATCAAGCTCTACCATTCTTGGAAATGAAACCTGTGACATAAACTCCTCCGGTTGGTCTTTGATTATCTCCTATAATAACCGATAGTCAAAAAGATCAACAGGTAGATGTTGACCGACAGCTCTCAAACGGGTAGTGTCTCGCACGAGAGAAACTCAGGAAAGGAGCTTGTTTTGAAAAAGGAACTTCTGGTTACGGCACTTCTTATGTTGATGGTTGCATGTATCGGTTGGAGCAGTGATCAGAGAGAGGTTGTTGAAAACTACAATAGCTTGATCGAATATGCCGATGAGGAGAACTGGAACGATCTTTCAAAAGGTCTTTCCGAGGGAAGCATACAGCTTCTCGACGAGATTGCAACAATCTATACAGAAGCTGGAGTGCCATTTAATAATCAGGGTGAGGAGTTGCTAGCCTCTCTTGTTTCAGACACCGATCTGCTTTCTTTTTCTGAAACGATCATTTCGATAAACTTCAGAAATGACAGAGCTCTTCTGCAATCAGGACAGGGTAATTCGGTAGATACATACGAGTTTCTTATGGAAGGACGACAGTGGAAACTAAATCTTGTTCCGATGCTGAACTCCTTTCTAGCTGAAATCATGGAAGGGATTCCTCCGACTGAGCAAAATTCCTTTAATGAAACATCATCGACGCCGACTTACATTTCTCTTGGAAACGGTACCTGCGAATTCGGTCTGAGAAATGACCTCACCAACCTTTCTTTATGGAATGTTTACTGCTCTCCTAGCAACAGTGATTCCTGGGGAGAAGATTGGCTTGCTTCAAGCATCCTCGGGAGCGGTTCTGAAATTGGGATCTGGCTCGAAGAAGATGTATACGATATTCAGCTGGTGGATTCTGAGGGAAATACCTACACCCTGTGGCAGGTAGAGCTGAATGAAGAGGGTGTTTTTTGGCCGGTAACAGAGATGGACAGGGATGAACCGATCTAAATACATCATTGTTTCTGTTGTTGCTCTCGCAATTGCAGTTCTAGTTTTTACCAGAAAGCCCGAAGCCCGGAAAGAAATGTATTTGCAGATAACAAATGTCCTTCCGGACATAACCCTTCAGGAAATCTATCCCGCTAACGAGACGTCAAGCATACTTGAATACCAATTGCTACCCGGAGACTCCTACAGGGTTCCTCTACCGGCTAAATACTCAGAATTTCAAGCTATAGACACAGATGGTGGTGTTTACAATTTCGTAGTTGATGCTACAAATTCGAGCGAATCTATCTATCTCGACATTTCGATGGAAAACAGAACGGTGTTTGAAAACACAATAGAATCCGGGGGAGAATTCTGGACAGGTAACGGTTCTTCTACGCTCAGGGTTGTGAATACCCTTCCGGAAAGAGACATCTACTGGCTCAGAATGGCCGGCCGCCTGGAAGATGTAGAGAACAGCGAAGACATACTGGGTGCTTTCATCCTATTCCCGGGAAGAGCACTAAATATTCGGGTGGCCCCTGGTACCTACTTCCTTACAGCAGAAGATGATGAACGAGCAAAGTACTCCCATGAAACTGTTGAGCTGGAAACGGGAGATAACCGTGGTTGGGATATCACAGGAGAATGCTACGTTACTCCTCCTGAGGAGTCAGGCACTGGAACAAGCAGAGTTGTTCTATGCAACGCTCTTGATGACTGGATTATAACCGGTGTGTATCACAGAATTTCTTCTGAGGAACCATGGAGCGAGAACCACATATCTACCGGAGGAATCGAACCAAAGCAGCAGTATTCGCTACTATTGGACCCTGGCAAGTACGACATCAGGGTTGTAGATGAAGACAACGACAACTACACTCGACTTTCAGTTATAATATCAGAGGAACCCCTCCACTGGGATATCACAATGGATGATCTGGATCGTTTCATACCCTGAACCCGTAACAAGTTCCACTTCACGTATCTCTCGTCTGACTAGAGGGCTTTACCTGTACAGAAGATAGCCTTATCATAGCGCTTAATGTCGTTTCAGCAGGTTCACCTGTTAACGTATTGTTCGAATGTCAGTTTGGAATTAAAAAAGAATTGGAGATACTATGAAGAAACTAAACCTTCTTTTAGCGCTTGCAGTATTGCCAGTGCTGTTTATTGCCTGCGGTGGCAATGAAGCACCTGTTGCAGATACTCCAGATACAGATGAAAATGCAACTGTCGAAGTTGTTATTATCAACGAGCTCGGTGGCTGGAATATTGAAGAGATCATGATTGATCCTTCTGACGGAGCATGGGGCGACAACCGTATAGAGACACCTCTTCTTGATGGTGAAGAAGTTACAATCGTTCTCGACGAAGCAAACACATACGACATCATGCTTTTTGATGAAGATGGCGATTCCTACACCCTCTGGGGCGTTGAAATTGATGAAGACGGTTACGAATGGGCAGTAACACTCGATGACGGTGACTGGATGACCGATGTTGTAGAAGGCGAAGAGACAACAGTTACTATCAATAATGAACTTGGTAGCTGGACCCTCTGGTATGCTTATTGCAGCCCTTCCTCCGACGAAAGCTGGGGCGACGACCGTTTCGGTTCCGAGCTTCTTGCACCAGGCGAGTCTATCTCTTTTGAGGTAATGTCCGGAGACTATTACGATTTCAAGTGCATCGACGAAGATGACGACGAATACATCCTCTGGGATGTTTATGTTGACGCCGACGGCTTTGTATGGGATGTTGTTCTTGATGATATGGATAACTCATATGCATCCACCGAGGGTGCAGATGGTGAAGCCGCTATCACTATTTACAATGGTCTCGGAGACTGGACAATCTGGTATGCATACGGTGACCCAAGCGATGGACCATGGGGCGACGACCGTCTTGGATCAGAGCTTCTTGAGCCAGGCGAGGAATTCACATTCTACCTTCCTGCCGGTGATACCTATGATTTCAAGGTTGAAGACGGCGACGGCGACACCTATACTCTCTGGGGTATTGATGTTGATGAAAACGGTTTCTACTGGGAAGTCGAACTTTCCGACATGGACTAGGTCCTGAACCCGTTACCAAAGTATTTTTTATTAGCAGGGGGCATTCATTGCCCCCTGTTTTTTAGCAAACAGACTGTTTTTCATTGGTCAAATCTCATATTGTAGTGTTTAGCCCTTGTGCGTGTAAGAATCAATTACCTGTCACCCAGATAATTTGAAACGGAGCATCTATGCCAAAATTTTTTATTGCTGCAATTCTTCTTCTGTTTCTGGTAACAACGGGCTGTTTCGACCCGGCAAAAATTGTGATTACTAATGGATTGGAAGAAAAGAACATTGAGTACATCTACGTAAGCAGCGGTTCAGAGGATGAGTGGGGAATCAACTCCCTTCCTGAATGGAAAGTGCTTCTTCCCGGAGAATCCCATGAAATAACAGTTCTTCCGGACACGTATGACCTCCAGATCGTTGACAGCAGGGGCTACACATACACAATATGGGACATAGAGATAAAAACTGAAGACTTTGTGTGGGAAGTTATCCCCACTGACATTGATTAGTAATAAGTAACAGAAAGCAGGCCACTTTGAAATTGAAATTTCTTGTATCCATTCTAGCTGCAGCTACGATTTTCTTCTCTGCAGGATGCCTTGAAAAAGTACCCCTTTCAGTCACCAACGGGCTGGAAAACTACAACATTGAGTGTGTATATATCAGCCGTGAAACCGATACTGTATGGGGTTCCAATCACCTTCCGGATGCAGACATACTAATCCCGGGCAAAACTGCTGAAGTAATGGTTCAACCCGGCATTTACGATATTCAGGTTACTGATGAAGACCTCGATACATATACATTGAGGGATATCAGGATAGGTTCTGAAGGCTTCAGCTGGACCGTTACCCTTGAAGACATAGACACATCGAGCTCTCAATCGGATGCAAATCTTACAAACGCAGGTCAGTGCCCGGTTGCAATTACAAACGACCTTGAAAACTGGGATATACACGGTGTCTGGATCTCACCCTCAGACGGTGATTCATGGGGTAACAACCACATAGACGGTGCTATACTATACCCCGCAGACACATACACAGCCTATGTCCAAGCTGATACTTATGATATCTACATAGAAGACGTAGATGGAGACACCTACACCAGGTGGAGCGTAATCATTGATGAAAACGGATACTCCTGGGGTGTCACTCTTGATGATATCGATTCAAGCGGCGGTTGAGGCTGATTCAAGTGAGCAGGCTGCTCACTCACAGCCACTGCATAGGGGAAGGCGAACGGTCATAGTCGTTCCCTTTCCCTCTTCGCTCTCAGCATCGATGGTTCCACCGTGTACCTCAACTATCTGTTTCACCATTGAAAGCCCCAGACCGAGACCACCATCAGGATTCCGTTTAGCTTGTCTGCCTCTGTACAAAAATGCAAACACATGAGGAAGATCCTCCTCCGGAATACCCATACCGGTATCGCGAACCTCAACAACAACTGTTGAATCCTGAGAAAATACCCTTAGATAAATACATCCACCCGTTCTGTTGTACTTGAAAGCATTCACACAAAGGTTCTGAACTACCCTCCGCAGAAAACTTTCTTTACCACGAACCGGAAGGAATGGCTCTCCCTCAGGGAATGAAAATTCGAAACAAATCCCCTTCTCGAGGAACATCAGCTCCATCAGCTCGTGAACACTACGGCATACAGCCATCATGCTTACTTTCTCATCGAGGTGAGATGCATCTGCCCCGGACAGGTTTCCAAGCACCATTATATCATCTACCAGCGGAACCAGCTCTTCTGCCCTCTTTCGAGCCCGCCCAATCATCCTCATAGAATTTTCAGGATTCTTCACATAACCGATCTCAACAGCATGCAGCAAACTCACAATAGCAGCCACGGGTGATTTAAGCTCGTGCCCAAGTATGCGCAGAACTTCTCCCGCCGTAGGCTCATCCCCACTTAATGCTTGTTCCAGCTCATCTGTAATCCCGGTCAACTCACCCATCATGCTCGTATTACAAACACATTCCTGACCAGCCTGATGCAGTATCTCCTGCGCCTTCTTAACCAGTTCCCACGGCTCATGTTTCATTTTTTGTTGATCCTCACATGTTTGATATGTCTCGCAAAACGGATTCAGTGGTCCTTAATGATTCAACTATACAATAATCAATATTGGTTTGAATGGGAAAATTATGTATGTATCGTAAGTTCTGTTCAGATAACAAAAACTTTGCGGGGAGATATTATTAATGGATGGCATAAACAACCTTTCTCTTATTACTTCTACCGGAAGAACTGGAACAATGTTTTTCGAGGACTATCTGACAGAAACATGCACAAAAACACTATGTTTACACGAACCCCCCCCTTCAAGAATTTTCAAATTCCTCTCTAACATGATCATCTCTTCAAATTCTTTTTCAAACTTGACCGGAACCTTGTACAAAGGCTTCAGGAAATCAATTCTGTCTAGTAAAAGCATAGATCATTACATCGAATCAAACAATTTTCTTTTCGGATGCATCCCTTCACTAAACGGTAAAATTGAAGGGATTAGAGTAGTACACTTGATAAGACATCCTGTTAACTATGCTATTTCTCATATGGGGCACGGCTTCTGGAAAGGTTACAAAGGATTTACTGCCAGATATATCCCTTTTTGGCTAGAGAACATTGATAATCCTGGTAAAGACCCATATGAAGTTCTCTTTCTCAGGTGGTGTCTTGTGAACTCTGTGATTGCACAGACAAAAGAGACGAATCCTTACCTTCTCGTTAAATTCGAGGATCTTTTTTCTTCAGACAATGATCTATCCAGCTCCACACTAAACAGTGTTAGAGAATTTCTTGGTTTCTCTGCATTAACTTCAGAAGAAAATTCAAAATGGTTAAGCGTTCCCAAAAATACATCATCTAAAAAGAAAGAACCCAACAGGATAACTACAAAATACTCTTCATTTCTTCTGGAGAACTGTACCAAAGAGTTGAAGGAATTCAAGTACAGCATATGATAAAGAAACACTGGTTCAATATCCTTGTATATCTTTCTCTTGTCTTTCTCGTAGTAAAATTGCTAAGTGGCAATCACATCGAACTTCCAGAGAATTCTTCTCATTCCCAGCTGCTTATGTCTCTGTTTTTTCTATTTCTATCTTTCTTTCTACTCTCAATACGCTGGAAATTAGTTCTCAAGGCAATGGATATCAATGCTACCGTTAAAGAAAGTATTATCTCAGTAGGTCTGCCTGTTTTTTCAAAATACATTCCCGGAAAAGTGTTTATGATAATCGGTAAAACCGGCTATCTCAATAAAGAAAAGGGATTGCCTGTATCTCTCTTATCTATTGCTGCACTTACAGATCAGATCCTGGCAATAATCACAGGTCTCGCTATGGGATCAATTGTGATGCTGAAAACAGGTTCAATTCTCACAGGCATCATCCCCATAATTCTTCTTTGGAGTGGACTTGTTGTTTTTCTGTTTCATCCGGGAGCAATCCGTCTTCTAACGAAGCTCATTGATAAATTGCTTCACCGTACAATCAACATTCAAATGCCATCTTCATCACTAATCCTAAAACTCCTTCCCATCCATCTGGCCTATTGGCTATCGATAAGCACTGGCTTCTTTTTTCTCTCATCATGGATTAACTCGGGTCAATTTGTTTCCCCATTTATTGCACTAGCATTTCCATTTGCAGTTTGTGCAGGGATGCTTGTGCTGATAGCCCCTGGTGGTATCGGTGTCAGAGAATCTGTAATCCTGGCAGTTTGTGAATCAATAGGACTAACCGGAGCTCTTCCTGCTTCAATTGCAATAACAAGCAGATTCTGGTTTACTCTTGGGGAGCTAACCATTTTCATAACTGCTCTGATTCTGAAAAAAATGGAAGATTGATAACAACAGAACAAGCTGTACAACCGACAGGTATACAATTTCAACCCTGCTGTTTACAAAGTTCATCCGTGTTCGGGTAGATAGAAAAAACCTAAACTCTGCATCTGGATTCCTTTTCCAAAGGTTTTTAAACAGAGCCGAAAGCGTTCCTGCAGCGCCCCTATTAACAGCACATGTAGCCCCGAGAACTACTAAACTAACGTCCGATACAGAACCTTTCATGAGAGCTTCATCATCTGTATATTATCTTTCAGCGTCGATTGATGTAAACCTGATTCAACTGGGTATGTTGTCGTCTTCAAAACTTTGGTCTTGTGTTTTTGTTTTCAGGGGGGTCACATGTTACTGCATCTACTCATTGGTTTCCTGCATTTTCTAAATTTTCCCCAGAACGCTGTTTCAACTGTAACAATAACAAACGAGACGGGTTCAGGAGACCTGACAGCTCTTTATGCAGTAATGCCGAGTGAAAAAACAGTATCGGAGAACCTGCTAGACTCATCAATCCCCGATGGTGAATCGGCAATCATCAGTCTGCCCTATATGTTTTATCCTGCTATGATTGGCTTCACTTCATCAGATCTTTCCTACAGATATCTCTCCTTTGCAGCAGTTGACTCTTCAACCATAGTTTTTGACAGAATGAAAAGGGAATTCGGAAAGCTAATTACCAGGATGTATGGTTCAACGAAACTCTTCATTGCAAATACCTCACCCCTTCAGATTGTCTCTATAACAGTTTCTGATTCCTGCGGTTTCCCGGGTGAGATACTCACACCAGAGGTCATTTTCACCGGAGAAGCCATAAATATCTGGCTGAATCCCGGACTTTTCAACATAACCGTAAGAGATATTTCAAATACTTGTGTTGAATACACACTTCAGATTGATACAATAGCTGAAGCAACTATTGTGGTTTTCCCGGCAGAATTCGTTTCTTCCGAAAACACGGAACTCACCGTTGGAACGGGCAGATACTCAGCAGATTTAGTTCCCGCACTGCCTTATGATTCACTCTGTATACTTGACCTCTTCAATGAAGAGGGAGAAATGAGTGCTTCTTTCAACATTGAGCCCCCCCTTTCATCCTGGTCACGTATACGAATGTACTCTGATGAAGAGATATTCTGGCTTTCTGGTGAAGATACCAATGGTAGAACTTATTCGGTCAACAGCGTTGATTCTCTCCTGGGTGCATACATTATTGATGCAGGAAGCGTTGATTTTGATCTTTCGTTTGACTCGAGAGTGTCGGGAGACAATCTATGACTAACTGGCTGGGACTGGGACCGTTTTTCTATACTCTCCTAAGGATAGCTATTGTATGGCTCTCTTTTCACAGCGCCGGGCTTCTCTTCACTAGATCTAGGTTCATGAAGAAAAACTTCAACCTGATGCCTGCCGTTGTTCCCGGTTTCCTACTTTATTCAGCAGTCGCATTGATACTTTCTATTTTCGGAATCATGACAAGAACTGCAATATCCCTGCTGCTGATACCTGGTTCTTTATTCGGTCTTCTTAGAGTTGTCCGTTTTTTCCGGGAAAGGCAATTTTCTTACAAAAGACCACCTCTTTTTCAGCTGTTTCTTGCTCTGGTATGTATTGCAGTTGTTATCTCAAGTTTGATGTTCGCATCTATACCAAATGTTCAATTTGATGATCCGCTTATTATCTATGCTGTAAGACCGGATTTATGGCTTTCTTCAGGTAGTATCCACTGGCTAAATGAAACTTCTTTTGCAGGCTTCCCTTTCATGTCGGAGTTAATCAGTATTTTTCCCGCTGCACTGTCCTCAGAGAGGCTTGATCAACTTTCTGTGCTGCAGGTATTCCAGTTTTCCATGCTGCTTGCGTCTGTTCTTATCGGGTTCAGAATGCTAAAAATCAAGAAAAAGATGTTTTTCCTAACAGCTATTTGCATAATCCATATTTCTATTCTCACCAAGGTTGGTTCATACGCAAAAACCGATGTTACTTGCATGTTTTTTGTAACAATAGCATTGGCTTCAATTGCACGAGGGATACTGAAAAGAGAGAATAATTTCGACTATACTCCGTTTTTTGCATTGGGTCTCGCATTCTCATCCAAACTCACTTCTGCTTTGTTTCTCATCCCCTTTGCGCTCTATTCAGTTGCCTATTTCCGAAACAGATTCAGTTTAAAAAAACTCTCTTATTCTCTTTTTGCTCTTGCTCTTATACCCGTACTGTTCGGCATCAGAACCATGGCAGTTACTGGAAGCCCGACCTATCCTATTTTCCCTGTTAGAAGACTATTGAATGATGATTATCAAATGCCCCCGAAACCGGAGGAGATCAGTAGGATTAACGACAGAGACGGTGATGACTCGGGATTTCCCATTCTTCCAATAGCTAAAAATATTGGAATTTTCTTTGCTACTATGGAAGGGGCATTCCTTCTGTTTCTTGCCGGCACTCTTACCGTCCTTCTTAAACGATCCAAACTTGCATGGTTATCACTTCCAATTGTGATCTACTCAGTTTTTGCAATGCTTATCTACTGGCCACCTTGGTGGGGAGCTAAATATACGATACAGATGTATCCTTTTTTGGGACTGCTAGGAGCATACTTCATTGCTGAATTCTGGAAAAAACCTGCTATCTTCGCCACCCCAATCCTGCTAGTATCCGTACTGATTCCAGGTTTTGTGATTGCCCCTTCAACAGACGCCAGTTTCCAAGAGACATTAAGACTTAATGTTGTTAATTCTTTTGTCAGTGGTAACTGGGATGCGGGTAAATACAATTTTGTAGGCTTACATTTTCAATCTCCCGAGGTTATTACACATCTCTGGATGAATGAGATGATTCCTCATGGGTCAACTATTTTATCTCTGCACCAGGAAAAAAGATATTTCTCGGATAACAAAGTAATTGTTGCCTGGCGTTATCCGGAGTCTTTGCCACTGTTTCAGAATAACTCTCTCGAAGAGGAAATTGAAATACTGGAAAGCATAGGTGTAGAATATGTTACATTTTACAGAAATGATCCTCTGCCTTATGAGCTTGAAAATGATGTAATTCTTCTTGACCATATTGGAACAGGGATGATTCTTGAGCCTGTTTACATTATTCAGGAATTTGTTATCTGCAAATTCAATCCTGAAGGCAATTGATTGCCCCTTTGTTCAGCCGATCCACCCAGCTGTTCTAGTGCATTCAGTTGTTTTGCTGAATTCATCCTTTTTGCTCAGTTGCTCAAGCATCAGAGTTCCAGTTTATGGCATGGTTACTGATAATTCAGATTAACTTCTGAGGGTTTTCAAGCTTTCCTTTTCGTCTATGTAGGCAATCTTTTCCAGGATAATACCTGGGCAAAATTCTGAACTGTTCTTATGGTGGGAAGTGTGGTTGACTTCAGACTGATTTCAGCGCTAATTCTGTTTTTAAGATCCACCGCAGGAGCATCAATAACTCATACAAGAATGCTGCTTCTCGTTCATAAAGAAAAAAGCGGGACCCCTAAGGGTCCCGCTTTCAAATGAATCGAAACTTTAAATCGACTACTCGGAGTCATTCCAGGAAGGAAGACCATTAGCAATATCACCATGACCAGTAGCGCTTGTTGGGCAAGTAACGGTGTAGGAGCTCTCTCCGCCTGCAAGAACTGCAGTAGCAAGAGTATACTCGGAAGTACCGCTGCTTGGGCATCCAAGACCTGCGAAACCAAGATCAGCAAGAGCATTGGTATAGAGGTTGCTATGGTTAGCCATGTACATTACTTCCTGGCCGGCGAGTGTGCGCATGTTGGCACGGCAGGCGTTTCTCTTAGCACTCTCGGATACATCACTGAACTTAGGAATAGCGATTGCTGCAAGGATACCAATGATAACCACAACGATCATCAGCTCGATAAGGGTGAAACCTTTTTTCATCGTATTCTCCTTTCAAGAGAATGGGGTTTTTTGTTCACAGACTACTTAAAAGCATAATTGTTGCCAGAACTATTTATCTGTATTAAATATCGTTTACAGTTATTAACCGGTTTTGAAAGAAGTATCGCCAGAGAGCGTGATGCAATTTGCAAGACTGCATCAGTTGTCTTCTCTTTTATACTTCTCCAGTCGCCTGTGAAGGGTGGTTTCATTGATTCCAAGAATCTTCGAAGCGGCCCGTTTTTCGCCACCTGCCTTTTTTTCGAGGACATAGTATGTCCATGCTTTTTCAATCTGAGCAAGAACCGGCAAGACCGGCACATCTGAATTGTCAGATTCTTTAAATGAAGCCGGCGAACGGTCCTTTCGTTCATCACTGCCGGAGAGGCAACCGGGAAGTTCGTCCGCCTGAATTGTGTTGGTGCTGGACATAACGCAAACTCTTTCAATAATATTCTGGAGTTCTCTCACGTTACCGGGCCAGCTGTACCCAGTGAAGATTTCAAGTGATTCCTCTGAGAGGGTTTTGCCCGGGTAACTACCCTTTTCCATAAAGTGTTTAACAAGCATGGGAACATCTTCTTTGCGCTCGCGGAGAGGAGGAACTACAAGAGGCAGTACATTCAGCCTGTAGAAGAGATCTTTTCTGAAAGAACCCCTGTTTACCATATCTTCAAGATCTCTGTTTGTTGCACAGATAAGTCTTCCTCTGAAGGGCATTGTTGAAGTGTCACCCACAGGACGAACCTGTTTCTCCTGAATTGCCCTGAGAAGCTTCACCTGAAGGTCTTTGTTGAGTTCGCCAATTTCATCGAGAAAAAGTGTGCCTCTGCCAGCGGCGATCATTAAACCTTCTTTGTCTCTATAGGCTCCGGTGAAAGAGCCTTTTTTGTGACCGAAGAGTTCGCTTTCCAAGAGATTCGGTGAAAGACTACCGCAGTTGATCCCAACAAAAGGGTCATCCTTACGAATGCTGTTGTTGTGGATTGCCTTTGAAATGAGTTCCTTGCCGGTTCCACTCTCACCCGAAATAAGTACTGTACTGGGTTGATCTGCTACTTTCCTGACCAATTCCAGTAATTTTAGAATAGGTTCTGATTTCCCGATAATTCCCTGGAAATTGTATTCTTTGCTTAGTTTCTGCTTGAGAGCTCTGTTCTCTGCGGTGATTTTCTTCTCCCGAACGGCTTTCTCGATAGCTGCAAGCATTTGCCCTGTCTTGAAGGGTTTTAGGAGATAATCAGAAGCACCCTGTCTTACGGCCTTAACAGCAGTATCAACGCTGGAGAATGCAGTCATAAAGATCCCGGCCATATCGGGATGGGTCTCCTGCATCTTTGCAAAGAGCTCTAACCCGTTCATTGCAGGCATCTTTATGTCGGATATGAGAACATGAACACGATTCTGCTCACTCCAGGAAAGAGCATCTTCGGGATGTGAGAAACTTGTTACATTGTATCCGTCCTGCTCAAGAAGAACATTCAGCCATTCAATCATTGATTCCTCATCATCGACAAGCAGTATTGAAAGATTCTTCTTGTTTGAATTATTCATGGGTAGTATCTCCTGTAAGAGGGAGCTCTATTCTGAATAAAGCCCCACCATGCGTTGTGTCCATAACTTCAATTGTTCCCCTGTGCTCGCTGACAATCTTTTTGGCAATATATAACCCGAGCCCTGTTCCTTCATCTCTCGAAGTCTTGAATGGTTCCCATATCTCACTCAGAATGGAATCGTGTATACCAGGACCATTATCTTCAATTGTTATGTATGCAGACCTGTCCGAGGTGGAGGTCTCAATTGAAATAACAGGTTCTCGCACATTAGAAAGGGCCTCTACTGAATTTCTGATCAGGTTTAAGAGAACCTGCCCCAGTCTTACCCTGTTGCCCATGATTTTGAGATTCTTCTCTGAGCGAAAGACCTCCAGAGATACTCCTCCGGCAAAACCGTGCATGGCACTTTCAACACAATCCATAACTATTTCATTCACCTGTATCTCTGTAAAAGGGAAATCTGAAGTGCTTCTGGAGAGAGAAAGATAGCCCTCAATAAGTTCAGAAACCCGACCGGATTGTTTCTCAATAAGGTGAGCCATTCTTTCCGCTTTTTCCCTGCTTAGTTTACCTGTAGCAAGTACCTGGGCAGCCCCGCTCATAGAAGCAAGTGGGTTTCGTATCTCATGCGCCATGGTTGCACTCAATCTGCCTATAAGAGATAGTTTATCACGCTCCTCAAGAGTCGCCTGGTAATTGCGTATTTCAGTGGTATCTGTGAGAATTACAATGGCACCTTCCCTATTACCGTAACGGTTGAATCTGCATTCGATAACTTTCTCGTTGACGACAATATCGATTCCCGGTGGGAAAGCCTCATTGTTGAGGAAGCTTCTTATTATCTCCCCCAGGGGGGACTCCTGCATAGGTTTATCTGTTTGCAGCAGGTCAGAAGCGGCAGGGTTGATACTCAACAACTCTCCGTTGTTGTCCACAACCACCACTCCGTCATGAAGGCTGTCCAGTATGTGCCTGCTTCTTGCTCTCAAATCAGCCATCTTGTTCAGAGCCCTTTGAAGATGGCCGCTCTCTGTATACAAAGATTGAGCCAGCATACCTGAGCCTACACCGGAGGCTACGAGAAGCAGGCCGTTGAGAAGAATTCTGAGTGCGATATAGGTGGCAGAAAGCTTCAACTGACCTGTCTGAACAAGTGTGAGAAGCAGAGGACTAAGCGAAGATTTCGGACCCGGCACATGAAATGCAAAAATGGAGAATGCGATTGCAAGCAGGATATTTGCACCAGCGGCAGCAAGCCCTCCCGCTACTCCCAGATAAAATCCGTAGGCAAGAACGTGAATGAGCAGGAAAGGGGTAAATGGCCCGTCAACTCCCCCACTGATATAGATAATAGTATTTAAGAGGATTGCATCAGTAAACATTAGAAACCAGTATGGTTTCCTGCTTTCCGGACTGCGCTTCATGACGATTGATGAAACAACTGTAGAAAGAATTGCTGCAAGAGCTACAACACCGTATACGGTTGTAAGCCCATCCTGCTTCATAATGAATATACCTGAAAGTGTCAGGATACCGAGAACGGAAAGGCGCCCCACCTGTAGCCAGATACGGCGCCTTCTGCTAATAGTCATATTATGGTTCGGCCTCGTATTAACCGCCGACCTGCTGGATCATGTCGAAGATGGGCAGATACATTGCCACAACAAGGAACCCGACAAATCCACCGAGGAAAACAATCATAAGAGGCTCAATCGTAGAGGCCATACCATCTACTAGAACGTTCACCTCTTCGTCATAGAAATCAGCAACCTTTACAAGCATCTCGTCCAGGCCGCCTGTTTCCTCTCCAACAGAGATCATCTGGGTAACCATAGTCGGGAAAACACCGGACTCTTCAAGAGGACCGGCTATATTCTCTCCACCTGAGATGCTTATTCTGGCCTTCATAATTGCATCACTGATAACCCTGTTTCCAGAGGTTTTTGCAGTGATATTTAGGCCATCAAGAATAGCAACACCAGAAGCTGTAAGAGTTCCGAGGGTTCTGGTAAATCGGGCAATTGACATTTTTCTGTTAATCGGTCCGAAAACAGGTAATGATAGTTTAATTGTATCAATTACCTTCTCACCACTCTTCGTTTTGTAATATGTATTGAATGCAAAAATTGCACCTCCTATTCCCAGAATAATGAACACTATGTAGTTCTGAACAAATTCAGACATATCAACAACAACCTGTGTCATCTGAGGAAGTTCGCCGCCCATATCATCAAACATTTTCTGGAAAATGGGGATAACGAACAAGAGCATTGCCAGTGTTGCAACCAGCACAACACAAAGAACAACAACCGGATACATCATAGCACTCTTGATCTTGGACTGAAGAGATGCGGCAGCTTCAAGGTAATCAGCAAGCCTAGCAAGGATAGTATCGAGAATACCGCCCTGCTCTCCTGCTGAGACCATATTAACGTAAAGTTCGCTGAATACCTTTTTGTGTTTGCCTAGAGAATCAGCGAGAGTACCACCCTTTTCAACATCACTGGTAACTTCAACTATGATATTCTTGAAAACTTTGTTTTCCTGCTGCCTTCCAAGGATCTGAAGACAACCGACAAGAGGAAGACCAGCATTGATCATAACACTGAACTGCCTTGTAAATGTAGACAATTCCTTGGCCTTTACACCGGAGCCGATAACCCCAAAGGTGGCCATATCGAATCCACCTTTGACATTGGTAACTGTGATCCCCCGGGTCTCAAGAATTCCCTGAACATCACCACGGGATTTTGCCTCCATGGTTCCATTCAAGGTTCTTCCCTGCCGGTTGGTCCCTGTCCACTGAAACTCACCCATAGGTGCCCCCTTTATAGAATATCTCTGCCAGTCAGCATCATCTGCTCAAGTTCAATAGGATTTACAGCACGTTCCAGTGCTGCTTCTTTAGTAATCTCCCTGTTGTAGTATAGCTGATAAAGTGACTGATTCATAGTCTGCATACCATGCTTGTGCCCAGCCTGCATCATACCGTAAATCTGATGAAGTTTATCATCCCTGATACAAGACTTCACAGCAGGTGTGCAGATAAGAACTTCTGCTGCCAGAGCCCGTCCAGCACCCCTCGCTCTAGGAATAAGCTGCTGGGTAAGTACACCCAGCAAAACAAAGGATAGCTGACTTCGAACCTGCGACTGAGCGGATGCCGGGAAGGAATCGATAATCCTGTTAATTGACTCGTAGGTGGAGTTGGTGTGAAGAGTTGCCAGTGTGAGGTGACCTGTTTCAGCAATATTAAGAGCGACAGCCATAGTTTCACGGTCGCGCATCTCACCGATCATGGCAACATCAGGATCCTGACGAAGAAGATACCTGAGAGCATTATCGAAAGTCATAGTGTCACTTCCGATCTCTCTCTGGTTAACAATGCTCTTGTCGTGGTGATGAACATACTCAATGGGATCTTCAATTGTCATTATATGACAGCGGCGACTCGCGTTAACTCTTCTTATCATAGAAGCCAGTGTTGTGGATTTACCGCAACCAGTCGGCCCTGTAACAAGAATAAGGCCCTGCCTCTTGTCAGCAAGTTGAGCTACAACAGAGGGAAGTCCCAGTTCATCGAAATCCATTATTTCATATGGAATCACACGAATAGCAGTTGCAACACAACCCCGCTGAGTGAATACATTAGCACGGAATCTTGAAAGACCCTTTATGCCAAATGCAAAATCGAGTTCCTTATCAAGTTCAAAACGCTTCTTCTGATCATCTTTAAGAAGGCTATAAACAAGTGATTGTGTTTCGTTCGGTGTGAGAGGATCATACTCCATTCTGGTAAGCTCTCCATCAATCCTGATTGTTGGAGGTGCGCCAACTGTAAGATGAAGATCTGTCGCTCTTCTCTCCATCATTTCTTTCAGGAGCGTCTTTATGTTCATACTACTCTCCTCTCGGGGGGCTTCCCCCGGAATAGACTACGATGAAATTGAACTGATCTGTTTCTCCAGCTCACAGTTCATTGCGGCAATTTTCACATCATCTTCGTCGTCGGCAGTTACTCTTGCTACTTCCTCAAGAGTTATCATACCCTGCTTGAATTTTGCAATTGCATCCATTCTCAATGTACGCATTCCGTTCTTCACAGCAAGCAATCTTAAATCTGTAGATGAAATACGATTTATAACTGCCTGTTTCAACTCCCTGTTCAAGGTAAGAACTTCATAGATACCTTTTCTGCCCTTGGTCCCTGAACCTCCACATTTGCGGCAGCCCACGCCCTTCCTGGTATCTATTCCTGCCATCTCGGCGGGGTCTATACCGACCTCAGTAAGTTCTTCATCTGACCAGGTGTAGGGTTTAGTGCATTTTGAGCAGATTGTTTTTACAAGCCTCTGCGCCATAATGGTTCTAACTGCACTTGAAACTAGGAATGGCTTAATTCCTATATCTACAAGTCTGTTGACCGTTCCCGGTGCATCATTAGTATGTATTGTGGAGAAAACCAGCTGGCCTGTCAAGGCCGCTTTTATAGCGATAGATGCTGTTTCAAAATCTCGAATCTCTCCGACCATGATGATATTGGGATCTTGCCTGAGTATTGCCTTTAAGGCCGCTGCAAAATTGTATCCCATGGCAAAGTCTATCTGTGTCTGAACCAGACCATCAATATTGTACTCAACAGGGTCTTCCGCAGTATGAATATTAACAGCTGGTGTATTAAGTGAACTCAACGCTGAATAGAGAGTTGTAGTTTTACCACTTCCTGTAGGTCCGGTTACAAGAACAATACCGAATGGAGAGTTAACACCTGCAAGAAATGCCTTTAAAGCATCGGGAGGGAAACCGAGATCTCTTAGATCAAGTTGCAAGTTGCCTCTGTCGAGAATTCGAAGAACAATTTTTTCCCCATCGATTCCAGGAACTGAGTTCACGCGGAAATCGATGATTCTCCCGTCAACTTTCGCCTTGATTCTGCCATCCTGTGTACGTCTGCGCTCTGCAATGTTCATACCCGACATGATCTTCAATCTGGAGAGGATCGGATTCTGCATCTTTGGGTTAATCTTGTACATCTCTGAACAAAGACCATCCTGTCTGAATCTGATGCGGAGAAATTTCTCGAAAGGCTCAATATGAATATCAGAAACCTCTGTTCTAACGGCTTTGGCTATCATTCCGTCTACAAATTTGATAACCGGAGCGTCTGCCCCCTCACCAAGTTCATCGTCCAGATCAAATTCCTCGTCAGGTTCACCGCTCTCAAGACTTGAAACCTGCTCGAGGAAGTCTTCATCTTCATCATAATCTTCGAGGGTGTCGTCAACACTGACTAGTGCGTCAATCTGCCCGTAAACATCATCAAGCGATCTTCGTACTGCTGATGGGGCTGAAGCATAAACAATAACCTCAAGACCCGTGGCAAATTTAATTTCATCAATCACATAAAGGTTTGAAGGATCTGCCATCGCAGCAAACAGAGCATTGTCTTCAACTTTTATTGGAACAACCAGATTTTCTCTGGCAAAAGCCTCACTCAGTAGTTTAGCATTATCCGTACTCAGAGGAGTTTCATTAAGGTAAATAGGGTCAATACCATAGATCTCAGCAAGAAACTCGGCAATAAGTTCCTCTGTAACCTGTCCCCCAAGAACAAGAGCCTCGGCAAGCGCTGTTTCACCTGGTCCCCACTCGCTAGCAATCCTGTTTACATCCTCCTGCTCAACAAGACCGGACTGCAGTAGAACCATCGCAAGGCGATTATACATTCGAGACTGTCTCCCTGATTACTTCATCAAATGTTGTTAAGCCGCGCTCAAGCTTTCTTAGAGCGGCTTCTCTAAGGTTTATCATACCCTTCCGGAGTGCAGCCTTCTCAAGCTCAACACTGTTGGCGTCGCCCTCAATCAGAGTGCGCATCTCATCATCTATAGGCATTACCTCATAAATTCCCGCTCGTCCACTGTAACCGGTCTGGTTGCACTTCGAACAACCGGTGCCTTCGTAGAATGTAGTTCCTTTGAATCTCTCCGGGTCAACACCTGCTTCAACCATGGCTTCACGAGGAACCATTACAGGTGTTTTGCAGTTGTTGCATACTTTTCGAATAAGCCTCTGACTGCATATACACACGAGTGATGTGCTAAGCATGTAGGGTTCTGTACCCATATCAACAAGCCTGTTAATTGTGCTGGGAGCATCATTTGTATGCGCAGTTGATAAAACGAGGTGACCGGTGAGAGCAGCACGAATAGCAATCTCACTGGTTTCCTGATCTCGGATCTCACCAACCATGATTATATCGGGATCCTGCCTTAGGTATGCACGAAGCGCCAGGGCAAATGTAAGACCAACATCAGAATTCATCTGAACCTGGTTTATTCCGTTCAGGTTGAACTCTACAGGGTTCTCTGCAGTCATGATGTTTACGCCGATATCGTTCAGTTCTGTTAGAGCAGAATAGAGAGTGGTCGTTTTACCGCTACCACTTGGGCCTGTTACCAGAACAATGCCATACGGGCGGTTAATAGCTCTCCTGAAATGATACAGTGTGTCTTCCTCAAATCCGAGAACATCAAGGTTAAGTTGTACTTTAGAGCGATCAAGCAGGCGAACTTCAACCTTCTCACCAAAAAGTGTTGGAAGAGTAGAGAGACGCATATCAACAAATCGCTCTCCCACGCGGACTTTGGTTCTTCCATCCTGCGGAAGATTGTGTTCTGCAATATTCATGTCTCCCAGAATCTTAAGTCGACTAACCATCGCCTGTCGATATTTCCTGCTGGGTCTCATGATCTCATGAAGCACACCATCAATTCTGTATCTGATCCGGATAAATTTTTCAAAAGGTTCAAAATGTATATCACTTGCGCCTCTTTTTACAGCATCTGCAATAACACTGTTTACAAGCTTGACAACCGGAGAGTCGGAAAGATCAAGTGAAAGATCCTCGTCGTCCTCCTCTTCTTCATCTTCCTCGATGAGAGAAAAGAAAGCTTCATCACCAACAATGAGCTCATCATCATCAGCGGACTGCAGCAGTTCCTGCTCTTTTTCCAGTTCTTTTTCAGCATCCTCCACAGGAACAATAGCATCAGTTCCACCGTAAAATTTATGCAGAGCTCTCTGGATCATTGAAGACGCACAGATATGAGGTTCTATTTCGACCCCAAGTGAAAATCTAAGGTCATCAATTGTAAAGAGGTTTTGCGGATCTGCCATAGCAAGAACAAGCTTCCTGCCCTCTTTCTCTACTGGAACAACCTCATAACGTAGAGCTAATTTTGCGGTAACCATATTTAACACGTCTTGTGGAATATCTATTCCGTCAATATTGACGGCTTCAATGCGATTCTGCCTTGCGAGATAATCGTTTAACTTTTCTTCAGATATAAGATTCATCTTAACCAGGTTGTAACCCAGTCTGCCACCCTCGTTTTTTTGATGCTCAAGGGCATTTGCAAGCTGTTCCTGGTCAAGAAGCCCGGCTTTCAGCAACATCTGGCCCAGTTTCATTCAAACCTCTTCCCTGCCTCAAATAAATAATTATGGGCACACGAATACATAACTTTTACCTATAAACTCTGAATGTCAATAGCAGGATTAGAAGTTAATAGTAACAGAGAGGTTAAGACCAACGTCTTTTTGGTCATACTGATTGTTTACTTTGTCTTTTTTCCAACCGTAAATAGCTGTCATCGAAGCCGTAACGGTACCGAAATCATAGGATGCCGATGGTTCAATTCGCCATTCCGTCTTATCTGACTGAACTAATGTCTCACTGGTCTGTCCGCCGGTGACCTCGCTGTTTGTTGTCGATCTGGTGATTGACAGAGATGTTGTAAGGTCACTTCGGAATGACAATCTGAGGCGATTGAGCAGTGGAAGCGGGATAGCAAGGCCGCTCGGAGCGCTGAAACTGTAGGTTAGCTTGAACTGCGCAGAATTGTTTGAAGAACGGACAATTGCAGAGGTTCCGGTGTAATTTCTGGTTTCTGTAGTAGACATATTATCGGATATCGTTAACTGGACTTTATTATCCAGTGATCCTGTGAAACTCAATAGAGGGCTCCATCTTGAAGTTTCAGTATGGCTTACCGGAATCAGGCTATCACTTTCAACTCTTGATGAGGTACTGGTTTCCATTCTGTAACCGCTGCTGACAGAACCATTTCTTAAGAATTCAAGAGGCTTGTATCTTTCCAGTCCACTCCATGAAACGGTTACCGCTGGCCAGGTTGTGTTATCTGTTCTGTTCCAGAAACCTGAGTAGTAGTTCTTGTTTTCAGAGTCGTTGTACTCGACTCGCACTGACATGGTGTTTGTGGGTCTGTAACCGCCGGAAATCTGCATGGAATTGGAAGTAGTTCTGTTGTAGGGATCAAGTCCGTTAATATCCGGCTCAAGACCGAACTGATAGGCCAATGTAGGAGTGAAAGAGATGTCCTTATAGCTGGTTCCTCGCGACCTGCTGAAGACAATATTAGGATCTGTAATTCGATCAGCCCATCTTTCCATTTTACCTAAAAGCCATCTGGGACTTCCTGGAAGCGCTTCCTCATCAAGTCTTTCATCCCTGAGTCTTGCTATAGATCTTATTGTATGCGCGAGGCCAACTCTGAGATTCAGTCTTGCGGTTACATCATTTCCAACATCAGGGCGACTGAGAGTGTCTGTAGCGCCGAAAGAGTGAGGGCTGAATCTGGCAAGATCATATCTGGTATCCCAGCTGAGTCTGGGTTTTAAATAGTTCCAGAAGTTTATCTCCTGACTGAGGCCTGCATTCTGATTTCTAGAAACCTCTCTACCTACATTGAGGCCCGTATAAGGTTCCTCCCATGGGAAATACATGTCTCTGCCCACAGAAAGGTTGTAAGTCGCGGTAAGGCCCTTCCAGGGGTTGAATGCAATGTTCCCATCAGTTGAAAGAGTCCTTTCTGTATCATTTCTTGTTAGAATGGTATCTGCGTTTGCAATGTCATACATTACATTTCTTCCACGCTTCCAGTTCACACCGAAACCAAACCTTGTGGGTCTGAGTCTGATGTCCTCAAGGATAGGCATACGGAAAAGACTCATTCTTCCGAGATGAAGATCATAGGAAAAAGAAGCACTCTCGTTCTCAACAGAATCCCTAGTTGTTGTCGTTCTTCCCCAACCGTTTCCGAGAGCGTGCCTGACGTGAACAGGATCAAGGAAGTAGCGTCCGATGAAATCGTCTGAGCGGCCATTCCTTCTCCACTGTATTGAGGTATCCCATCTTGTCGATTCTGTACGGTAGTCCCAGGTTTCATCACCCTCAAGGCGAATATCACTGTTAATGGCATACCTGGGTTCTGATAAGCTGCGGCTCCAGGCATAGGTTGCAGGAAGTGACCAGTTCCATATAGGAGGAGCAAACCTGTCGAGATTTAAAGTAGAAGATGCGTTGTATCTGGATACTGAGGTTCCCGTTCCACTTGTTTTGCCCAGGCCATGGAAATCATCATCAATCATTCGGTAATCTCCACTTACAGAAAGCAGATCTGCGAAATTAACATCACCGGTCAAACGGTGTGCATTTCCGGGTTCAAGATAGTGTCCTGCTACTGTGATATCATCAACCCACACCTGGTTTGTTACAGGAGATCCCCCAGCATTTCTAACTCCGAGGCCCAGCATCAATATCTCGGAAAGAGATGGATTACCAACAACAGCCAGATTCCCGGATCTTAGTTCATTCTCCTCTGTCAGATCTTTCAGCGTTTTCAGGTCGACAAGATCTTGAAGAGTAACCTCTACAATCTGCCATCCAGGCTGAATCTCATTTGAAAATTCATAGTAGTTCAGGCTGTCTCGGCCGAGCTGAAGAAACAGCTCACCATCCTGAGAGCCTCCATGAAAGGGGAAGCGGAGAGATCTGTATTGTGTGTAGTTCTCAACAGAATAGAAAGTCTGCCGGGCAACAGCCTCATGTCCGCTGAGAATACTTGTGCATAAAAGTTGGAGGGACTGCTCAAGCTTGGGTTCACCCTCTGCGTCTTCACCCGGATCAATACCGGGTGGAGGGTTGTCTATGTATTCCTGATTCTGACGGTTGTTAACGACAGAAACTGTAAAATTCTCTTCCGGCTGAACAGGAACAGAAATTTCCTCCCAGCTGGAAATGGAATTGGGTCTCCAGCGGTTACCAACAAGTCCCACATCGTAAAACTCCAGTGTGTCCTGCTCTGCAAATCCATCAACCCAAATTCTTGAATAAGTTATCTTTTCCCATGTTGGTTCGCCAGTACTGATCAAAGGTACACTGACTAGAAGTGAATCATCCAGGGGTATCTGCACAAGCATCCATCCGCTTGGGCTAGTGGAGACGATATAGTCAGGATTATCGAGCGGAATACTTATTCTGAAAAATGTGTTTGACTCGTCAAGAACACCGTTTCTGTTGAGATCCTCAGTGTCCAGTCTTCCATTATTCTCACAGTTGTTTATGTGGTCGAATCTGGTGGCATAAAGGGTACTATCGGTGCCAGTATAGTAGTTGTAGTTGTCTTCATTTGGATCAAGGTTTGATGAGCTGTAGCCGGGCTCATCCACTGAAGGAAGAGTATCCAAACCAATGTCTTCAGTGGTGGATCTAATTCCGTCAGAATTAATATCCTCTGTATCCAGTACACCGTTTGCCCGTCTTACAAGATCATCTCCAACTCTCTCGAGCCAGTATGTGTCCTCATTAATTCTCTCTCCAAGATCGATATAGAGATTTGCATTAGCAGCAGAACCTGTCGCCCTTACATAGAGAGAAAGATGTGTTTTCTTGGAAAAATCAGTTCCATAGCGTTCAATACACCTCTGAATTCCACCCCATGAAGCTGTTGGATTATTTTCAGCAGGAGTGAAGACAAATTGCATTACTCCGCTAATAGTTTTGAATGCATCATTGCCGTTCTCACCCGGAATTATATCATGCAACGTCCATTTATTAGTATCGTTAAACCATCTTGTTTCTCCTACAGGAAAAAGCAGAATATCGCCTCTTACGGGTTTTGAGCAATAAAACCAGGCTGCTCTTGACTGTCCAAGCGGGAAAGTCGACTCAGATCCCTCCATGTCATCGAGCCAGGCCTCACTCTCTCCCGATGGCAGGCTGAGGGCTATCTCTCCTGAAAGAACAACACGGCTCTCTGCTTCTGTGTTCACAAGGGGGATACTATTAACTGCATCTGTAAGAAACTCAGGTCTGGCTTCAAGGTGAAGATCTGCATCAAACACTGTAGTACCGAACGATCCTTCGCCTATTCTCGGCCGGGTATCTGGTGAATTTGCACTCTCATACATCATCGTACCACCGAACCATGAATGGGCACCCATGTTGTAAACAACCCTGGTTCCAAGCAGTGTTTTTGATACAGAGCTGAAAAAGGGCACATACTCGAAAGTAACCCGCAGCGTGTTTGCAGGATCCTGCGCAAGATCAGCCTTCTCCCCCATCAGAGTAAGAAGACCGACTTCGTAAATGATCGAATAGTCTGAGTCACGAACAAGGGTTTCTTCCACCCCTGCCACTGTAAGTGTAACCCTTTCACTTCCCTCCACTATTCCCATGTGTCCAAGGGAGTAGGTGGTGGAAGCTGCCCTGTAACTGACTCTCATGAAGTAAAGAGATGTGTTGTAAGCAGGATATTTTTCCGTGTAAACTACATTGTTGGTATAGTCCAGCTCTGTACTGACAAAGGGTCTGCTGCTGGGGAATTGTATGAATCCGTTTTCCCAGTCCATGGTAACATCTTCGTCGTACATGAGCCCGTCTCCGTTGCTATCAAGGCCCAGTATCTGGGTGAAAGGAACTCCATCCTGAATAGAGACAGGGTCTTCGCCTGATCTCTGAAGAAATATGTCGCAGTTAAAACTTTCCCGTACAATGTTGTTAGCGCCCAGGAAGTAATAGTTTCTCATCTCATAAGCCCAGGTAGGGTTAGTTTCCGGTAGCTGTGGAAGAGGGTTGGACTGCTTGATAAGCTTTAGGTTGAGTTCATCTCCTGCTGTACCAACAGTATCGCCGGCCAGTGTAACCAGAGCTACTGCAATTCGATAGTTATCGTTAACCGGTCTGATAAATCTTATTGTTCTGCTGGAATCAACCAGAACAAAGTCTTTCTCGAGACCGAATTGCAGTTCATCCCACCATCCAGCTTCAATGATTTCTCCTCCGGATCCAGTCGGTACAAAGCAGCTTCCCGCAACAGCACCTGTTTCAAGGTTATTGGTGACGTCACCATCATCAATAAACACCCTGATAAAGTTCGGGTCCATGTAGGGGGCAGTTACTGTATCAGGGAATGCCCTGAAAAAGTAGTTATCGGCAGGGCGGATATCAAGAATGGAATCGTTTACCAGAGATGCCTGACCGACAAAGTCTGAAGTCTCAGTCGAACTGCCCTCCTTACTGGCAATGGCAGTAATATCAAAAGGACCCGCCTGTGCTATAAGCTTGGCTCCGAACAATCCCTCGTGTGGAATTGAGTAGCTGATGAATTCCGGTCCTGTAATAGAGAGGTTAACGTCACCAAGTTCTATAGACTGGATGATTTCATCATCATCACCATCGTAGTTGAGGCTCACGCTGTAGTCGGACCCAATCAGCCTCTGGCTGTCATGATCAACAGCAACATGAATCTTCTCACCTATTGTTCCGTCGAGACGGATACGAAGATCCTGCTCCATTTTCAAATCCGGAAAAAGAGATGTGCTTGATCCCTCAACATTGATACGGTTGGGATAGATATGGCTGACTCCGGAGATGGAAATAGTCTGATGACCGGAAATATCAAGCTGCCCGCCTGTGCCGATTGCATCACCAATGACCCCTGGCATACTGAGAGGTAAGTAGATAGTCGGAACCAGGTTACCACGGGTTCCGCTGTTGCGTATACCGTTATGGGCATTAGCTGCAGTCCACTCTTTCCAGGTGCTCCAGCCGATAAGCCGTGAGCGCACACCCGAGAGTGTCCATGTTCGAGAAGTAGCCAGTGGATAACCATGGTACATCAGCCTGTAGCTGATACCCTCTCCCATGAGACTTGACCATACTTCAACCTGAGTTGCAGGAAGAGTAACAAGCCATGGAAGAGAGTCCTGATACCAGTATCCAGGATTCTCATCGATCAACGCGAAACTCCGCAAACCCCCGAGGGCACCGGCTCTTGGTGCAATTAAAAACACGAGAGCTAAAATTAAAAGTCTTTTCATATCACCTCAGTATGTACTATCCATCAACGGGTATCATGTTCCCGAAAGCATGACAGAGAAGCCGCACGTTGCTATAATTCATCTTCCGGCTCCCTTAATGCAAGCGTCAATCATGGGAATTCAATGAAAAAGTTGCAAGTATATGTTCTAAAAGAGTTCTTCCCGCCATTCCTTCTCTCGCTTGGCCTGTTTACCTTTATAATGCTTCTGGACAAGCTGTTGGATCTGCTTGATCTCATTGTAAGCAAGGGTGTTCCAATGCGAATTGTGGCAGAAATTTTTCTGCTCCTGCTCCCTTCAATGATCGCCGTTGTTATACCCATGGGGGTTCTCGCAGGCATCCTTATTGCTGTTGGCAGGCTCTCGAGTGACCTTGAAATCACCGCAATGAAAGCAAGTGGAGCCAGTGTCTATAACATAATATTTCCCCTTGGTGTCGTGGCACTTCTGATTGCCGGAACTCTTGTCGTGTTCAATAACAGCATTCTTCCCGACGCCAATCATGTGGCACGCAATCTTCTTCTTGATATCGGTACAATGCGCCCCACAGCCACGATTGAGCCGGGAATGTTTGTTGATGAGATCGAAGGCTACAGAATCTTTGTTAAGGAAAAAGATGACCTTACCGGTAAACTAATCGGAGTAATTATTCACAGTAGCACCCCCGGAGCACCTGACAGAACGATTACTGCCATGGAAGGAACCATGGAACCGGTAGGTGCAAATCATCTGAGACTGACTCTGGAAGACGGGCAGATGCATGAGAAGGATAGAATTAACGGATACAGGTATGCATCTTTCTCAAGCTACATTATCGACATTGCACGCTCTGAAGAGCTGGTAAGGCATGATAGAAACAGCAGAGGCGACAGGGAAATGTCCGCAGAGCAGATGGGCTTGTTTATCGACAGTCTGAGCAGGCGGAGAACTCTTCTTGTAGACAGTATTTCAAATGTTTCAGAATTATTTATGACTTCCGTCTACAGTGGAGATAACCCGGTTTCCCTTGGAGACAGTACAAGAAGACTGAGAAACACAACGACACTCCTCACCGGCACGTCAACTGATCTTATTCTTCTGAATGAGCAGGTAAACAACCTGCAGAGAAATATGGGTAAGTACAACGTTGAGATTCACAAAAAATACTCTATTCCATTCGCCTGTATAGTTTTTGTTCTGCTGGGTGTCCCGCTGGGACTTTCTTCTAAAAAGTCAACAGCCGGTCTTGCAGTTTCATTGAGTCTGGTTTTTATACTGATCTACTACTTCTTCCTCATCGCGGGTGAACAGCTGGCAGACAGGGGAAGAATCGCAGCCTGGACAGCAATGTGGTCACCCAATATCCTTCTGGGATCACTGGGAGTTTATCTGACCTACAGAAGCATGCGCGAAGGGCATCCAATTCCTCTGCCCGATTTCAAAGAGCTGGGTAAGAAATTCAGAAGAAAAGGACGCCGTAAGTGAAATTGCTTGATAGATACCTCGCAGGGACTTTTCTAAAACTGATTTTTATGACTGTACTTTCTTTTACGGTGATTTTCGTAACAGTTAATGCTTTTGACCATTTCAGCAGATGGGTAGATAAAGACGTTACAGCGATGACCTTCCTTAGATATTACTTCTACGGTCTCCCCTATATAATCGTTCTGGTAACACCGATTGCAGTGTTGATATGCTCTCTGCTTCTGGTAGCTGGAATGGCCAAAAACAACGAGCTGACAGCAATGAGGGCATCCGGGGTATCTATTCCGAGACTATTCCTCCCCTTAATGGTAACCGGCTTCTTCATCAGTCTATTCACTCTGGTTGTCGGAGATTTTGTGGTAGCAGATGCAAACTACTTTCAGACCCAGGTTAAGAGAGTAGAGATAGACGGAAGAGACCCTATCAATTATCTCATGCGGAATGATTTTGCACACAAAACTCTGGACGGTGCTATCGTAGAAATCGGCCTTTTTGATGGTCAGCATGAAAGCATATCCAGAGCAGTAGTGGAGTGGTTCGATGACAGTCTGAGAGTAACCAGAAGAGTAGATGCTGACAGACTTTCCTACGTTGACTCTGTGTGGACGGGAATTTCTGCTGAGGAAAGAAGATTCTCTCCGACTGGTGAGATGTCTTTTGCACTTTATGACTCTCTTCCCCTTACAGAGATCCGAGACACACCCGAGGATTTTGGAAGCAGAAGAAAAAGTGCTGCTGAGATGAATGTCATTGAACTCTGGGACCATATCGGACGAATAAGAGCAGCCGGAGGAAACCCGACCGGAGATCTTGTTGAGTTCTGGTTAACACTTTTCTTCCCCTTTTCAACACTCATTATGGTTCTGGTTGGAGCACCGCTTGCAACAAACAACCCCAGAAGTGGAAAATCCACCAGTATCGGCCTTGCAGTACTGCTGGGATTCATCTTCTTCTCACTCGCAAGATTCGGACAGACTCTGGGGCACAAAGGAGCACTTCAGCCCATTATTGCAGCCGCGCTACCGGAAGTGATTTTTATAGTTCTGGGCATCTGGCTTTTCAAAAGAGCCGGGCAGCACTAACTGCCGAAACAGCTATTGCGGTAGCAGTACAAAATTCAGTATGGTTCTTGTGTTAACCTGCCCAGGGGCAGATTCTTCTAATAACTATTCTTTTTACAATGGAGGCAGTAATGGCTCGCAGAGTACACAACTTCTTTGCCGGTCCAGCAGCACTTCCTTACGAAGTGGTCAAAAAAGCAGCTGAAATGGGAGTTCTGGAATTTGACGGACAGGGAATGTCTGTTATGGAGATTTCTCACCGTTCAAAACCTTTTGACGGGATGTTCAAAAGAACCCAGAACAACATGCTGAAAATCATGGGTCTAGACCCAGAGGAATACGCCGTTCTCTTTGTCGGAGGTGGCGCAAGCTCTCAGTTCTTCCACATCCCTTTCAATTTCCTTAAAGAAGGTATGACAGCAGACTACGTAAATACCGGCGTCTGGTCCAAGAAAGCAATCAAGGAAGCCAAGTACTTCGGTAAAGTCAATGTTGCTGCATCAAGTGAAGATAAGCTCTTCTCATATATTCCAAAGGAATTCAACCTCACCCCAGGTGCTGCTTATGTTCATACCACAAGTAACAACACCATCTACGGTACAGAAATGTGGGACTTCCCCAATACTGGAGATGTACCTCACATCTGTGATATGTCGAGTGATTTCCTCTCCCACTCAATGGATTTCAGCCAGTTCAGCATGATTTATGCCGGAGCTCAGAAAAACATCGGTCCATCCGGAGCCGTTGCGATTGTGATTAAGAAGAGCTTTGCTGACACTGCAAGAGAAGATATTCCAACAATGGTCAACTACAGAACTCACATCGCAAAAGACAGCCTCTTCAACACACCGCCAAGTCTTCCGGTATTTGTTATCGGACTTGTTATGGAGTGGATACTCGAGAATGGCGGCCTTGAAGGCATAGCTGCACTGAACAAGAAAAAATCAGACCTTCTCTACGGAACAATGGATAACAGCGATGGCTTCTATGTTCCTCATGTAAAAGATCTGGCCAGCAGAAGCTTCATGAATGTAACTTTCCGTCTTCCTTCCGAGGAACTCGAAAAGAAATTCATAGCAGAGGGTGCATCTAAAGACCTCCTCGGTCTTAAAGGACACCGTTCTGTGGGTGGATGCAGAGCTTCGACATACAACGCTGTCTCTTATGAATCAGTTGCAACTCTTGTCGACTTCATGAAAGACTTCAAAGCAAAGAACTAGAATCAACAGAAAGCGCCGTATCAAATCGATACGGCGCTTTTTTTGTATTTGTAAAACTCACTAGCAGACTCAGCGATTGATTAAATCCATAAAATCTGTTTCGCGGACCACCCGGACACCGAGCTTCTCTGCTTTCTTCAGCTTTGAACCCGAATTCTCTCCTGCGACAAGGATAGTTGTCTTACCGGTAATGGTTCCTGTGACTTTTGCCCCAGCTTTCATTGCCAACTCTTTGGCTTTCTGTCTGGGCATTACCAGTGTCCCTGTAAAAACAATGGTTTCTCCAGAAAGATAAGAACCCCTGGTTGTATCTTTTTCCACAGGATGAAAGCCAGCTGAAACTAACTGTTGAATGACCTTGGATGTTATGGGGTTTGTAAAGAATCTCCTAATGGATAACGCTGTTACCGGACCAATACCCTTAACGGCTAGGAGTTCCTCTTCTGAAGCATCTCCAAGGGTTTCCAGATCCGCAAATTCTAATGCCATGTCTCGTGAGGCAACCTCACCGACACCTGGAATACCCAGACCTGTCAAGAAACGGCTAAGAGAACTGTTTCTGCTTTTTGCAAGGGCAGCAAACAGTTTGGTAGCTTTCAATTCACCCATTCTTTCAAGCGCAGTGAGATCGTGATAGTTAAGGCTGTAAAGATCAGCTATAGAATTAACCATGCCTGCGTCAACCAGTTGCCCGCAAAGCTGTTTACCCAGCCCGTCTATATCGAGAGCCTTTCTTGAGGCCCAGTGTTCAAGGTTTCTTCTCAGTCGTGCCGGGCATGAAGGGTTGATACAATACAGGTTGACCTCTGCTTCCGGCTGCACAACAGGACCACTGCAAACTGGGCATTCATCCGGCATTCTGAAGGCTTCACCTCTGTTCCCTACTTCGGCAGGAAGGCTGGTTACTACTTCTGGAATAACGTCCCCGGCTCTGCGCACAAGAACTGTATCGCCAACTCTAACATCTTTCCGTGTCACCTCATCCTGATTGTGAAGAGTAGCATTGGTCACTGTCACTCCACCGACAAGTACCGGCTCGAGTCTGGCAACCGGCGTGAGCCGGCCCGTGCGCCCCACCTGCACCTCAATGCCAGTTAGGACTGTGGCCATCTCCTCCGCATGGAACTTCCAGGCAGTGGCCCACCTGGGGGCCCTGGAGAGGAAGCCCATCTCTTCCCTCTCGGAGAAGCAGTTCAGCTTAACAACCATCCCGTCTATCTCCATCGCTAAATCGCTTCGTATCTGTGTGAGATTGTCGTAAGCGGCAACAACCTGCTCCGGCGATTGGCATAAGCTGTTATGAGGGTTTACTAAAAAACCCCATTGTAAAAGCTTTTCAAACAATCCCTGCTGTGTTCTGATTCCCTCGGGGTGCAATCCGCAGGCATAAGCAATAAAGGAAAGAGGTCTCGTCGCTGTAACAGAACTATCCAGTTGACGAAGTGATCCACTTGTAGCATTCCTCGGGTTGGCAAACAAAGCCTCCCCAGCTTCTTCCCTCCCGCTATTCATTTCCCTGAAATCGTTAAGATTAATGAAAACCTCTCCACGAATCTCCACATTAACTGCCTTGTCGGTGTTCAGCCTGAGAGGTACAGAGCGGATAGTTCTGGCATTAGCAGTGACATCCTCTCCCAGCACACCATTTCCTCTGGTACCAGCAGCAACAAGCATGGAATTTTCGTAAACAAGAGATAGTGAAACACCATCCAGTTTAGGTTCAGCGGAATACTCAACCATCTCTGAATTAAGCTCTGAAACTACTCTTGTATGAAATGTACGAAAATCCTCAATGCTAAAAACATTTGAGAGACTGAGCATCGGCGGATCATGAACAATTGAAGAGAAACCCGCGAGTGGAGCAGAACCGACACGAGCAGTTGGAGAGTCAGGAAGAAGAAGATCCGGGTACTCCCGCTCCAGATACAAAAGTCTGTTCATAAGAGCATCATACTCTGTGTCAGTTATTTCTGATCTGTTCTCACTGTAGTACAAGCGGTTGTACTTTCTTATCAGTGCAGAAAGATTGGCTACTTCTTTTACTGGTGTCATTCGAGTTCTCCGGAATGAGTTCTCCTATAGATGAAATCTGCTGGGATCTCTCCTAAAAAATTCATATCAATGGCTAAGATAGATCCGTAACCCGGCAAAGTGGATGTGCACTCAAGCAACCCTGGTTGAATAGAAGGTGTCAGTGTTCGAACAATACTTGTATCGGCAAACTGCAATCGGCATTCGGTAAGCTCCAGATTGAAGAAAAGGCCCGGCTGAATCTCCTCGATGTCGAAAAGTACAAACTCACCCTCTTCACTCCAACTGACCCTTAACTGCGGTATTCCGGGCTGGTAAAGTAGAGCTCTTAAGAGATCATACTTCTCTGTGCCTCTGTATACACGCAAGCTTGATGATATCTTCAGCCAGAAATTACCGCTGGAAGCATGTGTGAAATCCTGAAGCAGATGAGGTAGTCTGTTAAGCATTCTGAGAGAATTGAGATACTCCATAACAATGACTCCCTTCCCACCGGCAACAAAAGATCGGAGAGGAGATTCATGAAGCATAGGGTCTCCAAGAGCGTATTCAGCAACAAGGGGTGTTCTTCCATCTCCACCGAGAATTTCAGTGTTATAGAGGTAATACTTCAGATATGCAGACCTGAGAATACTGATACTGTTCTCATCTTCGGTGTTTGCCGCATAGTATCGCAGGGGAATCCAGGAAGCAAGCATATCAGACACTATCTCATCAAGCTGCAGAGATTGCAAAAGCATACCTTCAGCAGCTTCAATCAGAATTTCACATCCTGAAGGGATGATTCCATTTGCAAAATTCTCATCCCAGGATGAAACATCAACAAGGCTTTCGAGAGAACCTCTCGAAAAAAGCATTCCTCCAAAAGACGAGGTAACAACCGGACCACCAGGATTTATAATTTCTATAAACGCAAATTCCGCAGATGGGAAATCAAGTGTACTTCTGAGTACAGAGGCAATCCTTTCGACTGCAATACTGTCAAGTGACGATATTGGCGACCCTGTGAGAGTAAGCATCCTGTACCTGGGAAAAATAGTTTTTTCAGTGTAATTACCGATAGCCATAGGAAGCCCTCCGACAATTCCACCAGGATTAGAAAACCATTCATCCTGATTTTCTCCCATCTCGAGAGGGGTCCATGAGATGATTGAATCGGGAAGAAACATTTTTACAATATATCCGGCTGGTGCTGAAGATATAGGGTAATAACCGTCTCCGGAAAGATATGCTGAGGTTAGTCTTGATTGAACACTCACTCTACCTCTCGAATCAAGATATGGAATGTTTATATGAAACTGATTGCGGAAAACTCCTGTGTAAATTCCGTTCGAATCTGCAAAACAAATGTATTGATTGGGTGAACTACCTCTTCTAAAAATACCTGCGGTTGAAGAAATAATGGAGCTGGCATCTCTGTGAATAAAAGTGAATGCCATTGAATCAGCGTTACTCTCTCTGAAATCAACAACAAGGGAATCAATTACTTCAAGAGAGTTCCCTGTGGTGTCCTGCTGGTAATAAACCATCAGGTGATGATTAACATCAGGTGGTGGTTCCACAGCAGATGAAGCTCGATCTGAATCAATTTCAGTGCCGATTCTGTCAGAAAGAAAAACAGAGCGAAGTCCGGGAGGGCGAATTACCTGAGCATTGTTACAAACTTCCCTCGCTTCTCTCAAAAGCTGAGCATTACCCTGATCTGGAACTGTCACTGAGAAAACCAATGCGGAAGAGCCCCCTATACGCCACTCCATATTAAACCTGAGGGAGTCGGGAAGGGCGTTGTCGTAGTTAAGTGAGTCAACCTCGCTTCGAAGCTCGCCTGAAGCAGTACTTGCAAAAGCGAGTTCGGGTCTCATTGTTGAAACATTCTGAGGGTCATACTGAACGGCCCATGATCCCCTGCGAATGACAACTAACCCATCGGAGTCATTAGAAACTTCCGAAGAAACATCAGCTCCTCCGCAAGATAAAATAAAGAGCGCAAGCAAAATCCAGACTGCTAAAACAAATTTCATTCTACTCTCATTCCCTGACAGGGTTGACTACCGTCAAATTTTTCTTAGTTTCCCACATCTGGAAAGGCGGTATTGATGGAATTATTTAACATACTGGCACTGGCAGTCAACTCCCAGCCTGTGCAGGAATCAGATGCAACATCTGCATTGTTGTTTTCTTTCTACGCTCTCGCTGTATTTCTTCTGATTCAGTTCCTGGGTGCCAGGTTCTACTCCAGCTGCAAGGAGCGTTTCAAAAGCTTCCCTCTGGTGTCGTTTATAGTACTTGCAACTCTTGCCGTTGCTTCTCTCATTGTTGGTTTCTTCCTGAAGGAACTTACGCACAGACTTTTTCTGGGCGTCGTCGGAGGAGTTTTCAGCTGGACATCACTGGGAGAAATAGCGGAACAGCTCGGATGGTATAAAGCTCATGCAAGAAAAGCAGTCTGGATTTATCTGCTCACCACTGCTCTCTGGCTGGTTCTGGTATTTCTAACACCGGGTATTCCGGTCCCTATTCTCGGTTTTATCGGCTACCCTCTTCTCGCCTGGGGCACTCACCTCACAAGAGTTCGTTTTATCGCCAAGTGGGGAGCAACATCATTTGCGACAACCATGCTCCTTCTGTTTATGGCTGCTATTTCTGGTGGTGCAATAGTAGCAGGAGCACTAATCGGTACAAAGTTCGCTGGTATTATGGGCGGTCTGATCTTTGCCGTATCAAGCTGGTCAATCATGGAAATTATCTGGGAACGCGGGATGGCAAACGGTCCCTGGAAACACCTGGAAAATAAGTAGAAAGAACAGGCGGGACTTTGCAGTCCCGCCTGTTTACTAAACAAATCTAATTAACCAATTTAGTAAACCATATATGCAAGTCCTGCAGAGAAACTAATTGCTGCAGGCTTAATTTCTGCGTAGTAAAGCTCTCCCGGAAGAGCATCCCTGCTGAAACCTCTCCAGTCTGTAACATTCCAGCTGTCTGCTGAAGTTCCAATTCTTCCTACACCGGAAAGAATGATTCCAAATCTGCTGCTCATCATCCATTCCAGATTGAGACTAGCTGTACCGGCGAAAGAAGCTGTATTGGCAGAAGCTGTGATTGAATCGGCTCTTGTGTTCTGCGCAAGGTAACAAGCTTCAAATCCTGCACCTATTCTGAGACCGAGAGATGGAGATGCAAGAGGAAGTCTTGTTCCAATTTCTCCCCGGATACCTATAGAAGACATTCTTGGCAGCACTCCTGTAAAGAGAGATCCAGTAAGCGAAAGGCCCCACTTGCAGGTT
Source organism: Candidatus Fermentibacteraceae bacterium (assembly GCA_016744855.1). Classification (GTDB taxonomy): domain Bacteria; phylum Fermentibacterota; class Fermentibacteria; order Fermentibacterales; family JCC-6; genus Sabulitectum. The sequence continues at coordinate 210,369 of JADGDO010000004.1, read as the reverse complement.
CCACCGGAAAATTCTGCCTGGTTGGCGAGTTTAGATGTTTCATTTTCCTCACCTGTCAGATTGTCCCCGGGTACCACCTCTGTTGGGAGAACAGCGTACGAAAGAGCAAGCATTCCAGGAGTGGAATTCTCGACTGCTGTTACCCTTGATCCTTCGACGAGGTGGCCAGCAATGAGTCTGGCAGAGGCTGAATTCTCGTCTGAATCCATGATCTGGATGAGTCCGTGACTGCTAAGCTGCCGGTACTCCTCTGATGAACGAGGTATTCCGCGAGACAAGGCGACAACAGAGAAAACCATACCTTTGTCTACACCGTAATCTGTACCCATGGGGAAGCGGAATACCGGACCACCCTCAACTTCAAAAGAGAACTCATATGGTAAAATTTCAGAAAGGCTTCTCTGAACTACAAGAATTACACCCTGATTTGCAAGAGCGCTAAGGTCCACTGAAGTTGATCCCTGAACACCGGAGTACTTCTTCTCTCTTATAGAGCCGAGAAGACTTCCCTCAGAAGTGTAGAATCTCCCAGTTACATCCAGAGAGGTACTTCTTGTGACATTAAGGGTAGCCGCAGTTCCATGACTGACATCAACATGCGGAGGTGAAACATCAAGCAACATAAATATATCCACAGTAAAATCTGCTGCAATTGCACGAAGCCTGAGATTCTGATCCTCGTGAGAACCTTCGTAATCGACATGGGAAGAAACATCAATAACTTCAAATCTTCCACTCTGGAGAAAAACTCCTTCAGCCGTGAGGACAAGATCCTGCTCGATGTAATTTTCCGTTGCATCTGTAAAAACGGGGATAACAGCAATCCTGGGCAGATTGCTTTCGTCAGCGTGAGCGACCAGTGCACATGTTAACAACAGCGCAAGGAAAATTCGGGCTGCCATGAAAAATCTCCTTTCAAGAAGAACAATCTATACAGTCAAACTTATCAATCTCAGACTGAAATGCAAAGGGCTGATAAGATCAGTGGAATACTACAGAAACAGTACAATCGGCGTAAGCTGCTTCGGGAATATCTATTACAGCATCCGCAATGTCTTCCTTAGAAGAGATAACACCATCGCTGTTTACCCTAAAAATAAGTGTGTCGGTAGCATAGTAATGATTCTCTGCTAAAAGAGAATCGATCAATGTATAAAGTGAAATCCAATCACTTCTAACAACCTGAACGGCTTCCTCTCCTGAAAGAACAAGAGAAACACTGAATCCAGTGGATATGGATGGAGCCTCCATTCGGGGTTCTGAAGTCGCGGAGGTAGAATTGATAATATCCGATTCTTGCGAACAGTCCTGCAGGTCATCCGACTCATCAGCCAGGCAGAGTCCTGCGGAACCATAACCTACAGTGCCACCACCGCCACTCATACCTGTAGCTCCTCCTGTAACAAAACCTGAGGAAGCAAAGTCACCTGAAACATCTTCAGAGTCTGATGATTCTACAGATCTGAAGAGAATTTCGGACTCTGAGCACTCCTCAATATCTTCCATAGGTACAGGAGAATCCAAAGAAGAAACAATCTCTTCTGTCACGGGGAGGGTTCCCGACTGCAAATCGCCAACAGAAGAACTGCCTTCGGCAGAAACAGTCACAACAGAAGCGGTCTCACCCATCAAGTGCTGCTCGACGGTATCCTCACCGGAGATTGTCTGATCACTCTCCTCGGGTGACTCTTGAAATTCAACTTCCTCTTCCAATTCTTCACACTCAGGAACGATGATTTCATCTACGGCAAGAAGCAGAGAAGAGTCTTCGAGCTGCTCTCCGGTAGATTCTGAGTTGGTCTCAGGTGTTCTGTATTCAGCAATAGCAATATCTGAAAGTGGCCGGCCAGCACCATCCAAATAGAAAAATTTAACTCCCAGATAGGCTGCACATATAACAGCGGCAATGTACCAGGACTGTTTCGTTTGCCACCACACCTTTTTCGTATTAATCCCACCCCGCATAGCTGCAAAATCTGCCTCTGTAGGATCGACCCATGCGTCCCTCCAGCTAGATTCTATCTGTTGCTGGGTAGCAATGAAGCTTTGACATAAACTGCACTCATCGAGATGCGAGGCGATTGAAGCTTCTTCAGCAGGTGAAAGTTCTCCATCAATCCACTGCATCAATCTGTTTCCGTCCGGACAACTCACGGTTCACCTCCCAACTCTGTAACAACAAAAGTCTTCACTGAACTACGTGCCCTGTTGAGCCTGGACATAACGGTTCCAGTTGCAATATCAAGAGTCTCTGCTATTTCTTCGTAGCTCAGCTCTTGGTCAACTCTGAGAACAAAGACCGATCGAAGAGCCGGTGTAAGCCGCTCTACTGCTTTCTGAACAGCCTGAACAAGTAGATCTCTATTTGTTTCCTGAATGGTTGTATCAGCTGAAGCAGTCTGGCCACCGCTTCCATAACCTTCATCAAATTCCACTTCAGATCGCCTTCCACGGGAACGCGAGAAGTTAATAGCGGTGTTCGTAACGATCCTGTACATCCAGGTAAAGAAACGGTATTCAGTGTTGAAATTGCGCATGGCTTTCATTGCTTTAATAAAGGCTTCCTGGGTAATATCCCATGCATCATCATCACAATTACACATTCTTCTGGCAACCCTGAATACTCTTTTTTCATACATTTTGACTATTTCTCCAAAAGCTTCTTTATCGCCTTGGACGGCTTTATCAAGAAGCTCCGGTTCCGAAGCGGATAATCCCGCTGTCAAAAAGTATACAAGGTGAAAGATCATTTCATTCCCTAAGTCAGAATTGAACCACTGCCCCTACGCTGAATTCAGTATCATTTTCGAATCTGGTGTTTTCCGCTTCAAAACTGAAGAAATAAGCATCTACATAGGCATCGAGTAATCCGACTACCCACGCTCCAGCGGTGTACCAGATAAAATCTCGTCTCAGGTCACTGTGATTATCATAACTGTTCTGCCATGATTCCTGTCCTGTTTCCAGATACATCTCACGGGCATTCTCTGCTTCATGGTTTTCATATAAAACTAATCCGAGCAAACCAAACTCAAGTGTTCCGTAAAGCAGACCTTTAACGGGTTCATCATTGTAAAATTGTCCCCATCCGGGAAATACCAAGCTTCTTAGCATAGCACCTCTGGGATTCCGGTACTCAACTACAGTGGAATCAGCAACCGGAGACTGCTGAATGAGAAAAAACAGAAGAAAGACAATCTGACTCAGATTGTGACCCCTCTCGAGGAGGTGGAAATAAACTCAGCCATCCGCTTTCGAAGTGAATCATCTGTGCTGCTGGAAAGAACCGCTTCCACTTTGCTTGCCATTGTTTCAGAATTCTTGAAGAAATATCGGAATGAGTCTACTGCATATGCTATTTCTTCGTTTGAGAAACCGTTACGCCTTAGACCCAGTTTGTTGATTCCTATCATTCGCAAAGGCTCTCCACCAGCAAGTGTGTAAGGAGAGACATCTCTGGATACTCTGAAACCTCCGCCAATCATTGAGTACTCACCGATTCTGGTAAACTGGTGAACAGGAACAACTCCCCCAATGATTGCCTTCCTGCCTATCTCAACGTGACCTGCAAGATTAACAGAATTGGCAAGAATAACACCATCACCAATAACACAGTCGTGGGCTACGTGACTGAAAGCCATTAGGAAACAATCTGCTCCGACCACAGTTTTTCCGGTAGCACTTGTACCGCAATTGATGTTGGCCATCTCACGAATCACCGTTCTTGCACCGATCTCAAGAGTAGTTCTTTCACCGGCAAACTTCAAATCCTGAGGAGCCGTTCCAATCACTGCCCCAGGTCCGATCTTAACATCGTCGGCCAGGGTAGTAATTCCTGTTACAAATGCATGAGCATCGATAACCACCCTCTGTCCCAATACGACATCAGGGCCAACAACAGCATAGGGGCCGATTTCTACGGATTCAGGGGCAACGCACTCTACTACTGCTGTTGAGTGTATCATTTTTTCTCCACCAGCATTGCTGTGAGCTCAGCCTCTACTGCAACCCTGTCATCAACTTTTGCAACTCCGCGCATCTTCCACATACGACCGCGTTTACTTATCAGTTCGAGTTCGAAGCGTATTTGATCACCTGGCAGAATTGGTTTTCTGAATCTAACCTTATCAATCCCGCCGAAAAGAACCAGCCATCTGCCGGGTTCCTTAACAGAATCAAAAAGCATCAATCCACCGGCTTGCGCCATAGCCTCAATAACAAGGACTCCTGGCATAATTGGACTGCCTGGGAAATGTCCCTGGAAAAAAGGTTCATTGATGGTAACATTTTTGATTGCAACAATGCTCTTCTCCGGCTCTATCTCCAGCACACGGTCAACAAGAAGAAATGGATACCTGTGCGGTAGAAGATCCATAACATCAGTGATGCCCCATTGTCTATTTGATAGGTCGGCTTTGGATGTTTTGATTTTACCGGAGTAAACCTGCATGATTCGTTTAACAAACTGAACATTGGAAGCATGGCCACTTTTTGCGGCAATCACATGACCCTGAAGACGTATTCCAAGCAACGCCATGTCTCCGATAAGGTCAAGGACCTTGTGCCTTACAAGCTCGTCCGGGAAACGGAGAGGACTGTCGTTCATAACTCCGTTTTCACCGATTACAACGGCATTTTCCAGAGTCCCACCTTTGATAAGACCTTTTTCCTGAAGGAGTTTAACGTCTTCGTAAAGGCAGAATGTTCTAGCTGGTGCTATTTCATTAATAAAACTGTCGCGGGTTATATCAAGGCTGATATACTGCGTTCCAATATGAGGATGATCATAGTCAAGAGTAAAACTGATTTTTAAACCATCGTATGGAACCACGGTTAAACTTGCACCGTGATATTCAAGACTAACCGGCTCTGTAATAACGAATACTTTGCTCGGGCTCCCGGGAAGTGTCTCCACTCCTGCTTCCATCAGAACTTCAACATAAGAACGAACGGATCCGTCTGCAGGCTCCGGTGGCTCATCTGAGCTTATCTCAATAATTGCGTTGTCTATTTCAAGACCGTACAGTGCGCTGAGAACATGCTCAACAGTATGCACCTCATAATAGTTTTCACCAAGTGTGGTTCTTCTTGCCTGCTCCTCAACCATTCGAACATTCGTTGGAATAACTCTTATTGTCGGTCTCTGATCCACATCGGTTCTGATAAAGACATAACCGGTATCAGCTGGTGCCGGTTTAAATGTTATTGTCGATTCTTTACCCAGATGCAGACCGCGACCGGTGTAGGAAACCTGCTCTTTGATAGTTGTTTGAAAACGATTCATCAGTCTCCAGTTTCTCCTATTTTGCCGGCATTCAATTCTTTAACCAGCTCAATAATCTTCGGCAACCTTGCTACAGCAGCACCCAGCCTCAAAGTCTCCATATGAGGTCTGGCAGGGTTTCCAGACAGTGTTACACCTGAATCTACATTCTTGGTAACACCCGATTTTGCAGCAATAACAGCACCGTCATTAATTACAATATGTCCACCGACACCCACCTGGCCACCGAAAGTAACACCGTTACCGATCGTTGTACTTCCAGCAATTCCAGTCTGGGCAGCAATAAAACACCCTCTACCTATGCATACATTATGGGCTACCTGAATGAGATTGTCCAGCTTTGTATGATCGCCAATTTCAGTGCTGCCGGTTACCGCTCTATCGATTGTACAATTTGCTCCGATTTCAACATGGCTTCCAATGGCAACATTCCCGTTCTGTGGTATTTTCTTATGCATACCACTGGAATCGGGAACAAATCCAAATCCGTCACTTCCGACAACAGTACCCGAATGTATGATCACATTACTGCCGACAGATGTTCCTTCCAGGAGAGTAACATTGGGGTGAATGAAACAGTTCTCCCCGAGAATCACAGCGGGACCGAGAACGCACCCTGCCCCTAGCACACAACCATCCCCCAGTATGCAATTTCTATCGACAACAGTCAGAGGACCTATCTGTGCATTACTTCCTGTGTCAGCAGAAGGATGTATGACTGCTGAGGGGTGAATATCCGTAAATCCGGATGAACGATCTGGTTTCAGCAGAAGTAGAACTTTCCTGAATGCATCATATTCTTTATCCACAAGAATTACACACTCAGCCGATGTCTCAACAGGTTTTGACACTATAACAGCAAGTGCTTTTGTTGTTGAAAGATATCTGAAATACTTTGCATTCCCGCAGTAGCAGATATCCCCCGCATCTGCGGATTGTATTGCAGAGACACCTGAAACTACTGAATCAGGATTGCCGGAAAGTAATTTACCACCTAGGTGGTCAGTGATTTCCCTAATCGTAAAATCACTCATCTCCACTCATAACCCGGTCAATCACCCTGTCTGTGATATCTACGGAAGCCTCTGCATATACGACCTGGCCGGCAGATGCATCAAGAACAATCTGGATGTCATCTTCGCTGGCAATATCAATTACTGCTTCGTTAATAGCTGCAATAATCGGGTTAACCAGCTCTTCGTTACGCCGTTCCATAAGGCCTGCAGGACCAAAGACACTGGAAAGGTAGGCCTCTATCTGAATCTTTTTCTCATCAAGAAGGGCTTCTTTTTCCTGTCTTCTTTCCGGGCTCATCATCAGTGTCCGGGAAAGATCTTCCTCTAAAACATCGATCTCTTCCTGAAGAGAATCCACATGAAGCTCCCATTCATCCATCTCAGTCTCAAGAAGCTCTCTGGCGTCCGTTACCTCGCCAAGGGATTCAAACACAAGATCGGAATCAAAAACGGCAACGGTTTGTCCAAGCAGCAATGCTGGAAAAACAAGAAATACTAGTAATTTCATCTCACTCCAATCAGAAGGATGTACCCATCTGGAAATGTGATTCCCAACCGGGATCAGGTCCTTCAAAACCATAAGCATAATCGAGTCCCATGATACCAAGCATAGGAATTTCTACTCTGATCCCAAGGCCAGCCCCGCGGTCCAATGTAGAGAGATCTATGTCAGACCAACTTTCCCATGTATTACCGGCATCGGTGAAGACAGCAAGCTGAAGCTGATCAATAATTCTGAAGCGGTACTCGGCACTGAGAATCAGCATCGCTTTGCCTCCTACGGTTTCATAACCGTCTACAGCATTGATTTCTCTGTCTCCATAACCTCTTACCCCGTAGAATCCGGTTCCACCGAGCTGAAACAACTCATATGCGGGAGGCACTTCGCCGCCGAAGCCGGAAATCGTTCCCATTCGACCACGCAGCGTAAGGAAGAATTTCCACCACACCGGTACATGCCATGTTGAATCAAAGAGATACTTCTGAAATCCGATATCTCCACCGAGGAAACCTCCAGTAAGATCCATGGTAATCGAGTTCTTTGATCCTTCTCCCGGAAACACTCGCCTGTCCTGGCTGTCACGGGTGAAAGAGAGTCTTATTGAACTATCCCATCTGGGCCAGTCTGTATCGTTCAGAGTGTAGTAATAGTTATCTGGATCATCAGTTATATCAAAAACATCAACCTTTTCAAGTGTGTATCTGATGCTTGCAGTGGTAAAATCAATCCACGGCAAAGGACGACCAACAACAACAGATCCTCCTGTTCGTCTCCTGTCATATTCACTGTAGTTGCTGGTTGTGTGGTATACCTCGCCACCGAGAGTTAATGGAGTATCACGGAACCAAGGTTCAGTAAAACTAACTTTGATGTTCTGAACAGTTTTGGAAAACTCATATGTAGTTCCCAAATTCTGTCCGCGACCCATAAGGTTTGTTTCTGCAACCTCAAGATAGCCACTAAAGCCATCGGTAGCGCTATAATTCGCTCCAATGCCGAATTTTCCAGTTGGTTTCTCATCAACTTCAAGAATCATATCGACATCGGGAGATCCCTCAATGGCTCTGAAGTCCGGAATGACGTCATTGAAGTAATTCAAATAGAATACGTTCCTGAGAGAGCGCATCATGGCAGATCGTCTGAATAGATCACCCGGTGTAACTGTAAGTTGACGACGGATAACATTATCGAAAGTACGGGTATTACCGATGATTTGTACCTCACGGATGTGAGCTCTCTCTCCCTCTTGAACAGCAAAATGGATATTCACGATAGAGTCTGCCAGAGTGGATGGCTCAAAGAGAGGTGATATCGCCGCATAAAAATAACCACGATCCTGGTATGCGGAATAGAAGGTCTCAAGAGTCTTGTCTAAATCGTCAACTGAATATGGTTCTCCTAATTCCATCTTGTTGAAGGTTAGAAGAAGAGAATCCGACAGCTCAGTATTCCCACTAACAGAAACCTCTCCAAAAACAGTATGCTCACCCTCAAATACGGAAATATCTATATGGAAATGATCATCATTCTCAGGAAGTAAATATCTCTCCGTACCGATTACCATTGCATCAGGATAACCGTGGTTGTGGTAGTAATTTGCAACCCTGAACAAATCTTCCTCAAACTGCAGAGGTTTCAGTTTACCGCTTCTCCAGAAACCGTCCTGTTTGGTTTTCATCTCATCTCTGAGATCGGAATCTGAAAAGGCCGAGTTACCTGAAAACGCTATCTCTCCTACTCTTACATCAGGGCCTTCCTCACAGACGAAAACAAGCGCTCGGCGACCATCTGAACCCGGTTCATCCCACCTATGTGTTACGCTGGCTAAATGCCTGTTATCATCAGCATACAGACTCAGAATAAGGTCGGTACCACGGTCGATATCGTTTATAGAGACCGTCTGCCCCGGAAATATTGCCAGTGTATCAATCAGGTCACTTTCATCGAGGCAACCGGAGTTCTCGATCTGAAGATCCGCCAGAATTGGAGTCTCGCTGATCCTAATGTAAAAATCCGCAACGCCTCCGGTCGAATCAGCCGTTACCTCTATATCAGTAAAATAACCAAGGCTGAAGAGATCCCTGACTCCCTGGGGCAGAGTTGAGGGAAGAAAAATATTACCGGTGGTCAGTCCTAGTGTTCGAGTTATCAGTGAATCGGATACATAGGTATTCCCCTCAACAGAAACACTAGATATCGAAATTGAGAACGCCATTCCGGTAAGCAAAAAGAACAGTAAAATTGTCAGTTTCATACATTCACCTCCACAGCGGGATTGTTGACCTTCTCCTCGTTCAGGGAGCTAAATGAAAGAACATCACCATTACGCCTGGCACTGACTTTCTCGCCTCCCGAGAGCTCTCCGGAAACAAGTAAATCGATAAGAGGATCTTCAAGAAGTCTCTGAATAGTTCTTCTGAGATGCCTTGCACCGGCATCCCGGCTAAAGCCGTTTTCAGAAAGAAGATCAAGAGCCTCGCTTTCAATCACAAGTTCTATATCCAGTTCCAACAGCCTTTCGAGAACCTCGGTAAGCTGCATTTTTACGATTGTTTTTATATCATCCATGCTTAAAGAATTATAAACTATCACACTGTCCAGACGGTTCATAAACTCAAGCGGGAAGAGGGATTTTGCTGCATTATGTATAGCAGACGCTTCTGACTCTGAATCTTCTCTCAAAAATCCAACAGATGCGCTGTTTCCACCACGGTTTTTTGTGAGATTTCCGGTCATGATAATGATTGTGTTACTAAAATCAATTTTTCTTCCGTAACTGTCAGTCATTGTTCCGTAGTCCATAACCTGAAGAAGCATGTTGTATACGTCAGAATGCGCCTTCTCAATCTCATCGAGCAGAACAACAGAGTAAGGTCTTCTTCTAACTCTCTCTGTGAGTTGGCCCCCGTCATCATATCCAACGTATCCAGGAGGTGCTCCAACAAGCCTGGAACCAGAGAAACCTTCTCTATACTCGGACATATCAATACGAATAAGAGAGTTTTTATCTCCGAATACCTGCTCTGCAAGAATTCTTGCGGTTTCTGTTTTACCAACTCCGGATGGACCCAGGAAAAGGAAACACCCTGTTGGTCGCCTGTTGTTTCTCAGTCCGACTCTGCCTCGTCTGATGGCATTTGCAATGTGTTTGATGGCCTGGTCCTGACCTATTATGCTGCCTGACATGCGATCCTCAAGACTGGAGAGTCTTGCAGTTTCGCTTTCTCCAACACGGCTGATGGGAATACCTGTCATCTCAGCAACAACAGCGGCAACATCATCCTGTGTAATATCGACAGGTGGAAGGCTTTCTATCCAATGACCTCTGGAGCTTTCCAGGGCTTTTTCCAGTCGAGCAACCTCTTCCCCAAGCCTGGAAACTTCTTCAAGATTCTTCTTCTCTCCTGCTGTGTCCATATCCCGTCTCATCTCGAGAAGTCTGTCATGAAGGTTGATGAGCGATTCTGGTGGACTGGATGCCCTTGCATGAGCTCTTGCTCCTGATTCATCCATAACATCAATAGCTTTGTCCGGAAGATGTCTTCCTGTGATGTACCTGTTTGCAAGTATCACGCAGTTTCTGAGACTTTCTGGTGAAAAAATAGCATTATGATGGCGCTGATATCTTTCCTTCAGACCTTCCAGAATCTCTTGTGTTAGCTCCACCGATGGGGGATCAACAGGAACAGACTGGAACCTTCTTTCAAGGGCTCCATCTTTTTCTATTTTTCTGTACTCGTCAAGAGTGGTAGCACCGATGCACTGAAATTCTCCTCTTGCGAGAGCAGGTTTCAGCAGATTGGCAGCATCAATAGCTCCCTCTGCCCCACCGGCACCAACAATTGAGTGAATCTCATCGATAAACAGAACAACATTCCCATCTTCCCTGATTTCTCTCAGAAGAGCTTTGAGTCGTTCTTCAAACTGTCCTCTATATTTAGTTCCAGCAAGAATAGAGGCCATATCAAGAGCCATTATCCTCTTGCCATAAAGAGGCAGAGGAACTCTTCCTGAAAGAATTCTTAAAGCCAAACCTTCAACAATAGCGGTTTTACCTACTCCGGGCTCTCCGATAAGAACAGGGTTTGATTTCTTTCTTCGACAGAGAACTTGAACAATTCTGTCAATTTCTCTTGATCTGCCTATTACCGGATCAAGACCGTTCTCTGAGCCTATAAGTGTTAGATTGCGGCAGAAATAATCGAGAGCAGAAGTCGCTTTTTCCTGGACAGTGCCTCGCTTTTCTCCGGAAGCCTTCAGGGCATCGAAAAGTTTATCGTAGTTTACACCATACTGCCAGAGAAGAGCGGATGATCCGCTGTCAATTCTGGCCAGTGCAAGAAGTAAATGCTCTGTTGAAATAGAAACAGAATTTAGTTTTGATGCCTGCACTTTTGCATCTGCAAGTATGGATCTGCAACGATGACTCCATGTAAGATTAGTTCTGTCAATGTTACCTGCAATAGGGCCATGACGCAGATTAGCCCTTAGCTGAGAACCCATTTCTCCAGTTTTAACGTTCAAGCTGCGAAGCAGAGCGGCGGCACCGGAACCATCAACATTGAGAATAGCATAAAGAATAAACTCGCTGCCGATCTCTCTTCTGCCGGAACGGGCTGCTTCTGCCCTTGCTTCAATAAGAGCCTTTCTGGCTCGATCAGTATGCTGTTCAGGCAAGAATGCCCCCTTCTTCTTTCGCCTTTATAAAGAGACGGGATCCATGTAATAAATATAGCAATTCGTGTTCCCCTTGAAGTAGAATTTTAATCACCCTCAGTCAAGATGCCGGAGTTCAGGAAAAACCTTCTGTGGACGGCTGAAGCAAGATCATTACTGTGGGTTGCCAGAAGGAAAGATCTGTTCCCGTCTTCTGCAAGTTCCATAATCAACTTTTCCACTTCGGTACTGGTACCGGAATCAAGGTTGCCGGTAGGTTCGTCCGCCAGAACAATATCTGGCTTCATTACTATTGCTCTTGCAATTGCAGCTCTCTGCCTTTCTCCACCGGAAACCCTCGAGGGAAAGTGAGAGGCCCTGTGAATTATACCGACTCTATCTAAAAGTTCATCTGCTTTTTTTGCTGCATCTTCTTTAGATTCACCGGCAATAAGTGACGGCATCATAACATTTTCCTTCAGAGTAAACTCTTCCAGAAGATGATGAAACTGAAAAACAAAACCTATTTTTCTGTTCCTGAGAGCAGCTCTTTTCCGCCCACCAAGAGCCCACCCGTCTTCACCGCAAATAAGTATTTTGCCCCTGTCCGGTCTTTCTAAAAAACCGAGAGCGTGAAGTAGAGTGCTCTTCCCGGAACCGCTTGGCCCTGTAACTGCAACGACCTCTCCGGCCTTGATCTCAATTTCAGCTCCTCTTAGAACCTGGATTGATGCATCTGCACTGCCGTAAGAACAGTGAATATCTACTGCCGAAAGGACTAATTCTTTATTCATATCTCAATGCTTCCGATGGAGAACGGTACAAAGCTGAAAATGCCGGAAAGAGAGAAACAATCAGACATACCAGAACTGTAGCAAGCGTCACGACAAGGGCCGTTCCTACAGGAAAAACACCGGGAAGTACATCTATCCAGTACACTGTTCCGTCCAGTCTTATGGGAAAGTATCTGTTTACAACAAAAATAGAAATCCATGAAAAAGCAAGCCCGACCAAAGCTCCGCTACCACCCAGCAGAAAACCTCTGATAATGGAAATGCTGAATACTCCCGAAGGAGCAAGTCCCATTGCTCTCATTACTCCAACATCGCGGCGGTGTTCCAATGCAATCATTGTAAGAGCACTGGAAAGGTTAAGAAGTGCAACAACTGTAATCAAAGCCAGTACAATTGTCATTGCAATTCTCTCGAGACCAAGGGCCTTAAAAAGATTACCGTGAAAGGCAAGATAGGGAATACAGCTCATGTAAACCGGCCAGCCTCCACCTACATATTCTTCGTTCAGAGCTGAGTCCAACATCGATGACAATACAACGGGATCAAAACCTCTTTCAACATAGCCCCCCAGGCTGGACAACTCTCCTTGAGCTCTGAAAATATTTCTGGAGATGTGGAGCGGTAGAATAACAAGAGAATTGTTGTATTCCTCAATACCGAAATCCCCCACACTGTCAACAACAAGGGTCGCTATGGTATCAACAAGAACTCTACCCATTCCGGATATCTCAGCACCTGCGGTTGAAGCAATCCGGATCTCATCACCGGCCCCTATATCAAGTTCTCGGGCAAGATCAATCCCGATTATTAACTCAGCTTCGTTGGTGCCCCGGACTATTGCGCCCGAAACTGTTCCTGCAGCACCGCTTACAACAGCAGCTTTCTCAAGAATCCCCTCAACGCGGGTAATGCCGGGAATATCCTCAGCAATTTCCTGAACAACTCCTAGATCGAAGTCATTGAGGTTTCCTCCACCGGGAGCGTAGATATGCAGAGGTGGATTCATGGTAGACAGTCCTGATGCAATAGCCTCTGTAAATCCCCCCATGAAGGCTTGTAGAATCACCAGAGCAGCAACGCCAATTGCTACTCCGGCAACAGAGAGAATGCTTACTATTCGAACAACAGTGGAATTGGCATCACTCCATACATGTCTACGGGCTAAAGCCCATATGAGCTTCTGTTTCATTGCCCCCTTCGGAGATGAGGAAACAGAATTGTATCCCTGATATTCATCGCACCGGTAAGAATCATAACCAGTCGATCCACTCCGATACCCAGTCCGCCTGTCGGTGGCATTCCAACCTCAAGAGCATAAAGGAATTCCTGATCAACCACTCCTTTGCGATGTTCACTCAGATCTGCCTGATTCTCGAGTACTTCCCTCTGATAAATCGGGTCATTCTGTTCGCTGAAAGCATTGGCAAGTTCAACTCCAGCAATAAATGCCTCGAACCGCTCGGTAATTCTCGGATCATCTGTCTTCTGTTTGGCTAGAGGAGAGAGTTCCACAGGATAATCAATTACAAAACTCGGTTGAATAAGATGTGGAGTTACATAGTGGTCAAAGAGTTTGTCCAGAAGAGTCGGTCTGTCTTTGACGTCATCTCCAAGACCCAGACTTTTAACAAGCGCTGAAAGTCTCTCTGCATCCCACTCGAAGAGCTCTTCCCCGCTCTTCTCATGAAGAGTCGGAACAAATGGGACTCTTTTGAAAGGAGGAGTGAGATCAACCTCATGACCAGCGAATTCTACTATAGGTCCAACTCCTGCAGCCTTGGCGGCGGCTTCCACTATCTCTTCAAATCTCTTCATCATTCCGTTGTAATCTGTCCATGCTTCGTAAAGCTCAAGCTGCGTGAATTCCGGACTGTGAGTTCTGTCAATACCTTCATTCCTGAAATCTTTGCCAATCTCATAAACGCGGTCGATTCCTCCTGACACAAGCCTCTTCAGATAGAGTTCGGTTGCAATTCTTAGGTAACACTCTTCATCCAGAGAATTGTAGTGGCTTACAAAGGGATCAGCAGCTGCACCACCGTAAATCTGTTGGAGAACAGGAGTCTCAACTTCAAGAAAATCAGATGAATCAAGGTATTTCCTTACCGCAGAAATGATTTTGCTTCTGGCAATAAACCTATTCTTCGATTCCTCGTTCAGCATGAGATCAACACATCTGTGTCTGTAGATAAAGTCTGGGTCGCTAACAGCATCATGAATCTCGCCATCGGCATCAGTCTTCACAACAGGCATCGGGCGAACAGCCTTCGTCAGAAGCATAAGAGTTTCTACTCTTACTGAGAGCTCTCCTGTTCTTGTTATAAAAAGAGCACCACTGACCCAGATGATATCGCCCAGATCCATTTTGCCGAGTAGCTCCCAGCTATCCTCATCAAGATTCTTCTTGTTGATGAAAAGCTGAATTCTTCCTGTTGGATCCGTGATGTCACAGAAAACAGTTTTTCCGTGCTTCCTCTTTGCCATGATACGCCCGCTTGTGCTTTGAATCTCTTCAGTTTCACCGATGCTTCGGAGAGCTTCTACGGGTTGCCTGTCAGGGGTCTGTGCAGGAAATGGAGCTATTCCCATTTCCCTTATGCCATCAAGCTTCTCAAGGCGTATGCCTATAAATTCATTTTCTTCAATTGCCATGTTACTTACTCTTTCTTAAATATTCTTCAATGAATTCCTGGATGTTTCCCCCAAGAAAACCATCTACATCTGAAATCTCATTACCGGTTCTGTGATCCTTAACCATCTGATAAGGGTGAAGCACGTAAGATCTAATCTGATGTCCCCATGAAACATCACTCTTGGTATTCTCAAGCTTCTCACGTTCTTTCCTACGCTTCTCTTCTTCAAGTTCATACATTCTGGCTCTAAGAACTTTCCAGGCTAGCTCGCGGTTTCTGTGCTGACTTCTTTCGTTCTGACAGGTAACGGCAATTCCGGTCGGCAGGTGTGTCAATCGAACAGCACTCGATGTTTTATTGATGTGCTGGCCTCCCGCTCCACTCGCTCTGAAAACATCTGTTCTTACATCCTCAGGGTTGATATCAACAACAATAGAATCATCGATATCAGGCAGGGGAAAAACAGAAGCGAAACTCGTGTGCCTTCTGTTGCTTGGGTCAAATGGGCTTCGGCGGACAAGTCTGTGGATCCCCTTTTCAGCAAACAGGTATCCGAAAGCATAAGGACCCTTGATAGATAGAACAGCTTCTCTCATGCCAACAGTATCACCCGGCGACGTGTCGAGAACAGTAACTTCAAAACCCTGCTTTTCAGCCCAGTAGGTGTACATTTTCATCAGCATCTCGGTCCAGTCATGGCTGTCGACACCACCTGCACCAGAGCGAACGGTTAGAATGCAGTCAGATCCATCATGCTCCCCGGAGAGCATCTGACGGAACTCAAGCTGATCAAGACTGTGGGTAACCTCTCCCACACGAATCTGAGCATCGGTTCTGATACCAATATCATCTTCCATCTCAAGCAGCTCCAGAGCTGCATCAAGGTCTTCAATCTTCAGGGAAAGCTTCCCGAGCGGATCGGTCCAGTTCTGAATTTTTTTTAGTTTTGAAATTATCTCAAGAGCCTTGTTTCTGTCGTTCCAGAAACCTTCTTTTGTCATCTCAAGTTCTAGTTTTTTTTCATTCTCAATCAGGAGAACAAAGTCAAAGACGCTCCTTGAGCAAACGAGCGCGCTCCCCTGCCCCACGGATCTCCGTGATAAGCTCTGTGTGTGTCATTCTTCCTCCAGATAGCAGGTAATGGGTGAGGGCAATTATAATACAATTGCCCTCTGCTGATGTCTTCTAATTCTCCCTGATTATTACAAAATCTGCCAGGTCAGGAGAATACTCTTCGCCTTCACCTAGAATCGACACAGTAAGAAAAGAATCTGAAGAGAGTTGATCAGGAATGCCTGAATGGAAATCACTGTGGAAACTGCCGCAGATAAAAACAACACTTCTGCCCTCAATAGACCTGGCCATAACAGCATCCTTCAGAAGCTGAGCGCGGTACATATTTTCAGGATCGAGAGGCATACCGTGCATCTGATCTCCCATAGCCTCCATGGTAGCCAAGAACATCTCTCTGTAAAGCGTGCTTGATGAGTCAATAGAAAGATCCTCAAATCCAGGCTCTGAAAGAACAGAAGCAAAGCCGTTCCTTGCAACCATCGCAGCATACGTTCTTGGAACATTAGCGGCTATAACCGCGAATCCACCATCTCTGGCATACTCTACCATAGGAGAATAGTCTGTGTCGTAATTGCTCCACGGTCTTGAGTCAGCAAGAAATTCTTCCCTGCTTATTTCCCCTGCAAGATATGAATCCAATAGAGACTGAACATCTGTCTCAAACATCTCGAGGGCTAAAGCTCTTTCGTCTGAGGCTAAGGACTGCCATAAAAACAGCTCCCAATCGTGAGCGAAAGAATCATCATGCTTCTCTCCTACAAAAACGACATCAACATTCTGAAGACTACTTATCATCAAGTCGCAGGATACAATATCAGCTCCGCTGTGAATCACCCCGCCCGGGACAGGATTCACACCGGTCACGCAGAGAATTGCAACTAAAGAAATCATTCTTCCCCCTTATCCAGCTACTCTACCCGCTTCCGGGAGTTCTTTTCAATGAGTCAAACAAAAATCCGATAAAAATACCCACACTGTAACAGACAAGGTCAGACCATTTAAAGCCGAAACCAAGTATCAATCCTCCGGGAACTGTGTTTCGGATAGAATTGATCCACTCCGCCTGATACAACTGGCTAAATTCAACAACAAATGCAAGAATGAGTGAGATCATGACAAGTTCTTTTGTTCCTGCCGAAGATGAAACAAATGCAAG
This sequence comes from Candidatus Fermentibacteraceae bacterium, assembly GCA_016744855.1. Classification (GTDB taxonomy): domain Bacteria; phylum Fermentibacterota; class Fermentibacteria; order Fermentibacterales; family JCC-6; genus Sabulitectum. The sequence goes on along the minus strand of JADGDO010000004.1, from coordinate 193,254 downwards.
AAAGGTAAACAGAGCCAAAGCCCACAACGTATCACCGGCATATGTTTGAACAAACACAGGAAGTATTGAAGCATGTTCACTCCTGGAGAACAGGCCGGTAGCAACAACTAGCAATAGAAGAAAAAAGAGCTTCACTCTGCTTCTACTGGCTCCTGAACTCACTTTAAATCTTCCTCCTTGCTCTTCTTCCTACTTTTAGCATCTCGAATACAAATAGGAATATCGATGTCGATGCAGCGATACACATCCAGTCGTTGAACCCCAGTGCAGAGAAGTAAAGGAAGCCTGCAAGTGCTGGAATGTTAACAAAAAGCAAAATTATTCCGGCAGAACCTAGTATTGACCAAAGTAGAATTCTGTTGGTAAAGAAATTTCTGTTAAACAAGGATGTGTAGTAGAACCTTCGAGAAAGCACATTCACGAACTGACAGAAAGCAATTGTGAGGTATGCAAGCGTTGTAGCTCTCATGTAGTCAAGAGTCATTGCCTCACCGCTTAAGAATGTAAGCCCTTCTCTAATTCCGCTGTATGCATAGTTACCAAAGGCAAGCAGACCGATAAGAGCGCCAAGAAGCAAAACTTCAAAAGCAGTTTCCCGGTTCATGATATGGGCCTTCAAATCGCGTGGAGGTTCCTGCATAATGCTCTTTGAAGAAGGATCAAATGTCAGGAAGGTAAGGGGCATAATTTCTGCTAGAAGATCAATTGCAAGAATCTGAATGGCAAGAATAGGAATTGCCCAGTTACCGGTTGAAACTGCGATAAGACCCAGAATTACCACACCCAGTTCTGCAGCATTTGTTGTCATTGATGCAAGGATGGTCTTCTTCAAGTTGGAATAGATGGTTCTACCTTCACGAACCGCAAAAACAAGAGATGTGAAACTGTCATCCAGAAGTATCAGTTCTGCAGCTTCCTTGGAAACATCGGTTCCTGTAATCCCCATCGCAACACCGATGTTTGCTTTCTTCAGCGCAGGAGCATCATTAACTCCGTCACCAGTCACTGCAACCACTTCGCCCTGTTCCTCGAGTAGCGTAACAATACGGAGTTTGTGCTCAGGGTTTACCCTGCTGAAAACAATTGCTTTCCCTCCGGCAAGTATTTCATTCAGCTCACTGTTTTCCATTTTTTCGAGTTCAGCGCCTGTGTATACAAGAGGATCTCCATCTTTTGATAGACCGATTTCCCGACCGATTGCCTTGGCTGTTATCGCATGATCTCCAGTCATTATTATTACTCTGATATCTGCCATGTGACAGGAAGCAATCGCCTCCTTAACGCCCTCTTTAGGCGGATCCATCATGAATATCAGTCCGAGGAAGACGATGTCTTTCTCCACCGTCTCCATGGTGTAATCAGTTCCATCGTTTTCGAGGGGGCGGAAACCAATTGCAAGCACTCGTAAAGCTCTGTCCGAGTACTCTTCATTCAGTCTAGTTATCTCTTTAATGTCAGTTTCTGTAATGGGTACAGATTCACCGTCACGGTAGATGAACTTGCTCACGGAGAGAACACTTCCGGTAGCCCCCTTCATTGCAAGCTGATGCTTGTCTCCAAACTGCCTGACCGAGCTCATTCTCTTTCTCTCTGAATCAAAGGGGAATTCCTTGATTTCAGGGTTTTCCTGATCCTCTACGGGGCTTCTGGTGCCGAGCTTTGTTGAAAGTGTTATTAAAGCCGCCTCTGTAGGATCACCGACGGGATACCAGCTTGAGTGATCACTGTCCGGCTCGTGTATCTCTGCATTGGAAGCCATTGTTCCGGCATCAAGCAGAATTTCCATCTGCCCTATCTGCTCTTCGGTGAGTTTGGTTCCGTCGCTGTGGTGTATGCTTCCCTCTGGTTTGTAACCAAGTCCCTTAACATCATAGATAGATCCGTTATACCAGACACCTGTTACAGTCATTTCATTCTTGGTAAGTGTTCCAGTCTTGTCGGTGCAGATGACCGATGTCGATCCGAGGGTTTCCACACTCGGTAGACTTTTAACTACAACCTTCCTCTCAGCAAGCCTCTTGCTTGCTACTGAAAGAGCAACTGTAACTTGGGCAGGTAATGCCTGAGGAACAGATGCCACTGCAATTCCAAGTGCGTAGATAAGGCTGTTAATGACCGTGAAACCCTGCTGTACACCTACAAAAAACAGAACAGCACTGAGGAAAACGACAATGGCAGTAAGCCACTTTGCAAGAATATTCAGTTCCATCTGCAAAGGAGACATGGCTGTGACAGTTTCAGAGGCCATACATGCGATCTTGCCCATTTCGGTATTTCGCCCGGTTCTAACCACAACTCCTATTGCACTTCCTGTTGCAACCGTGGTACCGGTAAAAACCATGTTGTGTCTGTCGGCAAGGATAGTGTCTTCGGTTACAGCTTCGGTGTCCTTCTCCTGGGGCATGGATTCACCGGTAAGAGAGAAATCATTTGTACGGAGATTGTATGCCTCAAGAAGCCTTATGTCGGCTGGAATTTTGTCACCGGCCTCTACCTCTACAATATCTCCCGGAACAAGATCGGACTGAGGCAGTTCGCTTAGCTGACCATCAATAATAACCTTTGCAGGAGATTTGATAAGAGCTTTCAGCTTCTCCAGAATTTTTCCTGCTTTGTATTCCTGAACAAAACCGATCACCGCGTTAACAAAAACAATGACGAACATCACTGCGCCATCCTGATAGCTTCCAACAGCAATAGAGATAATTCCAGCTGCTATAAGAACAAGCACCAGGAGTTCCTTAAACTGGGAAAGGAAAACCAGCCACTTGGGAACGGATTTCTCTACTGCAATCTCATTTGAGCCGTGCTCGCTCCGGTAGGCGGCTGCAGTTTCCCGCGGTAGGCCGTTCCTGCTTGAATTAAGCGAAGAAAGTGCCTCGGAAGGAGTAAGTTTGTAAAAATCGGTGGTTTTCAATTTTCATCCATTCATTATTGGTCACAGACACAATCTATATTTTTGTTTTCATTTTTCTGTATCGAAAGAGACCCAGCACAAAAGTTACGAAACTGAATGCTATAATTACAACTCCCAAAGCAAGAAACAACTTGGACAATGGGAAAAGCTTTAGGAGAGTTGCCCCTGTTGCAAAAAGCATGATCCCGGTTCGAATGTATGATAAAAAAGTTCGTTCGTTAGCAAGAGAAGTTCTCTCCCTAGCAAGGCGATCTCGTTCCGAATGTTTGTGTTTATCTGTCATTTCCCAATCTCGTTCCGGTTTCCGGTTACTTCTACTCCGGGCTTATACTCGCTCTGAAGTATCGAATACACCGCATGATCCACAAAGTGATCATATAGCCATTCCTCTTCCCGAAGGGTTCCTTCATATACCATACCGAGTCTTTCAGCAACAGCCCGGCTGGCGAGATTAGCGGTAGCACATCTTATTTCGATCTTGTTCAGCTCCAGTTCATGAAATCCGACTTCTAAAACTCTCTTAACTGAACCGGTAACAAGACCTTTTCCGGTAAACTCCTTACCCAGCCAATAGCCGATCTGAACATTTCTTTTGCGCCAGTCAATCGGTTGAAAACCAATAACTCCAGCAGCTTTTCCAAAGTATTCGATTAGATACTGTGAACCTTTACCTTTATCATTCTGCTCTATTGTACCTGTAATAAAAGCGGAAGTGTCCTCGAGTGAGACAACACCGTCCACCCAGGGAAGCCAACCCCTCAGGTGCTCTCTGCTACTGCAAACAAGATTATACACATCTGCACTGTGTTTTGCTTCAAGCATAGCAAGAGACAATCCTGTACATATATCAATATTACTGTCAGTCATTATCCCCTCCAGAGAAAGACCCCATCGATGTAACATAACTTCATCAATAGATATCAGAAATGCATCTCCCAATAAAAACTAATCCCTTAACACTATCCTGACCCAGAAACCGATCACAGTTAACCGATATACTGTATATTCGGCCTTCAGAATCTCTACCATATAAAGCTACGGGAAGGTACCAATGAATCAGTCGATGTCTCTTAGGGCATACATCTACATAGGACTGCTTTCCGTGTTATGGGGAGCCTCGTTCTTCTTTATTAAACTCACCCTTCGAGAGATTACCCCACTGACAATTGTACTTATCAGAGTCGGATTTTCAGCAATTATACTTACGGGACTCGTATACGCATCAGGAAAAAAAATGCCTTCATGCAGGAAAACATGGAGAGCCTTTTTTGTAATGGGAGCTCTTAATAATCTGATTCCTTTCAGCCTTATCATCTGGGGACAGCAGCATGTAAACACAAGCATTGCTTCTATCCTTAATGCATCAGCTCCTCTTTTCAGTGTAGTTTTGGCACATTTCCTTACCTCCGAAGAAAGAATGACACCCCTGCGGATAACAGGTGTAATCCTCGGACTGGCAGGTGTAGGCATTCTCATAGGATTAGATACCGCCGGCTCTTCGGGACTTAAATCAATAGGACAAGTTGCAATGCTTTGTGCAGCAATGTGTTACGCTTTCTCTGCAATCTACGGAAGAAGATTCAGAAATATGGAACCACTAGTGGTTGCAACTGGTGTACTTACCGGTGCTGCAGTAATGATGATTCCACTCGTATTTATTTTTGAAGATCCGCTAAGCCTTCACATTGGTGGGCAGACTCTTGCCGCTCTCTCCGGTTTAACCCTTCTGAGTACTACTGTGGCTTATGTGTTTTATTTCAAAACTCTCGCTCTAACGGGCCCGACAAACCTGCTGCTTGTAACTTTCCTAATACCCGTCAACGCAATTTTCCTGGGAGTCGCTGTTCTGGGTGAAAGTTTGAGCCAGAATGTTATTATCGGAATGGTGCTTATCTTCGCTTCTCTTGCTGTAACCGATGGAAGATTGTTTAGAAAAAAGCAACTCACTAAAGGTTAATTGTGTCACATTCTGATTTCTGGAGAAACAGCAGTTCTCTTAATCTGTATTCAGAGTATGAAGATAAACGCTAAAATGTCCCTTATAAGAACGTAGCCCCTCCATACTACTACTGGAATCGGACCTTGTGGCAAAAACTATCAGACCAGAACCACCTTCCGAGAGTGATGAAAACTGTCTGGAATACATCCCACAGGGGAAAGCGTATATAGCAACAGTTTCTTCAGGCAGGTCTCCCTTTAATTCTTGTCCGATTTCAAGCTCATACTTTTCGGAACTCCAGCCAAGAATGGAGATTCCCCTAGTAACACTTTTTACAGTGAATACCAGATCTGAAGCATCGAGTAGATCTGAAACATCATCATTCAGTAGTATGTCAGGGTTAAGCTGTACAGTCTGATTCAAGGGAAGCAGCTCAGGTTCAGAGATGGCCAATAGAATAGTAAGAGCAATGAATAACATCATTACTTCCCTCCCCTTATTAGAGAGTAATCTCGTCAATTCCTGTGAATTCTATCTTGGGAATCAAATCTTGTTCCAGAAATGAATACACCACAAAGTGCCTAATTATTCGGAGCAAGTGAATTTCAATATTACACTGAACATTTGAAAATTGCTGAACGCAACTCCTTGACTCTCAAAAAGGAGAAGGCAATCAACATCAGGCATCTCACTCCAGATCAAGATACAGGTCAAGATACCATTCAGTAGTAGAGTTGTCGTCGGGATCGTCCTCGACAACTATAGTATCCAGATCTGCATAAAGACCGTTAATGTCACCGTCGATGTCGCGCACTGAGATCAGCCACTCTCTGTAATCACCTGTATTATCGTCAGTCAGCTTAGACCAGTGGCAGTAAAACTCTCCCAGTTTGTCAGAAGTAACAGTGCACTCAACTCTTGAATTACCCAGGTGATAAACAGTAACCTGAATCCCTGTAACAATAGTTGAATCCGAGGCTGAATGGATCGTGCCCCGAAGGGTAAGAGCGTTGTAAAAACCACCTGACGGAAGCAAAAAACAGCTGGTAAAAAGCATCAGAGCGGTAAAGACCAATACAACGACTATCTTCTGAAAATCTCTCGCAATCATATCCACATCCCCTTCATGAATGGTGTTCATGACAGTAGAGCAACCACTCATCTTATTGACAATACTAAAACAATAATAATTTACGGACAAGCCAGTTCAATAGCTTACTTTTGGTACCTAGTAGTGAATGCAATCGGAAATTTCTGCAAGTAGTTCCATTTACTTTGACTTATGATGATGGTTGATTTCTTATCGAGGAGGAAGCATAATATCAACAGTAGGTTGAGTAATATCTCAGAGGTAGTAAAATGAAGCTCTTAGTTTTAATGTTCTTGCTCTGTTCATTGGCATTAGCCGATACCTGCACCGTATTCGAGACTCAGTTTGAATCGCTTCCCGATGGATGGCTCAGCGAGGAATGGCAATTCAATACAAACAGTGGTGCATGGATAAATGAAACCATATACGGGTATCAGTCACCCACCTCTTGCACCGCAACCATGAGTTCGCTGTCAGATCCTGAAGTCTGGTATTTTGTTCCAGACGGTACAGATTCTCTCCTTGTACATATCGAACATGACCTGGCGGCTTATGTGAATGGGGTTGGTATCGCATATATTCAAATGCACTACTTTCCTGATGAAGAAGAGTATCTGTTCTTTGATCCCTATTTGAACCTGGGCACCTCCACCTCAGATCCAATTGATGTTAGTATTCAAGCTCCTCCCGTAGACACCTGGATTGGTTTCACATTCTACGCTCATATGCAGGCAGCTTACCCGGGAAATGGAGGGAATATTCAATGGTACATATATGAGCTATTCGTTACTGCCTTTGGGAACTCTCTTGAGCTTGATAGACATACATGGGGAGGGATTAAAACCGCACTGTGGTACTGACAAAGAAAGCTACAGTCTGTCCTCACAGCATCGTGAAAGATTTACTAATCTGGAGCACTGAGACCCAAAGAGGATACGGTTCGATTTATATGTAAAAAAAAATCTACTTGGCACCCCATATTGGATACGTTTCGAACCCTCTGTAGAAGGATTTCAACTGTTTTGTGGAAGAAGTTCTACCATTCGCTTTGGTACCCCGTAGTGGACACTTTTGGAACCAGATTGAGATTGAAAGGCGGTCTACCCCTTTAGGTAGTTATCCAAGTCTCTGTAGTAGTTTTCGTGAGGACCGAGTACTATTAATTGGAGAAGCTGCGTATCGCACCGGTATGCTAGAAGAAACTGAATGGTATTAATCTTGAACTTGTGAATGAAAACACCTTTCAGTGTTCCCCTCTTCTCCTGGCCGATGGATGGATTAGTGATGATCTTCCTGATCTCAGCATCAAGAATGGTCTTCTCCTGAACAGAAAACCTTTTAACTTTCTTGGCGAACAGCCGGGTCTGAGTCACTTTCATGACAGATCAGCTAAACTTGTACTCGGACACTTCGCAGTGCTCAAGCTCCTCAAGACCAAAAAGAATGTCCTTAATAAGATTGTAAGTCAGATCGGGATTCTCTTCAGCGCACTTACCTATCTTGGCCCAATACTCTATCTGGCCGGTAACCGACCTGTTTTCAACGGAACTAACAAGCCTAGCTTCCTTGAGAAGCAGGTCAGAAACCCTAACAGCAGTAGCCATATTCCACCTCCCTTGCATACTCACAATATACACCATAGCGTTGCATATTGCAACGTTATGTATGCACACTACAACAAATCCAGCAAATCGACCGGTTCGAGAATCCTCTTTGGCACCCCGTAGCAGATACTTTCGGAACTATTTTAACTCATTCCAGATAGAAGGATACAAGAATGTTTCAATGCTTCAATATTGCTATATTGTCTGAGGAGGTGCTCTTGTGAAACTTGGAATTACTCTTCTCATCGTTCTTTTAACATTCTGTGGGTGTCTTTTCGGTCCTGATTCAAAAACAGTACACTATACAGGACAGATAGTGCTGGATTTTGAAGTGTTAGAGATAATTGAACATGAATGTATCGATGGAGAGATTGATATCACGCCCAAAATACCTTCATCAGACTATCTCTATCTGATTGAAAGTGCCGATGACATAGATTCTGTTTTTTATGCGGTTAACTACTATTATGAATGGACTCCACACCTTGAAGAGTTTCTCCCAGAAGAAGGAATGTTGCTAGTTTTCTTCAGGAATGCCGCATATGAGGATAGCTATAACGGACATAGCATAAGTCTGAGTGGTGACACTATCTCTGTCGATATTTCAATCGAAGAATATGAGGGTGATGAAGCTGTTGCTCCTGGATTCAATCCTATGGTAATCCCCATTGGGGTAATACCGGCGGAGTATTCACACTAGTGTTAAACTTAGAGCGCATTTCACCAGACCCGCAGAAAACATCATGTTGGCACCCCGTAGTGTACGCTTATCAACCATTATCATAGAGGAAGTTCTACTATATTGTAGAAGTAATTCTACTGGATTTGGCTTTTTACCTCGAAGTAGGCTCTTCCTGACCTTGGTAGAAAATGCTCTACTGCTCAATAGAAGTTGTTCTACTTGGTACCCCTTATGATTTCCAGTTGGAACGGATTTCTATTGTGGGCTGGTAAGCTCCATGAGCTGGGGAAAGCCCTTGCAGCGTGATAATCAAGCCATTTTGGGGGTGTTTACTGCAGGGTCCTTCTCGTAGGAGTATAGATGCCTTGGTACAGTAGAACTAATTTGTAAGTAGATAGCAGATTGAAGATTCGATTATCATCAGGCACCATTATTGGATACTTTCGAACTGATTTACAGTTAGGTTTTTCTCTACCAATGCCTTCATTCTATTTCTAACAGTACGATCGGTAACACAAAAAAATCTCCCGATCTCAACAAACTCTGGAGCATAAAGTCCCATTTCGCGATATTCAACACAGGGTTGTTGGCGCACGGAGCGTGCGCTAGCAACCCTTTACTCGTCATAGATCTACTTCAATAGACACAATCCAATAGTTTCGCTAATACTTCCAGATTGAATACGACACAAATACAAGCCAGAGGATAGCTGCTGCGCTCTATCATCTGTTGCATTCCAATCTAGATTGTGAGTACCCTGAGCGAGCTGCCCCTCAAAGAGTCTTGAAACTTCTCGCCCGGCAAGATCAAATATCTGTACTGAGATGATAGAGGGATTCTCTAACTCAAAGGAAATCGAGGTTGATGAGGTGAATGGATTTTGTCCCACTGCCAGATGCAGCCCACCATTGTCAGCTGCTTCTATACCAGTTTCTGTGACAGTAAAACTAATGGTATCTGCGGCTACAGGAACTGCATTGTCAAAGGAGGTTACAATTAGTTCATTCTCCCCACTCTGTGCAAACAAGTCGCCCTGGTATGTGTATTGAAGACCAGTTCCGAAAGCATAAAGTAAACCATCGGTTCCAGCATAGTAAACAACGCCATCCGTAATGGAGGGTGTTGATGTAAGGCCGTAGGGTCCTGAAGCAATCTCATATTCCCAGATAATATCACCGGTGGCAGCATTGGCAGCAAAAAGAGCAAAATACGGCGGTTGAGTATTACCCCAGAAAACCATACCATCAGCAACTGCGAATGAACCGTGGGTAGTATTAGATATGGACCAAACTGTTGAACCATCCGATCTATTCAAAGCTGCAACCATGCCATCAATCTCTCCCTGCTCACCCTGTGTTCCAACTATGATCATGTCTTCATAAACTGCGGGGGTGCTTGTTACACTAGAACTGTCCAGAAACAGGCTCCAGATTTCATCACCTGTTTCAGCATCGAAGCAGAAAACGTCGCCATCTATGCTTCCGATAAATATCGAGTCTTCAACGATAACTGGTGATGAATCCCAGAAGCCACTTTCTGAATTACCGTTTTCCCACAGAATATCACCTGAATACGCATCAATCGCATATAGTGGTCCTTCGAATGTGGGTACAAAGAAAACACCCTGGTCAACCCCGGAACAGCTTACCAGTGCTCCATTAAACTCTCTATCCCATATAACTTCCCCGTCGTTCTTATTGAGGCAGAAAATGTGGCTGATTTTATCAAGCCAGCTTACATGTGTACCTACAAGCACCCTGTCCCCAGATACGCAAGGAGTGCTTCCCGCATCATCAGCATCACCGAAAGTCCATTGAATAGAACCATTCGCGGCATCTAAACAGTATATCGAATCAGATGCCTGATAGAGGTATCCATCGTCATATGTTGGTGGATCATCCGAGTAACCCACCAGCACTGCCCAAAGCTCCTGACCGGTTGCCGCATCTAAAGCGTGCAGCTTATCGTCTCCCATGTTGGAAGGGTAGTAAACGACTCCATTTGCAACTATTGGATTGGGAAATTCATGAAGACAGCTGGTAACCGGAGCAGTCCAAAGTATTTCATTGGTAACTGGAGCAGGTGATTCAGAAAAACCATTATGAAGGTTACTTTGCATGTAGGTAGGCCAGTCAGTATTAAGCCTTGAAAGCTGTGTAACCTGCTCACCATTCAGGGTGTAGACAACTGAATCTGGAACAATGTTCTCATTCTCGACAATCCCGCATATTGGTAACCAGTCAGCAGCATAGGTTTCACCGTTAACAGGCTCCACAATAGATACAGATGATGCAGACACAAGAAATAAAATCATAGTAATTACTACTGTCATTTGGTTCCCTCCTTTTCACTATAACAAGTCATTTAGAACTTATAATCCTCTTGCACCTATATCCTTCACTGTTATCAAAGTTCCTGCATAAATATAATAATTCATACTAAAGGTCAGATGTGTACCCCATGAGAGGTATTTTTCTAACTATGTTACAAGAAGTTATAGGCACCTTATAGTGGATACTTTTTGAACTGGAACAATTTACAGCGACTGGAAGAACTTGCTGTTGGCACCCCATAGTGGACATGTTTCGAACTGCGCTGTAATAAGTTACAGTCACTGGAAGAACTTACAGTTTGTCACCCCGTATTAGATACGTTTCGAACTACAGGCAAGCAGTTCGATAATGCTGTTTGGGGTACCCCATAGTGGATGCTTTTCGAACTGATCAATAAGGAATTATAGGCACGTCATGCCGAACGCTTTCAGAACTTTTTAAACCAGGGTCTGCAGTATTGCCTGCCTAATCCACCACACCGCATAGGTGATGAACCTGCATCCCCTGTTCGGAATTGCCTTCAACGGTGTTGACGAGATCAATACATGCCAGCATGATTCAGAGCAAACAGCAGTATTTGGTGAATCCGAATTGTGTTTGAACGGTAGGAAAAACTAATCCAGATGTTGCCTGTGCCTGTTTGGTTGCCAATGAGAATGTAAATCTGAAGCGAGTAAATGTTCTCAATTTAATAGAGAAAGATGGGAGTTCATTCATGCGATTCAAAGTGCATTATTCCTACAATCTAGACCTGCTGAACTTCGTTAACATCCTTACCGGGAGCGATCTGTATACAAACTGGCATAAGGGAATATATGAGCGTTTCAGGCCACTTTTAAGCACCTCTGCCATGAAGAGCCTAGAAAACTCAGTAGAGAAAAACGGTAGCACGATGCTGGGTCCTCTTATGAGTCTTGTGGTTTCAGCCGTTCCGCGATTCGAGAGAAGAAGCATTCTTCGCATGTTGTCTGATACGGAGCTGCTTAGAGAAAGCTTCAGCCGATACAGCTATTACAATGAAGATACCTGGGATGCCAAGGCAGAGCTTTTCGGAACATTGCTACCGTTGATAGATGAGCTCGAAAACAGCGGGTTTCGTGAGTACTGGAAAGACGAAAGGCTCCCCCTGATAAAACAGAAACAGCGTAGATTTCAAGCCTATGCCAGCACCTTCCATCTGGACGGTGAGATCGAGCTGATGCTTGGGCGGGGCAGTGCTCCTGAGAGTGTCACTGTATATCTGTGCACCTTTGCTGCGCCTCACGGAATCAAGATATGTGGTCCCAGATACATTACGGATGTGGTATTTCCGAGGGAAGCTTCACTGGGAATTGCCGTGCATGAATTGTTTCACCCCCCATATGATGCCAGCCATCTGGAAACCGAACTTGAGGGATTGGGGAAAGATCCTCTTTTACAGCATGCCTTTGAGACAAAGGATCCCAGGTTCGGTTACAGTACCATGACTGGCTTTATCGAAGAAAATGTCGTGGAGGCAATGGCGATCCATATCTGTCACAAGATAGGTCTGGAAAAGGATCCCTTGAAGTACTTTGCCGAACATGACGGAGGCTCTCATATGCTGTCGGTGGTTCTTTTCGATTACTTCGGTAAATTCCCCAAGTCTGCGGAACAGAGTTTCGAGGCATACTTTATTGAGCTGCTGAAGGAACTGCCAGTTGGTTCTCTGGATCAGGAGTACAAGCGAATAATGGACATAAAAAAAGTCACCTAGAAAACCAGGCTTGGTTTCATCACTTCACATGGACTGCCAGTACCTGTAGAAAGCTCAAAAAAACTATAACTTTAGAGTCAGAGCACTGTGTGCTTTTTAATTTCTGGCACCCCTAATGATTTCCAGTTGGAACGGATTTCTCTCCTGGACCGGAAAGCTCCACGAGCTGGGTAAAGCCCTTGCAGCGTGATAATCAAGCCATTTCAAGGTCTTATCCTGAAAGTCCCTCTCATAAGGATATAGATGCGCTAATACAGTAGAACTAATCAGTGAGTAGAGAGCCGATTGGAAACGTATTAGCATGTCATAAGATTGAAAGTAAAAAGTAATTCTTAAGCAGCGCTCAGGTTGACCCTTTTAAATAAAAGAGGAGGTACAATCTTAACCGTTGCGCTGCTTAATCTTAAATGACACAAAACCACCACAAAACAGTAACACTTTCACAACTCAAACAAGACACTTTACTGTAAACAAGTGTGCCTTATGCACGCGCTCTGGACCAGCAGCTCTTGATCTATTCAGTCAAAACGAATCTGATACTCTCCTGGAAATCCTCTCCATTAAGCAAGCACATGTAGATACCGGGAGGAATATTCTCAATACTCACAGTACTGTTCCCAGCTTCGTACTGTTTCTCCGGTACACCTAAAACCATTCTTCCCGAAAGATCAAAAACGGAAAGTTCCATAATCATCGGGTTATCGCAGGTTATAACGACAGAAGAAAAACCCGAAACAAGAGGATTGGAGGAAACCGAAAGAATCCGCGTGCTGTCCAAGTTACCGTCACTGATTCCCAGTCCATTCCATGAGAGCTGTATGTAGGAAAGCCATGGCGTAGCATCGGGATTCGAAGTTTCCATATTGACTCTGTACTGAATGTATTGCTCTCCGTCTCCCACAACATCATCCACGTATACAGGGGAGGAATAGAGATTTTGAGACCAGTCACCCATGTCACTATAGTCATCTGAAGTTCTTATCTGCACACTGAGCTCAGTTCCAGAAGGGACCTCGGATTGCCAAGACATGATTTGATAATTGGTGAAGTCCTCATCTGTATCAAGAATGCTGGATTCAAGATAACCTTCGGATGAACAATCACCGTGTTCATGAAGATCCCACCAGGCAACCTCGTGCCCGGCTGATAAGCAGGTGATGAGGTCGTTTTTTCCGTCTCCATTGATATCGGATGGATGAACCGATAATGGAGCATTGCCATAAAGTTGAAATGAATGTACTTCCCAGCTCTCTCCTGTCCCATCAATGTTCTCGCACCAGAAAACCCATCCACCTGAAGTGTGGACCAGCGAACAGATGTCAATATCACCATCCGCATCCAGGTCTGAAGTGTGCACATCATACAGATGTTTAAGTCCAGGTATCGTCAATTCAGCAACAAGCACTTCCGTCCACTCAGCCCCCAATCCATCCTCGTTCCTGAACCAGGCCACTTCGTCAGTCTCTCCGGAGACTGCTGAAACATCGATATCGCCGTCACCATCGATATCGCCAGCATGCATAGACTCTGGATTCACTAAAGATGTGCTGATCACATGCTCAATCCATGTAGCACCTGTACCGTCCTCGTTCTCCCACCAGTACAACTTGCTGTTGATACATTCCAGTGCGATGAAATCCAGGTATCCATCAGAGTTTACATCGCATGGATTCCCGATCATGGCACCTACCATATTACTAGCTATCTCATGTTCCACCCAGGTTTCCCCGGTTCCATCGATATTCTCACACCAGAGAAATGTGCCTGACCACCATGAACAGAGGGCGAAATCCAAATCCCCATCTCCGTCTAAATCAGCACACTCCAGCCAGTCTGCAGCCTCACTTATCAGATGTTCTTCCCAGACGGTACCGGTACCGTCAGTATTGGACCACCAGCACGCTAAGTCATATTGCCCCGCGGCAGCGACATCCATCGTACCGTTTCCGTCGATATCTGCAGAAATAACATTCCGCCCCATGGGAAAGCCGATATCTATCACATGCTGATCCCATGAAGAGCCTGCTCCATCGAGATTCTCCCACCAGAGCAGTTGTTGAGCTTCGCCCATGAACCCGAAGAGAGCAATAACATCCTGATCTCCATCGCCGTCGACATCAGAGGAATAAACCGAAACGGGCCAGTCTTCACCTGTTTCTTCGATTAGAAATCTTTCTGCAATTGATAGGCGGAGTGCAGGGAGAACTCCTCCAGTTCCCGAATCCCAGAAAGAGATGTTCGATGATTGATCGAAGTTAGCACTCTGCGAGTGCCAGTAGTAAACAGGACCCGGCACTCCCCCGCCTTTGTACCAGGCAACCTGAGTAGCGTTTGCACCGGCAATACTTGTGAATAGAAGAAGAGTTGCAGTAAAAATAAAATACTTGTACATCAGATACCTCTTTTCTAAATACCCCTAGACAACCGTCACTCATTGTTCAGTTTGCTTCTTCATATAAGCAACGAACTCAATTATATCTGTTACAGACCATATCTCGAGTCGATCAATTCGTATCTACTTTAGACTATGCATAACAATAGGAGATGTCAATACTATTTCTTTACTATTTGAGATAATAGTAGAATGCTTAGATGCTTAATTTCTGTCTATATGGTGCAAATGGAATTGGCAAATACTTTTCGAAGTATTTGAAGAAAAAGTTCAAGTACTCTGTAGAAGTTGTTCAGTTTGGCACCCCATATTGGACTCTCTTAGAACTTCACAGAATAAGTAAAACACCTGAATAGAGCATTTTCAGATCTCGCGGTTAGTGAACAGGTATCCTCATTCCTAAACCAAAAATGAAATGAGGTGTGAATCCATTATCCTCATCACTATCATTATGAACCAGTATTGCAGGGTAGCAGTATGGCTCAATGTCAAAGGGGATACCATAATCGTGAAAGTCTATTTTCCAGCCAAATTTAAGACCAATTGTCACTGCCTCTCTTCTATCGGAATTCTCTTTCCGCATTGCTTTGGCGTTTGTAAAGCTACCAAGAAAGAATCCTGCAAGATCATCAGTCTTGTACCTTCTCAACTCCAATTCAGCACCACCACCCCAGTAACACATCTCCCTGAAGGAATCAGTATACATCAATGGTCCTCCACTTAAGAGAAGTGAATAATGAGTGCCTTCAAACACTGGGGATTCATGACAAAAGAATACTTCTGCTGACCCAGCATCCATATCAAAAGAATCATCAAAGTTTGGTAAGACAGAATCAGTCACCAAGAATGGGAATCCACAAAGAGTCATAACAAGAGATATCAAGATTTTCCTTTCGCTTAATAGATGCTTTCTTCTATATGCATTTTCGCATTTTGTTCCACTTGTTGTAGTGATGTGAATTGTAAAAGTATGTTTTCCGAAGAATGTGCATTAAATTCTCATGGAATTGAAAGTTTCTTCTCAGTTCTTAATTAGAAATATTGAACCGACTAGAATTAGTTACAGTGACTGGAAGAACTTACAGTATGGCACCCCGAAGAGAATTCGAACTCTTCTTAAAGAGTAGAGATTTAAGAGGTGCTCTTTTAGCTGTTGCTTGTTCGGGCAGTGAAGTGTTTTGAGTCTCCCCATTGGTCCTGGGCAACCACTCTACCAACTGTTTCCACTTTTTTAGTGAGGCTGGTGAGGCAGTCTTCTTTTTCCTCGTCTAAGCAGGGTTTGTTTTCATAAAGAAGGTAACTTTCTCTGAATTCGGTAGGTGTTAGCTGGGGCATAAGAACATTGGCTCCGAATGAAAGACCTTTCTCCCTGCCGACTGGGTCGAGAGCCTGAAGTGCCGTTGTCGCCGCTACATTTGTGTCTTTTGTAAGAAGCCTGGTAAGAGCTATCATCATAAGACCGAGGTGTGTTCTCTCTTTGTCGGACATCACTTTTAGTCTGCCCATCGGGGTGTCCATGTGGGGGATGAATGGACCCATGCCGAACATATCGAAATCGTACTTCTTGTAGAACAGAAGATCATCTGCAAGCATTTCCGGGGTCTGACCGGGAAGCCCTATCATTACACCGGTTCCGACCTGAAATCCCGCTCTTTTCAAGTAATCAAGGCACTGAAGTCTGGAATCAAGGTTCTGCTCTGTCGGATGAATGGATTTGAAGAGTTTTTCATTGGTTGTTTCAATTCTAAGAAGGTATCTGTGAGCTCCAGCTGCTCTGAAACGATTGTAGGTCTCGAGGGTGTGCTCTCCAACACAAAGTGTTACTCCTAGGCCCTCGGGAAGAACTGATGAAACGGTTGCCTGCTTGATCTTCTTTGTGACTCTTTCCACAAAATCAATGAACTGATCGTCGTGTCTCTCGCCTGATTGAAGAACGAGTGAACCGTAATGTACATCGGCACACCATCTGGAAGCTTTAATAATTTCATCTTCTGAAACTGTATATCTGACTACTTTGGTGTTTGATCTTCTGATACCACAGTAAGCGCAGTCCAGAGCACAACTGTTTGAGAATTCAATTAACCCTCTGTAGTAAACATTGTTACCACAATATTTAAGAAGGGTTTCTTCAGCAGCAGCTCTGACGGCCTCTACAATATCAGGGTCTTGTGTTTTCAGGAATTGAACAAGAGTATCCTTGTCGGGGGTTTTACTGAATATGCCCTGAATGTCAGCCGGTGTGTATTTATTAAGTGTCATTCCTTGAAGTGTCCTTTCCATGTATGTACTGAACATACAAAATTCAGAGCATCTGCTTGGTAGCACTGTTGATTTCTTGAAACTATATTAGTGCCTATGTTTGAACGAATACTAATCTGGTTGATGGAAATAAGAGATGTAGTCAGCATACATCCCGTTTTCGGTGTTGGAATCCTTCTTGTAGGAAGTTTTTCCCTTGGAAGACTTGCTTCAAAGGTGGGAGTACCTGCAATTACCGGATTCATTGTTGCCGGTATGATTCTTGGCCCTTCCCTCACCGGTATGGTTCACTCAGACCTTCACGATGAACTGGGAGCTATCACAGAAGTTGCACTAGCAGTTATTGCTCTGGTTATCGGAAGTGAATTCAGTGTAAAAAAACTGCGTCGTACAGGCAAAGCTGTTGTTATAATAACATTTGTTCAGATGTTACTTTCTTTTGGCGCTGTCACCCTGGTATTATGGCTTACAGGATTAATGCCTCTTCCTGCCGCTGCTTTACTCGGAGCTGTTGCATCTGCAACAGCACCAGCTGCTACAGTGGCA
The DNA here is from genome assembly GCA_016744855.1 of Candidatus Fermentibacteraceae bacterium. Classification (GTDB taxonomy): domain Bacteria; phylum Fermentibacterota; class Fermentibacteria; order Fermentibacterales; family JCC-6; genus Sabulitectum. Next base: position 175,757 of record JADGDO010000004.1, on the reverse strand, counting down.
ATCGTGCGCGATTTGAAGGCAAGAGGACCATTCGTTGATCACCTTTACGGGGTTGTAGCTCTCGATGATGCGGGAAGTGTTCTGCTCTTCAGTATTGTTGCTGCCTTTGCAGGAGCAAGTTTCGGTGGCGGAGAAAGCAATTTGCTTCACTCTGTAATGCATGCTGTGCGGGAAATCGGTGGATCTATTCTTCTAGGTGCTGTAACAGGCTGGCTTATTCATGTTTCCACTTCTGGTAAGGAACGCACAAATGAAGTTTACATTGTCAGCCTCGGGCTGATTTTCCTACTAACAGCAGTTGCAACAACATTCGGTTTGTCTGCTCTTCTTGCAGGAATGACTGCCGGAGCAGTACTTGCAAACATGGGACGGGGTGCTTTCAGAGTAATATCTTCTCTCGAACAGTTGTCTCCCCCTCTTTACGCAACATTCTTCGCTATAGCCGGAACAGAACTAAGTTTCAGTATTTTCTCAACAGGCCGCGTAATTCTGATGGGAGCACTATTCATTATTGCCCGAGCAGCAGGTAAATACTATGGAGTCTGGGGGGGTGCCCGAATAGCCGGATCTGACCCTCTGATTAGAAAGTACCTTGGCCTCGCAATGCTTCCACAGGCTGGTGTTGCCATAGGACTTGCACTGTATATTCAAGCTGCTCCATTTTTTGCAGGACATGAAGAGCTCGCTGCAACAATGGTTAGCATCGTTCTTATGAGCGTTTTTGTTAACGAGCTCGCAGGTCCTCCTGTGTCAAAATATGCCGTTGTACGCGGCGCAACCCTTTGAGGTAAAAATGAAAATATCATCAATTTTGGATATCTCAGGTTGCAGAAAAAAACTCGCCTCTTCAAACAAAGAAGAAACTCTGCGGATAATGGCAGAACTTCTTGCAAAGAACCCGGCTTCGGGTACTGAAACTGTAGATACACTGCTGGCTGGTATGAAGAGCAGAGAAGATCTGGGCTCGACGGGTATGGGAAATGGAATTGCTATCCCCCACTGTCGGCTAGAGGGTATGAAAGACTTTGCGCTTGCTCTTACTGTCTGCAATAAAGGAATCTCATGGGAGTCAATTGACGGGCGAAGTGTTCACATAATTTGTGCAATCGCCGGTCCTCTTGAAGCAACAGATGAACACTTGAGACTCCTTGCAGGTGCCGCAAGAGTTTTAAGCAAAGGCAAAGCAAGATATGAGCTACTAAATAGCGAGACAGATTTCTCCCTCCGTGAGACTTTTTTATACCATCTGTCACCTGTCACTACAAAGCAAAGAAAAGCGAGCAGAAAAAAGCTTTTACTGATGGTTCTTCAAGAAGAAAAAGCATATAATGATGTAATGGAATTGTTCCTGGAAATGGGCATAGAGGGAGCTGTAACCATCAATTCAGATATGATGGGCCCGATGCTTTCCAATGTGCCTATATTTGCAGGTTTCATGGATGTTCTGGGTAGAAGCAGACCTGAACCCAGATTACTGCTCACGTTGATTCCTGAAGAGGAAGTCGGTAATACTGTTTCCGCAGTGGAAGACATTACCGGTGACCTTGATAATCACCGTGGAGCCTGTATTATAGTACTTGATACAATATCAATAAGAGGAAGTCTTGAGACTTTGTGAAAGGACCTGATATGAGCGATCTTTCGACAAAAATGAATGAACTATTCGGTAGGATCGAACGCAACAATCTCTGGCGACAGAGACAATGCATTAACCTGATCCCCAGTGAAAACACACCCAGCCCACTCGTTAAAATCTGTGAAATCTGCGACCCAGCGGGTAGATATGCAGAACACCGTACGATGAAGGGCAAGGAAGTTTACTTCTACCACGGAACAGATTTCATTAAAGACATTGAGATTGAAGCCCAGGAAGCTCTCTGCGAATACTTTGACTGCAAAGAAGCTGAGCTGCGCCCGGTAAGTGGTCAGATGTCTAATGAGATCGTATTCAAAGCTGTTACCAAGTTCGTTAACAGGAAGTCTCCTGAAGGAACATTCAGAAAACTTCGCACAGTTATGAACAACGACCTTGGGAAGGGTGGACACCTCTCCAGCCAGCCTATGGGTGCTCTTTTCAACTATGTAGAGATCAACCCCGAGACCGGCAAGGAAAACTGCGTTAACTTCCCCGTAATGCCGGACAATCCATACAAGATCGATGAAGAGAAGATGATTGAACTTCTCGACGCGAACAAACCGGAGCTAGTTGTATTCGGTAAAAGCATGTTCCTTTACCCGGAACCTGTTAAAAAGTTTACCGACCACATCAAAGACTGGGAAACAAGACCGGTTGTTATGTATGACATGGCACATGTCTTCGGGCTTTATGGTGCCTTCCAGGCTCCACTTGCCGAGGGTGCTGACCTTATAACAGGTTCAACCCACAAGACATTCTTCGGTCCACAGCGCGGTGCAATTGTAAGCAATATGGCAAAGAAAACCCACTTCAGAAAACTCTGGCTTGATATAAAGAGCAGAGCATTCCCCGGCTCAACATCTAACCACCATCTTGCAACACTTCTCGGCCTGCTTGTTTCCACTCATGAGATGAATGCATTCAAAGATGAATACCAGAACAAGGTTCTTTCCAATGCAAGAGCATTTGCCAGTCATCTTGCTGACAATGGTCTTAAAGTCGAAGGTGACCCTGCTGACGGTTATACCCATACACATCAGGTAGTGGTAAGAGTAATTGATCACGCCGACGGTGCAGTTATTGCAGACAGGCTTCAGGAAAACAATATCGTTGTTAACTACCAGGCTTTGCCGGATGATAAGACATTCCTTACTTCGAGCGGCATTCGTACAGGTGTAAGTGAAATGACAAGATATGGAATGAACGAGGATGACTTCGGTGAACTTGCCCAGCTTATGGCAAGAGTAATCATCAAGAATGAGAATGTTGCAGAAGAGGTAACTGCCTTCAGACAGAAGTTCATGAATATGAGGTACACTCTTCCTCTTGATGAAAGCCTTGAGCTTGCTTCAAGAGCAATGGCGAGTTCCTTCCCTACGAATGACTATGTGAAAATGTTTGCAGAGAACCTGACAAACCTGGGGAAATAGATACCAGTTGTTACTGTTTATTCCACCGGTGTCAGTTCTCTGACGCCGGTGGTTTCTTTTTTAGAAGGGAAGAAAAATGACAGCACTGATTCTGGCAATTCTTACAAGCTTTTCTCCGGGTCTTGGTGACAAAGGACTGGGATTGATTGCAGGAAACCCCACAGGTATTACATTCAAATACTTCACTAGCACAACCAGGGCTTTTGACCTGGCAACAGCCTGGAGTTTTTCTGATGAATGGCTGATGGTACACGGTGATTACTTATGGCACAATTACGGTGACTTCAAAGTCAGCAGTGGCCAACTTCCCTGGTATTACGGTCTCGGAGCCTTTGTTGCTTTTGGTGATGATCTAGTTGCAGGAGGTAGGGTTCCAATAGGCATTGAATACTTATTCCCCTCAGACGAAATAGATATTTTTCTTGAAGTTGCAGCCGGCATATCTGTAATCCCGGATACTGATTTTTATGTTGATGCAGCTCTTGGAATAAGGTTCTTCTTCTAAAAGAAAGAACAGTACCCAGCCTAATCATTGTTCGAAAGTGAAATGAAAACCGAAGCCAACAGAAAGAATTAACTCACGGACGATAGTCATTAGAGTATGACAGATACTCCAAGTTCGATGATGATACTGTTGTGGTTAGTCAGGTGTTGAATAGCGGAAGAAGGCAAACAACATGACTCCAAACTTCTACAAAAATACTGCAACATTCTACGATACTGGTAACGATCGTGAACAGATTATGGGCGATCTGGAGTTCTACTCCTCAATGATTCCTCCTGATGCGACTGTCCTCGAGGTAGGTTGCGGAACTGGCCGCATGGCTATTGCCCTGGCAGAGAGAGGAAATTTAGTAACAGGTGTGGACCTGTCGCAGGAGATGTTGGATGTTTTTCAGAACAAACTCAAGGAGAGTTCTAGTTGTGCTGACAGAATATCTCTGCATCACATGGATATGAGGCAGCTGAATCTCGGCCAGACTTACGATTGGATAATCTTCCCTTTCCGAGTTTTTCAAGCACTGACTACGCATGAAGATAGATTGGCATGTCTCTCTGCTGTGAGCCAACACATGACTAAAACTTCCAAGCTTATTCTTACACTCTTCAATCCGAAGAGGTCTATACTTGATACTTGGGGCAAAAAAGGGATCTTAGATTTTGAACAGGTAGACAAGGCTACTGGCCGAAGTATTCGACGACACCAAGACCAGCTGTGGCATGATGCTGATAAGCAGATCATTGCCGCACGATTACTGTATGAGATATACGATAACGGCACTTATGTAGAAACACTAAGTGATGATTTAGAGCTGGGATACTTATATCCTGATCAGTGTAATTCCCTTTTTGCAGAGTGTAAAATGCAAGCTGTGAACAGATTTGGGCACTATGATCGACGGGCACTCACTGAATACGAACAGGTAGAGCAGATTTATATACTTAAGAAAGGAATCTAGATATTGAAGCGCTGGGTATGAAGCTCGAGATATCTGGACCAGAGAAATCCAATATCCATGATTGTGAGCAGATCTTAAGAGCTCTGCCAGAGTACTTCGGTATTGAGGAAGCAATCGTTCAGTATCTGGAGGACATCAAGACTCGTTCAACATTTCATGCCTATATAGACCAACAACTTGTGGGGTTCCTCTCCACTACCAGGCATACGCTGAGCTCAGCCGAGATTCATGTCATGGGAGTGCTTCCACAGGAGCATGGTAAAGGTATCGGTAGCACATTGGTCAAAATGGCCGAGCTTTATCTCAAGAATAACGGTGTTAAGCTTTTCGAAGTAAAGACCCTTGGAGAGTCACACCCAGACATGAACTACGCAAAAACCAGAAGATTTTACCTGTCACAAGGCTTTCTTCCGTTGGAGGAAATCCAGGATTTCTGGGGTAAAGGATTACCAACCCTATTCATGGTAAAACCCCTGCTGTAGATTGGGGAAAGTGGACCAAACCCCAAAAACTGCCTGATGTTATTTAAGTGGAAGCTTTGAGTGATTTGCAAGGAGGCGAACTGACTCTTCTGCCCTCTTAAGACGGATCTCCGGCTTCTTGGCCTCGCCCACCCATCCCATGTAGTGTTTTCTGTAAGATGGTGCCAGCTCTGCAAAAAAAAGAGCGGCTTCAGGATTACTGTCTAACAAATCTTCCAGCTCGAGGGGCATCTCCACCTCTTGGGGACGCAGGTACCATGAACCATTCTCTCTTGCTGTTTTGACAGCCTCCATGCCGGGTTCAGTCATTGCTCCCGAGCCTATCATTTCGAGGGCTCTCTCACGGTTAAGTGCAGACCAGCTGCTCTTCCCTCTTCTGGGAGTGAACTTCCTTGCATAACTGTCTTCATCTACGGATTTAAGCAGGCTGTCTATCCAGCCGAAACAGATAGCAGTTTCAACCGACAAATCATAATTTATGCACTGTTTTTCCGTGTGTCTTTTCCAGAAAACAAGCCAGATCTCATGACAGCTGTCATGGTTTTTTTGGAGCCATTCTCTCCACTGTTCCTGAGTTTCTGCAAGAAATGTCTCCATAAAAATGCCTCCAGTCATGTGGTAACACAATAACAAAAGACTCCATAATCTGCCAGAGCCATTTAAGAAGTTTAGTAACGCCTGAGTTGAAGATTTTCTCTGGGGAATAATTTCTGCTATTACTCAATTTGAGATCTGATAAATTCTATTTCCTCGTCAGTAAGTGGTATCTGCCACTTCTCTGAATTCAGAAGCTCTTCCACAAAAATAAGCAAATCGCTGGCCCATGGAATTCTGTAATTCTCCTCTTTCCAGGCGCAATTTTGAACACAGTATTCGAGATAATCTATTGCCGGCTCTGGTAATCCTCCCAAAAAATATCCACGAACAATAAGAAAGGGAATGTTGTGTACTATCTCAATTGGCTCTCTCTGCCAATCGGAATAACTGGAATTACCCACGAAAATGGCCGCGCCAATCAGAGGTCGGCGGAACTCACCTGTCTCATCGATTTCATCAAAAAGCATCCGGCAAAGCATTATCACCTTGTTATTGTTCTCTCCTGTTACTGCGTACTCTCGCAAGAGAGAAACAGCAGAATGCTCTCCCATATTTTGTAAATGTATAGCCGCTGTTATGTATGGAAGAACCTTGTACTGCCCATGCTGAAAATCGGAACAATTCTGAATTAGCTCCTCAAAATTCTGTGCATGAGCTGTAGGAATTGCCAGAAATAAAAATGCTATGGATATAAGGTGTTTCAATTTTTTCATTTCTCATTTCTCATTCTATTCTCAACTAATTCTGAATGTAGAAAGGCTCCGGCATCTGCCGGAGCCTTATGCCAAATTCTACCAGAAAAGACTAATCTTTTTCTTGAGTGAAACTGCAACGGTGGATCTATCCCAGTCAGTCGGTCTTACAATTTTTTCCTCAGGGCAGACAAGTGAACCAACGTAAGTTGCATCATCATATACACGGCTGATCTGTGCTGCTATCTCAGCAATATCACCATCTGTAGCAACACCATTGGAAGTTGCTTTGTAGAACTGAACAGTAACTCTTATAGGGAATCTCTCGTCACGGACGATGGGAAGGCCATCTATTTCCCTGAATGGACCTTCAAGCTCGCCGTGGCCGATTACAGCAGCTTCCACATCTGAGGTTCTGAAAGCTACACTTTCTCCGGTGGCACAATCAGAGGAGGGCATTGCAGTGGTCTCGCACTCGAACCACATTTCCTGTCTTTCCTTCTGTCTTAGGGGGATTTGGATAAGCATTACCATATTCAGACCCTCTTCCCCGGCCGCTTCCATATGGTCACCACCGAGGTCGCTCAGGTTTTCTGGATTTTCAAGAAAATCAGAGATTCTGGAACCGGTCAGACTTGCTCTTTCTCCGTCTTCATTGAAGTAAAGCCTCTGTCCCCATGAATAGTAGTCCGCATTGTATTCAGAGCTGTTGTCTATGATTGTAGCACTGGTTCCCTCACGGGTCGCAAGAATAGCCAGAACACCGGGGCTTCCCTCATAACTCTGATAGTTGTAAAGAACCGGATTGAAAACAGCTTCCCCGTCCTCTTCAATGGGCAGGAATACAGCTTGTGCACTGACAAGAACAACACTGTCGCGGTCACAAAGAAGACTGTTACCCCGTCCACCCCAGCTATCTCCGTCGTGAAGATAATCTCTGATGTTATCCACATAGTCAGTAAGACTAACAGGTTCAAGCTCATTTCCACTCTCATTGCCTGCCAGAAGGTAGAATTCTTCCGGATTTACATCTGCAGTGAGATCGTGGAAATTCGGAAACCTTATAACAGGCATGCAGCTGAGCATCTCTGAATCGCGATCTCCATGGTGCACCTGAATAGTCATGTCGGAAATATTAGGACCCCAGCATGAACCGCTGTACCTGCCTGTATCTTCCCATGTTACATTAACTACATCCAGACCGAAGTTGGATGCAACTCTGGTAACTTTGTTGTTCCAGACCATTTCAGCAACATTGTTAACTGCCGTTTCAAACGAGGCCGAGGCAAGGGTTAGTGTTGTAAGGGCTAGTAATAGTAAGGCGCTTTTCATATCTCTACTCCTTTAAAAAGTGTTACAGAGATAGTACGCCTTCTGAGAGATCTCTATTCCATAGCAGACGGCGATTCAACCAGAAAAACCCTCTGAAAGTCTTTGGGGTTTTCATCGAAAGCCAGTATTCCTTCAGAACAAAAGGTGAAATTCCAAGAAAGTGAAGATCCGGGAAGGGTATAGCTTTTAACTAATTCTCCCTCCGGGGTCCAGAGGTCAAGAAGTGCTTCATCTTCCGTCCCTCTCCTCACCCAGAGATTCCCATCGCTGGCAACACCCAGGCCTGTAATCGAACGACGAGTGGGGTATGGCTCCAAATCAATGCCCATATCTCTTCCATTTAAAGCTGTAAGCCGGGCCCTGAGATACGCGGCTTCATCGGCAATCTCTTCTTCTGTTCTGGGTACTTGCTGTATATCAAGCTCTATGGTGTTAAGAAGATCACCTTCCACGGAGAAATGATACACAAGATATCTGTTGTTTTCATAAGGTGCTATATAGACCTCTCCGCTGTTTCTGTCTGCAGTCCACGAGAGATTAAAAAAATCCTGCATAGCTACCTTGAGATCTTCGACTGAAGCCATTGGATAGTTCTTCACCCAGTATACAACATCAGGGTCAGCGGACATGCTGTATCTGCCTATCACAATCGGGAACCCTGGATCGTCAGGCGAACTCTCAACTACCCTTAATGCTACAATGTCCGACAAGCCTGAAGCAGACATTCCCAAGTGAACATTACTGTGAATATCAAGAAGAACACCGATTTGGGTGTAGGTTGAATCTATCCCAGTTAAACCTTCTCCTCGAGGATCCATTACTGCGAGAATGTTGTTTCCAAGAAGAACCATTCCCATTGGTCGCTGAAACTCGCCGGGAGCATTTCCCCTTCTGCCTATGGTTCGCAGATGCTCCCCATCCGGAGAAAAAATCCTGAGATTGGAATTAACCATATCCAGAACAGCGATGTTCCCATTAGCATCGTACGTGATTGTTTCGATTGCGCCAAACATGTAGAGCGAATCTCCAAGTTCAACACCGATAGTGTCTGAAACAACAAGAACTTCTAACTCAGTACTCTCACTGGAAATCTGTCCGGGTGGTTCTGCCTGGTCAGAGCATCCTGATAAAACTACGAAAGATGATAGCAGAATCAGTGTTTTCATAATAGACTCCGAGTGCGAGAGGATTTCTATAGTGTATCGATACAGACTTTGTTTCGGCCGGTTTCTTTTGCTCTGTAAAGAGCTGCGTCAGCTCCTTTAATTAACTCATCAATGCTTTTTCGACCGATTGAATCAGCAATGCCGAAGCTTGCTGTAACAGAGAATTCCTTCTTCTTGGCTACAAATAGAGCTTTTTCTATCTCGACTCTGTATCTGTTGGCCGCAAGCGCAGCTTCCGCAGCAGTGGAATGATTCATTACTATTCCGAATTCCTCACCACCGTAACGGCCAACGATATCACCGCTTCTGATTGATTGGCTGAGAATGTTTGAAACACTAACAAGAACCTTGTCACCAACGGGATGGCCATAAGTGTCATTAACAAGTTTAAATTTATCGATATCAACCATGATGAAAGAAAGAGGAACCGGTTTTCGCTGAATACGATCCCACTCCTGCTGAAGACGTTCCATAAGAACTCTTCTGTTGTAAATCTCTGTAAGAGAATCGACCTCTCCATACATAAGAAGAAGATCCTGAAGCCTTTTGGTGCGGAGGGCGGCTCTCACACGGGCTCGGAGCTCAAAGATGTCAAAGGGTTTTGTGACATAATCAACAGCCCCGAGATCAAGGCCCTTGACTTTTTCACTTATATCATCGGCAGCAGAGAGAAAAATAACAGGAATATTGCACAAATCAGCGGTCGACTTCAGTTCTTCACAAACTTCAAAACCACTCTTACCAGGCATCTGAACATCGAGAAGAATCAGGTCAGGAGAATCTGTTCTGGCCTTTTCAAGTCCTTCAGAGCCATTGCAGGCAGATTGAATAATGTACCCATCTTTTCGTAATCGGAGCTTTGCAATAGCGAGAGAATCAACATCATCATCAATGATAAGAACTTTCATCGAATTCAAAGCAACCTCCCTGTTTCTATAACAAATGATAGCATAAAAGCAGGTTGCGGTAAAGGCGCTTGTATTGCTATTTTGAAGCTACTATTGCAGCTCCCAGCGCACCGGTAATTCTCGGGTCTTCGGGTACTGAAACATCAAGGCCGGTTTCTTCTCTTATAGCTTCCACAACACCCTGATTCATTGCGACACCACCCGTAAAAACCAGCTTCGGAACTATACCGTTTCTTCCTGCCATTCCAAGTGTTCTCTTTGCAACGGAACGGAATACACCTTTTAGAATCGTGGGAATAGGAGTTCCACTCTGAAGAAGACCTATCATCTCACTCTCTGCAAAAACAGCGCACATGGTGCTTATCTCTACTGATTCATGATGATCCTTAACAGCATCATGCATTTGACTAATTTCAACCTGAAGCGAAGCAGAAATCATCTCAATGAATTTGCCCGTACCAGCAGCACACCTGTCATTCATACTGAAATCCACAGGCTTTCCGGAAGCATCAAGAGATATCATTTTTGAATCCTGTCCTCCGATATCAATAACCGTTCTTGCATCGGGGAATAGGTACGCAATACCTCCTGCGTGGCAGAGGATTTCTGAAAGAGTTCTGTCTGCCCCGGAGAAGTAGTTTCTACCATAGCCTGTTGCAACAGTTCTCTTTATCTCCTCTCTGGTAACATCTGCCTTATTCAGTACGCGTTCCAGGAGCATATTTGCGTTGTGACTGGGCTTGTGACCCGTGTCGGCAAAGCCTGTTTCAATAACCTGAGCACCATCAAATAAAACAACCTCAATACTTCTCGAACCAATGTCTACTCCACAGTACATTAAATCATCTCCAGCATTGTCTGTATTCTTATCAAGAGTCTTTCTCTGTCACTGTTGCTGTAATCTGTTTCAACCTTCAGGTAAGATAACCCGAGATCATCCCTGACAAAACTGCTCACCTGATGTGCTTCAATGTTGTATGTATGGCATGCCTGCCAGACAAGATCCACAACACCGTCTGCTTTAAAATCCTTGACAAGTTTTGCTATAAGATCAAGGCGGCCCTGATTGGGTGTCATACAGGAGCAGGGGATTTTAAAGTGCTTCCTTGCTATCGCCTCAAGTGGATCTCCTTCGAGATGTCCTTTAACGGGAAGAAGAGGTTTCAAGCCACTGCAGGTTTCCTGAGCGACAACAACCGCTCCGGCTTCCTCAATAAGTTCAATGACCTTCAGAGTTCCCTCAGCCATTGGGCACCCGGAGACAATTATCCTTGCCCCACAGCTTATCTCAGGAAGATTTCCAAGAGATTTCCTCTCGTCAGCCATCTTAATGAAATTTTCAAGCATTCGCTGGTGTTGCTCAAGACCACTGACCCGGTAGCGAAGCCTGGCCAGTTCGACTCCGGTAACTGTTGAGGGTTTCTCGGCACCCAGATAAAGTGTTTTCCGAAGAAGCTCCCTTTCGTTATTCATAATATCGATGGCATCTCTCAGCTTCTCGTCTGTTATCTCTAAACCAAAAGTCTCCTCGAGTCTGACCTTGAGCTTCCGGACTTCACTCAGCCAGTGTATCCAGGCAGCTTCCTCATTCACCTTCTGGGTAAGCTCGAGAATATGCTGTGGCTTCTTATCAGCAATGAGTTCATACATTTTCTTCTTACCGTCACAGGTTGTCTCGGCAACAATCAGATCGGAAACCATGAAAAAAGGGCATCTACCTGTCAGTATGTATCCGAAGCTTGATTTAATCAGCGGACAAAGATTTGACGGCAAAACGGTTTCCGCGGTTGGGATAGTTCTTCTGTTTGCTCCACAGAGGCATACTGGATAGGCATTTGCAGCCAGAATCAGGTCACGGGGTGTATACTCACAGTAGATACCGACTATCCCCTTACCGTGCCTCTTCAAGGTTCTCACAGCATCAACCTCAACCGACATTGAATTTTTGAAATAATCCAGCACGGATTCATCACCTGTTTCAACACCTGCAGGAATAACTGCCGAGGTCGTCTCTTCTGAAACTCTTCTCGATCTTATCAGCTCTATAAAGCTCTGCATCCTGCTAACAACCTGTTCGTTAAGCCTTCCGGGGCTGTAGGGTACATCGAAAGCAAGAACAGGAATATCGAGTTCCTTCTGAACCAGATCATGCAAAGCTGAAACATCCCATGCACAGTGGCTGGCTCCAAAAATACCGGACATAAGAACACCCTCAGCACGATACTTTTTCACATCTTCAGCAATGCGCTTAACTCTCTCTGTGGGACTGCAGACCAGCCGATCATCCATGCAGTTCTCTGCAATTGCAGTTAAAGGATCTGTGTTTGTTCTGAGGGGCAGGAAAGAATGATTGATGAAATAGTCTGTTCCAGCAATACAACCACCCATATCCTCCAGAAGAGTGATCAGGGAAGCATCCGTTGAAGGATACATCCAGTAGACTCTATAGGGATGCTCGCTTTCAAGAGGAGATTCATCTCTGGCCAGTCTTCCCTCCACTGTATCCAGAAGCCCCTGCATTACCTCAAAACACTCTACAGGTTCACTACAGGTGTGGATTGTGATGAACTCTGCAAGATACATTTCGAGACCCGGCAAAGGGGGCCTCTCGGCAGTATAAACCAGGTCCCGCAATCTTGCTGCCATCTCACGAAGCCGATTAAACATCGTTACGCTGTCTTGCAGCATTTCACCGCTACAGCTGATTCCGGTGAGTTTTTCCAGTCTTTCCACAATTCCGAGGAACTGCTCTCTTAGAAAGTCAACGGCAACTGTCTGATACTCCACCTTGCCGAAGGGAGTTTCGCTAAAGTTCTCTGAAGTAGGGAACAATGGTACGGTCCTTCTGCTAACCATCTCCCACCAATGTACATCCATTCCCAGACCTTCAATAAGCTGCATGACTGCACTGAAGTCATCACAGCATCCTCCGACTCCGGCAATGCAAAGATCCGGGGGTGGAAAATAATCCTGAGTGACCATTGCGCCTAAAGCGGCGCGCACGTAACAAAGCTCCTCCGTAGCTCCAAGCTTAGCTGCCTCATCAAGAAGGTATGTTTCCTCTGAAAAACAGGGAGCCCACCACAACTCATCAGCATAAAAAGATAACTGCCCCGGAAAAGCATAGGAAATCACAGCAGTCTGCCCGAGATCTTTCATGAGGGTAATGATTTTCTCACCTTTTTCCCTGGCAAGAAACAACCGGTCTTTCTCACTGAAAAGAAAGGCCCATAATCGTAATGAAGCAAAACTACTGTCATATTTTAATCTTCGCAGGAGGGTATCTCCCCTGCATGAGTACTCATAAGGGCTAAACAGATACGGAACACCACCTGGGACAAGGTTTCTGAGGGAACGGCACTTATTGCGAAATTCCTCGGGAACTGTTTTTATCCTCTCATCCCACTCTGCAATTGTAAGTTTCTTTACGGGATCAGTCATCTGCATCCATCTCCATTTATCTCCAGGGATTGAATAAAGGCTTCGACGCGCACAGCAGTTCTTTCCGATTCACCACTTGAAAATCCTGTATCCACAACCATCACAGGAGCAGGCATTCTTTCTTTAAGTCTGACTTTCTCTGTAAACCAGAGATCACAAAAAACGAGGCTCTTCACAATAAGACCACTTGCCCCGGTATTTGAGAGCTCATCAATAAGGTGTTCAAAAGTTCTCTCATTTGGTCTGCATCTGACACACTTCATGGAACTGAAATAGGAAGTCGAGATTGATGAAATTGAGAAATCATCCTCTTTCTTCTCTGGAAACATCTGAAATCCGGTGCAGTTAACCGGAATGAGAGCACCACCCATCTCCTCTACAGTTTCTGCCACAGAGTCATCGCCCGGAGTAACAGGGCTGCCTGAAAGCAGAAGAGTAAAATCGGGTTTGAACTCCTTGACCGGTGCAGCAAGAAGCTTCTCTATCTTTGCCCTCAATGTTGTGGGATCTGCAATCCGAAAGAGATGCAGAATGTACTGTAGTGCAACCGGAGGAATAGTCTTCACTACTGACCGGAGATACCCGGCTGTCTCCATTCTGCTTCTATACCACTCTTCGGCAACACTGGAATCATACCCCTCTGAAAAACCACCCAGAATAAGATCTTTGCAAACTCTATAAACCTGCGAATTGAAGAATCCGAGTGAAGCATCACCGAGTGTTGCGGGAAGTTGAATTTGATGGACAGGGAGTGAAGTGAATCTGTCGCTCTCCTGAAAGAAACGCCGGGTGGTATCACAGGAATGCATTCCTATGATTACATCAGCACAATCCGATTGAACAGTCTGCAGCAATTCGAGAACCAACGGGCAGACATCCTGTCTTACAAGAGATTTGACAGCTGCGTTGTTGCTTGTGGAAACAGAAAACGGCAGCCTGACCGGTCTTAAACCAAGACCGGCCAGAACAGCTGACGGAAAAGTTCTGCACACAAGAGCAGCTGTTTTATTTCCTGAAGCTCTAAAAGCGCTAAGAGCTGCGAGCTCTTCTTCGTAGAGCGCTTTGGCTCTTATGGACAGCTCTTCCATTTATTTCTTAACAGCGACGAGGCGGCCGCGACCGAATTCGCCTGACTTGGCTTTTTCAAGCATGAAACCGAACTCTGCACCCAGGAAATTGAAAACATCGTAGTTCCAGCCTAGAAGTTGCATTGCATCAAAATGCCTCTGTCCTGCAAGCTGTCCAAGGTAATTCTCTATATGCTCAGCCATCGTATCGGTCAGATCTGCCGACTCAACAACCTCAAATCCGTTTTTCTCCAGAAGCTCTGAGTATTCCTGGAGATTAAGCATATCCGGGAATTTCATTGTTGTACAGATTCTGGCTGAATCCTCTTCAGTCATCCCGGCAGGTCCAACAAGCCAGTCTGTAAAGGCAATCTTGCCGCCCGGTTTGAGAACTCTTGCTGCTTCCTCTATGAGTTTTGCCTTGTCCTCGACATAGCACCAGGTGTCCTCGCCCCAAACTCCGTCAAATTTTGCATCAGGGTAAGGAATATCTGTTACATCACCGAGTTTAATCTCAATTCTATCGGCAAACCCCTCGGCTTTTATCCGTTCTATAGATCTGTTAACCATATGAGGTGTAGCGTCGACACCATATGCTTTAACATCATAAACTCTTGTAAGAAAGCGAACTCCGCCGCCTACAGCGCTGCAGAGATCAAGAACTTCTTCATCTTTTTTCCAGCCTGCGGAGTCTCCCAGGGCCTTTGAGCTAGCAAAACCCCCGATATGGATCTGTTCGCCCATAATGAGTTCCCACAGAGCGCCCTCAAACCCGCTGTAAACTTCCTGTACATCACTGAGTTTCATCCCCGTCTTCTTCATAACACACCCTCCCGTGGCCCCAATAGCTAAATGCTACTGAAATGAACCGCCGGGGGGACTTTAGAAAAGCAGGGAAACTTTGTTCGGAACCCCCGGCGGAGTGGAGTTCAGACTGAACTCCAACGGTACCTGTCAGGTTCTTATGCTGATCACAAATTGGATCATACAAGCTCTCCCTTCAGTTACCGGGGGTGGTCAGGAAATTTTCCTGACCCGTTTCATGAATAATAATACATAGTCCAGGTAAAGAATAGAGTCTCTCGAGAATTAACTTGGTTTTTTTAAGCAAAGAGAGACAAAATACACAGCCGAGGCAACAAGAATAATCACAGGGCCGGAGGGAAGATCAAACCACCAGGAGAGGGTTAGACCGATAATGCTGAACACAAGACTCAGAAGAGAAGCAAGTATCATCATTCTTGAAAGAGAACTGCTGAACCGCTCTGCTACTGCTGCTGGAATAGTGAGGAGTGCAATAACCATGATGAGTCCGGTTACTTTCATCAGAACAATTGTTGTAAGAGCTGCCATAACAAAGAACAGTCCTCTTACAAATCTGACGGAAACTCCCTGAATTCTTGCGAACTCTAGGTCATAAGAGATTCCCAGGAATTCCTTATACAGTAACAACACAGAGGTAACTACCAGTACATCCAGAGCAGCTGTCAGGGTAATATCCAGGCTGGAAACTGCCATCAGACTACCGAAAAGCCAGCTCATAAGATCAGATGAATAGCTTCCGGAAAGCTTGATAAAAACAAGACCTGCTGCCATTCCGGTAGCCCAGAGAGCTGCCATTGCAGTATCTGAACCAAGCTTGTTTTTCTCAGAAAGAGCCCCTATCCCGAGGGCAGAAGCCAGAGCAAAAATAGTGGCTCCAATCATTGGATGAATTCCAACAAGGTATGCCAGCCCGAGCCCACCGAAAGAAGCGTGTGCAATGCTTCCAGTGAATGAAGACATTCTGTTAACTGTGATAAGGCTTCCAACAATTCCGCAAGCAATGGAAGCAAGAACCGTAAGAATAAAGGCATTCTGCATAAATGAGTAACTTAACATCTCACTCATGGCTTGTGTCCCCCCTTATTCCTATCACCCGGTGAGGAACCCCGTGAGCAATCAGCTCGAATGGGCATCCGTATGCTTTCTCCACATCATGCTGAGAAATGGTTTCCCCATGGCTAACAAGTTTTGTATTTATGCAAGCTATACTCTTAACATGAGAAGAAACTGCTCCCACATCATGAGTTACCAGAACTACTGAAAGGTGCTCGTTAAGTTCTGCAAGCAGGTTGTAAAAGTTTTGCTGAGTTTCAGAATCCACACTTGCAACCGGTTCATCAAGAAGCAGAAGACGAGGTTCACCTGCAAGTGCTCTTGCAATAAGAACCCTCTGCTTCTGCCCTCCTGAAAGCTGATCCATTCTCTTTGATGCAAGGTGATCGACTCCAAGCTTTTCAAGTTTATCAATGGCTGCTTCCCTGTCTGTATGGCTGTACCTTCCAAATTTCTTTGTGGAGGAAAGCCTGCCCATAAGAACAACATCAAGAACGGAAACAGGAAAAGTTCTTGAAGGAACAATCTGTGGAACATATCCGACTTTTTTTCTCGAACGAACCGGGGGCTCACCAAACAGCTCCACCGTACCGGAAAATGGGGTTATCAACCCGAGAATAACCTTAATAAGAGTTGTTTTCCCTCCACCATTCGGTCCTATAACAGCCAGAAAGTCGTTCTCTCCTACATCGAGTGAAACATTCTTAATTGTCGGATGCTCACGGTTGTACCCTGCGGTGACGTTCTCGAGACTGATGAGATTCATTATTGCTCCAGTACAGAGGCAAGCCGAGTGGCTACGAATAGAAGGTTCTCACTCCAGTTTCCGGAAAGGGGGTCGATCAATATGACGGAAGCATTGATCTCCCCTGCAATTGTTGCTGCTGAGGATTCACTGAACTGAGGAGCGGCAAATATTGCCCTTACAGAATTGCTGTTCCCGTAATCAACCAGTGCAGCCATCTCTGAAGGAGAGGGTTCATTCCCCATGACTTCTATCGGAACCTGAACAAGATCGAATTCATCTGCAAAGTAGCCCCATGAAGGGTGAAAGACTATGAAACCGCTGCCGGAGTATGGATCTATTAGCTCGTGAATACTGGTCTGCAACAAGCTGATTTCTTCCTCGAGTGCTAAAAGATTCTCTCTGTAAACTGCACTGTTCTCAGGATCAATTTCAGAAAGAGTATTGCATATCTCCGAAGCCTGAACGGCAACAAGCGCCGGTGAAAGCCAGATGTGAGGATCAAGGCCGGAATGATCATGGTCATGATCGTGATCCGAGTGTTCTTCATGAACACCGTATCTGTCAATTGGAAGACGTTGAATGTTTGCTGCTGTATCTATTATCAGTAGATGGTCATTCAGAGAAGAAAAGTCTTCCATCCAGCTGCTCTCCCGCTGGAGACCGATAGTGAACCAGACATCTGCCTCGCTTACAATCCTCATATCACGGGGTGATATCTCATAAGCCGCAGGACTGGCACCCGGGGGGATCAACACCGCGATGTTAACCAGATCACCGGCTATTTTCTCTACAAAGTATTCCTGGGGAACTACGCTTACAAGTACAGTTAACCCTGTTTCAGCAGAGTTTTGGGTATTACTTGAACAGCTAAGAAAGATGACTAAAGTAAATATGAGCTTCCGCATTGAATCATTCCCCCCTTAAAGAAAGCAAAGCATACTATCATTTATTCACAGCGAGGAAGCAAACGCATTCACTTCTGAGAAGGGCTACTTTTCATTTTCATTATGCTAGAGAAGTTCATGAGACTCATTGAGAACAAACAGCAGGTTAGGAATAGAATGGGAGTAAAAATGTCTTCTTTAGTTGTTTCATCATGTGTTCTGTTTTTAGTTCTTCTTCTCCCCCTTCAAGTGGCTCAAGCTTCAGCAAATATTGTTGAAGAACCGGAACTAGCATACCTCTTGATAGAACCTGTGATATGCAGGTCTGATTCCGGTACTAACGCTGCGATGAGCAGACTGCACAGAGATAGAGTTGAAGCAGTATATGCCCAGGCAGATGTTGAGCTGGTCTGGCTAGCAGAAAGATACTTTGACTGCTCGGCTGTGAGAGATGGTTCTGTTGATGTGGACAGCATTGTTATTGAAGGTATCGAAAGGGGGTTGTGGGGATCAGGAGTGCCCAGGATCAGTCTTATTCTTGTGAATGCAATCAACGGTGTACCGGGTCCTAGGGGTTTGGGCATGCAGTCGGGTTCAATCTGCTTTGTAGCAGCTGCAGAGGGGGCTTCCGGTAGCGAGAACAGAGATCAGGAAGCATTTGCACTAGCGCATGAAATAGGTCACTGTCTGGGTCTTATCCACACAGTTGATGACCCGGAAGTAGCTGATGATATCTCTTGCATTATGGGGGCTGGCGAATTCTCTGAAAGAATCGGTGAGAACTCGCTTCAGCCTTCTCAGATAACTACCGTCAGAAACAGTCCCTTCCTGCTCTTTAAATCAATGAATGTATCCTCGACCAATCGTCTTGATAGCTACATTAACTGAGCGGGTCAGGATAACTGCTTTTACTGTGGTGGTGTGAGTGTAAAAGGAACAGTTACTGGAATGTTCTCTGTCTGTTCAGAAGAGGGTTCGAATTCGAGTTCTTCAACAGCCATGAGAATGTCGGCCTGTAGGCTAACCAGATCTTCCGTGCACTCAACTTCAGCATCAGTGACAGTGCCTTCTGGAGCTATTGCGAAACTCAGGGTGACGGTGCCTTCAGCCTCTGGGTTTGTAGCAAGAAGAACTTCGTAATCTGTCTGAACAACTGTTTTTATCTCATTCACCTTAACTCTTATACTCCCGAGATCTCTTCCATCCGGAGATTGCTCAATTGGAGCGCAGGTTGTTTCAGAAGTGTTTCCCGCAGCCTCCTGCGCCGAAGCAGTTCCTACAGCGATTGTCAAAAGAGCAATTATCAACAGGTATCTCATTACTATCCTCCTTAAATTAGGAATAAATTAAACCAAGCAGCAAAGTATAACAAAAAAAAGAGCCCGGGTTAACCCCGGACTCTATTAAATAACTGAAACGTTTATTTCGAGTAAAACTCAACAACAGCTCGCTCGGATACCTCGATAGGAACATCTTCGCGTGCAGGAAGGGTTTTTACTGTAATTTTTCTGTTCTTGGGATCAGCTTCAAGGAAACTTGGAACGCCGATACCGGAACCGGATGTAATGTGCTCTGTGATAACTTTGAGATCTCTGCTCTTCTCTCTCAAGCTCACGACATCACCTATTTTGATTCTGAAACTGGCGATTGTTACTTTCTTACCGTTAACCAGAATGTGACCATGATTAACAAGCTGTCTTGCTGCTGGAATTGTTGGAGCAAAACCACCTCTTGCAACAACGTTATCAAGTCTGCTCTCGATAAGCTGAAGAAGGTTAACACCAGTTTCACCCTTCAGACTGCATGCATCTGAATAGTAACGACGAAGGGTTTTCTCGGTAAGGCCATAGTTGAAGCGAATCTTCTGCTTCTCCTGCAGCTGGAGACGGAAAGTTGAAACTCTTCTACGACGACGCATAACACCCTGCTCACCGGGGCTGTTTGCTGACTTGGGCTCTTTACGGACAAGACCTGGAAGCTCGGTTCCAAGTGATCTTACCTTTTTAAGTCTCGATCCTGTGAATCTGCTCATTTCATCTCCTTCTGCAAGTGCAGTTCTATGATGGCAGCATCAGCTTTACAAATCTGCCATCTGCTGTTAATCGCACATATGTGCAAGTTGTCGAAATCTAGTGAATCACACCATAAATGTCAATTACTGAGAGGGGGTCAGGATTACCTGACCCCCTCTTGTGAAATTTATACTATCTAGGGCAGAACTACGCAGTTCTTTACGATACTCTGGTCCGGAGTTGTCAATCTGAGGAAATAGATACCGCCTGCGGTATTTGCTCCCCAGTTAAGACTGTGGTTTCCTGCAGCAACTTCGTTGTTAACAAGTGTTTCCACAACTCGACCATTCATATCGAATACACTAAGATTTGTGTGACCAGTGGATGGTACTGTAAAGTTAACAGCAGCAGTTCCTGTAATAGGAGTACCGATGTTAAGACTGATACCGGTTACAACGCCACCCTCCTCCTGTTCGACACCTGTCTGCCATGCAGGAACAGTTGCCTGGAGAGGATAGAGATTGTGTGCAGTAACAGTTACTGTTACATCATCACCACTTGGAACACTTTCCACATTGATTGTAACAGAACCAGAAGCATCTGTGTAGCCGCTACCGAGAGTAACCTCTCCCTGGCAGAGACCGACCATTGCTCCCTCAACAGAAGCGTCTGTTGCGGCTGAAACATTTACTGTGAAGTTACCCACAGAAACCTGGTCATCATAGTCTGCGGTGAGGTGCACAATGGGTCCTGTGGTAGTGAAGATATCATGCTCAGGCTCACCGAAGATAAGATGCATATTGCTGTTGGTAACACTACCGGTGTACTCATATGCTTTAATTTTTCCATAGTCGAAAGCTGCACCCATGTGGTACATTTCTTCCTGGAAGTAACCCTTGAACTGATACATTGCGAGAGAATCAGTTGGGCCTACAGGGCTTGAGACAGAAGCGCCCATGAAACCGATTGCTCCTTTGGGCTCAGCAATTGTACCGGAGTTAAGCCATGCTTCTCCGAAACAGGTGGTTCCACCACCGAATTCTGAGTTATTACAGGCAATAGAGCTGATCCATGGAAGCATTCTTCCATTCGTCAGAGCAGCAACATCGGAATTGTTAAAACCTGTTGTAACCCACTGGGTAATTGCTCCATGTCCAATGTAACTTACAAGGGAAGTTCCGAGGTTGAATTTTTCAGAGAGGTTTGCCACTGAAGGGGCAATGCCACCGTAAGCTCCGCTGTTGCAATAAAGCATTACATCCATATTACCGTCATTTGCCATGACCTCTTTGAACCTGAAAGACATCATAGGATCCTGGAAATCTGTCGAACCAATGCTGACAGCATACTGGAACCAGCTGGCAGAAGGTTCGTATGGGTCAGTTTCGTATGCCCATACTTTCCATGATGAGTAAGCAAGACTGCCAGTGTCGGAACAGAGTCTGGCAACGTGAATACTGGGGTCAACACCTGATCCGATAACACCGTACTGGTTATCAGCAGCGATTGATCCTACCCAGTAAACCGGTACTGCAGCTTCATCACCAAGAAGAAGGCAGTACTCTGGAGGATTTGTCCAGGTATTAAAGGCATCTTCAATGTAGGAATCGATAGCTGAAGATGTTGTACCAATTGTTTCAGTGGTAGCAACATGAACCTCGTAACCCTTTTCGCGTTTCCACTGAATAAGATCACTTGCAAGAGCTATTGCTTCCTCGGGTCCGATAACAAGATAAGAACCATCAACGAGTGCATCTGTAAGCTGAAGACCGAGAACATCTTTGTAGATGGCCTGGTAACTTCTGGTTGTACCGTTAGATGATCTGAAAAGCTCGTTTTCGCCCTCTTCGGAGCCGCTTACGAGTCTTACTGAAACGTTTGTAGTGATAACAGTTTCACCTGTAACAGGATTAACTGATACTGGATTGAATCTTACCCACGCTACACGAATATCTCTAAGAATAGAAATGCTTTCGATAACAACAGGAGATGAAGGATATCCAGCTGAGGATGAATAAACATCTTCGTTAACTCTCAGGGGAGCAACATTTCCGTTTCTATCCATGAATGGCTGAGTAGGAAGAACATTGTAGTTGCCAAGAACGGATGATTCTGAACTGATAATCTCAATAGTAATGTCGCCTGTATTTGGAATCTGGACCATTCTTCTGATGCATGGAACATCAGGAGTTCCAACTTCAGCGCCATAGCCTCCGCCGGGAATACGGAAAGTAACTCCACTGCCGTAACCGGCAACAGTACCCTCAACAGTTTCAAGTGCAGTGAGATTGAACTCTACCGCAGGTCCACCATCTGTACCAAGATACTGAGCTGCGTCCACAGGCTGTACAGCCCTGTAAACTACTCCTGCAAATGCAGATACAGATAAAATCAATAAGATCCCAATAACCCTGATCATAGTTACCTCCTTGTATATATATAAGCTCGGGGTTTGCCTTACTCTAAAGGCAAACCCCTACCGAGTCAATGGTTCCGAATCAGTCAGATAAATTCCGACTGTTCTGCTGGGTTATCAGACGATAAGCAACCCCTTTGATAACATTACCATCGGGTTGAATGTGGCAAAGTCGGCTTGGTGAACAAGCACGGTTTCAACGCGCTGTGGCCGGCCGTCACCTTCTTTTGCATGACATCCTATAATGTTGACTATTTCTTCAGGAAGACCGGCTTTTGCTGCGAGGATAGCACCGGAGATCGGATGCCTTGCGCACTTACCGCTGTAGCTCTTCTGATGATTCCCGTCGACGTACTCTATTTCGAGCAGTTTGCCCACATCGTGAAGAAGACCGCCTGCAACCAGCCAGTCCATGTTAACACTGAATGGAGGTGTATAGGTACCCTCAATTGCCCCGGCAAGACCGATTGCACCCTCAGTTACAGCAATTGTATGCTGAATAAGGTTCACACCATGAGTCTCCGTAAGCAAGGTGAAGGGGATTTCGGATAGCTGTTCAATAGTCCAGCCACCTTCCTCTGCAGCAGTTGCCCACACGTTCACGACTTTATTCCTGAGGTCTGCATCAGAAATTTTTGCCAGTTGAACAGCAAAAAGTCTTTCCATCGCTGCTTTCATTGTTCTACCTGCCCATTGCTTCGATAACAGCATCTGTCATCTGAGAAGTAGTTGCCGCGCCGTTGTTGATAACATCAGGAGTTCCACGCATCTTCTTCATATCGTATGTCTGAACCTTGCCCTCGCTGATAACCGTTTCAACAGCGTTGCGAATCTTTGCTGCCATATCAATCTCTCCGATATGATCAAGCATCATGCAGGCACTCATTATCATGGCAATTGGATTAACGATTGACACTTCGTAATCAGCATACTTGGGTGCTGATCCGTGTGTAGGCTCAAATACAGCGACTTCATCGCCGATGTTTGCACTGCAAGCAAAGCCGAGACCGCCGACAAGACCGGCAAAACCGTCACTGACAATGTCGCCGAACATATTTCCACTTACTAATACACCGTAGTCTTCAGGGTTCTTTGTAAGCCACATCATCTGCGCGTCAATGTTGGTCTCCCAGAGATCAATACCATCGTATTCCTTAACCATCTTGCGACCCTCTTCACGCATCATGCCGCTTGTTTCGCGGATAACATTGGGTTTCTCGCAGATGGTAACACTCTTGTATCCAAATTTCTTAGCGTAATCAAAAGCAGCTCTGAGTATTCTCTGGCAAGCATTTCTTGAGAATATTCTTGTAGAGATAGCAAGATCTTCTCTAGGCACATCACCAAAGTTCTTTGAGAATTTAACATGTGTGTTGAGAGCATTGTATACAACATCTGGAGGATTTGTCCACTCGACTCCACCGTACAAACCTTCTGTATTCTGACGGAAAATAACCGCATCCACAGGTGGCTCTTCAACAGTATTTCCAGCACCTCTTCTGATGAAATTCAGAGGGTTACCGGCAAATGCTTTGCATGGACGGGTACAGATGTCCAGATTGAAATGCTGACGCATGGCCACGATGGGGCTAAAGTAAACAAGTCCCTTGTCGCGGAGAGAAGGATCAAGGTCTGCAAGGGCCTTATCCTTTGGTTTAGATGTGATGGCTCCAAAAAGAGCGATCTTATGCTCTGCAAGAAGATCAATAGTTCTTTGTGGAAGAGGATTGCCCTCTTTCTTCCAGAATTCCCAACCAATATCTGCATGAACATAATCGGCCTCGAAACCAACCGCATCCAATACCCTCAAAGTTTCTTTCAGAACTGGCTCGCCAATTCCATCACCGGGCATTGTTACTACTGTTCTCCTCATTCGGTAATCCTCCTGAAAAAAAGTAAACTACTGCTACCGGAACCTACCGGCGGCATAAGGAAAATAAGACGCCGTTTATTAAATTGCTACCCCTAAATCTGATCAACTGCAGATTGAATTGCAGCATCAAGTTGTCTATCTATGCCGAGACCAGCATCTTCCGGCATTTCTAAAACCAGTATATCAGGTGTTACACCGTTGTTCTCAAGATTGTCACCTTCGATTGTATACCAGCCAGTTCCGGGTAGTCTGAATCCTGTTCCGTCAGCGAGCTCGATGTCTACTGTGCCTATAACCGCTCCGAAAGTAGCATTGCCGACAACAGGTCCAAGTTCCAATTCCTTCCATGCAGCCGGGAAAATCTCAGCATCTGAGTAGCAAGTTTCATTGATGAGAAGAACCAGTGGTTTTTTCCAAACACCAAGGGGTTCAACTGTAGCAGTTCCGCTTCTATCTCGACTCATTGCATAAGGTGTTCCACCAAGGCTGGAAAGAATCTGATCGTGCGTGGAACCGCCTCCATTACCCCGTACATCAATAATCATCGCATCTCTACCGAGTCCTTCGGCGTACAGGTCTCTTCTGAAATCTCCTACAGAAGTCTGGTCCATAGAAGGAACGTGAAGATAGCCAACGCGATCGTTCGAAAGTTCAGAAACTCTCCTTCTACTGGCTGCAATCCATTCATCATACCCAAGGTTCCAGATCTCCCACTGTGAAATAGGAGTTAGCATAACGCTTAAAGGTTCCCCGTCACGTTCAATATTTATTTCTATCTCTCGATCCGCTGTGTTTCTGAGGGGAGCATAGAAATTGTGGTTGTGCCCCACCAGCTGACCGTCAATCTCTGTAACGAGGTCACCGGGAAGAAATCCAGAAAGGTAAGCAGGTGACATGGGAAGAATGCTGTCTATCTGAACTCCTGCTCCTCTCCAGGAATGACTAATGAAAATTCCTGTCTCACCGGTGTAAGCTGTTCGGGTATATGTCCACGGACCATAAATTCCGAGATGTGATGCTGAAAGTTCTCCAAGCATTCTTCGGACAACATTGTTAAAATCTGCGTTAACCAGAGACACCGCTGCCCTCTCTTCGTATTTCCTACGCATTTCATCCCAGTCAACACCATGCATATTGCTGTCATAGAAGCTATCTCTGAGCTGTCTCCATGCTGAAACAAACTTCTGTCTCTGCATTTCTTCTCTGTTCTTTGAGTACGGTGCACTCCAAACAAGTAGATCACTGTCTGTATTCCTTATTGAAGACCCATAACTAAGGTAATAAACAGCACCGGCAACTTCTGTATCGGTAGGTTGTATTCTTTCAGGAGAATAACCTCCGTTGCTCTCTCTGGTAAGGTTCTCACCATCCCAGTCTACAGAGTAAAGATCCATGCTTCCCGAAGTATCTGTGGAAGGATAGTAAATTTTCCTTCCGTCAGGAGTGATTCCGAAAAAATTGTAGTAGCCCGAAACATGACAGAGCTCTTCTGTACGCATGTAAAGATCATCTGAGTTTGCTGTGACTACATCCAGAGGAATATCAAGCAATTCATCCTTTTCATCTCTGCCGGCTTCCCAATCTTCAGGGCTAAACCACGCCTGCACGATTGAATAATCGCCATCATCTGTTCTGCTGGCCCAGATCAATCGTCTTCCGTCCGAAGGCCACAGAGGTTGGAAATCATCGTTGGGGTGACGACTAACATTAACAGCCTCTCCACCTTGTGCTGATACAACAAAGACATCCTCACGGTGAGCTTCAACAGTTGAACTGAATGCTATCCATCTTGAGTCAGGTGACCATGAATGGTGTAGAATTCTGCCTGTTTCACAGATTTTTTTTGATCTGCCACTGAGGACATCCATTGAGTAGAGATATCCTTCACTGTCCAGGAAAGAAAAATCACCGGAAGGTGCCCACTCTGCATTGCGGGATACATCACTACCGGTATTCTGTTCGTCGAGGCTGATCCGAATGGGATCGCCATCAACTATCTCAATGAAACCGAGAACAATTGTAACTTTCCCCTGGTCTTCCCTCTGGAAAAGGATCATGGAGTTATCAGGGCTTATCCTCGGGCGACTTTCAAGTGCATTGGTCGAAGTAACCCTGACGGCGTCATCAAGTTCACCATCCGTTAAGGTTGCAGCATAAATTTCGCCCTCTGCTTCCATAACAATGAACGAAGCATCACTGGCAACGGCGAAATCTGATGTGTAAACACCAGCAAATGAAAGCACTTCCATAGGAAAGGGAAGGTCGACATTGTCAGCAAGATAGATATCCTCTAAAACCATATCGGGTAAAGAAGTGCGGACAAGCCTGCCCCCCGACTCAAAGACAACAATGGAACCGTCTGAACTGATCGCAGGAAATGTGATTCCACCGGGAACTGGTTCTGACAGAGGGTCTCCATTCGTGTCGAAGAACCTGTCCTGGCCTGTTTCATCTTCCATAACAAAAATTATGTTGCCATCAGCGTCTGCAAGCGGCCACCGCTGATCCGAATTCAATTGTGCAAGGGGTGTATAGTCTCCCGATTCGACAGCCCACAGGGAACTGGATGCACTTCCATTGTAGTGTTTTCTCCACCAGGGGGTAACACCTCGTTCAATTACATATCCGCTATTGGGAGTGGAAACAATATTATTGACTGAAACGGCAAGCTCCAAAGCTGGGGTAAAAGCATCTGCAGACACCCTCCAAACCCAGTTGTTTCCGCCCTCTCTGGAGGAAGAAAAAAGAATATTATCGCCATTCCATCCAAGAACATCATCGCTTCCGCCGTGATATGTTAAACGTCTGGAGACTCCACCCTCAGCAGGCATCAAGTAAACATCCCCACCACCTGTAACATCATTAGTAAAGGCAATCCACTCACCGTCTTCACTGAAAGCAGGATTGGTAATATCGCCTTCGCCCGGAGTAAGACACCTGGAGGTGCCACCTGTAAGGGGGGTTTTCCAAAGCTTACCTCTCCAGCAAAAGACTACCTCAGATCCATCAGGAGATAGAGTAGGGTATCTTGGGTCAGTCATTTCTCCGGAAGATGTTAATGATAAAAGGATAAGAAAGAACGAAAGCATTTTATAACCCCTTTATTGCAAGAGCGAGTAGCCTCGGTGATAACTCATCATCGTATGGACTTCTGTCGTAGTTCCCCCATTCAATAACACTACAAAAACCTGCATCTTTTAGAAGACCGATTACCTCATCACGATTGGTTACGAAGAGGTCAAGGATAATTTCCTCGGTAGTTTCGCCGTCGTGTTTCACTGTAGTGTAGAACATATGGTATTTAATTGAATCCGGATTCCGTCGTCGTACCACTCTTTCCCTTAAAATCAGGCGGGAGCCATCCGGCATATCTGCGCAGTATCTCTCTGTGAGTTGCTCCGACTCTCTCCTGTCAAATACAGGACTCACCTCAAGCAGAAAAAACCCACCTGGGGCTATTACCCTAAAAGCTTCCTTCAGAATTCCGAGTCGAATGTTTTCTTCCGGCACACACTGAAGTCCGTTGTAAGGAAAACAAACAAACTGGAAATGGTCTGATTTGAAGGGCATCTGTTCACCGGTGCCCTGAATTCTAACTGCATCCCTGCGGTCCTCAGCAGACCAGCCGCCGAGCATGGAATCACTGGGCTCGAGAGCTATTGTTACTGATTTACTCTTTAATGAAGCTGCAAGTCTCCCCGATCCTGCTCCTATTTCCAGGCAGGCGCCATCGAATTCTTCTCTTATTCTTCTGTAGAATTCCAATTCGGGTTCATCAGCAGGAAAGACGATACATTCTTCTGCATTAAAATAACGGGCATAACTGTTCCATAAATCTCTGGTGCTCATGCGACCTCCACGATAAAACGCGCCTTAGAAGGCAGCTTCAGTAGGTCCCGCCCTGATTATGAAGTCTTCGGGATCAATCTGAATACCATTTCTGAGTACTTCGTAATGTACATGGGGACCAACTGATCTTCCTGTAGAACCGACTCTTGCAACAAGGTCTCCCCTCTGCACAGACTGCCCCACGGCAACATCTATTGCAGAGCAATGAGCATACCTTGTTGATATGGTTTCCGAATGCTTGACAACAAGATTCAGCCCCCAGCCACCGCTCCATCCGCAAAAAATAACAGTTCCATCTGCTGGAGCTAATATAGATGTTCCGGTGTTCGCTGAAATATCTATTCCCTTGTGATATCTTACTGCTCCGGTGAAAGGATCAACTCTAGCTCCGAAGTCACTAACGAAGATGCCGTTAACCGGCCAAATCGAGGGGGTATGTTTAAGCTCATTAGCCTTATCGACAAGAAGCACTGCAAGTGAATCGTAGGCTATCTGTTCGGCATAGGCGATCCGCTCGCACAGTAGCACTCTAAGTTCAATATCATCAATGTATTGGAAAATGTCGGTGCCGGTGTTTTCATCAGAGAATTGATCTATCATATTTGAGAAATCAATGTTCATATCGGCAGCAGCCATGAATGCAAGTTCTTCGCGTTGGGCAACCTGTTCCAGACTGCTCTGAACATTTTCAACTTTTGTATTCAACTGAATAAGCTCGCCCTGAAGGGTAAGATATTCCTGATCAGCGCTGAGGCTGTTGTTCCCGGACACTCCTTTACCAAGAGCAAAGCCGAGAGCCATGAATACACAAATTACTCCCACAGCGATAAGCACAGACCAACCGGCTTTTACCGGATTCATAACTATGTGTCTGCGCCCGCTTGAGGGATTGTCCGGAACCCAGTTCAAAGAACCCCTGAACATATATTATCCGCTCTATTTCAAAAAATGAAGCAGAGTTGTGCTGTCGCTGCACTCATGAAGTTTAGCAATGGCTCTGTTCTTCAGCTGCCTGACTCTTTCACGGCTGATACCCATGGTTCTGCCGATTTCTGCCAGTGTGTGACGTCTGTCTGTCTGAATGCCGAAGAAAAGCTGAATAATGGTTCTTTCGCGATGATCAAGAATACTGAGCATATCATCTACGCTGGTTTTTAGAGCATCAACAAGAACAGCTTCATTGGGAGTAACTCCCCCTTCAGCTGCTATCATCTCCTGGAATGTTTTATCGCTGCCCTCATAAACAGGGCTATCAAGAGAAAGATGAGTACTATGAATAGACATCATACCCTCTACTTCCTCTCGGGAAACATCAAGTTCACCGGCAATTTCAACAGTGGATGGGTCTCTTCCGAGAGAATGCCCCAGCTCCCTTGTTGCTCTACCCATCTTGTATAGCTCTCCAACACGGTTCAACGGAAGACGAACAATCCTCGACTGCTCTGCGAGTGCCTGAAGAATGGCCTGTCTAATCCACCATACAGCATATGTAATAAAACGACAGCCCTTGGTTTCATCAAAACCCTTAGCTGCTCTGATAAGGCCAACGTTACCCTCATTAATAAGATCCTCGAGAGCGACTCCCTGATTCGCATACTGCTTTGCTATTGACACGACGAATCTGAGGTTTGCTTCGGTTAGCTCATTCAGTGCACTCTGGTCACCCTCTCTGATCCGTAGCGCAAGATTCGCTTCCTCCTCTGAAGTAAGCGTATCACGAGTACCAATTTCTCTTAGATAGAGCTCTAGAGAGCGTCCTTCTGTTCTTCTGGTGGCCAAATTACATCCGCCTTTCGAAACCGCGTATTTTTCAAAATGCTTTCGCCCTATATATTGCCCGAGTCGGGAATGGTTCCACCAATGATAATCGATTTGTCAATACTTGACAAATCGTCAAGGGGTTGACGGTGGTTTTACGGAGGTTGAATGAACTGGTCTGATTTTCCAAGAGAAACTGTTAAATGCATGCTATGCGGTCATGACGAACCTGAAATTCTGAGTGTTCAGAGAAGTTGGCCGGTTGCAAGGTGTAGCCACTGCGGTTTTATTTATCTCTCATCCCGCCCGGTTGAATCAGCCCTCGAAGAATTGTACAGCAGTGAGTATTATGATAATGCAGATGTCGGTTATGGTGGCTATGTAGAAAATTTCAACAGATACAACAGCATATTCACCAAGCTTTTTAATCGCAGAGCTCAGGACATTGAGCCTTTTAGAGGCAATAATCGGCTTCTTGAAGTTGGTTGTGCTCACGGATTTCTTCTAGACCACCTTCGCGCTAAAAAGTGGGAAGTGAAGGGACTCGAAGTAAGTCCTCTCGCAGCAGGATATGCAACAGAGAAGCTAGGTCTTGATGTATACTGCGGTAAACTCGAAGATGCAGGCTACAATGATAACGCCTTTGATGTTGTCTTACTCCTTGATGTTCTTGAACACCTCCACAGACCCTTTGAAACCCTTGCTGAAATAGGAAGAATTCTGACCCCAAATGGTGTACTGGTTGTGCAATGCCCGTGGGAACTGACTCACTGGGAGGAAAGAGCTGAGGCTTTTCTGAAAAAAATGAAACCCTGTTCAATTACTCCGGATGCTGTCCCCGCCCATCTGTATTTCTTTGGGCCGGAAACACTTGAAGCATTCATGAAAAAAGGAGGCTTCTCTACTTTCAGAAAGCAGAGCGGTAACTATGGGGCCATCAGACGGCACATCAAACCTCCTCTTGTCAACAAGGGTCATTTTTATGAGCGCTGGGCAAGGTTTTTCTATTACAGAATGGGAATTCAACAGCTACTATACAATTCAGCTCGACTTATCGGTAAAGGAAACGGACTGATCAGATACGCCAGGTTCCAAAAATGAAGTGTTTCATATTTGAGAGGAATCCTGCTGCATTCCATGATATCTGCGGATCGGATCCCTTAAGAGACCTTATATCTCACTTGAAAAACTCCGGTGTGAAGGAAATCTTTTGTGATTCAGAGGAAATTCATGAAGGAGTTGTCTCCTGTGATTTTGAGTCAGTGAAAGCTGAGCTCGGATCTGAATGGCTCGCAGCATACAGCGGCTCACTGACCCGCCAATCTCCGATCGACCTACGACGTTTTTCCAGAACACTGGGAGCTGATGTAACTGTTTCAATGGCTTGTTCATCAAAACCCTGGGAGCGAACAACAATACTAACTGACGCAAGTGGTCTAATAGTAAAGGTTGAGAACAACCCTCCTCCCGAAAACGCTGAAACAAACCTGTGTTTTTCAGGATTAGTCTGGGTGGCCAAAGAAGATTTTAATCCCCTTCACCCCCTTGAGGGTAAGGTACATGCTCTCCATCTTCCCGGTTACTGGAGGTGTCCTGATAGTAGAGAAAACTATCTTCTGGCTATCCACAATGTTTTGTGCAGGGAAGTATTGCCCTGGCCCCACCTCCCTCTTCCGGAAAAGGGTGTCGTTTTGAACAGTACTATACCGGAGGATACCATCGTAAGAGGCACTCTCTGGGTTGGCAAAAAATGCACAATCGGGAGTGGATGTATCCTTGAGAACTGTGTTATACTTGATAATTCAGAAGTAGGAGAAAACTCAAACCTCAGGAACTGCCTGATATTGGCCGGAACGAGAATTTCGCGCAACACGGTTCAACAGGACAAGTACCTGAGTTTTCTTGGAGATGATAATGGTTACAAGGATTGAAAAATACCTGGATGAAGTAAGTAAGCTTGTATTGAAGATTCCTTCAGAGGCTGTGGAGAGAATAACATCAGTGATTTTCAGGGCATATAAAAGCGGAAACAGGGTTTTTGTTTTCGGCAATGGCGGCGGCAGCTCGACAAGTGCACATTTTGTCTGTGATCTTGCAAAAGGAACAATAACCGAAGGGAAGCCGAGGTTAAAGGCGATATCTCTTGCAGAAAACATGCCACTGCTTACTGCCTGGGCAAATGATACAGATTACACCAATACTTTTGGGGAACAACTTAAAAACCTTGTAGAGGAGAATGATGTTGTTATAGGACTGTCGGGCAGCGGTATGAGCCCCAACGTGATAAATGCTTTTCATGTAGCAAATGATGCAGGTGCAATATCTGTCCTTTTCTCCGGTTTCGACGGTGGTAATGCACTCCACGCCGCTCATGACGCAATAGTGGTACCATCCAAAGACATGCAGCAGATTGAGGATGTCCACATGATTTTGACACACATTATTTTCAGATGCCTTAGAAGAGAAATAGCAGAATTCTAATTACTCGGGCTTCCAGTCGTCGAACTGGTCATCTCCTCCTGCAAGAATGTCTTTCAGGGAGTTGCGGAAAACACTAACACCATCTTCACTTCCCGCTGCTTCCGGAAATCTGCTCTTCCAGAGTTGCCATGATCGTTCAATTTCTCCAGCCATAGTTTCAGAAAGGTTGCCTTCATTTCGGGCTTCCTCCACTGTATCTTTATTGTATATAAGCATATCTGAAGAAAGTACCCTTGCAAACCTGGCAGCTCGTTCATCTATAGCTGCAACTGGTGTTGCCGGCTCACTCTTTGGTGGGTGAATAATAAACACTTCACGGCAGTTCTTGCATCTGAGTCTTCTGGATTTGCCTGCAAGCTTCTCCTCTGAAATCTGGTACTTCTTACTGCAATTAGGGCACGTTACGATCATTTGAAATCACCCCGTTCTAAAAAACTGTTCAATCTTTTCACCGCTTCTACAATATCATCATCTGAAGCCGCAAAGGAAAGCCTTATGTATCCTTCGTTTCCAAAAGCACTTCCCGGGATAGTTCCAAGCCCTCCATTTTCAAGAAGAGAGATGCAAAATTGTTCTGAGCTTATTGGTTTGTCTGCTACAATACGGGGATAAACATAAAATGCACCCTCAGGTTTATCAAATGCAAGACCTGGGATTTCTCCAAGCAACTCACAGATAAGATCACGTCTCCGTTTGAAAGCATTGTACATGAAGACTCTATCCTCTTCTGCCTTTCCTTCCACCACTGCAAGCGCAGCATACTGGGAGACGGAACATGGATTGGATGTAGTATGAGCCTGAATCCTGCCGGCAATTTTTATCCACTCAGGGTTTGCAAGCGCGAAGCCGATCCGCCATCCAGTCATGGCGTATGTCTTAGATACTCCTGTAATAAGGGCAACTTGATCCTTAAGATCCGGGTCAGCTGTCAATATATGAGGTACCTTTCCCGGGCCGTAGTAAAGATCCTCATATATGTCATCAGATATCACCCAAAAACCTGTTTCCTTTATAGCAGCGGCAACATCCTTAATCATTTCCATAGTATTAACGAGGCCGGAAGGGTTGCAGGGTGAATTAAAAATCATACCCTTTGCACCATCTGCTGCAGCTTTGCGGATGTCATCACCGGTAATAAGCATCTGACCGCCCTCGGGGTAGACAGAAATACCACCCAGACGTCTTACCATCTGAGGATAGCTAACCCAGAATGGTTTGGGAAGTAAAACCTTGTCACCGGGCGAAACTACTGCTTCAAGCATATTCGCAATGCTGTGTTTGGCTCCACAGGATACCATTGTGTTCTCTATTTTATAATTCTGGTTGTGAAATGTAGACCAACGAGAGGCAACTGCTTGTCTAAGCTCAGCAATTCCCATACTCGGGGTATAGAGCGTCTTTCCTTCAGCCATCGCTTTCTCGGCTGCCTCAATTGCTGCTTTCGGAGTTGGAAAGTCTGGCTGACCGGCAGTAAGACAAATAATATCTTTACCGGAAGCTTTCATCGAAGCGGCTTTGGCTGTGTAAATAAGTGTTGCGGACCCTTCAAGAGATGCTGCATTTTTTGCGTAATACATCAATTCCTCCGGTAGTAGTGCTTAAGTGCTTCCTCAACGGAAGGGGTGACCAAAGTCTTAAGGTTTCCCTCAAATTTAGCCACTTCTTTAACAACTGTTGAAGAAAGGTACATGTTGTGCTCAGAAGGCATCATGTAGATTCCGGTGATTTTGGGTGCTAGTCTCCTGTTCATAAGCTGCATTTGAAACTCATACTCAAAATCTGAATTTGCCCGTAGACCTCGTATGAAAAGCTCATAATTCTGCCTGCGCATGTAATCGACAAGCATGCCTTCGAAAGAGCATACCTCAATGCTTCCCGTAATCTCTGCTTCTTCAATTGACTTTCTTACAAGTGCTATTCGTTCTTCAGTATCAAAAATCATAGACTTGGAACTAATGTTTACAACTGCGACTTCAAGCTCTTCAAAGATACCTGCTGCTCGTTTAATAATATCAAGATGCCCAGCAGTTATTGGATCAAATGTTCCCGGGTAAACAACTTTCACGATTGACTTCCAATATGTGTATGTGTGTATCTCCATACTTTCGATGCTGCCATCTGGAGTCGAATTCGAATCCTCCGGACTCTGCAATTACAACACCGCCATCTCTTACATAAGAATTCCACCGGTTTTCCAGTATCCATGAATATATATCACTATTTTTGTAAGGTGGGTCGAGGAAAACGACATCTGCCTTAGAAACTAGTTTGGAGAATGAGCCAGGAAGTTTTCCTTTTACTGTAACACACTTCTCTTCAGAATTTCTTTCTTTAAAAAACGTCTTTATCTTTCTTAAATTCACAGGAGAACTATCCATGAAAACGGCCTTTTCTGCACCACAGCTTACACATTCAATTCCAAACGCTCCGCTTCCACTAAACAGATCCCACACAACAGCCCCGGGCAATCTTTCAATTAGAATGTTAATGAGTGCCTGGCGAACTCTTGATGGGGTCGGGCGTACTCCCTTTAAATCAGGACGGAGAACCTGGCCACGCCAGATTCCCCGTCCAATTCTAAGCAATATCCTTCCCTACTTTAGTAAGGTCTGATAATGTGTGGTGTTACGAAAATAACCAGCTCACTTGTTTCATCACTCTGTGATGTGTAGGTGAACAGCCACTCTCCGAGAAGAGGGATGTGCCCGAGAATAGGAATCTTTTTCTCGAGTTCAGTAGTTTTTCTTCTCATAATTCCACCAATAACTGCTGTAGCACCGTCATCTATCATTAGCGTTGTCTGGGCTTCCTGTGTCAGGAAGATAGGCTGCTCCTGAGAGGTAGCTTCACCTGACAAGTCGCTTACAACAGGGTTCAGTTCAAGAGTAACATTGTTGTCAGCGTTGATGTGTGGAGTAACAGTGAGGCTGACTCCAACGTTGTAGAGCTGAACATATGTGTTTCCGTCTGCATCCTGCAGGGAAAGTGGAATCTGCTTACCACTCATAACCATACCGGTCATGTTATCGCAGATAGCGATTCTGGGCTCGGAAAGTATGTGAGCCCTGTTCTCCTGCTCGAGGTAGTTGATTGTTGCATTAATATCGAGGATATCGGTAATGTGACCGAAGGAAACAGAACCGGTTGGTGCACCTACACCGAGGTTCGTAGTCATCCCTGCGTGTGTGAGGTTGTCTGTACGGCTCAGATTACCTGCACTCCAGTCAATTCCGAACTCTCTTGACGCTGTTGCGTCAATCTCAACAAGCTTTGCCTCGATCATTACCTGGGCGGTCGGGCTGTCAAGAATAGGAAGAAGTCTTCCAATCTCGTTCAGCTTTCTTGGAATGTCAGATACTATCAGAGAATTTGTTCTAGAGTCGATAGAAATCTGACCACGCTCAGAAAGAACTGATTGAGTGGCACTTTGTACATCCTCAGCCTGAGCATACCTTATTACGAAAACCTCTGTAAGAAGATCCTGCAGGTTCTCACGCTCAGAGTCACTTACAGCCATCTGGTTGATTTCATTGTAGAAATCATCACGCGCCAAAATACGGAGTGTGTTGTTTCCAGACATTGTTGCCATCAGATCCTGAGAATCTAGAATGGCCTCAAGAGCATCGCGCCATCCGAGATTGCGCAGTCTTGCTGTAACAGTTCCCTGATAACCTTCAGGAATAACAATGTTCATGCCACTGACGTCAGCAATTGAACGCA
The DNA here is from genome assembly GCA_016744855.1 of Candidatus Fermentibacteraceae bacterium. Lineage (GTDB taxonomy): Bacteria > Fermentibacterota > Fermentibacteria > Fermentibacterales > JCC-6 > Sabulitectum. The sequence continues at coordinate 139,927 of JADGDO010000004.1, read as the reverse complement.
TTACCGTTCTGATTTCAGCATCAACAACGTCTATTGTTATTCTTCTACCGCCCGTACCAGACCACTCTACCGGGAATCCGTCTTCAATAAGCCTGTTAGGCTCAGAAACCTGAATACCCTGAGTTACAGTTGTTACACCATACGTTGAGCCAGATTCATTTCCACCTGTGGGGTTAGACAATGCAGGAACATTGCCCCCTGTGACAACCTGAGATACTTCCTGAGAAGATGCTGACCAGGATGTGAAAGGTGTTCCCGAAGGATCGGTGCTTAGTGTCAGAACTAACCTGTTGCTCTCTTGAAGAGAGGTGCTGTAGTTCATCAACTCACCGTTAACATCAACAATAATTCTAACGATGCCATCAGGAGGAGCCTTGTACTGACTTGTTCTAACAGCACTTACACCACCCCTACTAACAGCAAAATCGGTAGCCGGGAGAGCATGAAGTGCATCTCCGAGATCAATAACAACTCTCATCGGATCGGTAAGCAAAAACTTCTCGTAGCTGATGGGACCATCGGTAACAATGGTCACCTGGGTACGGTCGCCGCTAGGCACTACCGAGATATCCGTAACCCGGTAAGCCATAACCGGCACAGCCAGTACCAGTAGGATCAAAGCGATCATACGCATTACAGACCACCTTCTTCATGGAGTCGCATTGAGAATATCGTAGGTATCGATGTGGTACCTCCGGGTGTATCCTCAGTGCCGACAGTAACTTCCTGTACAACTATTACTTCATTACCTGTTATCTCTGCAATATGAGTGTTGTTACGAAGCACAGTACCCTCATTCAGTACATAAGCTACTCCGTTAGCATCCTCAACCATTGCCTGATCTCCTCCTGAAGGATCAAGAGTTATTCCTACCAGATGGAGTTCTTCTATTGTCAGATCCTCAAGAGAACGCCTTAAATCTCTGCTGGAGAGAGGGAACTCACTGAATGGATCCGGTCTACTTGAAACCGATTCATAAATCCTGAAAACACCACCAAAAGAAGCATCTGATGCCGCAATACCTGAGCCGTTTGCGGATCCTCCACCCGTCTGGCCTGCCATTCTGTATCTAATCATTTGAACATCTGCATCGGGTAGTCTTGTCTCAACACAACCGAGTTCGGCCCAAACCGCTACTCCTCCGCTGGTGATTGACCAGATGGTACCGTCATCGAGCTGGCAGGTTCTAATCGGTACACCAGGGAGACCTGCTGTAACTGGGTCAATACAGCTCAGTGAGGCTATACCCAAGTCAGTGTAGATAAGATTATCTCCGGTAATACTGCCGTTACAGTGTTCAGCCCATTCGCCATCACTGTTCGCACGATAAACAAGAGATCCGTCAGAGGCGAAAGAGTCGCCATCTTCAAGGGTGATGTTAATCGTGTTTTCCGGAACAGTCATGTCAGTCAAGAGACTTTCTGTGATGTCAAACCTGCTCATTGTTCCGTCAGTGTTCAGCCAGGCAAGAAGGTTTCCCTCATGACTGAAGCTACCGGCAACAATTTTTTCAGCAGGCTCAACAATCTGAACCATTTCATCTGCTGTCTCATTAACAAGAGCCACAGAACCATCGCTGAATAAAACAGCTATTCCGTTGGTATCAGATGAACAGAGTGCTTCTGGGTCGCAGCCGTCAGCGAATTCAATTTTACTTACCTCGTCACCAGTGAAAATGACAACAGAGTTCTCCGAAAGAACAGCTGAACCATTTTCGACTGCGACTATTTCAAAGGCAAAGTCAGTCAATTCCAATGGTATATCAGATTCGACAGCTGACCATTCAGCGTCCACCGTGTTCCACCGCATAACGATACCTTCAGAAGTTAGAATCCAAAGATTCTCTCCGCAGGCATCCATCGCAACGGCTTCCGAGGGCATTACCACATCAAGCCATCCGGTAACAGGCGATTGCTCTGCAATCTCAACTGTTACTGAACCAGCATCAGCGGTTTCCTGTTCTGCCGCTTCTTCTCCGCATCCTGCAGCAAGCAGCAGGAAGAGGAAAACTGTAAGTGCTGTAAGTCTGGTAATTCTGTACATCGTTTTGTTCCTCCTTCCTTACTACGGCTGTATGTATGCCGAGAAAGTGAATGTAGTTTCTATGTTATCGAATTTACCTTCTGCTGCCTTTAACTGATGAACCTGTAAGTTTGTTACAGAACTCATCATGGGCTGCTGAGTCAACTGATCAAAGAAAACACCTAGTCTGTGAAACCTACCTGTCAATGTTATCTGCCAGTCATAAATCTGGTACTCACTGTCTACTACCGGTGCCATAGGAACAAGGGATACTACCTGCAGGCCACTTCCGCCTGCAAAATCGGTAAGCATCTCGAGAATTTCCTCCTGGCCGTACTGGCGTGGAAGAAATCTGTCCAGTTCCTCAAGCTCCTGGTTATACATCTCAATTCTCTGACCCATCATGGCCAGATCATCCGTAGTCTGCCCCTGAAGTTGACTGTATTCCAGCTCCTTCATCTCAAGTGTCTGTTCTCTATCCGCAATTTCTTCACTTACAGAATTTGCAAAGAAGTTGAAATAGCTGAAAACCAGGGCGCCGAGGAGGATGATCCCGATGATGAACCTGAGTAATCGAGGATCTCGAAAATCAACAGCCAATGCCTGCCTCCCTTCCAGATTCCTGTTTTATCGATGCAAAGATCATCATTGTTATTTTCCTCCGGAAGCTGAAAAAGAAGACAAATCTATAGGCCATACAACAAGTGTATCTCCTGCTGAAAGAATAAATCCGTCATCAATTTTTTTGTATTCGTAGTATACGCCTCCATAGTGAGCCTTTAAGCCCACCGTCGTGGTACTCGGAAGAGTGTAACCAGTTCCGGTTTCCTCGTCAGGAAGAGAAGGATAGAACTGAATATCCATAAAGAATACACCGGAAGAATTGGTGAATACAGTCTGAGACCTAACTGCAGAACTGTCCTGATTAACAAGTAACTCCACTCCAACTCCCTCTGCAGGAACTGTCATTAAGGAATCTGAGTAGATGGTGCCTGTTATGTAAGTCATAGCTTTCTCGGATCCAAACGGATCACAACCAACAAGCAACATAAGCACACTCAGCACAACCAGTGCCAGGATCGTCTTTTTCATGATACCCCCTATCAGATTCCGGCGTAATCGCCAACTAGTGGCTCAAGTGACATCTGATTTACGCCAATGTCAGTACTGAATTGATACCTTGTCTCGCCGCCTGCGGCGTCAATAACAGGTGCCACGTTATAATTTTGTCCAAAATCTTCCAGAAGGAAAAGAGGAGTTTCGCCGTCAGGCATCGTTTCCTCAAGTCTGGTCTGGAAGGCAACAATATCTCCCCATGTCCTGGCAATGCCGGAAATGTGGAGATTGCTTTCATTAAGTGAAAGTTCTGTCAGGTAGATGGTTTTGCCTGCTTCTTCAGCAAACTCAGCCTGTACAGGATACAATGCCCGAACAAGATATTCAAGCACATAAACGGTACTCTTCTGTCTGAGAGACAATGCATTCACAGCGGTTCTGCGCTCTTCCAACTGAGCTTCCAGGGCATCGAGCTCCTGCTGCCGGGAAACCTGCTGCTGCATACTTGCAATCTCGCTGTTTTTCTGCGATATCTCATTGTCAAGCTGATCTCGGGTTCCTGTCAATCCACTGTAATGGATAAAGAGAATGATCACACCTATTACAATAAGACCCAGCGGAGCCCAGCTCAGAATGCTCAACAGCGGAGAACTTCCGGTGTTTGTTTTTCTGGCTTTTCTGGTTTTCTCCTCCACTGGAAGAATATCGATATCAAGGCTGCCTGGCTCCATCGCTTTAAGAGCAAGTCCAACTGCAACTGCAATAACTGCCTCAACAGAACGCCTTGCAGTTTCATCAGTCTGGATTTCTCCTTCAAGCTGAATGTTACCAAGAACGTCAAAGGCTTCAACAGGTAGTCCGTGGTGATCGCTGAGTGTTTCAGCGAGACCGGCCATAAGAGAACATCCACCACTGATAAGCATTTTATCAATTCGACTGCTCTCACCGGAAGCTTGGAAACTGATGAAAGATCTTCTAACGCTCGTAGACAGTTCTTCAAGAACACTGCTTACAGCATTCTTAACGTCACTCTCTGAAACACCTTCCGGGAGGTGGCCTCTGAGAATGGCCTCTGCTGTTGGATAGTCTACACCAAGAGAGCGAAGTATAGCCTCTATAAATCGTCCTCCACCCATTGCAATATCACGGTTGAAGCTTGGTACTCCACCTTTTGTAATTACAAGGTTAGTGTTGTCAGATCCAACATTAAGAATTGTAACACACTCGTCATCCGATGGATGATAAGAGTTCTCGTATGCACGGAGCAGTGCGAACTGTTCAAGATCAACCGATGAAGATTTGATACCGGCGCCCTGAACAACGCTTCGATGAAGATTGATGATTTCTTTCTTCGCAGCAACCAGCAGAACTTCCATCTGACCCGGTGACAATTCTTCATTGAGTATCTTGAAATCGATACTCACTTCATCTACCCGGAAAGGAATGTGCTGCTCGGCTTCCCAATGTATAGCCTGGCGAGCCTGAGCCTCCGTCATTTTTTCCATTGGAATTCTGCGAACAATAACGCTTCTACCGGAAACTGCCGAGTTTACCGTTTTCGTCTTGATACCAGATTTAGTCAAGGCATCCTTAATGGATTCCACCAGGTGATCTCTGTTGATCACCTCTCCGTCGACAACTGTATCTGGAGGCAATTCGACAACTGCATATTTACTCAGTTTCAATCCTTTACCGGATCGAACGAGTTCTACAACTTTTACCGAATGGCTACCAATATCCAGGCCAACAGATGACTTTCCTGACCCTCCAAAGATCAGCATGTCTCCCCTCCCTGCAATCGACTCCGAATACTCATCATATTCACCTCCGGAATCCGCTAATCCCGTAAAATAACGGGACTTGTTACCTCACTGTGGTATTACACTAGCAACAAGTGCTCCCATCGTCAATACCCCAACTTCATAACTGATGAATTTCATAATTCTATTGACACAGCTCCTGAAACATGTATCTTTGGTTTACTGGAGGTGTACAAAATGGCAGTATTGGGAAGAAGCAACGGCCTGGTCAGCAGTATAGCAGACATTGAAGAGCAGTCTGCAGCAACAGTACGACTCACTGTTCCGGTTAGACCCGAGCAGGAAGAAGTTCTAACTCGCATTGTAAGAACCATTTCAACCAATAGATCTAAGAATAACAAGCAGCAGAGGATCACAAAAGCTTCTGTAATAAGAGCTTACATAGATGCAATGTCTGCTGTTTCATTAGATTTTGATGAAATACCAGACGAAAAAGAGTTCACCAGAAGACTGCTGGAAGCCATCTCCAGATAGCTTATATTACAGTCCCATCAGGAACTGTAACCCCTTTGGGGACCACAATAATGCCATCTCTTATGTAGATGTTATCGCCATCATAGAATTCCAGTCCTGCTTCATTAACCAGTCTAACGTCGTTCCCCAACCTTACATTCTTGTCAAGTATTGTGTTTCTTATAACGCAATTTCTACCTATACCCAAAGCTGGGTGACTGCCGTTGACTGCACCTGCGTCTTTTGAATGGCCTCTCCAATAGTCAGTTCCCATGTTAATTGTGTTCTGGATTGAGGTTCCGGAGCCAATGTAACTGCGAATCCCGATTATGGAATTTTCTATCTCTGCCCCGGCTATATCTGACGCACCGCAAATAATAGTGTTATTCAGTTTTGTGTCTTTGATTCTTGCACCGGGGAGTGCTCTCGCTCGTGTGTACAGAGGAGTAAAAGTCGAGTACATATCGAATTCAGGGTCTGGCATTGCCATTTCAATATTGGCCTTGAAGAAACTACTGATGGTTCCGATATCTGACCAGTAGCCATCAAACAGGTATGATGTCACTTTGTAGCGTTCAATTGCATCAGGAATAATTTCTTTCCCGAAATCCGTTTTATCTCTGTCCTCGTCGAGGAGTATCCGTTTGAGAACTTCAGGCTTGAATAGGTAGATACCCATGCTGCCCAGGAAAGGTCTTTCCTCTGATACACCCTTCTGGTCACTGGTAAGATTTGATAGCTCATCGAGTGATGGCTTCTCAACGAATCCCTTGATTTCGCCAGCAGTGTTCACCTGCATTATACCAAGCCCCGGTGCTTCTTCTGTAGTTACCGGTTTGGTAGCAATGCTGATGTCAGCCCCTGATCTGCGGAATTCTTCCACAAAATGTGAAAAATCCATCCGATATAGCTGATCTCCAGAAAGAATCAAAACCATCTCGGGGTACTGGGATAGAATGTGGACAAGCCCCTGCCTTACCGCGTCGGCTGTTCCCTGAAACCAATTGGTGTTCTCTGGTGTCTGTTCCGCAGCGAGAATGGAAACAAATCCATCTGAGAACCTGTCAAACCTGTAAGTCTGACCTACGTGTCTGTTAAGACTCTCACTGTTATACTGGGTCAGAACTAGAATTTTCTTGATCCCATTATTAACACAATTGGATACAGGAATATCAATGAGTCTGTATTTTCCACCGATTGGCACGGCTGGTTTACTCCTGTGAAGGGTTAATGGAAAAAGCCTTGTCCCTCTGCCGCCACCGAGAATAACAGAAACAATATCCATAACATCCCCCCCTGTTTTTTCCGATTAAAGGAAACACCACTGTAATTAGCTACATTCTTCTTCCCGAGTCAATGTCTGATTTCTACATGATTCTATAGTTTGTAACTTTATCAAGTCCAACCTTGACATTTTTAAATAATGCTTATATTTGCTTTAGAGAAATGGAGGTTACAGATGAATATTGGTGATGTTAGATGCCCTTCCTGCAAGAACCCTATGACACCGGTTAAGCTCCACTGCAAAACTTGTGACATTTCTATTAATGGTAATTTCGAAATGGATGCTCTCGCTGGTCTTGATTACAACGATCAGGCTCTGGCAATTGCATTCATAAGAAGCTTCGGTTCTATCAAGAAGCTGCAGGATGCACTGGGTGTAAGCTACCCGACAGCACGAGGCAGGCTGGAAAAGCTTGTTGAGAAGTTAAACCGGGGAATGGAAATTAATCCACCCCAGGATACAACAATTAGAAAACTCGAAAAAGGTGAGATCTCTGTCTCTGAGGCATTGGAGGTGCTCTGACATGCCAGCTTTCCTTCTTCTAATTAAAATTCAGAAGGTGATAATTCCTATCCCATGGGTTCTCTTCTGGATACTACTTCTACCGTTCGTTCCAATTGCGATGCTCATAAGCCCTTTCTTCGCAAGGAAAGAATGTGGGAATATCCTGAGAAATGCTCACCTGGCCTGGTGGGTTATGGTAGGGCTTCACGGTTTGAAAGTCGACGTAAACAGCAAAAAGGGCGACAGTGTATTTCTGTCATTTGTGTAAAGGAGATCAAAATGAGTGATTCAAGAATGAAGATCCTCGAGATGCTCGCAGAAGGCAAGATCACAGCCGATGAAGCCTCCTCTCTTCTCGAAAAGGTAACCGCTTCAGAGAATGTAACTGAAGCCCCTGTCGATAGACCTGTGGTAAGTGGTATTCCGAAGTATCTGCGGGTAGTGGTGGACAGTGCAGACGGAGACAAGGTCAATGTTAAGGTTCCAATGAGCCTTATAAAAACGGGAATCAAACTATCAGCCTTGATGCCGGTTGATGCTTTAGATGCAGTTAAGGATCAGGGAATTGACCTTTCCAAACTAAGAGATTTGCCCACAGATGAGTTGCTTGAAGCTCTGAGAGAGCTAGAAGTTAATGTTGACAGTGCTGATGGCGACATTGTTCGCATATTTACAGAATAGGATTGAACGGGGAAGTTTTGTAGATTAGCCCCCTGGGAAAACAGATATAACTAAACCAGGGGGCTGACAATGAAAATAGCACTTGCCGGGCAATCAGGTTCCGGGCGATCCACCTTATACAAAGCACTTGCCGGTTCTCCGGACGCAGATACTTCAAAACCTCTAACGGTGCAAGTTCCAGATGAAAGAATTGACTTTCTAACCGATCACTGGAATCCAAAGAGTATTGTTAACGCAACCGTTACATTTTTCGATGTCCCCTCCCCTGCTTTCAATCCACGAAACATGGGTAGAATAAAGGAATCCACAGCAGTAGCTTACGTGCTGGATAATTATGCTCTGGGTAATCTGGAAGAAACTTTCCTTCAGAATGAATCAGAGCTAATGATTTCTGATTTATCAATAATGGAAAAGAGAGTTGCTCGTCTTACCAAAGAGAGTAAGGCAAAACAGGCAGAGGCTATGCTTCTTGTAAGAGCTATGCAATCCATTGAGAATGAAATACCTCTTCGTTTAATGGAGCTTACAGGTCAGGAGCTCGATATACTTTCTCCATTCACGCTGGCATCCCTTAAGCCGCTTCTTGTAATCTCAAACAGATCAGGTGAAGGGATCAGTGACGAAACTGCAATTAGTGCACTCGTAAAAAAACATGGTGGAGCATTTCTTGGAATAGACAGCGGGTTTGAACTGGAATTGTGTGAATTTCCTGAGGAAGACAGAGATGAATTTCTTGAGTCTATGGGTTTTTCATCGTCTGGTAAAGCAAGGGTTCTTTCAGCAGCACATACCCTGCTCGACCTGATCAGTTTTCTCACAATGGGTAAAGACGAGGTAAGAGCCTGGCCGATCAAACGTGGAAGCACAGCTCTGGAAGCTGCCGGTACGATCCACTCCGATCTTGCAAGAGGATTCATACGTGCTCAGGTGATTCCATTTGCCCTTTACAAAGAAACACCAAGTGAAGTAGAGCTTCGCAAATCTGGTTCAATCGGTCTTCAGGGTAAGGAATACATTGTGCAGGACGGTGATATTCTTGAGATAAAGTTCTCAGTGTAGTGAGGGTTCTTCTTTAACTCTCATTCGCTGAACAACCGATCCCACTTCGGCAGAACCGATAAAGATCACGCAGAGCCAATACAGCCATATGAGTGTGGCCATAATGCTGATAAATGATCCGTAGACGATTCCCCAGTCGGGAGCGCTTACTGCTGTCATGTAGATTTCTGTTCCAACGGTTGTTGCACCCATCGCAAGAAGCGCAATCAAGGCTGCCACTTTCTTCGACATTTGCTTGTTTGGAGCAGCCCAATAAAGCAGAAAGAATATCAGAAACGTGAACGTAAGACTGAGAATACGAGCCAGGAATCCACTGAGGGCAGGACCTATTCCCGGCATTGCAGTTAGAAATTCACCTGCAGGTGATCCAACTGCAAACTTTGCTGCTATTGTGAAAACAGCGGCTAGAAGAAAACAGAGTGCTACCAAAGTTGCCAACATAAAATCATAGAGTTTTCCCCAGACTAAATGCCTGCCCGGTGCTTCGAAAACCTTATCCAGAGCGGTACGAATGGTTCCGAAAAGCCTGCTGACCATCCAGAGGAGAGTTACAGAACCAATAATACTGATAGTTGAGCTACCACCCAGAACAGCCGTTTCCAAGTCAGCAATAATGCCCTCTGGTACAAAGGGATTCAAGCCCGTGAGCCAGTTCATAAATTCAACTCTGATAGACAAGTCACCCATAACAGCAAAAGCACTGAATTGAAAGATCAGCACAATAAGTGGTATCAGGGTAACCAATACATTAAATGCAATGGCCGCCGCTCCAAAAAAGACATTATCTTTTCCCCATCCCTGATACAATTGCTTGGAAAAATTTCCAGCTGTCCTTACCGAAATTCTGAGTATAAGAACAAACTTCTTCCATGGAAACAATTTACGCAAAGAAATCGATTTCAATGGCATAAACTTCCTCTGAGAAACATGCTTACATTACTGTCACTATTCAACCGTGACACTTTTCGCAAGGTTCCTTGGCTTGTCAACATCGCATCCTCTGAAAACGGCAACGTAATACGAGAGTAGCTGAAGGGGAATTACAGAGAGAAGTGGTACCAGAATGTCTGTTACTGGAGGAATTTCCAGAACCCATTCAGCAACAGTTCTAATTACTTCGTCACCCTCTGTAGCAATTGCAAGCACTCTTCCCTTGCGAGCTTTTACCTCATGGATATTTGACATTACTTTCTCGTAAGCCGCATCCTGAACAGCAATTACCGCCACAGGCATCATGTCATCAATCAAAGCAATTGGTCCGTGTTTCATCTCAGCAGCCGGATACCCTTCTGCATGGATGTAACTAATTTCCTTCAGTTTTAAGGCACCTTCCAGTGCTACAGGATAGTTAACTCCACGACCGAGATAAAGGAAATTCCCAGCATAGGTAAACTGCTTGGCGATTTCCCTGATTGAATCGCAGCCTTGAAGAATGGTCTCTACCTTCTCGGGAACCTCCATTAAAGCACGGCAAAACTCTATTCCGTCTTCTCTTGTCAGGTTACCTTTTGCTCGTCCCAATGCAAGAGCAATGAGTGAGAGAATCATCGTCTGCCCTGTAAATGCTTTTGTCGATGCAACCCCTATCTCTGGACCAGCATGAATGTAAACACCGCTGTCCGTTTCTCTTGCTATTGTTGAACCCACCACATTGACTATGCCGAGAGTTCTAACTCCGCGTTCTTTAGCAAGTCGCAGTGCTGCAAGAGTATCAGCGGTTTCTCCGCTCTGACTTATAACGAGCATAACTGTTCCATCTTCAAGAACAGGGTCTCTGTATCTGAATTCACTGGCGTATTCAACATCAACAGGAATACGTGAAAGCTTTTCTATTATGTATTTGCCGATGAGGCCGGAGTGCCATGATGTACCGCAGGCAGTAATAACAATTCGTTTTACTCCCCGCATATCACCTTCAGTCATGTTGAGACCGCCAAGACGAGCAGTTCCATTTACGAGATCTATTCTTCCCCTGAAAGCATTTCGAAGTGATTCAGGCTGGGAATTTATTTCCTTAAGCATGTAGTGGGGAAATCCATCTTTCTCAATTTCTGCAAGGTCCCAGTCAACGTGCTGAATGCGATCACGGGTCATTTGAGGGTTCAGGGAGTTGGAAGAGATTGCTCCGCTGGTTATTTCTACAATCTCACCTTCTTCAAGGTAAATAACATTTCTAGTGTGTGCAACAATAGCAGCGACATCGCTGGCAACAATATTCTCTCCCTCACCAATACCAACAAGAAGAGGACTACCGTACCTCGCTGCCACAAGAGTAGATGGTTGGTCAGCGCTGACCACTGCAATTCCGTAGGTACCTCTTACCTGGACAAGGGCATCTTTAACTGCATTAAACAGGTCCTTACCCTTGCTGGCCTCATAGCCTACAAGCTTAGCCAGTACTTCAGTGTCGGTTTCTGATTCAAGAATAATGCCATGCGCGATGAGCTTTTTGCTCAGGGATTTGTAATTCTCAATAATACCATTGTGAACAAGAGAAATTCTTCCGGAGAAATCGCTGTGAGGATGGGCGTTTACAGTAGTCGGCTCGCCGTGTGTGGCCCATCTGGTATGGGCAATTCCAGTGGTTGCTTCAGCTGCTGTGCCAGCGTCCAATTCTTCGAGTTCTGCAACGCGACCAATACACTTGCGAACAACCAGAGAATCATCTGCCTGCAGGGAATAACCTGCAGAATCGTAACCTCTGTATTCGAGTCTCTTCAAGCCCCCAAGCAGTACATCGAGAGCCTTACCATTACCGACATATCCAACTATTCCACACATATAAGTGCCTTTCTGAACAGAGCATAATCATTGTCCAGGATTTCAGTTTCACTGTTCTCCGCAATAAATCTTACTACAGGTTCAGTGCCGGATGGTCTTATATGAACCCAACCACCATTCCTCCGCCACCAGAGACCGTCGCAGGTATCATCAGGTGTACCAAGCTGTTTCTCCAGCTCCTCTGCGAAGACACCGAAATCGCCGGTAAAGTTCACTTTTTTCTTCACATTAATGTAAACAGGAAAACTGTCAGCCCAATCAGAAACTGTCATATCAGGGTGTTCCCTTAAGTAAGAAACAACGTATGCCATAGCGACAGCACTGTCACGTCCAAGGTGACAATCTCTGTGGATTACACCGCCGTTTCCCTCACCACCGATATCAGCCCCTTTTCTCTCCATTTCCTCGATAACATTCACTTCACCTACAGGGCTTCTGAAAACAGTGCAGCCATGTTTTTCTGCTGCGTCTTCCGACAGTCTTGAAGTTGAAAGATTTACGACTGAAGGACCGGGATTGTGTCCCAATACGTGATCCAGCGCAAAAGCAAGAGTATACTCTTCTCCAATAAGTCGTCCCTTGTTATCAACAAGAGCAAGCCTGTCGCCGTCAGGATCAAAACCGAAACCGACGTCAGCCCCTCTCCTCACAACCTCTTCGGCAAGGACGGAAAGGCTTTCTCTGTTGGGTTCTGCGATTCTTGGAAAATCGCCCTCAGGAGTCATTTCAGGAAAGATCATTTCCCACTCAACATTTATTGCATCCATCATTGCAGGTCCAAGAAGAGCCGCCGTTGCTCCTGTAACATCAAGTACAACTCTCAGTTTTCTTCCGTTTTTTTGAACAAGAGGCATCTTAGCGACAAGATTAACATGTCTGAATGTGCTTCCCTCAAGTTTCTCAGTCTCAGTACAGTTTCGGTAAGTGATCCATTTTCTCTCAGCAGTAAGAAGTTTAGTAAGTTCTGCCCTTGCTTCAGCTCTGAGGAAAACACCATCAGGGCCGATCAGTTTGAGAGCATTCCATTCACCAGGGTTGTGACTGCTGGTGACAGCAATGCCCCCGCAAACACCATCGTTAATTGCTTCAAGTTGTACAGTAGGTGTTGTTACAATACCAAGAAGAACAGGAGTACAACCCACACCGAGTAAACCAGCACATACGGCAGCCTCAACAGCTGGGCCACTTTTACGGGTATCTCGTCCCACAACCACTCTGCCCGGTCCAACCAGCTCACCGAAAGCGGCCGCAAAACTGCAGGCATCCTGAACGGTGAAGCTTTTGCCAAATATACCGCGTATACCGGAACCACTGATTATAGGCTTATCCATTAAATATCCCCTTTCGGGAGCGGAGCGCTGGAGCCGACGATCGGAGTCGAACCGATGACCTGCGCATTACGAGTGCGCTGCTCTACCAACTGAGCCACGTCGGCTCCGCGAAGTTCACAATTCTATTTTCACATACCTTCGCCGTCAACGGCAGACAAGTGCACATTTAGTGAGAATATGTACTGAGAATAACCAAGGTCAGTATCGACAGCAGGATAGACGACGGTCTCCGCACCATCCTTAATCACGCGATCGCTTTTCATATCCATCCATCCATGCCTGAACTCAAGTCTTGCAAAAATTGGACCCCACAAAGTTAAATCGGCTCCCGCTGAAGCTGCAAAACCTACGCTTGATCCATCTGCTTCTACGAAGCTTCCGAAATCATCAGTACCTGAATAGCTTCCATTTACACCAACAATTCCGGGTCCACCGAAAACGCTGAATCCATCGAGAACATTTAGCTGAGCACATGGAAATGCCCAGAAAAGCATGGATGAAACTTCGCCATCCCACCCGGAAGCAGCTTTCTTACTGAAATACTCGCCTCCGAGGTGTATTACCAGTGGACCGGGTGCATCTAGTGATGCAACAATTCCATAAGAAAAACCGGGAGTGCGAAATCTCTGGTCGTACTCTGTCTCTACAGGCGCAAAGCTGGATATTGATGCTCCGACATCAACTCCAAGACCACCAGGAAGACCGGAGAATAGCGATAGTATAACTGCCAAACTAAGCATTGTTTTCCTTTATCCAGTTAAGGAGCCCGCCTGAATCCAGTATAGCAAGCATATCAGCGGGAAGAGGGGGAAAAGGGAACTCCCGGTCAGCAACCTTCAGTATCCCTGTAGCAGGATCAACCAAAACTTCATCACCTGGAGTGTAAAAATCAACAGCTTCAGGGCTCTGTACAAGAAGAAGACCCTGATTTATCGAACTTCTGTAGAAAATTCTTGCAAATGACTTGGCTATAACAGCACGAATACCTACAAACTTCATTCCCAGAGTCGGCTGCTCACGGCTTGAACCACATCCGAAGTTGGATCCGGCAATAACAATATCTCCGGGTTTAACCTTACTGCGAAACTCGGGGTCAAGATCCTCAAATAGATGCTCAACAATTTCAGGGCCAGTTCCACAGGTGTATGTGTACTTTCCCGGGAAGAGAAGATCTGTATTGATATCGTTCTGATCATAGTAATGAACTGCCATTTTTAGACCTCCCTGGGATCTGTTATAACACCAGTGATTGCTGTGGCTGCTGCTGTTTCGGGGCTTCCCAGATAGATAAATGCTTCCTTCTCACCCATACGGCCTTTGAAGTTCCTGTTTGCTGTGGAAAGACAAACCTCTCCCGGAGCAAGGGCTCCCTGATGTGCACCAAGACATGGACCACATCCCGGAGGAAGAATTACAGCACCAGCTTTAACAAACTCCTCTATGATTCCCTGACTAAGAGCCTTTACATATTCATCACGACTGGCAGCACCAACAAGCATACGAACCGATGGAACAACTTTTCTGCCCTTCATCACAGCGAGCGCAGCTTTGAGATCCTCTACTCTTCCGTTCGTACAAGTTCCAAGGAAAACCTGATCCACTTTGGTCTCAGGCAGTTCCGATATTGGGCAGACATTGTCTACTGTATGAGGCCTGGCAACAACCGGCACGATTTCGCCGAGATCAAAGTTGTGCACTTCGCAGAACTCAGCATCGGAATCGCTCCACAGTGCATCCTGACAGAGATCACAGGTGAAAAGGAAATTCTGGGTAACTCTATCGGCTGGGAATGCAGCAATCTTTGCGCCCATTTCGATACCCATATTTGCAATGGTCATTCGCTCGTTTATCAGAAGACCACCGATTGCACTTCCGTGGAATTCAACAGCTTTGTAATTTGCTCCATCTGACCCTAGTTTTCCAATTATCGTTAGAATGAGGTCTTTTGCCGATACGTGCTTATTGAAATAACCTTCAAGGTTTATCTCAATAGTCTCCGGAACTTTGAACCATGTCCTGCCTGTAATCCAGAGACCGGCAGCTTCGGTTCTATCTATGCCTGTTGCAAATGTATTGAAAGCTCCGTATGTGCATGTATGGCTGTCACTACCGACCACGATAGATCCGGGAAGCGCAAGATGCTGTTCAGGGAGAACCTGATGACAGATTCCGCATCCGATATCGAAGAACTTATCAATCCCCTGTTCCTTAGCAAACTTTCTGACCTTCGCATGACCAGCAGCATTTTTACTGGTTGCAGCAGGAATAACGTGATCCAGAATCATTACAATTCTGTCCGGATACTTAACTTTCCCACCGGGCGTCGTAGAATTAAACTTACCGATGATGGCAGAACTATTGTCGTGGGTTAGTACAAGGTCAGGTTCAACAAAGACAATCTCGCCCGGCTCAACAGCTTTACCAGCAGCGCGCCCAAGGACTTTCTGAGCAAAAGTCTGTCCCATAAATTTCCTTTCGAATAGTAGTTGCGTATTCGTTCACCATGGTTGTACTATGAACAATGAAGAAGGTTCCTTCAAGGGTCAGCATTCCACCATTGCACATGAGTGTTGTCCAGTTTAATATATGCATACGAGGAAGGGAGAATTGCAGTGAAACTGGCTAGGGGGACGAAATTCATAGAAGAGGAGCATCCGCAGTTATTGCGCGATGAATCATCGTTGTCCGGTGGCAATTGTCAGGTCGCAGTATGGCCCGAAAAAGCACATGAGGTTACTGAATTCCTGAAAGAGTGTTTTGAGGATTCTGTAAACATAACAGTATCAGGGGCAAGAACAGGCATTACTGGAGGTGCTGTTCCAATGGGTGGAGCAATCCTTTCCACTGAACTCTTAAAAGGAATAACTTCCACTGCTGATCAAAACATAATCAGGGTTCTCGCAGGTGAATCACTAGAGAGCATTACCAACTACTGTAATAAGGAAAAACCGGGACTGTTTTATCCACCTGATCCAACTGAAACAACAGCTTCAATCGGTGGTACTATTGCCACAGACGCCTCAGGTGCAGCCAGCTATAAGTTCGGATCAACAAGAAACTGGATTGACAGACTCCGGATAATACTTCCGTCAGGCACTGATCTTACAGTTAAGCGAGGAGAACACCGCTTTCGAAAAGGGAAGCTCAATCACCCCGTTCTTGGCACAATCAATCTTCCTCAACTGGATAAGTCTCAACCGATCAAAAATGCTGCAGGTCTTTACATCACCCCCGGTATGGACCTTATCGACCTGTTTATCGGGAGTGAGGGAAAACTCGGTCTGGTTCTTGAAGCAGACCTCTTACTCGCCAGGAAACCGTATGCTGTTGCAAGTTTTGCAGTTTTCTGCAGCGAGGATCAGTTCTGGGACCTCAGGAAAGACCTTATGAACAGCAATCTGCCCCTTCGAGAAATGGAAGTGATAGCGGATCCATCACTCACATTTTTGACAGAAAATACCGGTAAGACCTTCCCCGAAGAAGGAGATTGGGTGCTTTTCACTTCAATCGACATTGCCTCTGAAGATGAATTGGATGTGATTCTTGAAACATTGGAAATGCTTCTTGAAGAGTTGAATATCTCTCCTGATAATACCTGGGGAGGTTTTGATGATATGGAAGTCAAACGGCTGAAAGAGTTCAGACACCTGCTACCCGAGACTGTGAACAGAATAATCTCCGGGCATGCGCTAAAGAACAACAAAATACACAAGATCAGCACTGATACCGCTGTGCACCCCGAAAAGCTGCAAAAGTACTACTTCAAAATGAAAAGCATTCTAGAGAGCACAAAGATAGAGCATGTTGTTTTCGGCCATTCCGGACAAGGCCACCTTCATGCAAATTTGATCCCGAAAAATGATTTTGAGCTGGAAAAGGCTGAACTTGCTGTTGAACTAATAGCTAAAGAAGCTGTTAAGCTTGGTGGAACGGTGAGTGCTGAACACGGAACAGGAAAGCTCAAGATTCCTCTGTTGAAACTCATGTATTCGGCAAAAGAATTGAGCGACATGGAATTGCTTGTGGAACGCATATGCGTTTCTTGAAATTGGCTTGTCACAGCTTGGCTGATTCGTATATTTCACCGGTCCTCGGACAAGGGTGTCACGGGTCTTTAACCGGAGGTTTCTAAATAGGAACTGCACGAACCCTGAAGGAAACCGTTTCCGGAACGTCTGTTTTGGAAAAGCAAAGTCGGTTCCTGGCTTGTGGCACCCCGTTTTCCTCGGCAGATGATCATACTGCAATAGTAAAATCTCTTTCAAAACAATTTAAGATGAAGAAAGCCAGCCATTTAAGCTGGGCGATGCGTCTTTCGGATGGAACCGAAACAAAAAATGATGGAGGGGAATCCGGTTCAGGAAACTGTATTCTTGAGGTTATGAGAAACATGAATTCAGTAAACTGCCTTGTTCTGGTGGCGAGGTGGTACGGCGGTAAACATCTTGGCGGCCTACGCTTCAGAATCTACAGAAACGCCACAAAAGCACTACTCACAGAATACTCAACTACCATGAAAAAGAGTCCAATTGGATAAACAGTTTTTCATCTGTCACTCGAGCAAGGATGCTAACCTTGCGAAAGCACTTCTGGAAGAGCTTGAGGCTCTGGGATACAAGTGCTGGGTATCTTCGAGGGATGCACAGTCTGGATCCGACAGGGAGAAATCTGTCTATAGCGCAATCCTTGAATCAGCAGCAGTTCTGCTGGTATTCTCGGAAAATGCAACAGATTCACATCATATAAGAGGTGAACTGGAAATTGCTGCAAATATGAGAATTCCAATAGTAACCCTTAAATTCCGGGAAGCCGAAGCTTCTAAGAGCATCCTCTATTACACAAATGCAGTACCCTGGATAGATTGTATAACTGGCCAAGTGAATACTCCCGGGATATCAGAAGCTCTTCTAACTCTCGTAAAACAAAAACCGCAGAAGACAGATACAGAACTGAAGTCAGGAAGAGGCGGAAAACTCAAATGGATAGCAATACCAGCAATCATTTTCATTGCATTGCTATCAAAGGTTTTTCTAGCATCCGGTACAGCGGCCCCAAGCCTAAGTAACTTAGGAAACATCGCATTGGGTGGAAGAGATTCCTGGGATTATGCTTCTGATGTTGTTTCCGGCATAAACGGTGGAACGATACTTTCAGGAGCCTGGGACACGGGCCTGTGGAGTGAAATATGGGTTGCCTATTTTGATAATTCTGGTAGTTTTGTCAACAGCTGGTCTGACTCAGTTACTGGAGAAAGTATCCCCCTCTTACTTTCCATGCCAGATGGTGGTTGTATGTGTGTTTACACAAATTCATCCGATTCTGATGACTCCAGCTTCGTATATAGAGCTGTAAGACTGAGCCCAGGGGGAAGTATACTCTGGGAAATTAAGCCGAGGATTGATTACAGTGGTGACGGGTTTCCTGTAATCACCTCCCTGGACTGGCTTGATGAGAACAGAGCGATTGCCGGATTCATAAAGAAAACCGGATCAGAAAGTGGAGAAACTGTCTATTTTGCAGAACTGGATGCTTCAACAGGTACAGGAGAAACATTTGAAGTTCCGGGGAACTTTGAGAATCAGTGCACTGCAGTCTCAGACAATGGGCAGATCCTCTTATTCAACGGAGCCTACGGAACTGGCTTAAGTACCTTCAAAGTACTAAATCAACATGGTATACAAGATCAAACCATCCTGAGTGATCAGAGATCGATAATACACTGTGCCAGGTTTTGTACTGATGGTTCGGTAGTAACCGTAGCTGTAGACATGAGCCGAGAGGAAGAAATATCGATAACAAAGCTAACCAGCAGTTTCGAGATTGAGTGGGAATGTACCCCAGAAGAAGTTATCTCGGGAATACCTGCTGATCTCTACATTCTACCCGACGGTTCCATCATTCTTGCAGGGTCAACAATTCCTGCTGAAAATGGACAATCTGATGGATTGGTTGTCTGTATAGATAAGTCTGGAAAACTACAATGGAAATCAATTATTGATACTGGAGAAGATGATCACATCATCTCTGTAAACCAAAGAGAAGATGGGATTCTCCTTCTTTCAGGCTCTACTACCAGATTTGGCGACAGAGATGCATGGTTGGTGGAAATGAACACGGACGGGGAGTGCAATAGCTCCTGCATACAAGGTGTCCCGATTTTTTCAGAGAACTGGGATACTGGCTTTATCACGCAGGAATTCTGGATGCTCGGCTCAGCTGGCAGCACTCCTCCTGAAGTGATTTCCAATGGTTCAGGCGAAGATCTTGCACTGACTGTCAGCAACTCTCCAGTTCTGCAGAGGCAGCCTCTTAAACTCACTTCAGGATTGTGCTTCTCCGCAGAGATAACCGTTTCAGATGTCACCTTGGATTCTAACAGCAACTGGGTATCGATTGGAACTGCTGAAAGCTACCTCTATGCAACAAATCAGGAAACTGCAGACTGTGAGTTAAGGTGGAATTATGGGGCTGAACAGGAACTGACAATCTCTTCTTCAAGAGTTTCTCCGCGCAATGTACTCGATGTACCAGTTCAACTTGCTTCAAACATGCCTCACCTTTTCATCATTGAAAACCATGATGATTCGGTATTTTTCCTGATCAATGACAGTCTGATAGCAACACTAGCTTCGCTGAGTGCTCCGGATTCTCTGAGACTCTTCATCAACGGCAACTCGACATCTATGCAACATCTGGTGGACAATATCAGGGTTTATCGACGGGACTGGTAAAGGAATTACTCCCGGTATTTCTTAACGGCAAGAGTACAGTTACCTCCACCAAAACCGAATGAATTGCTGATCGCCGCCTGGAGATCAACTGTTTCAGCTCCCGATGTTACAAAATCAAGATCGCAATCAGGATCAGGCTCACTGTAGTTTATCGTTGGCGGAACCTTTCCTGTGAAAACGCTCAATACTGTGGTGATAAACTCGACAGCACCCGCTGCGGCCATAAGGTGACCGATCATTGACTTAACTGAACTCACTTTAAGAGAAGATGAGTATTCGCCAAAAACACTGTTTATAGCAGCACACTCGCATTTGTCATTTAGTTTTGTTGATGTACCATGTGCATTTATGTAACCGACATCTCTCTTAGTCAGTCCGGCATCCTTAAGGGCAGCAATCATAACGCGAATCATGCCATTACTCTCGGGTTCAGGAGCAGTAAGATGATAAGCGTCAGCAGTGTTGCCGTATCCTGCCATTTCAGCGTAGATTCTCGCATCGCGCTTCAACGCATGCTCCAGGGTCTCTAGAACAACAATACCGGAGCCCTCACCCATTACAAAACCATCGCGTTTTTTATCAAAAGGTTTGGATGCATTTTCAGGAGAGGGATTTGTCGTCATAGACCTGGTTGCACAAAAACATCCATAGGGCAATGGGGAGATACAAGCTTCTGCACTTCCTGCAAGCATTATATCCGCGTCCCCCCTCTGCAGAATTCTGAATGCATCGCCGATTGCATTGGATCCAGTGGAACAGGCAACTGATGGTGCGGATAGTGGACCTTTGAAGCCGAATCGAATTGAAGCCATACAGGCTGCCATATTAACTAGCATTCTGGATACAAGAATCGAGCTGAGACTGCCCGGCCCCTTTTCAAAGAGCGTTGTGTAACCCTCATGAAGAGTCTGAGCTCCTCCGATACCTGAACCGATGACTACTCCAGCTCTGTTTGCATCAAACGATTTCAAACCGGAATCTTCCATGGCCATTGCGGAGGCAGCTATTGCAAAATGAGTAAAACGGTCCATCCTGCTTGCAGATTTTCGGTCTATCCAATTCTCAGGATCAAAATCTGTAACCTCCGCGGCGAGTTTTGAACGATAGTCAGTTGGATCAAAATGAGTAACCCTGCTTATACCGTTTACCCCGTTCAGTAAACTACTGAAAGACTCCTCTGCGCCTATACCCAGCGGTGTTACAGCACCAAGACCAGTAATAACAACCCTGTGTTCATTCATGAAAAAATTCCTTAAAACGAGAAAAGAAATACCTTGCAATTCACAAGAAAGATTGTTCCTTAGATAATTAACAATTCCTCGTCGTGCAAGAACACTACTTCAGGGGCAATTCACCTAACAGCTGACCGGTTTAATATGAATGTTGTTCTTGTGTGTATCGTTTCGTTTCCTGTGAGGTATTGAGCTAAAAACAAAAAGAGCAGGGGAACCATTAAGTTCCCCTGCTGCATGTTATTAACAGTAGGTTCTATCTTAAAACAGTAACGCTCTGCATTGAGTTTAAACCCTCTCCCTCAAGTCTCAAGAAATAGAGACCACTGGAAAGATCGTCTGTCGGAAGAACAAGTTCATGGCTTCCCGCTTCCATCTGCTCGTCAGAAAGAGAACTTACTACTCGTCCATGGATATCATACATTGTGATCGCTGTTCGCCCAGCTTCAGTTGTAGTGAATTTAACTGAAGCAGTATTAACGCATGGGTTTGGGAAAACAACAGGAGTATTTCCTGTTGAGATTCCGCCACTGATACCAGTGCCGTCATGCTCCCAAAGGGTAAACTCAGCTTCAGCAAATGTCTGAACACCCTGGTGTCTGTCGCCGCTGAATACTATGTGCCAGTCGTCGGTGTGAGGAGCATAAAACCATACCATGCCACTGCTCTCTCCTTGAATAAGCTCATAGCAGTCGAATTCCTCTCCTGACTGATACAGTTCCCAGTTAGCAGAATCGACAATGAAAAAGTCTGCAGTTCCATCTTCCATAGGTTCTGCATACTCAGATCTGGGACTTGCATAATAATCTCTTCCATTCATAATATCAGCAGGCAGATTGTAATCAACCTGGATAAGATACTTTGTCCAGGAACCCTCACTGACTTCATTCAGTTCAAGTTCTGGCATAGGGTTTTCAGGACTCCAGTCGAAATAGTACTCCTGACCCGAAACACTATTGACTATTACCTCCTGGAAACTACCACCGCCGAAATTACCGAGAGAACTGGCAATACTCAAGTAGTAATTCTGATTATTACCAAGCTTGAATGTGATCTGCCCGTTGCAATCTGTTTCTCCCCATGTACCCCTGTATATAGTAGTTGTCTGCCAGCCTTCACTGGCAATCTGAACACTGGCATTGTCAACTGGAATTCCAGCAGAATCGGTAACTGTTACTGTAAATGTGCAGTAGTCTGAGAAGTAATCCACAACATCCCAGGTAAAACCATCATTGCGCCAGCTCCAGACACAGCTGACTTCCTTTGAACCACCATAATCAGCGTCATAACCGCAGTTGTGATTGTTAACAGTATCGACATACCAACCACGCCATTCACCGTCCCACCAAATCTCACACCACACATGATCCTCATTGATGTCCATAGTACAGGCAACCGGAATCAGCCCAACCCTGGCAGAAGCAGAGAGCAGATCCTGAGTCTCCCCGCAATTACCGTTGTGCTCGTGGGCAATAACATTGGGCTGGACAGGTCTGTTACCGCTGGCTCCGTCAGGCATAATAGCGCGGTTCCATTTACTGATTATGTCGACGGCATGAAGACTGTCACTGAAAACCGGTGTTGTTGACCATCCGTAATTCTTTGTCTGCTCATCCCAGAAAACAAGTACATTCTCGTTCAGAACCTCATTAAAAACAGGATACCCGGCATCATCCATATCCCAGAGATACTGACGCCAGAATTCATCATAAACAGTAGAATCATTGAGAGGTTTCTCATCAGAAACCTTCGGCATCACTATGAAATGGTAGTAAATCTCCTTTGGTATTTCAACCCATACCGTGTCAGATCCCACAATAGTGTTGTATTCAGTAGTACTGTAGTAGTCTACACCAGCATAGTCATTCACATTTACATAACTGAGATAGGGATCATGGTCATAAATACCCTGAGCATTATCTACGAGCAATGTCTCATCCAAGCTTGGATTCGCCAAGATTGTCCAGGAAAGATAAGCAACAGTGAAGGCTAGTTCATCAAAGTAATTCTGTCCCTGATGAGCAAGCAACAAGGCCCCATACCTGTCCTGATTAGCCTCTGTAAGTATTGAAAACTTCCAGATAAGATGGTCCTGAAGCCACTCTGGTGCAAGATCTACAGCCTGTTGAGCATCATCCGTTAAAGTGATTTCTGCATCTGGCTCTATTGTTTCATCCGAAAGAGAGATAACTGCTGGGCAAATCCCCTCTTTGTCAGGCACAACAAATCGGCAATCGAATGAATCAACTACTTCGTACTCAGCTGGTGGCTCAAAAACAGAAACAGGTTCCGGAGTATCCGGATTCACATTAAACCTTGAAGGAACAGACGTAACAAGATGCACAGAGCTGCCCGTAACCTCAACCGGTTCAAGATAATCTCCCGTAATTCCCGGAAGGTCCCCCCCGGCAAAAGCAATGGAACAGAGCAATATCAAAGAAATGTATCTCATTCTTACCTCTTTTGTTGCGGACTGAATAAAAATCTCATCAAGATTGAAGATACATTTCAAGAAACCCTGAGTAAACCCAAAGGAATTACTTGACTGCTATTCTCAGAATTCTGTCAGTCTGGAGCCGGTTCTACTTCTACAATTCATCTCGAAGATTTTAACATTGCGTTCATCAATACTGAATTGACCACGATACGTGTATCGGTACTGGTTTCTCTTCTCAAGATATGCGAGTGATCTGAATGTACCAGTGCTGAAAGTTTGACCTGCAGAAAGCTCTCTGACTAGTTTGACTGCCTCGATTAGAGCGGGGCTGAAAAAGTCTCCTGCTCTGGAAAGTGAAACGTCAAACCGGACACTGAGACCCACATGTGCGAATATTGTGCTCTTCGAATGTTTCTTCCTGAAAGAACGAATAAATTCTTCAGCAGATTCAATGGTTGAGAAAGTAAGACAAATCTCCTTGCCGCTTAAGCTTCTTTTAGCAACGACACTGGAAAGACTGCCCGTTGAAGTAATATCAGAAACCGTTTTAATGTACTTTGATAACACATCAGCTATTTCATCATCATTTCGTATATCCTTAGCAACACCAACAACAACAAATGTATTCTTCAAAGGCACATATCCTTTGGTTTCCAACAACGATGTTTTAGTTTTGGACCCGTTGAAGTCCTGCAGCGATGATTTTGGAAAAACCGTTACTACTACCGGTTCATGCCCGAGAGAACGAAGCATCTTTACAGCTGAATAAGTTCCCCCGCGCTTATCCTGCGTCTTATTATCCCAGACAACTAGAGGAACAATCTCTCCATCGAACTCTTCTGCAAGACTCATGGCATAACCGATCATGTACTCTGTAGCCAACTCGTAGACAATACCCCAGTCTTTTGTAAAAACTGAATTAGAAACAATTTCGACACAAGATGCGGCAGCCAAAACTTTATCAAACCTCTCAACCCACCCGCCTGGATCATCAGACGCGAGTTTTTTCCTGAAATCAGCAATTGGTGATGGAAGAATAACTCTGCATTGCCTTCCAGCTTCAATCAAACACTCATGAAAGAGAATATCTGAGCCGTCATCAAGTGATGCAACTCCGACACTGATTTTTAATTTACCAAGGGTAGCTCTCAGTTTATTCTTAACAACCTCAGTTTCCTTCTGAGGGAATCTAGGAGGCATCCCTTCTCTATCAATCTTGTGACCTGCAAAGAAAGCAACTCTAGGTGCTGTAATAGTATTCATAAGCAGTTCAAGTGACTCTGTACCGAGTTTCTCACCCAAAATTCTAGCATTCCGTCTGACCGTTTTCATCTGCCCTACAGATTTGAAAGCCATTGGTGTTACAAGCTTATACCATTTAATTGCAGTGGATATATCGCGCTTGACAAGATGGGCTTCCGCTATTGAAACCAGCAACCAGAAGCAGCTTCTGGTTCCCATCCTTCCGTACTCTTCCCAGCAAATATCCAATACCTCTTCGGCCAGAACTAGAGAAATATCTTTATTCATGATGCAGGCGAGGGTTGCTGCATTAATTCCGGTCCAGTAACCACCACCCTCTTTAAATGCCTTAAGGTAGTATTTGTAGGAATCTTCAAGATACTTACTGTTTCCGGAAGAGAGCCAGTTTCGTTTCAAGATTCCCCCCATGAGTCCGTTTGTTTCCGGATCTGCACCTTTGCGAAAAAGGGGCTTGAGAACTCTTAGAGCCTCCTCTGCATGACCCATCCTGGATAACGCCAGGGCCAGAGGTTTTCTTAGTAGAGGATCACCTGTTTGAACAAGATTTCGTTTAGCAGAATCTATAGCTTGAAGATAATTACCGCGTTTAATACTCTCATTCAGTTCTGTGATTAGCCTGTCATTTTTAATCATTACATCTCCTTAATATGATTTAAGAATCTGTATAGTTAAGGAACAAATAACAATGACCTTTTTATAGTCTGTTTTGTGTTTAATACAGAATAGTCTTGCATTGTTACTTTTATATCCTTTTTTAGTCATATTAGAGAAGAAGGGGCTGCTTGTGCAGCCCCTTCTTCTTCTATTAAGATTCGCAAAAACTGGCCTTAGCCCTTAAAAAGATGAGCCTTGTTCAGGAATTCCACAAGAAGTTCAACTGCTGTCTCAACATCATGCCTATGTATGATGGCGACGGGGCTGTGTCCATTTCTAGTGGGAATCGAGAGGCAGGTGGCGTGAGTATTACCGCCAAATTTCTGCATCGAGCTGGTATCTGTACCACCCCTTACAAGTATCTCCATCTGATGATCAATTTCCTTTTCCTCTGCAATGTCACGGATGAAATTAACGAGGGAAGGTGAACAGATAACGCTGGCATCCTGCTGCTTGATAGCAACACCTTTTCCCAAATCGCAGATTTTCTTTGCTGCAGGGAAACCAGGTGTATCTCCTGCTCCAGTGATGTCTGCTGCAATTCCGATATCGGGCATTATTGTCTGAGCGGCTACTGTAGATCCTCTAAGACCTACCTCTTCCTGAGATGTGCCTACACAGTAAACATCAATTGCAGGATTGCTGTACTTCTTAAAAGCTTCTGCAATTATGTAGGCTCCGACTCTGTCATCAAAAGCCTTTGCCACAAAACAATCACCCATCTCTGTGAATTTCGTATCCATGGAGACCCAGTCTCCGCGGGAAACTTTTTCTGTTACATCGTCGCCGGTCATACCGAAATCAATGTAGAGAGAGTCTAGCTTGATAGCTTTCCCAGCGGCTTCAGGAGTGAGTGCAGGAGGAGCACAGACAACACCTGTAAGCAACTCACCTTTTCGGGTGTGAACCTTAACGGTGTGGCCGAAAATAGATGATGCACTCCAACCGCCTACCGGAACTATTGATGCAAAACCATTCTTGTCTATGTTGTAAATCAGAAAACCGATCTCATCAATATGCCCAGCGAGCATTACTCGAAGCCTGTCCTCACCTTCAGTTCCATACTTAACTGCAGTTATGTTCTTAATGGCATCTGTCCAGATTTCGTCAGCACTATCTTTGAGTTCCTCTTCCAGAAGCTTGACAACAGCATCTTCCCTACCGGATATGCCGTCGACCTCACACAATCTCTTCAGTAAATCCATGTTCCTCATTTCTATATGATTCTCAGGGTGTTTGAATCTCGAAACCCGCACCATCCATCCAGGGTGTTGATGATGCACCGGAAAATCCGATATCACTCTCGAGGGCCCGTGCCGCTTCTACAGGAGTAAGTCCATTCTCCAGTATCTGATTGAGATAGTAAAATTCTATAATGGCACTGCCACCCCAGTCCACGGAGGTAGTGTAACCGGATACTGCGAAGTCGTCATGCCAGTTTGATCTAGAGTTAATAATAGCCTCATCAGTACCTCCTGCCATAATCTCACAGCAGCTGAAATGAACCAGCTGAAGATTTGTCATTGGTAACAGAGCTTCTGCAAGGTCCCGTGCTGATACTGTTCCAGAGTTTAGTGCAATACCGGCAGTTGTTCCATGAGAGGCAAAAATCAGGTAGACATCACCGGAGAGCACCGCGGCTTCTGCACAGAAATTCCGAACATCATCGAGATCGTGAATGAAACGATGTCTAATCTCAATGCCCTCAAGTCTGCCAAGCCAGGCATCAAGCATTTCACCGAAGGAATACTCATTCTCGCGCATTGACTCCTGCCACTCTGCTTCAAGAATTAAAACCCAGGTAGATGGTTCACCGTCTGCCCGGTGGCCTTCCCAGTCACTCCAACCCTGCGCCCCTTCTGCTCTCCATTCTCCTGAAAAGGATGTACCGTTTTCAGAGAGAACAAACCATCCTCTTCCGGCAGCTGTTCCTTCGTCATAGGTGAACATCATTTTTCCACCTTGGGTAACAGTTCCCTCGATTGTGGACATGGTTCCATAGCTGTACCAGCCGGTAACTGAAGTGCCATTCTGTTCGAGAACCATATCTCCGTAAGTGGTTTCCCAAGTACCGCTGAAGTTTGCTGTTGCAAGAAGAGCAATCAGTGAAAAAATCATTCAACTACCGCCTTGATCCTTCTTACACCACGGGACGAGCTTTTCTCGGAGACGAGCTTGAATCTGACGAGCTCAGAGGTGTTTCCAACATGAGGTCCACCACATATTTCAGTTGAGTATTCTCCTATACTGTAAACCTTTACAACATCACCATACTTATCTTTAAAGAACCCTAAAGCCCCTAGCTTCTCTGCCTCATCCGGAGACATTTCCTTCATTTCCACTGCAATTTTATCGTTGATTGCGCTATTCACAAGAGCTTCAACTTCGTCTTTCTGTTCCTGAGTCATTTTTTCAGCAAAGAGAAAGTCGAATCTCAGTCTTTCAGCAGTGATATTACTACCCTTCTGCTGTACAGTTTCCCCAAGAACTTTCCGCAAGGCAGCGTGGAGCAGATGCGTAGCGGTATGAAGTTTAGTTACCATCTCACTGTTATCCGCGAGGCCACCCTTGAATTTCTTGTCCGCACCCTGCTTGGAAAGCTGGCGATGTTTGTCGAAAGCCTTGTTGTATCCGTCCATGTCCACGGTCAATCCATGTTCAACTGCAAGGTCTGCAGTAAGTTCAACCGGGAAACCGTAGGTATCATACAACTTAAAGGCAAGCCTGCCAGCTATGATTTTTTGAGGGTTCTTCAGAAGATTAGGAAGCATCTTGTTGAACTGCTTCATGCCTGCAACAAGAGTTTCACCGAAAAGTTTTTCTTCTCTCTCAAGTTCATCAATAATAGTGGAGCTGTTTCTCTTCAGTTCAGGGTAATCTTCACCCTCTATTTCTATAACTATGGAAGCAAGATCAGTGAGGAATCCATCTTGAATTTCTAGCTTCATTCCATGTCGAATAGCAAGTCGGATAAGCCTTCTGAGTACATAACCCTGATCAACATTGGATGGTACAACACCCAAGTCATCACCGAGAATATGCGTTGCGCTTCTGATATGATCTGCTAAGACTTTTTCAGATCGACCCGGATCGGAAGAAGCAGTAAGCTCTCTTATCCTTGCAATAAGGGGTTTCAGAACACCGATTTCGTATACTGTCTTGTGACCACCCAGCATTGCTACTGTGCGCTCAACACCCATTCCAGTATCAACATTTTTCTGAGAGAGGGGTTCGAAAGAAGCTGCTTCAGTTTTCCTGTATTCCATGAAAACATCGTTCCACACCTCGAAGTATTTACCGCATGAACAACCAGGTATACAATTCTCACCGCAGGGCTCGGCCCCGGTATCGAAGAACATTTCGGTATCAGGCCCACAGGGGCCAGTAGCACCAGTTGGTCCCCACCAGTTGTCCTTCATCCCCAGACTGTATATTCTCTCAGGAGGAACACCTGCTTCGAGCCAGAAAGCTTCTGCTTCTCTGTCAGGAGGGATGTCTCCTTCACCTGCAAAAACTGTTACACTTATTCTTTCGGGGTCGAAACCCAGCCATTCTTCACCAGTCAGGAATTCCCAGCTCCACTGAATAGCTTCTTTTTTGAAATAACCACCCAGAGACCAGTTTCCCAGCATTCTGAAAAAAGTGAGGTGTGTTGCGTCTCCCACCTCTTCGATATCACCGGTTCTAATACACTTCTGAACGTCAACCAACCTTTTCCCCTGAGGATGCTTCTCTCCCAGAAGGTATGGAACCAGAGGCTGCATACCAGCAGGCGTAAAGAGGATAGTTGAATCGTTCTCGGGGATTATCGATGCCCCCGGAATTCTTTTGTGACCCTTGCCTTCAAAAAACTTTATGTAAAGATCAACCAGTTCTCTTTCAGTCATCTATAATTCCTTCTCGTAAATTCTGTATCGCTTATACAGATCTGCATTCATCTGTTTTTCGAGTATGGCTCTCATCTCACGATTGTTCTCGAGTATCCAGGAAAGCTCACCCCGACCCATTCCCATTTTCGCGCTGTTCTTTATCAGTCTATCTATTACTAGGGCCTCAAGCCCCTTGTTTCTGTGCTGTTTTTTCACACCCATCAGCAGAACTCTTACCCGGTCAATGTTTACCTTAAATGGTGGCACCTTCAAAGCAAGAACAGACGGTACTGCTCTTCCATTGCCTTTTTTGAATGCTATGTTGGCATCCGGAAGACCTATTCCGAACGCAACAACTTCCCCATTCAGCTCAACAATGGGAGAAAGCTCAGAAGTGATAAGCATCTTCAATTCTTCAACCATTGCAGTGAGTTCTCTTGGAGTCATGGGTACGAAACCCCAGTTCTCGCCCCAGCACTCGTTGTAGACATCCATGATTTTTCGCATGTCTTCAGCCAGGTCTTTAAGATTGATACCTCTAACCTTCCACTCACCCCGCTTTTCCACCATTTTTGCAATTCTGAAAAGCTTCTGGAACTTATCACTGTCGCCATCAAGCCAGTACGCCAATAGATCCATAAGTTTGGTATAACCGGCTGCTTCAACAAGCCCCCCAAGCCACTGGGGGTTGTGAAGCATCATAAGCCTGGGGTCTGTATCAAACCCCTCGACAAGAAGGCCGCATTCCTCATTGGTAGATAGGTTGAATGGGCCTCGAATACTTTCCATTCCAAGAGGCTTAACAAAGTCTTCTGCAGTTTTCAGAAGAAGTGCTGCAAGCTCCGGGTCATTTTCACATTCAAGGAAACCGAAAAATCCGGTTTTTTCATTATGGTATTCATTATGAGTTCTGTTTACACAAGCACTGATTCTACCGGCAGTTCTGCCTTCAGAATCTCTGGCAATGTAGAATTCAACCTCCGCGTGCTCGTGGAAGGGATGCTTACCGTTCATCAGCTGGCGCACATTCATCAGCAAAGGAGGTACCCAGTGGGGGTCATCCTTGTTAATGCGGAATGGTAGCATTAGAAATTCTTTTGTTGTTTTTCTGCTATCTACTTTCTCAATAGAATACTTCATTCTAGCCGCCTATCAGATTGTGATCACGGCCAACCTTTTTAAAGATCTCAAGAGCACGATCTATCATATCATCCGTATGGCTTGCCATAAAACTTGTTCTAAGCATTGCGGCACCGGGCTCTACAGCGGGAGAAATAACGGGGTTTGTAAACACACCGTTATCAAACATATCTTTCCAGAATCTGAAGCAATCCAGATCCTCACCAACCACTATGGGAATAATTGGAGCTTCACTCTGACCTATATTGAAACCAAGGGATGACAAACCCTCTCGGCATCTCTTGGTGGCTCTGTGGACTTTACCAAGAAGTTCCGGTTCTTTTTCCAATACATCAAGCGAGGCAATAACAGTAGCAACGGAAGCTGGAGAAAGACTAGCGCTGAAAATATTTGTTCTAGCGTTGTGGCGAAGGTAACTGATTACCTTGGCATCGCCAGCAGCAAATCCCCCTATACAGGCGAATGATTTACTAAAAGTACCGACTGTAATATCCACCCTGTCGTGACAACCCTGGTGCTCTGCTGTACCCATACCGGTTGCACCCATAGAACCTACACCGTGTGCATCGTCCACAAGCAGGCGAACTCCGAATTCCTCTGCAAGATCAGCGAGACCATTGATGTCTGCAAGATCACCACCCATACTGAAAACACCGTCGGTAACAATAAGGCCAGGTTCTCCGGGGTATTTTTCCAGAATATGGCGAAGATGATCCAGATCCTTGTGTCTGTATTTAACAACCTTGGCGTAACCAAGCCTGGCACCATCTATTATTGAAGCATGATCTTCCCTGTCGAGGTAGAGAATATCACCTCGCTGTCCAAGAGTACTAATTGCACCAAGATTGGATTGAAAACCGGTACTGAAAGTAAGACAGGCATCTCGTTTAAGGAATTTAGCCAATCTTTCCTCAAGTTCAATATGAATATCAAGAGTTCCATTCATAAATCTGCTGCCGGTACATCCTGTACCGTATTTGGTAATGGCTTCTCGGGATTTCTCCATTACATATGGATTGTCTGTCAGCCCGAGATAGTTATTGGAACCAAGCATAATAAGGCTGTGACCACCAATTTCCATTTCTGCACCGACATGCCCCTCCAGCGGAACAAAATATGGATAAAGACCCATGGCTTTTACCTGCTCAGGCCTGTCATAATCAAAACACTTCTGGAAAATGTCCATGAAATCACCCGTCGTTTTCCGGTTTAAGCCGGATAGATAATTAGTTAACATAGATTGCTACATGAATCTAACCACAAACCTTTCGAAATCAAACAGGAAATGGCATATTCCAAGCTTGAACGAAAGGGCAACAGATGAAAATTTTCCTGACAGGCGTTTCCGGCTTTGTAGGCAGGAATCTTGCCGAACAGCTGATAAAAAACGGGCACTCTGTCACTGCAGGTGTACGCTCCACTTCCGAAGTGAGCCTCATTCCAGCTGAATGCAGACAAGTGGTTGTCAATCTTGAATCCATCCATGATATCTCCCCTCACCTCGAAGGGATGGATGCTGTTTATCATGTTGCCGGCGCAGTTAAGGCTCGCTCCGGAGAAGATTTTGACAGGATCAATGGAGGTCTGACTGCTTCACTTGCTGCAGCGGTGAGAATTCAATGTCCTGAAGCCCTCTTCGTTCTGACCTCAAGCCAGGCTGCTGCGGGTCCTGATGGTGCAGGGCCACTATCGTCTTATGGAAGAAGTAAAATTCTTGCTGAGCAAGTTGTTACCGGATTGAAAAGATTCATCATAGTAAGATCTCCTGCGGCACTTGGCCCGGACGACAAAGAAACAGAGTCATTCTACTTGTGGGCACGTAGAGGAATCACAGTTACTCTCGGTGGCAATGATGTTAAATTCTGTGTAATCTCAATTTCTGATCTTGCTTCATTCATGGCGGAACTCGTTAACCACCCGGCTGCTGAAGGGCAGATACTGCAACCATCGCACCCCGAAATGGTTACATGGAAGGGCATTCACAAAGCCATGGAAAAAACCACAGGAAAGAAGATACTGAGAATTCCTGTACCTGCGTTTCTTGTTTATGCTGCTGGATTTCTAGCTGAAACAGCGGCAACATTAACTGGAAGTCGATCCCTGCTGGATCGCGAAAAGGCAAAAGACATCACCTCTTCAAAATGGTTGTGCAAGCAAACAGAAGTTGAAAGAATAACCGGATGGAAGCCGAAACTTTCACTGGATGAAACCATTCAAAGAGCTATTCAACCACCTCGAAAGTAATTTCTACTGCTTGAAATGATATAGCAATATTATGCTACCCTTGTATGCTGGTCTTTTCTCTCCATTTATTTCCATCTCGACACCAAGAGTTACTCTGGTGATGCCCCTTAAATTCCGAAGTTCAATTACAGAGAGAATGAGTCTAACTTCACTGTTAACAAGAACTGGGGTGCCGAAACGAAGGTTCTCAACGGCGTAGTTTACAGTCATTTCAGAATCACGTACTTCTATAATCTCATCAAGCAGTGACGGAAGAAGTGAAACCGTTAGAAAACCATGTGCAATGGTTGACCCGAATGGAGAAGCTGCTGCCCTTTCAATGTCAACATGTATCCACTGATGATCGCTGGTTGCATCAGCGAAAGCATTGATTGTTTCCTGAGTAATTCTGGTCCAGGAGGATCTGCCAACTTCTTTACCGTTAAATTTCTCAATATCAGCATGTGAAGCAATAATAATCTTGTCACTCATTTCATTCCTCCTCAAGGTCAAAACGACCGATGCTCAACAGAACCAGTGTGCATGCGTTTTTAGTTCTGATACCAGTATTTTCAAGTTTATTTTTTAATTCAACACTCTCTGCTCCGGGGCTGAATATCACCAGTGCAGGAGCAATTCTTATCAATTCAACCAGATCAGCTTTCAACAACTCCGCTCTCACATAGACAACAGCAATATCTATTTTTCCTTTTACGAGAGAAAGGTGATGGACAGTGGGTTCGGGGGCTTCTATTTCCGAAAAAGGGTGTACTGGAATAACACGGTGTCCGGAAGCCAACAAACGAGCCATCGCCTTATTTGAGTATCGGGAAGGGTTGTTACTCGCTCCGATCAAAAGCACATTGCTCATCAATTACCCATCCATGAAGAGAGTTTCAGTGACTCAGGTTTCTTGCCGTAGAATGCATCATCCAGAGTCTTGAGTAAATGGGCTCCTGTTGCGGAACGTAGAGCCAGTGACTTGAGTGGACCCCACGGATGACCCATTGGACAAACGGCAATACACTTGCCGCAATCGGTTCCTACCGAGTTCCAGTACATGTAACATCTGTCAGCATTTATCTTGTCCGGTTTTTTGGGATTGATAGAGCGGCTAGGGCAGTTAACAGCACACTTCCGGCAGATACTGCAAAATGGTATGAAATCTGGAGGTATACCTTCAGCTGCAGGAATCTCCATATCAGTCGTTACAACGGAGTATCTTACCCTTGGCCCGTACTTCTTTGTCAGAAAGAGGTTGCTCCAGCCGAATCCACCGATTTTTGCTTCATTGGCTACCAGGGGTACAACAACCTTGTAATTACCGTCTATATGAGCTTTGGCTGAATAACCCATGCTTCTTACAACTGCCGCAATCTCGATAGCTCTTACTGCACAATCAACATACCTTCTTCCCACTTCAACAACTTCAGGAGACAATGGCGCAGTTCCGGTAAAACCGGGTTTCATTTCTGAGCCAATCACAATTGCATAGCTGTGTACAGCAGGGATTTCGCTTCCGTACTGCCCTTCGCCTCTCCCAACATGAGAATAGTAGTGTTTGGAATTGATCTTTGCTGTTCCGAAACAACAGGCACCATAATGTTTCGAAAGAGCGCGAAGGAAGTTTGTTATGGCCTCAGGAGAAGCATGTTTTATTTCTGAGACAGGGCCATCCACAGCATTTCTCAAACTACCTAGCAGAAAGAAGCTGGCCCCGGTAGCTGCTGCATTCAAACGATTGAAGAAACTACTTCTTTCAGCGCATAGGCCGGGAAGATTTCTGGTTTTTTTATCGTTCTCCACTTTCTCCGGATGTCTCTCATAATAGTCTTTATAGTCCGCAGAACCGGGTTTCAGTCTGTGTCTTGCAAACGTAATATCTCTCTCATCATGCCTCGTGTCAGAATCTACAATCATCTTTGTTTTTCGGGATATTGGTACAAGGAAAGAGAGGAAAATCATAAGACATGCAGCTGGAACCGAATAGACAAGAATCATACTGTTGTGAAACAGAATATAAATTCCACCAGCAAGAAGCAACAGAAGCAACGCCAGCCTTGAAGCTCGAAGAAAACCATATCTGTAATTCCACACTGAGAACAACAGAAGAGCTATCAGCACGACCCAAACAAGCAAGTCTGTTAGAAGGCCCAAGATCATTTCCATCTGAATTTCCATCCTTGAGTTGTCAAAATGCTCTAAAGAATGACAAACATACCAAATCGATCCTCGTTTGACATTCTGCTCAGAAAGGCAGGGTGGTGATTCAACCAATAAAGAAAAATCTCTGACAAAGCACTGCGCAAACATATATAACATCGGCAGTTAATACTTTAGCCTCTACTCATAAATTTGCTTCACAGAAGCAAGTAAAAAATGCTTTTTTCCCGAAGCCAAACTCATTTTACCTTAAAACAACAACTGGTCTTGTACTGGTTTGAGAAGCATTGCTGAGCCTTACAAAATATATACCTGAAGCAATACCATCTTCCAAATTCCAGTTGTAAGAATGGCTACCCGCTTCAAGAACATCAGTTACAAGAGTCTCTACCTCTCTTCCCTGCAGATCGAACACGTTCAGCTTGACCAGCCCCAGTTCTGATGTTGAGAACTTAACAGCTGCTTCTGAGTGAACAGGGGCAGGAGAAACTGATTCTATCAGTGTAACATTTGCTACAGCACCGGAAACCAGACCTGTTTCTAAAACCTGGATTTCACCTGTATATAGGTTATGGTTATGCGCCCATACTGTAATTGTGATTGGATCAGTTGTCTCCGGGGCCGCCCAGACCTGTGCCATTCCGGTAACATCAGTGACAGCTGCATCATAAACCTCTCCAGTCTGCCAGTCTCCCTTCTGAACACAAACCCTAGCACCCTCTAGAGCAACACCCTGGCTAGTGACCACTACACTCAAAGTAGTGTTTCCTGTAATTGCCGGCTGGTGCATTACCCAGAGATCAATAGGCTCTTCTGTCCACATCGGTAACTCAGGGTCTCCAAAAAGATTGTACCCCTTCACTACATCTTCAGTAGCAGAATACCAGTCTGGTGGGCAGAAGTAATCAATTGCAAGAGAGTGCGCTATACCATGGTTGTAAACATCGTTCACAGTGTATTCTTGAAAAAACCGCTCGACTATAGCTGCACTGATTCCACTATAGTATCCGTAGTGGGTATTGAAGGAGCCGAATCCACCACCGTCTGGGCTGTTCAGCCAGGCATCGGCCACGCATGTAAGAGAGTCGAATGAGCCTATACAACAAGCGGTTGAGTTCCAGATAGAAACACTTCCTCCAAGAGAAATATTCTCGAGATTGCTGACATGGGTGGTGTCCATAATGTCACCATAGCTGGTGTAAAATCCCCAGTAACCTCCATGCGAGAAAAGCAACACTTGGTTCATCCCCATATTGATCATTTCAATGGTGAGGGCAGCTGAATTGTTACCATCAGACTCGTATCTTTTCTCCTCTTGCCATGTATCAGGAATCATGGAAGAAATAAGCTCAGCATCAGTACTTCCCCACAAGGTATCCGAAGCGCCGTATTCATAAGCACCAGTGCTGTACCCGATTCTCATCTCCACAGGCGCTCTGCTGCAGGGATTGGATGCCCATGTTTCAAGAACGTGTTCATAGTAGAGAACCTTGTTAACAAACAGCTCAGCTTCAGCCTCACTGTTAACTGAGGCCCTGCCTGTAAAGATATCGGGATGCCACTCTACTGAATCATAGGATTCTCCCCATATCGAATTATTGTTAGAATCCCAGTTATCCACACCAACATTTGTATCATTAATGTCTATAAAATACAGATCTGACGGACGGGATATCTGCAGGGATGAAAGTATTACCTGCCTTGCCTCTAGTACATCATCATCACCCCCCAGAAGCGCGTAATCTGTTCCCTCAGAAATGCAATCAGTGAGAAATGCACGGATATTTTGAGGTTGGTCACCATAGGAATAGTTAGTCGTTACCCAGTCTGTTGTATAAACAGCAGTAGGAATACCCTTGCTGGTTTTCCAGTCTGCAAGAACCTGAAATTCCTCCTGATACTCAGCTGGACATATAACCACGTACTGACCAAACTGAAGGTCTCTAGGTTGAACGATTGCAGCACCTGATGCAGAGACGTCTTCCGGGTTCACAACAAGTTTTCTGAGAATATCAATTGAACGGTTCTCACTATCAGCTGTTCTCCTGCTAACCCTGACAACATCAGGGTGGTATTCGGTTTCAACAGTCAGAGTAAGAGATTCAATGTATTCAACTCGGTGTGAAATAGGATTCCATCTGGCTGGATACATTGTAAGAGTTGCAATGGGTATTCCCCATAAAACTCCCGATCCCGTCAGCACTACCGATGTCGAAGGGAAAAACTCGTTTTGCTCATAAATAGCTGGATCTGGTATAGCAGGAGTGCATGTATGCTCCCATGATGTGGGAACAGGCCTACTCATTGGGGGAATATACTCCAGATGTTCTCCAGAACTGTATGAAATCTCTGAAATCCGAATTGATATGGCTCTATTCGCAGTGGGCAGGGCTAGTTTCAAGGGAACTGCAGGTAATATCGGGGCACCGACTATGCCAATACCTGGGACTCCTTCGATGGTAATTGAAGCTCCAGAAGATATGCCTGAAAGAGAGCAATTGTATTCATCAACTGGTATTGTAACTACAAATTCTTTACCAAAAGAGAAACTAGCAGTAATAATAGCCACCAATACAATGCTTGGCAAACTAAACTTCATATTGCACTCCTTTATTGAATTTTTAAGAATATGGATGAATATTGCAAAAGACCAGTAAAGAAAACAGTAGTTCATATTCTGAGTCTATCAAGGAATGGCGGATTTATACAGTTTGATTGAAGGCAAGTACTACCTCAACCGATAAAGTGAAATCTCTGGATCTGAGCTCGATAGGAGTGCAGGGCATTGACAGTTCAATGCTTACCCCCGTATTGTCAGTTTACTATTACAGAAACGTATAAAAGAAAGGAATTCTTTTGCCAATCAGGCGACAGGCAACGATCATGTTCACTGATGTAGTCGGGTTTACATCAATAATGGAGCAGTCTGAACGTGAAGCCATGAGAATTCACTCCTGCAAAATGAAAATTGTTCGCCAACTGGTCAGAGCATCCGGGGGAAGCTTGGTTAAGGAAATGGGAGACGGAACTCTCAGCGTTTTTGCTTCTTCTCCAACAGCTGTTGCTACTGCACTGAAAATACAGGAATTACTTATAGCCGAGAGTTTCAGAGTACGTATTGGAATTCATTCGGGGAGTGTTCTATTCGAAGGTAATGATGTATTCGGTGATACCGTAAATGTCGCTGCCCGACTCGAGCAAAAAGCCCCTGCTGGAGGAATCCTGATTAGCAGAGAAGCTCTTTCTCTCTTTGCAGAAGGGGAGAAACCTGAGACAGTTAATCTTGGTTTGACCAGATTAAAAGGTCTGGGACGACTCCTTCAGATTCACTGTATTGGTCCGAGCAGACCCTCTTGCGGGGAGAACAAAGAACCAGTTCCTGCATACAGGGGCGGTCAGGTGGTACTGTCTGTTTTTCCGTTTATCAACGAGGGTGCTGAGGAGGATGAATTCTATGCGTATGGAATCTATGCTGATTTATTGACCGACCTCGGTAAAGCGGACTCTGTATCGGTTGTTCCTCTCACTTCTCTTCTGAAGGCGATGAAAAGCGGAGAAAGTGAAAAGGGTGTTGCTGCAAGATTCGGATCTAAAGCAATGGCAAAGGGTACTATTGCCAGAGATGGATCAAGTATAAATCTTTCTCTGACGCTGAAAGAGATAGAGTCTGATAAGATTATCTGGAAAGACACTTGGGTAGAAAAAATTGATGATCTACCGGCGATAAAAGGAAAGCTTGCCGACAGTATCCTTAAGGCTCTTGGTAAAAATCCGGAAGAGTATCCTGGGGTAACTGAAGTTGAAGTGGATTCTGTTTCGGTATACGAGAAATACCTGAGAGCCAAGCACCTGTGGAAGAAACGTACAAACCCTGATGATGTTGAGAAAACCAGAAAACTTCTCCGAAGTGTTATTGACAAGGAGCCGGATATGATACCTGCGCGGGTAATTCTGGGAGAAACATACAGAAACTCTGGTGACTACTCAACTGACTTGGAAATGTTGCACGAGGCAGAAGAGATTGCGATTCGAACTGATAACCATAACGGGCTCTTGAACATTCTTCAATCTATCGGAATATCACTTTGGATGCAGGGAAACCCGGATATGGCTCATAAAGCCTATGAAAAGGCAATGTGCCTGGCCGAAGAAAACCACATGAGAAGAGATAAATGCATTCTTCTTAACAATATGGCTCTTCTAGACTGCGACCGCTCTTTGTTCAGCGAAGCTTTGGAAAAATTGAGACAGAGTCTCAGTATGTCAAAAGAACTGGAATCCCTCACTGGCCAGGCACACTCTCTCTGCAATACTGGATTGGTCTACCTGCGATCAGGCAATTCTGCGGAAGCACTTGAATACTTCAACAGATCACTTCAGATTGCAGAAATAATCAGGGATCAAACAGGTGAAGCAATGATTCTGACCAACATAGGCATAATTCATAATGATCTGGGTGAGATCGAGCTTGCCTATGAAACTGCTAAGAAAAGCCTGCAGTTATCAATGGAGCTTGGCGATAAACGCTCGGTATGCAGAGCGCTGAACAACATGGGGAGTGCTATGCTCTCTCTTGGGGTGCATGATTTAGCTCAAGATCATTTTACAGAAGCGCTTCTTCTAGCAAGAACAATCGGATCGAAAAATATGGAAGGACTTCTCCAGACAAATTATGCAATACTGATGCTGGAAACCGGGTTGGTAGAAGAAGCAGAGAGAATTCTAAGAAAATCTCTGGAAACAAGTATAGCAATTGATGACAAAGAAGGTATCGTCGAGAACCGAATGTTCCTCTCCGAAATCCTCGTAAAAAGAGGAGACCATTCCGGAGCAATCAACCATCTGAGAGTTATTCTTGATCTTTGTGAAAAGTTTAATATGACAAGAGTTCTTGCTAAGATCAGAACAGATCTTGCTCTAACTCTGGCCCAAAGTGGTTCAGAAATGCTTGAGATTACCAAAATCCTTGAAGAAGCACAAAACACACAAATCGAGAATGAGAGGTACCTGCCGGGAATCTATTGGAAGTGGTCAGAGACATATGCTGCTATCTCAGCAAAGCCTTCGATCTCGTCTGGAAAGAGCTTGATTTACCGGGAGAAAGCAAGTCAGTGGAAAAAAGCAGCAAAAGATGAGCTTACAAACGCTGCTGCAAAGATTCAGTCAGAAGACTACAAACGATCATTTTTCAACGACATCCCTCTGCATAAATCAATCCTGAACTAGATCAACCAAAAAAGCAGAGGGCTGTTGTTATCGCTGAAAATTTGTTGAAAAGAACTTGTCAGCGTTTGTATCCAAACCTCTTAAGAAGTTCGATTCTTGCATTTACATCTTCCTGGCATTCAACAGCGGTGGGAGATTCGCCGTCGATGACACCTAGGATACCCCCCCCCTGATCAGATCTTGCAACAATCACCTGAACAGGATTAGCAGTTGCGCAAAAGATGTTGCACACCTCTGGAACTGCCTTGATCCTTCCAAGAATCTGGATAGGGAAAGCTTCACCCAGTACTATCATGAAACAGTGTCCGGCTCCTATCGCCTTTACATTTTCCTCTGCAATTTTCTTTAGTTCGAGATCATTGCCATCACTGCGGATTAGACAGGGACCGGAAGCTTCACTGAAAGCTAATCCAAAGGGACTTCCGGGAATGGTGCCGGAAACAGCCTCATACAGATCTTCCACTGTTTTTATGAAATGAGATTGCCCGAGGACAATATTGCATCCCTCTGGGAATTTCAGATTGACTGCTTCAATTTCGATTCTGGTTTTCATCGGTTAATTCCCTTGAAAATGTCTTTTACCTCTGGTACGCCCCCCTGAAGAATGATGTATCCGTCCGGTGGCTCACTTTCAGTAATGTCTCCTCCAACTGGGGAAAGCATCAAGCGCTTAACCTCTTCAGGATCATCAGAAACTCCCATTGCCCATCCAAGCTTTATGTAGGCAGCTTCAGGAAGCATGTTGCCCAAGGGCACAACTCCCCTCTGCATAAGAAGTCTTCCTGTATCGTATACATACATCTGGGCAAATCCCCAGAGAGTTTGTACTGTCATGAAAACATGGACACCGGCTTCTGTTGCACGGCGGATGGGCTCATAAAGAGCTTTGTTAACATGACCGAGGCCGGTTCCGGCAATGATTATTCCCTTGTATCCATTTTCGACCATGGAATCAATCATGTCTGCTTTCATGCTGGGGTAATAATAAATCATTCCCACTCTGTCATCGAAAACTGGACGAATATTGGGTTTACGCGTCGGATCTCTCTTGATGTAGTCTTTCTTCAGAAATGTGAATTTATCGCGGTCAACCATGGCTAGAGGTCTGTCACCGATTGTTCTGAAAGTGCTTCTATAACTTGAATGCATCTTTCTGACCTGGGGGCCCCTATGCAAAAGACCATAGTCATCACTGGTTGGGCCGAACATGCACACAACAACCTCTGCAGCATCGAAAAAAGCAGCTGTTCTGGCTGCGTGTATCAGGTTTAGAGCAGCATCGCTTGAAGGACGATCGCTTGATCTCTGGCTGCCTACCAGAACAACTGGGATCGGCAGGTCCTGACACATATATGTAAGGGCAGCAGCGGTGTGGCTGAGAGTATCAGTACCGTGGCCGATCATTATTCCGGCGGTGCCCTTTTCAATTTCCTTCTCTATTGCTTTTGCTAGGATGATGTACTCTTTGGGGCCCATATCCTCGCTGAATATTCCGAACAGCTTCTCTGTTTCGAGATTACATATATCTGCAAGCTCTGGCACTGCTCCATAGAGTTCTCCGGGAGAGAAAGCTGGGATAACAGCACCTGTTTTGTAATCCAATCTGCTGGCGATTGTACCACCTGTGCCCAAGAGCTTTACATTCGGATGTGATGGATCGAAAGGGAATTCCTGCTCTGGTATCTGAAAAACAACATTCTTGGAGCCGAGAATTTTGACACCTGTAACCTTGGATGCTAAAATTCCAATATTGTAGCCAGTAGCCAGTTTAATGACTATATGATTAGCGTCAGCTGTTTCACTTCTAGGAAGAACGACCCCTTCAAAAGTGTTTGGCCCCGCAGTAAGAATAATGTCGTCCCAGACACTGATGCCAAATTTTTCCATCATTTCTCTGGTTGCTTCTCTGTATCCCTTGAAAACATCATTACTCATCCGAAATCCCCTTAGAAGCGCCTTCTTTTTCTAGCGCCAGGTATGTCCATCTTTTTACGGTAATTAGCCACCGTTCTTCTTTTAATGGTGGTTCCGCTGTTGTTAAGCATGTCGGCAATTTTCTCATCGCTGAAGGGTTTGGATTCATCTTCAGCGTCAATAATTCTCTTTATCTCTTCCTTAACTGAAATCGCTGTAACCGAAGCGTCAGCACTTCCCCTGCTGAAATAATAACGCATCTCATGAATTCCTTGAGGAGACTGCACGTATTTGCCGTTGATTGCACGGCTGATAGTCGATTGATTAAAACCAAGAGCTTTTGCGGCTTCCTGAAGTGTCAAAGGTCTG
Source organism: Candidatus Fermentibacteraceae bacterium (assembly GCA_016744855.1). Lineage (GTDB taxonomy): Bacteria > Fermentibacterota > Fermentibacteria > Fermentibacterales > JCC-6 > Sabulitectum. The sequence goes on along the minus strand of JADGDO010000004.1, from coordinate 97,714 downwards.
AGTGATTCTACACCGTGAAGCAGAAATTCCCACTGGGTCTCAACAATGAAATTTGATATTTTTTTAACAGTTTCCTGTCGTTGTTTTATTGCTTTAATAAACCAGCTGGCTCTTTTAAACTTCTTCTTCACATAATCTTTCTCAATCACTCCTGTGGAAGGGGATTCAAGTACCCTGCGATTCCTATCGCTGATCGAAAGGTGTGGGAAGCGATTGTCATTAAGAAAAACCATAAATTTATCGTCGTGCTTCTCAATAATAACATCAGGGATAACTGTTGTACCGGTACTGCCGGCAAACTCAGCCCCCGGCCAAGGATTGAGTTTCTTTATCTTCTCTATCGCCAGTTCAACTTCATGAGGAGATACGAGCAGAGTGGAAGCAATAGAAAGAATACGTCTCTCAGCGAGCTCATTGAAACACTGACTGATTATCTTGAATTCAAGGTCACCTCTTGAAGCTTCACCGTTTTCCCGTATGAGTTGGAAGAGAAGAACATTTCTGGCAGAATCCTGAGCTACTCCGGGTGGGTCGAATGTCTGAATGATAGCCACGGCATCACTGAGAGTTTTCTCCCTACCATCCCAACCTATCTGCAGCTGGTCTGAAGGTACCAGAAGAAGTCCGTTCCTGTCGAGAGAATAGATCACATATATAGCCGCGCTCTCCAGTTCTTCGGACATCTGCAGACCGTCAAGCTGTGAGAGAAGAAACTCACTCAGGGTCTCCGGGTTTGCCGCTTCAGGACGCCATTGCTCTTCCTCGCGGAATTTACTGGACGGTGCGGTACCAATACTTTCATCGATTTCCTTCAGGATATCAAGCGGGTCTTCCTCCTTGGTATCGTCTCTTTCAGATTCCTCTGGAGACAATTCAGTTTCTTCAATTTTATCGGAAGAAGTTTCGTTTTCTTCGAGAAGAGGGTTTTCGGATAACTCAGTAGATATAAGGCCATCCAGTTCCAAGGAAGGCATCTGCAAGATCTCCAATTGCTGGCGCAGACTTTGCGTAATAGCCAGTTTCTGTACCTGTGACAGTTTTATTTCTGTTCTGAGCTCGGGCATGCTAAAGCGAGAACCTTTCTCCAAGATAGATTTTTCTTGCTTCCGGGTCATTTGCCAATTCCTCAGCTGATCCGGAAATGAGTACTCTTCCATCATACATTATATACGCTCTATCAGTTATTGCCAGAGTTTCTCTGACACTGTGATCTGTAATCAGAACACCCAACCCCAATCCAGCAAGTTTGCGGATAATCTCCTGAATTTCTGCGACTGCAATAGGATCAATCCCTGCAAATGGTTCATCGAGAAGCAAAAATGCAGGTTCAGTGACAAGAGCACGGGCTATTTCAACCCGTCGCCTTTCCCCCCCTGAGAGAGTAAAAGCCTTCTGCTTTGCCAATCTGGTAATTCCGAGTTCCTCCAGAAGACGTGCCTGCCTGATGAGTCTTTCTTTTTTGCTTAGCTTCATAGTTTCAAGGATACACATTAAATTATCTTCGACAGTCATTTTTCTGAAAACACTTGATTCCTGGGGAAGATAGCCGAGACCTAGGCGCGCTCTCTTGTACATAGGGAGTCCTGTGATATTGTTATCATCAAGAAAAACACTACCGGAATCCGGTCTGATAAAACCTACAATCTGATTGAAGGATGTTGTTTTTCCAGCTCCATTAGGACCCAGCAAACCAACAATCTCTCCGGTTTTCACTTCCAGACTAACACCGTTTACCACTTTGCGTTTTCTGTATGTTTTAACGAGGTCTTTAACTACCAGCTGCCTGACTCGTTTGTTCTGATCACTCACGAAAATCTCCACTCCAGCTGTATGTTCCCCGGACTCCTCCCCGGGCCATGATTTCATCCGCTTCTCCAGAAAGGAATCTGATAACAATCTCCTCCGCACTAATTGTATTTACTTCGACTCTTACCGAATCCTCACCAGCTACATCAAGAACAGCCCCACCCTGAAGAAGGAGGCTGTCCAGATCATCTCCAGAGGAAAGAAAGGCAAATTCAGCCCTTTGTGAGGTAAAATTCACGGTGCTCTCAAGGTCTACCAGATCTCCTGCAGCCCCACCCTCAATTCTTAAAAAATTGACAGCTCCGCCTGAATTGAAAAACATTTCCATCCAATCTCCGCTGATAATACCTTCTTCTGCTAGTATTTCAGGAGAACCGATAAGCTCCATCCGGTCTTCTTCTCCGAAATATCTCAGGTATTCACTGGATGACTCCATGCCGCCGGAATTCATTGATACATGAGCATTCCCTTGCGCTTCAGCGCGTTCTCCCTCTTCAAAAAATTCCAGACGGTCTGCTGTGATAATAGTAGTGTCCGAGTTCTCAACCCTGGTCAGTACGGGATCAATCGTTACAAAAAGGCTTTGCCTCTCCCTGTCGTACAGTGCATATTCTCCCTGAACCATTCCAAGCCACTCTCCCTGAAGAACAACAGATCCCTTTGCAGCAGCCATATTTCTGAATCTGAACCAGTCTACCTGATCGGCAGTTAATGTTGAGGCTCCATCAGTGAGCGAGGCATTGCCGGAAAGAATAAGTACACCAGTAATTTTGGAATAAGAAAGAAAATACCCGGTTGCAGTGAGGGTATCAGCAACAGCATGTACATTACCGGTAAATTCAGCTCTTTCAGAATCCTGATAAATGGTCGCAGAATCAGATGTTACGGTTACTTCATCGTCTGTTACTACGACATTCCCGAACAATTCCAGAATTGATTCACCGCTCTCCAGTTCAGTTGAAGAAGCATTATCAGAAGTCACAGTAAAGACCCCTGCAAAAGAAACAGCGCAAACAAAAAAAACAAAACAAATAGAAACAGAGTGTTTAATCATCTAAGGGCAACTCCCCGGTAGTAACTGCAGTGAAAGAATCTCGAACAATAACCTCACCGACAGCACTTAGGCCAGTATCGAGAATAACACCCCTCCCGTGAATGGTTGTTATTGTTCCAGTGCTTTCCGGGATTACAAAAGTAACCAGACAGTCCGTATCAAAAGTTTCCATAGAATCAGACCAGTTAAGCAGATCGGTTTCAAGGGTTCTGCCTGAGTTGTTTTCTGCATGGACATTTCCCCAGAGAATGGTTTCTCCATTTACCATGTCGGAAGTGCCGGTATCACTTCTCACAAAACTTTCTGGAACATCATTCTCGTAGAATACAATATTGACCGCTGTCATAAAAAGAAGGCTATCTGTTTCCCGGTAAACAGCCGAGTCACCGGAAAGCATCCAATCTCTGATTCCATCCTCTGCTTGAACTAGTCTGAAGTCAGCAACTGTCTGAATCTGTCCATCTTCGTCAGACCAGTCTTCTGGTTCTGCTCCGCAAGCGATCAGGAAAAACAAAAAAATCAATCCTGTATAAGGGAAATACAGATTTCTACCGGTGGCATTCATCAGAATCCAAGAGCCAGTGCATCATGAAGATAAACAATGCCTAAGGGAATTGAATTTTCATTTACAACGACAAGAGATGTTATTCCCCTGGCCTCCATTGACTGAACCGCTAGTGCAAGAAGCTCATCAGCCTGCGTTACTGCAGGGTTTTTTATCATAACATCTTTCAGAGAAAGACCGGAAACACTGATATTGTCTCTCATCAGTCGTCCCAGGTCGCCGTAGACAAATATCCCTGCAAGACGGCTTTCTGTGTCTGTAGCAATGCACAAACCACGATGCTCCGTCATCATCTCAATGGCGGCCGTAAGAGGGCTTTCAGGAGAAAGAAGCGGTAGATTCTCTGAAGTCATAAGGTCTGACACTCTCATAAGAAGTTTTTTTCCCAGAGATCCTCCGGGGTGAACTTCTGCAAAGTCCTCTGGGGTAAATCCGGAAAGCTTAAGCATAGCCATAGCCAGTGCATCCCCCATGGTCATCATGGCAGTTGTGCTAGCAGTGGGAGCAAGATTATAGGGGCAGGCTTCCTTGAATCCGGGAAGCTTGAGCACAACATCGGCAAATCTTCCGAGAAGAGAGTTTTCATTTGAAACCATTGCCACTACAGGAATGTTTAGGCTACCCAAAACGGGTAGAAGTGCTGCAATTTCTGCGGTATCGCCACTTTTAGATAAAACAAGAGCGGTATCACCTCTTGCGAGAATACCAGCATCGCCGTGAATACCCTCTGCAGGGTGAAGAAAGTAGGAAGGCGTTCCAGTACTGGTCATGGTTGCAGCGATTTTTCTGGCTACAAGACCTGATTTTCCCATGCCACAAATAATCAGTTTTCCCTTTGATCTATTAAGCAGCTCAACTGCTGCAGGAAACGAACTCCTATTTAAAGGAAGCATAGAGTTCAACCATTTGACCTCTATTTCAAAGACACGCTCTGCTTCCTCAAAAATGCTACTCACTCAAATCCTCCAGGATCATTTCAGCAATCTCTCTAACCGCTCCATAACCGCCTTCACAATCTGCTACAACCGAACAGAGATCTCTGACATCTTCGGATGCGTCGCGAGGACAGGCAGATTTACCGGCAATTTCCATTGCAGGAATATCTTTGCTATCGTCGCCCATGAACAGAACAGATGAGAGGGGAATATTCAGGTGTTCGGCAAGTCCCTTTACTGATGCAGCCTTATCCAGGCTCCCGAGGCAAAGAAGTTTCACTCCCAGATCAGAAGCTCTTCTTCTTGTGCAGCTGAAGTCGCGGAAAGATACGAAGGCAACATCAACCCCTTTTTCAATAAGTTTCATTATTCCAGCACCATCTTTGGAATTAAAAGCCTGTGAAACACCATTTGGACCGTAAAAGAGTTTTCCATCAGTTAAAGTACCATCTACATCAACAGCTAAAAGTCTGATATCAGTGAATTTCATCAGGAACTCCCTTCCCAGTGATTTAGAGCTGCTTCGAGTACTGCTTCCGCCTCACAAAAATCAAGCATGACAGCGCTGTCGCTTAAAGCCTCTTCCGGTTTGGGATGGGCTTCAATAAACATACCTTTGATTCCCCATGCTGCTGCCGCTCGAGCCATCTGGAGGGCAAATGTTCTATCCCCGCCAGTAAATTTACCTGCAGCTCCGGGCTTCTGAAGTGAATGAGTGAGGTCCATGATGACTCCGTCGCAGAGTCCTTTCATTACTGTCAGCGACCGCATGTCTACAACAAGGTCTCCATAACCGAAAAAACTGCCCCGTTCAGTAAGGAAAGTGGAAGGACAGCCGGATGCAATAAGCTTGTCGACAGCTCCCTTCATGTTCTCAGGAGCCATGAATTGCCCTTTTTTTACATTCACAGGAATGCCTGTCTGCCCTGCTGCCTCCAGTAAAGAAGTCTGTCGGCAGAGGAAAGCAGGTATTTGAAGCATATCACAAATCTCTGCCACGGGTGCAGCATGAGCAGCAACGTGAATATCAGTAATCAAGGGAAGCTGGAAAGAATTTCCCGCTTCTTCAAGGATTCTAAGCCCCTCTTCAATTCCAGGGCCAGACCAGGATCCTTCAGATGTTCTATTGTCCTTGAGGAAAGAGCTTTTGAAAACAAAAACAGCCCTGCCCTCATACTTTTTTCTAAGGGTATCAACAAATTTTGCAGTCGTAAAAACAAGTTCTTCGGATTCAATTCCGCAGGGTCCCAGAATAAATAAGGGAAGGGATGAATCTAATAATTTCTGAACCATTTCCGAGCCTCCTCCAGATCCTCTTGTGTGTCAACACCCATTGCGTGCCAATCACCTGGTATAACCTTGATTTTAATCCCATTCTCCATCCATCCAAGCTGCTCCAGCTTTTCCTGAAGAGATAGCTTTCCGGGGGGAGAACAGGCACAAAGCGAAAGGCTTTCAGGAGTAAAAGAGTATACTCCTAGATGGTGTAGAATAAAAGAAGCTCCCCAGGGAATAATACTTCTCGAAAAATAAAGAGCTTCCCCTGTGGAATTCGTAACAACTTTCACAACAGATGGATCTTCTCCAACGTCAGCTGGAACTTTCTTAGCCAGAGTTACGACCGATTCGGGCAACATTTCCTGGCTGGTGAGCGCTTCGACCCAGCCCGGCTGCACGAACGGTTCATCCCCCTGGAGATTAATAATTCGTTCGCCTGGACAACCCAGAGCTTTCCATGCCTTGTAAACTCGCTGGGTACCGCTTTCGCAGGGACCGGTGATAACTGCCTCATATCCGGCAGCAGCAACTACCGCTTTTATTTCTTCTGAATCTGTTGCAACAACGAGACGATCAGGGTTTGCTCCGGCAGCACCGTCAAGAACCCTGAGAATCATGGGTCGACCGCAGATGTCCGCCAGAGGTTTACCCGGAAGCCGGGTAGACTCCATCCTGGCAGGTACTACAACTACCGTCCCAGCCAATTCTCTGACGTCCGTATTGAAGCGAAAACGACTGTTTCGGATTCGTCCACACCCCAGGTCTCATAGCTTGCCCCTATATCAAAAGAAGCCCTGCCACCCGAGATAAGATAACCAATACCACCAGAGTATCTGGATGCACCATCTCTCCATAAACCATCCATTGCTCTGAAACCGCCCCTAAGTCGGAATCCGTAACCGGGATTTATCTCGATACCTGAGGCTAAATAACTACCCTCGTCGGTAGTTTGCTCAAGAATAGTAAGAGCTTTTCTGGCGAAAAAGTCTAAGCCCACAAGAATCCTTGGGTGAACCTGTGACGATACTCCAGCTGAGAATTCACCAGGTACAGAATATCTGACAGTAGTTTCTGCGGAAGTGTCATCCAGGTATTCGCGACTAATATCCAGATCGCCGGATCTGTCAGTTACAATAGACATGCCTGCGGAAAAATACCGGGTATTCATAAATGCCCCGAACACAGGACCCCAGGATGGCGAAAACGAAAGATCATCTCTGAAGGATCTACCAAGGGAGATCTCCTGACCTGGAATGGTGGGAGCTGTAACTGCATCACCCATTGCGGACCCGAAAAAACACTTTCCCCCGAGAGAGAAAGCTAGATGTTCAGAGACCCTTGAAGTAAAACCAAGATAAGATTCACCGGAACTACCGGTCCACTTCTCTGTTCCTGATCCACCAATGAAAGTGATAGTATCCTCTATATTGATTCTGGAACGACTACTCATCAGAGCAGAGAATTGCAGATCAAGAGGAAGCGGAAATACCATTGAAACCTCTGGGAAAGAAGATGCACCTGACCAACTGAGGTCATTTGTCTCTCTAACTTTTGTACCCCAGGCAAGTCCGGTATTAACTGCCCATGCTGAAGCTGCAGGATTAGATCCTGAAACCATATTCGAATCTGCAAGCCCTGCGCTTACACCACCCATTGAAAAAGCCCTGACGCCTCCACCGGCAGTCTCAGCACCAATACCACATGATGGTGGTTGAAATTCCGGTGAAAAACCGGTAACGGAAATTAGAGAAGCAAGCAGAAAATTCAAAATTATCATCAAGTCACTCCAGATTTATTGAGACGTGTTAATTCATACCTCAAATATAATCAAGCTCGTCTATATTGTTCCATTAATCGAAATAGATTCCCCTGGAGCCGGTATGGAAACTTCTGCATTGCTCTCCGCACGTATCAGTTTAGCAAGAGCTTCAGCGGATTTTTCTTCACCGTGAACAACAGCCACCTGTTTCACATTTTCGCCAATCGCCCGGAAAAACCTCATCAGAGCATCTGAATCTGCATGTGCACTGAATCCGTCAATGTCGACGACCTCTGCTTTAGTTGCATATGGCACACCGAATATGTTCACAGTGTCTCTCCGCTCAGAAATCTTGCGGCCAAGGGTATGCTCAGCCATAAAGCCTACAAGCACAATAGTGGCTCTTGGATCTGTGATGTTGTTTTTAAGGTGATGCCTTATTCTGCCGTTCTCGCACATGCCTGAAGCTGAGATAATTATCATTGGTTCTTTAGCAAAATTGATAGCTTTTGATTCCTGTACATTCTGCACAAAATGAAGGTTGTTGAACTGGAATGGGCTGTGTCCTGCGTAAAGCAGATCACGGAGCTCTTTATCATATACCTCAGGGTGCAGTTTAAACACTTCGGTTGCGTTAAAGGAGAGAGGAGAATCTACATATACAGGAATATCTGGCAATCTTCCTGCAACAAAAAGAAGATTTAGGAAATAAAGCACTTCCTGGGTTCTTCCAACACTAAATGCTGGAATAACAACTTTTCCCCCACGTCGTGCAGTTCGTTTTACAACCTGTTCCAGGTCTAAGAGAGATTTCTCCTGAGCTTCATGATTCCGGCCTCCATAGGTACTTTCAGTAATAAGAAAATCGGGTCTGGAGGAAAGATCTGGATCGCGAAGAATTGGTCTGTCAAAACGCCCGAGGTCTCCAGTGAAGAGCAGAGTGCGTTTCTTTCCGTTCTCTTCGATGGTCAGCTCTACCTGAGCACTGCCGAGAATGTGTCCCGCTTCAAGAAAGCGTAAAGTTATTCCAGGGTAGATAGGGAAGGAAAGATCATATGGTATGGAAACAAATTTTTCTATAGCGGAAAGAGCATCCTCGAGATCATAGAGAGGTTGAATGGGTTCCAACCCTTGTTTGGCTCTCTTTTTATTCAGGTACTCAGCATCAGCCTGTTGAATGTGAGCAGAATCAGGAAGCATTATGGCCGCGAGATCTCTGGATGCACCCGTGGAGAATATCATTCCCTTAAAACCATTCTTAACGAGTCCGGGAAGTTTGCCGGAATGATCTATATGAGCGTGGGATAGGATAACTGCATCCAATGAAGCAGGTTCATAACCGTATTCCCTATTCAATCTCTCACTATCATTTCGCCTTCCCTGGCTCAACCCGCAGTCCAGTAGAATCCTCTTCCCTGCGACCTCTAAAAGGTGTTGTGAACCCGTAACAGCCTTTGCAGCTCCGTAGAATGTAACTTTCAAAGCATTCTCCTTCAAATAGGGTATAAAACAAAATGAATCACTGAGCCTACTATGTTGACAGCAATTGTAAGCTGCAACCTTTAAAAACGGAACTGAATCGCCTCGGAGATGTTATGGACAAAGAAGGAGAAAAACTCTAGATTAGGTGGTAGGGTTGTTGTATCTATCAGAATGACGAAATGGGGGATTCATGCGTTTACTTTTTTTTGTATTTACATTGATTCTTGCAGTCTCTGCAAATGCAGACGCTGTAACAACAAGAGTTGATCAGGCTCTTAATACTGATGCTCTGACAGCAGACGAGGCTGTATTCATCCTCTTCAACAGCATTCACAACAGCAGTGCTGTTCCATCAGAATTTATCGACGGTACAACGAAGGAACCATGCGGCACAGCTGCTTTTGATATGATTGTACGTCTTTATGATTCCTGCTCAGCACCTGTCAAAGAAGAGCTGGATGTGCTTCTGGCAAGACCTGTTGTAGGCAGCCCTGAATACTTGGCTGAAACAGAACACTTTGTAATTCACTGGACCGACACCGGTGTTAACGCCACGGATCAGTCATATGTTGATGAGCTCGAAGACGCATTCGAACTTTCATGGACAGTGGAAATTGATGATCTTGGTTTTGAAGCTCCTCCTTCGGACCTTGGTCTGGGTGGAAGCGCTAAATACGATGTTTATATTTTGAGCCTTAATCCCGGAACTATGGGCTACTGTTCAACCGGTGGTGAATTCCCTGACCCAACCACTCCCGAGGCTGACTACTCAAGTCACATAGCCATGAGCAAAGATGTCAGCGGATACGGTATAGAGAATCTTCGTGAAACAACTTCTCACGAATTTCAGCATGGTATACAGGCAGGTTACGAAGCGGCAGAACCTACGTGGTTCAAAGAAAACTGCGCTGTATGGGTCGAGAACGAAGTTTGGGACACTAACGGTTATGCACAATACCTCCACTCTGGTGAGAATGCCATAAGACAATCCTGGAGAGATATCCGCAGTCCAGCAATGTACTGGTACGGCGGTTCCCCTTGGCCGATGTTTATGGAAGTAAGCACAGGAAGTCCTGACGCTGTTAGAATGGTATGGGAACTCTGTGCAGACACAGTAGGCTCCAATATGCTCGGTGCCATAGACGGAACTGCAAGGTATTACGGCAAAGATCTCGAAACATGGCTGATGGACTATGCCTGCTGGCGCTGGTTCACGGGTGCTCTCGCCGATGATGAGCATTATGAAATTGAGGAATCCTCCCTCTGGACACCCGGAGCACTTGTTCTGCCATGGAACAGGGTAACAATGGATGAGCTTCCAATTCTACTTACCGACAGCGTCTACGGCCCGGAAGCACTCGGAATGGTCTGGATTTCAATCGATGTTGCTGAATACGATGGTTGGCTCAATTTTGATTTTGATGCAAGAGATAACTGGGAATGGGGAATCGGTGTAATCAGTACGAAAGATGATGGAACAGATTCGTACTACACACACAAGATAAGCAACCCAGAAAGCACCATTAACCTCAGCTTTGATGCCGAGGGCTGGGATGACGTTATTCTTGTCATCCAGAACTTCACTATCTCTACCTTCGAAGGAACCTATGAGTTTGTGCTTTCAGAAGCTACAGGAATTGAAGAAGGAGAATCCACAGAAGTTCTTGCACTGACCCCGATGACCAATCCAATGTCGGGTAATTCTGCAATTACTGTTTCTCTTACAACTGCCGGCTTCTCAACTCTCAACATCTATGATGTATCAGGAAGACTTGTTCACAACGCTCACGCAGGTGAACTTCCAGTCGGAAACTCTGATATTTCGATCAATGCAGATGAACTGGGTAACGGAACATATTTCGCCAGACTTATTGCTCCGGACGGAGGATGCTCCTCAAGATTTGTAATAGTTGACTAACACTGATTATGAAACGGGCGGCACTGCCGCCCGTTCCTGTTTAGGAGAATAAATGAAAACTGCTCTTGTTTTATTGATGGTACTAACAGTCAGCGTTTTTGCTGATACGGTTTTCGAGCGGATAAATAACGATCAGGATATTTCGGTAGACCAGAGAGCACTGTATTTTGTTTACAGTGTTATGAGTCCAGAAAAACTTCCAACTCACTACACTCTTGGAACAGAGACTGTGAAGAGCGGCTCCCCTGCGCTTCATGAAGCAGTTCTTCTGAGCGACCAGGTTTCAGAAGAAGCCCTCGAGGAAATTATGGCTCTTGTTAATCGTCCAAGCCTCTCTGGAACCCCGCAAAACTTTGCCTCTCCGGGGGGTCATTTCAGAATTCATTATACAACCACGGGAACTGATGCAAGCTCTCTGACCTATGCAAACAACATTGCGGCTTATTGCGACAATTCCTGGGTTACTGAATGTGAGACAATGGGTTACTTTGTTCCACCATCAGATAATGGTGCTGGTGGAGACAATCTTTATGACATCTACATCAAAAACGCTGGCACTGGTATTTGCGGATACTGCTCCAGCGGTGGTGAATACAAGCCAGCGGACTCCACCCACGCTTCAAGTGCAAGCCATATTGTTATAAGCAATACTCAAGGAACCGCTCTGAATCAGGTAACTGCTGCCCATGAATTTCAGCATGCCATTCAGAGTTCATATGACTGGCAGGAACCCACCTGGTTCATGGAAAACTGTGCCGTATGGATGGAAGACATGGTCTACGACGATGTTAATGACTGGAAAGGGTACTACGGTGGTGGAGCTATGAGAAAACCATGGCTCGGAATTGATTCAGCTAATCCTTACTGGTACGGTGGAATGTTCTGGCCTAGAATGATGAGTCTTATGTTCGATGAGACCGCCGTTCGCGAGGTATGGGAAAACTGTGCCGAAGGCGCTGGTGCCAATATGATGGACGCACAGGATGAAATGTTTATCTCACATGGAAGCTCACTGGAAAAAGGTTTCATGGAATACGGTGTTTGGAGATATTTCGTCGGATCACTGTATAACGCAAGCTTCAATCTGTTTGACGATGAGCTTACAGGAGCAGGTATCACTGATGCAATAGTTCTTCCATGGAATAGAATTACTACCCTTCCATATTCAGAAGACTACCACGCTGCCCACCCTACCTATCATATGCAGACTCTTGGAATTACTTGGATACGAGTAGATCTGACAGACTATCAGGACGGTTATGTTCAGATAGAGTTTGACGGTAGGAACAACTTCGACTGGAACCTTGGTGCTTTTATCTACAACGGCAGCAGCTTTGAATTCAACTGGTATGAATGCGACCCAACAACCGGTGACAAAACAGTTGCAGTCCCAACAACCGGTTACGATTACGCAGTTTTCTTCCCGGCATTCATGGCTGAAACATCTTTTACTGCAGAATTTGAATACGAAATTACTTACAGTTCTGGTATAGAAGAAACTGAAAACTTCACTTCACCAGAGCTGACAATCGGCAGTAACCCATTGGTAGCAGGTTCAGCAGTTACATTCAACCTGCCATCATCCGGCCATGCTGACCTTTCAATTATCGATATGACAGGACGCAGAGTTGAAACTCTCTTCTCAGGTGAGGCTCAGCAGGGATTTAATTCTGTTGAATTCGGGAACGACCTGTCCTCTGGAACTTATTTCGTAGTTCTCAGACACGGTAATTCTATGGAAACGGAACGGGTATCCGTACTCAGGTAGTTTTAAGAATAGCAAAAAAGGGTGCCCGGTATACAACCGGGCACTTTTTGCATATGGTTCTGTTTGTAACGCTCCTGATGGTAAATACAGGTTGCAATAGCGATAGCAATGTATATCAGAGACAGAGCACTTCTCTTCCTGAAACAGGAGAAACTGCAATGCTCATAAAATTTACGGCTTCACCTTCACCAGACGACTCTATGCCTGAGGCTGTTACTGATCTTTTGGAAACAGCTGGCGGAAGGTTTTATGCGTCAGAAAGCACAGAATCAGATTTCTTTCTGAGCATTGCCCAGGAGCTTGATCGCACAGGCAAGCTTCTCATATTGGTACTCCCTGAGGAAACATCCTTCTCAGGGCTTAGAGACCACCTGATTATCTGGACTGATTCATCGGGGATACCTGTAAGAATGGAGCCTCAACTGAATTCTGAACTGCTTGCAGACAGTCTTTGGGAAAACCCTGTGTTGAGACAACAAACTGTTCTTGAACTGATTAACTTCTTCAAGCCGGATGTGGTACTGCAAATTGTCCCTGAAGCACAATGCTGCACTGATATTACCGAATTCTGGAGTGAGTACGGCTCAGATAATGACTTAACAGTTGCCCTTTACACTCCTCCTGTCGAGACAAATAATTTCAGGGGATGGGGAGTCTTTACCGGATTGGGAGTACAGAGCAGATTGCTGGAAGGAATGGATATCCAGGGATTTTTTGCAACTGTCAGGTTGATCTCGAGGGTTAACTGGGAAAATACCGGGAGTGGATACCCGGCAATGCAGGCATTTTATAAAATGGAGACCGAATGAAACTAAAGGTTTTGATAGACAGATCTATAAATTGGGGAACAGATCTCCCGGCATCGACATGGCAACTCGCAGCTCTTTTTGCAGTAACGGTTATTGTAAGAAATCTTTTGGAAGCATTCTCGATGGGAATCTTATTTTCCGCTCCTGCTTTCATGCTGCATTTTCCTGTTGCTTATGTATTCCCGTTACTCATGCTTGTTTTTGTTATGCGTGTATTCAGTGGTTACGATGCTGCAAAACTTCTTAAAATCATGGTTCTAGCATGGACTCTTACCCTCCTGCCCCCCATTATTGACAAACTGGCCGGTACCACCTCTGCAATCGGCTATTTTCCTCTGGAAAGAAGTAATACCGTATGGTTTCTTCTGAATTTCTTCAATCCTATGGTAACTCTAAATGGAACTACTGCAGGTATAAGAATTGAAGCAGCTATCGGATGCATTCTCGCAGGTATATTTACATGGGCAGTTGCTCCAAACAAAAGAATTATCAGGGGAATACTTAACACTATTGTTTTTGCACCTGTTTTCCTTACATTCTTTACATGGCCATATCTGATTGGTGTTATTTTTCAACCGTTCTTTCCGGGTGACGGCATCACTCATTCCCTACTTCAATGGCACGCTGCTACAGAGGCACCCACAACCGGAGCTTCTCATTACATAGTTTATCTTATTGACATGATACCTGTTTCCCTGCTCTCTCTGTGGTTTGTTAGAGAGCTGGCAATTGATCGCTGGAATGACCTTAAAAAGAAATCAAAGCAATTTCTCCCTCTGATATTGGCAGCTATTCTGGGTACTGTTGCCGCTGTAGCAGTAGTTCCTTCAAATGGAGTAACTTTCGCTGACTCTGTAACAATTGCAGGAGCGCTTATAGCAGCATTCTGGCTTATAGCAGCCACTTCCTGGAAAGGTAATTTCAGGGCAGTAGCTTCAATTGTTGCACTTTCTCTGGCTTGGGCATCTGGATGGGAAACTCTTGTTTTTACAGGTCTGGCACTTGCCACAGGAGGTCTTCCGGGACCATCAAAACTGCGCCTATCACTTTTTGCCATTACTCTTTTCTTAGCGACACTATCACCAGTTGGTTTTTCTCTGGGTTCAACAGGAGTACTTGTTTCCATTTTTGTTCTACCTCTTATTGTTTTCCTCTCAGAAAAGAAATTAGCCTGGCTGATGCTTTTTGCGTTACCTTTGATTGCTGTTGTTTCAACTCCACCTGCTTCGGAAGAGGGGGCCTGGTTGAGGGGAATTGCTAGAAGAACGGATACATTTGCCAGATCCAGCCGCATTAACCTGGCTCTTGAATCCGCTTCTCGTCTCGCAGCTGGAGGAGGTTCATGGCTAACTCTTGGAGAAACAACTCACCTATCGGGGCAGGATGAAAGATCCAGATATGTGTGTGAAACTACAATCGCTCGCGGAGATTCCACAGCTTCATTGATGAAAGTAATGATGAACCTGGCATTTGCAAGAGCGGATACAGCTTCTTTTAACCGCATTTTCGAATTCTACTCAAACTCTGCTAACGAATCAGAGCTCAGCTCAGCCATAACAATGAGAGTTTCTTTCTTGTCGATGACCGGTGATACAGCTTCTTTAAACTACATACATTCACGCTCAGGGATGAACCCTATGCTGATGAGATCAATGGCCACAGCACACATGGCAATGGGAGATACTGTTAAGTCTCTTCAGTATTCTCTTGCTTTTCTGAGTTCTCCCGCCGCTGCTGCTACTGATTGGGCAAGAACAATTACTCTTTCTGCAATAACTGGCGGTGCTGACTGGGACTCTCTTTACAGTGAAGCAGAACTTCAATTAGGAAACTGTCTTCCAGTTATGCTTGCAAGACTGCGTGCATCAATTATTTCTACAGGCCAACCTGACAGGAAGGATCTTCTGGACATCTGTCTTCTGATAAAGCCTGATGGCTCTGAAGTACTCGAAACAGCTGCAATGTGGTACTCTGCTGCGGGTGATCCGGAAAACACTCTGATGTATGCTTCCAGAGCAATCGCAGGTGCACTTTCGCCCACAAGAGCAAGTTTTTCTTTGGCTGTTAATGCTGCTCTTGAATCTGGAAACTTCACTGAAGCTGAGATTACAGCAAGATATGCTGCCCACTGCTACCCTTCCAGTGCATCTCACAGAGCAGTTCTTGCTGGAATTCTTAAGGGAAGGGGTGATTTACTGGAGGTACCTCAACTTGAACAATCCTTCAGTCAGACACCCTGGGCACAAACTCTATGCGACTCACTGGCACAAGTGGTATGCACAGCAGAAAACTGATTCTAATAGCCTGCGCTGCCGGGTTGTTCCTGGCAGCACTGATTTCAGGACCTCCATCGTTTGATGCAACGGACGGTGCAGAATTCGCTGTTTGTGGATCAGAGCTGCAGATCGCTCACTCGCCGGGCTACCCACTCTTTCTGATGCTTATCAGATTGTTTTCAATAGTTTTCTCTCCACTATATGGACACTTACGGCTCTTGAACTGCTTCATAGCAGCTATTGCTCTATATGCAGGGACGGCTGCATTCCGCAAATCTGGTTTACACTTCCTACCAGCACTAACCGGATCTGTTCTCTTTCTAACGGCAGCCCCTGTAATGAGCCAGTTTAACAGTCTTGAAGTATATCCCCTGGCAATCCTACTGGTTCTTACTGCAATCTCTTTAAAAGATACCAAACTCTCTCCCTACGCTTCAGGAATGGCCTTGTTCGCTGGCCATCCAATTTCACTGCTCAGTTCTCCGCTCTTCTTATCATTTAAGACTTTGAAGAAAAAGTGGCTTCTTCTACTTACCTTTTTTCTTCCAATAACTCTGCTTCTCTATATTCCTCTCAGATCAGGTACCTGCAGGATTGCACACTACGGACACCCGGCTAGCTTTGATACACTCATCTCCTACTTTACAGCCCACTCGGGAAGGTTGAATCTGCCCTCTTTGGAGAGATTACTCGAGGCACTTCGATTCATTGGGATTCCTGGAGCAGTTGTTTTCGTTCTTCTTGCAACAGCTGGTGGAAAATTCAAAGCAGAAAGAGATGTTCCAAGTTTATTGGCCCTGCTCTTTCTTGCATCATACGAGTTACCGGACCCGGCCGGGCAGCTATGGATTCTTCTTCTTCCTCTTTCTCTCAGATGCGCTTCAGGACTGGAGAAACTATTCGAAAAAGGCTTGTTTTTCAGAATAACCGCTCTTCTGCTTGTTTCTGTTGCTGCAGTCAACGGGCTGGTCTCTTCAGATAGAAGTAAAGACAACATTGCAATGCTCTGGACCGTTGATGTTCTTAATTCCATTCCACCGGGTGACATATACAGACCGATCGCACATGACACCTACTATGTTGCTTATGCTGTCAACACATTGAAACTTAGATCTGATGTAATTCTATCGGATCCCTTCGGGAACTACTTTGAGTTTTCTCCATCAGGTCCCATACCTCCATTTATCGGAGAGAGATCAGTCCATATTTCCAGAGCCTGGAGCAGAGGGGATAGCTTTACCCTTCATGGGCTATTGTTCAGTCCAAAGGAAATGGAAGAAACTCACATCTTCTGGAACAGAATGGCTATATTTGACTTCGAAAGTTCCTCCCCGGACCCAATGGCAATGGATCTTGTTGCTGAGGCCTGGATGAGAAGAATGATACAGGAAGAAGATCCTTTACTGAAAGACAGTTTTTACCTGAAAGCCATTGAATTCTCAGGTACACCCATTACCCGGAGACGAATTGAAAATATCAGAGAAATATTCTGAAGCAGGTGTACTCTGTGTTCTGCTCACACTGATCGCTGTATTATTCTCTGTCACTCCTGTTCACAACGGTAATTTTTTCTGGCATCTGAGAAATGGTATTGATATTGTTGAAACTGGACAGATAAGAACAGAGGACCCATTCACATGGACGAGGCAGGGAGCATACTGGATACAGCATGAATGGCTGGCCGAATCAGCTATGGCTCTTTCGTGGATACACCTGGGAGAATCAGGTCCCGTTCTTCTCAAAGCATTTTTTATTGGTCTTTCGGTTTTGTTCGCTTTCAAGGCTTCAATTAAAAATGGAGCAGACCCTGGATTCGCATTCATATTTGCTGTTTTCTGGTTATCTCTTGCACAGCCGAGATGGATAACCCGCCCTCACTTTTTCAGCATATTCTTCTTCTCAGTTTACCTTTACATTCTTTCATTCAAGTTTGCAAAACCATGGAAACTTGCTTTGATTCTCCTCCCTATCCAGATTCTCTGGGTAAATGTGCATGCGGGTTTCGTGATGGGCTTCTTCCTCTCTTCGGTGCCGGCGATGGAAAAACTTCTCAACAGGAAATACAAGGATTTCTGGAAATGGCTTCTTCCTCCCGCAGCCCTTCTGCTGGTTAGTGGAATTCATCCAAATGGGTTCAGAACTCTCGAGTACCTCCCTTCGTTTCTGGCCCAACCTCTTTTCAAACAATCGATTCGTGAGTGGTGGAGTCCCTTTGATCCCAGATATGCTCCAGAAAAAATATTATCACGCACAGCTATACTCTTTTCATCACTAGGGATAGCCACAATCGCTCTGCTTATCCGGTTCAGAAAAGGTCTACCTGATCGTGGCGAAATTTTTGCCCTTTTCCTTCTGATTATGGCAACAGTATTTGCAGCAAGAAACGGGGAACTTCTCGCACCGGCAATGCTTGCCTGGGTACCGGGTATGCTAAAACTGAAAATCCCTGCCAAATACTGTGCAATCCCGTTTTTCATTATTGCAGTAATTCCTTTTCTATACGGTGTTCCAAGAGAAATTGGCCCTCCCAGACAACTCAGTACAGGGGTAGATTGGTCTGTTTATCCGGTAGAGCTTGCTGATCTTCTCGAAGAGCATCCAGATCTCCTTGAACAGGCTGTGCTTTTTAACACGAATGAAATATCTGGATATCTTGAATTCAGGTTCGGCGAAAGACTGCCTCTTTTTGTTGACGGCAGGTGTCTTCTATTTCCGGAATCATTCCATTGGGAGTATCTCATGCTAGCCGAAGCTCCTGGTGAAGGATTCTTAGCAGAGCAAAAAAGTCTGTTTGACAAGTATGGATTCAACCTTTTGGTTTACAACACAAGGAATCAATTCAGTTCGGTGCAGCTGGCAGCAGCACTTCCGGAGTGGGTGCCCATTCACATAGATGGTATAACCTGCACCTACGCAAAGTGGGATCTTCTACATGATACCCAATTGGAAGAAATTGCATTCAGGTTCTATGACCCACTGGACCCAGTGAAATTCCTAACTACCCCACTTTACCTGCAACCTGTTTCTGCTCTGAATGAACTGACATCTCAAAGAGATCAACTCGGATCAACTATTCTTAGCACGATTGTTGAATCCTTTTACTTCAGAGGAGATATCGATTACTCACCAGTATCTACTGGAGAGAATGAGACCGCCTGGTCTTTAACTCTCGATTGCTGGATAGACTGTAGGGAAGGTGATTGGCAGTCAGCTGTCGCCAGCGCTGCATCATCTGGAGACAGATCACTTCAGACTGCAGTCTCTTATCTGCAAACTGGTATTCTGTTGGAAAATGAGACTATGATGGGAATAAACAGTAATCTTATAACATCTGAATGGTGTGAAAAAGCAGCTTATATCTCTGCTCTCTGGATCACCGGACAGCAGCAGAAAGCTCTTGATCAGACCGAGGTTTACATAGATTCCCTACCCCCCTGGGGCGTTGCACAGTGTGCATGGTTATATTCCCTGTCTGGAGAACAGGAACGAGCGGAGGAACTCGCAGGGATCGCTCTTTCCAGAAGACAGGGACCTGTAGTACTCAAAATAACTGCTCAGGTTTATCGAACAGCGGGTGATTACACGAATTCTCTTGAATACGCCACAAGAGCATCGGTTGTATCTCCCGGTTATGCTGAGGCCAGACTTATTCTGGCTGACAACTTTTGGGATCTTAACAGAATAGAGGAAGCGGTAACTGAATACAAATGGTTCGGAGAGAACGATTACTCCTTACCTCAATACGCAAATGAACGACTTTTACTAATAAGAAGATTGAGAAACAGGAATACGCCGATTGGCGGGGAGGGGTTCTAGATGTCAATCAAAAAATCAATGAATGATTTTCTTTCCAAAGTACAAAATCTTTTCAAAGGCGGCGGGGAGGTTGCTCTCGAGAAGCAGAAGAAGAGAGGAAAACTCACTGCAAGAGAAAGAGTAGATGAAATACTTGATTCTGGTTCTTTCCTTGAAACTGATCTTTTCGTTGAACACTCATCCACAGATTTTGGAATGGATAGAAAAAAACTTGCAGGTGACGGTGTTGTCACCGGATTCGGTAAAATTGATGAGCGTCCAATTGCCATCTTTGCACAGGATTTCACGGTTGCAGGTGGCTCGCTCGGTAAAGCACATGCTGCCAAAATTGTAAAAATAATGGATGGAGCGGGTACAAAGAAAATTCCTCTGATAGGTATCAACGACTCTGGAGGAGCAAGAATCCAGGAGGGTGTTGATTCTCTCTATGGCTACGGGGAAATTTTCTTAAGAAATACTACTTTCAGTGGTGTCATCCCTCAGCTCTCTCTTATTCTCGGTCCATGCGCCGGTGGTGCTGTTTACTCTCCTGCACTTACAGACTTTGTTTTTGTAGTTGAGAAAATATCCAATATGTTCATTACCGGTCCACAGGTAATTAAAACAGTTCTCGGTGAAGATGTTTCCGCAGAAGTTCTTGGTGGTGCACAAACACAGACAGCAGTCACCGGAAATGCCCACTTCTATGCAAAAACCGAGCAGGAAGCATTCGGTCAAATAAAGAGATTACTCAGCTTCTTGCCTGCAAACTGCCTGGAAGCTCCACCCGTAATGGAATCTAAACCGCCATTGCATTCTCTCCCTGAAAACATCATTCCGGATAACCGCAGAAAGCCATATGATGTTACAGATATAATTAAGGGACTTGTAGATAACAGTGATTTCATGCAGGTACACGAGATGTATGCAAGAAATATCGTTGTTGGATTTGCCCGTATGGATGGAAAACCAATTGGTATCATCGCTAATCAACCCAAATATCTTGCAGGAGTTCTTGATGTTAACGCATCAGACAAAGCTGCTCGATTTATCAGGTTCTGCGATGCTTTCGGCATACCTCTGCTGACATTTGTCGACACACCCGGCTACCTTCCAGGTGTTGATCAGGAGCATTCAGGTGTAATCAGACATGGAGCTAAGCTTCTCTATTCATACAGTGAAGCAACTGTACCCAAAATCACAGTTATCATGCGAAAAGCCTATGGCGGCGCTTATATAGCTATGTGCAGCAGACACCTCGGTGCCAGCAGTGTTATTGCATGGCCAACAGCAGAAATCGCCGTAATGGGCGCAGAGGGTGCTGCCAATATCGTGTTCAGGAAAGAGATAGCGGCCAGCGATGATCCCGAAGCAACCCGTCAGCAAAAAATCAAGGAATATGAGGACAAATTCGCAAATCCTTATGTAGCTGCCTCGAAGGGTTATGTGGATATTCTTACTGAGCCCCATAAATCAAGAGATATCATCATAAAGGCATTTGAATTTGCCGGCGAGCAGGATCACGGTAATTCCTTCCGCCGTCATGGCAATATCCCTCTCTAGGTCAGTCAGGAGGCAAAGAGAATGTCAGAAATTAATGAGGTAAGAAAACTCAACATTGATGAGACTCTGTATGAGACTGAAATTCCAGACTCCTACGGGAAGAAGTGGATCCCAGAAGATGATAGTCTCATCAAGGCTTTCATCCCGGGAACCATAATAGAGATTAAGGCTGCTGCCGGCAGTAAAGTTAGCAAAGGTGATATTCTGCTAATTCTGGATGCTATGAAAATGTATAATGAAATCACAGCACCTTTCACAGGCACTGTTGAAGAAGTTACAGTTACCGCAGGTGAAAGAGTAGAGAAAAGCCAGCTTCTTGTACGATTGAGGAAGCAGCAGTAATCGCATTACGATGAGAAAGAGCCCGGATAATTCCGGGCTCTTTCTTTTACAAAATCAACCAAGTCAAAACGCCTCCCGCAAAGAATGCGGGAGGCGCTTCTGTATGATCTAAGTGACTGAGCTTCCGCACATACGTGCGGGAGGCGCTCAGTTTACCGCAGTGACTGTGCTTTCCGCACATACGTGCGGGACGCGCTCTGATTACCTCAGTGACTGTGCTTTCCGCACATACGTGCGGGACGCGCTCTGATTACCTCAGTGACTGTGCTTTCTCCATTGCTTCCATGGCCTGGTTATTACGGCCAAGAGTACTGTAGGTCTGTGCAAGGTACTCGTAGTAATCTGCATTATCACCATCGTACTGAATTGCAGTCAGCATTGCCTGAAGAGCATCGTTGTCATCCTCAAGGCGAATGTAGTTTGCATACATCATGTACCAGGCGTTAGCATATTCTTCGTTTGTAAGACCGTCCATAGTAGTCAACTGTCCCATTACTTCAAGAGACTCGTTGTAGTTTTCCATGATGAAGTTGGCATGACCGATCATTGCAAGAACCTGGTATGTGTTACCCATCTGTACTCGGCACTCTTCAAGAGCAGCGATACCTTCATCGAATCTTTCCATTTCGATGTAGGTGAATCCTCTGGTAAGAAGAACTCCAGCTTTCATATCTGCTGCATCTTCTTCAGCGATCCAACCATCCTCGACTCCTGAATCAATCGCTACCAAAGCATTATCGTAGATAGCAAGTGCTTCTTCATACTGCTCTGAGAGAATATAGAATTCTGCAAGAGCTGTCATGAGATCTGCACTTGAAGGATCAATCTCTAGAGCTCTTGTGTAGACACCAACTGCTTCATTCATGTATTCAGCAGCTGTTGCTTCATCTTCGCTGTTCATATAAAGGCTCTTAAGAATTGCTCCGGAGTTGTAGGAAGCGAGAACAACGCTCTGAACCATGCGACCGCGCTCTGTTTCAAGCTGAGCTGCAATTTCAGGGTCAAGAGCCTCATCAATACTCACACGAAGCTCTTGCTCCTGATTGACTGCAAGTTCGATTGAAGTTTCAAAGTAGTTCAATGCTTCGTCGTAATTGCCTTCATTTAAAGCCATGTCTCCAAGCATCTGATCAAACTCAGGGCGCTCAGGAACGATTTCGCTACCTGCCGTAAGCATATCTACAGCGTCTTCGGTTCTGTCTTCTTCAATATAACCGGCTGCAGTGTTGTAGAATGCGGGCCAGTAATTTGACAGGTTTGCTGCCATAAGAGGATCAAGCTCATAAGCCTGAACAAAAGAAACGGCCGCTTCATCCCAGATCCGCATCATGCTGAAGGCTCTGCCTCTCCAGTACCAAACCTCCGGATTAGAACCCTCACCGTCGGCAATTACACTGTCGGCAAGGTGAATAGCCTCATTGTATTCACTATTCTGAATATGTACTTTGATTCCAGTAACTGCAGGTGAAGAACACCCGGCAACAATAAGTAGCACCGCAACAACAGAAACACACACTTTTGCGAAATTCAAATCAATCCTCCATTCATCATTATTATTAAATCACCAAAAATTGCCTAAAGGAACAGCAAGTGGAAATCTGCTTCATATCAACGATGAAGTCAACTCATAGCACCTCTTGACCGTGAGAAACTATCATTGCAGAGTACGTAGTTACAAGGAGGTATCTCTGAACTGTATTCTTATTCCATTTATGCTGCTCCGGGGATTTATCTCCCTTCTTCCATTTCAGGAAGAAAGCATACATTTTGAACATGGAGAAAGACTTGCGATGGTTAGTAAGCAGGAGCAGGTTATTGTTTTTCTGGAAGGAGAACAGGAAGCAAATCTTGCACTGGTTTCTACAGGCAGACCAACACGTCATACAACTCCAAGCGGTAACTTCGAAGTACTTTACAAAAGGTGGAGTCCTGTATCCAGTATTTATCGTGTCCACATGCCATACTGGCAAGCAATTGAGGATTCCGGGGCTATAGGCCTGCATCAGGCTTCGCCGTCAGTGGAGCATCGTCTAGGTGAGCCCCTCTCCCATGGATGCGTCAGAATGGGCTTCTTTACCGCGCGCTGGGCTTACTTCTGGCTGCCGGTTGGTGCTTCTGTAATTGTCAGATAAGATCAGGTTTAGTCTTCTCCAATCCCGAAACAACATCTTTTATTCTCTGTGAACTTGAATCTGACATCACAAGGATAGCAGTTTCAGTAGAAACCACACTTACATTACTCAATCCCATAATAACTGTAAGTCTCCCGGTTTCATCAAAAACAAGACTGTTTTCCGAATCAATAACGATACTCTCACCCTTAGAAACACCAGCACCTCTAGCTCCCGGCCAATCTCCAATATCACTCCAGGTGAAAAGAGCGGGAACAACAACAGCTTTTTCAGTTTTCTCCATAATACCGTAATCAACTGACTGGGATTCAAGGGAGCCGTATTGTTCTATGGATGGAGAAGTAGTATCAGGAAGGTTCTTGATTTCACTGTAAAGAGATGGCATGTGCTTCTCGAATTCTGCAAGAAAACTGTCAACCCTCCAAATGAACATTCCGGAATTCCATAAGTACTCTCCCGATTCAACGTAATCAGCTGCAGTTGCCAAGTCCGGTTTCTCCCTAAAACTCATCACTTCATTACCACAACTAACTTCTTCACCTATCTGCAGGTAGCCATAACCGGTAGCTGGGTGATCGGGTACAATGCCGATCGTGCAGAGATAGCCTTTCTCAGCTAGTTCAACAGCATTCAAGATTGTTTTTTCGAATCCATCCACAGGCTCTATTTTGTGATCGCTGGCAGCAACAATCATTATGCTTTCAGCAAAACCTCTGCGCCGCAATGTTTCAGCCGCCCAACCAATACAGGCAGCTGTATTCCTTCCCACAGGCTCAAGAAGAAGATTCTTTCCAGGAAGAAGAGGAAGCTGCCCAGAAGCAATATCCCCGTGGTCGGAACCGGTAACAACAATTATGCCGTCGGGTCCTGTGATGTTAGCAAAACGGCTTGCAGTTTTCTGAAGCATCGTTCCGCCACCTAGTAAATCCATAAACTGCTTGGGTCTTGATTTAGTGGAAGCCGGCCAAAACCGTGTGCCGCGCCCCCCGGCCATGATCACCGCAAAAACTCTTTTTTGGTTCATTCTTTTGCTCCAATAATCCAGGAATTGCAATTTGTTGAAATGGTTCCTCCCCCAGGGTCAGCGAAGAAACACTGTTGCATTTCCGGTAAAAAAATAATTTCCAGAGGGTTGAGTTCTATTCTGCCCGAGCTAACCTTCCTCATGCAGTAATGATCTGTCTCCAGAAAATCATCGGTCACCTCTGTTGCTCTACCCATATTCTCCCAGTTGATTGCTGCAAGTCCTTCCTCGATATGAAGGTTACGCTGATTTCCATTCATGTCTTTTCTTGCATAATCCCATAGACGGTAAGTAATATCGCAGTTCAGTTGAACTTCCAGTACTGTGAGTCCACCACCAAGAGCATGGATAGTTCCAGCAGGGAGGTCAACAAAAACTCCTGGCTCTCCTTTGATACTCCGAAGAATAGTTTCAACAGATCCATCCTCAACTGCTTCTTTAAACTGCAGTGGGGTGGTTCCGGGCAGAGCCCCATGCATAATTTTTCCAGTACCATCAAGAACTACCCAGGATTCATCCTTCATGGGTACAGTTCTGTCTTTACCGGGATGTACCTGTACAGAGAGATCCCTTGCAGCATGCAGTGTTTTGATTATTAAGGGAAAAGAATTCAGAGCGAAGTAATCTGCTGCTGGTTTGTGTCTTCCATCGCTGCTCTCTAGGATTGTATCTCCAGAAAACCACCAGATTTCTCCAACTGGTTCCTCACCTGTATTCGAAGGTGGTAGAGATCCCCAAATCCGGCACACCTTTACAGGCAGACACTTATAAATCATATAGCTCCTACCATTCGAACCAGTGCGTCTAGGATCGGTTTACCTGTGGAATCCCGCTCGGGATGCCATTGAACACCAAGAACAAGTCCGTCCTTGCTTTGAATAGCTTCGATACACCCATCACTGCTCTTAGCAGAAAGCAAATATCCGGGTGGCACCTTTTCGATTGCTTGATGATGCGAGGAAGAAACTGTTATTTCAGCTCCAAACAAGTCATAAAGCAAAGTGTCTGTAGAAATAGCAACTGAGTGAGTTGCAGGTTTCGAGCCTGACCCGTCATGAAACACAGGAGTTTGTGGTATATCCTGTATTAATGCAATTCCTTCAGCAATGGCTATCAGCTGCATACCAAGACAAATCCCAAGAACAGGCATACCCAATTTCCTTGCAGCATGGTAAAGCTTAAGGTCCCAAGTCGATCGGAAAGGCCTAGGATTGCGACTGCCGTTGTCTTCCCTGCCGAATAAAGAAGGGGATGGATCTCCTCCTCCAGTTAGAACAAGAATATCGAAATTCTTCAGAATTTCCTCTGGTGATACAGCGATAGTCGGCAAAATAGCAAGCGGAAGAAGACCCGGTCTTTCAAGCAACGAGAGATAGCTATGATTAAGACCGTACTGAAAAGGACCATATTCATTCTGAATATCAGGAGTATTATCGTACCAAACCTGTGAAACAGCAGCTTGGATCATCTTCTAACGGCCAATTTCTGTCATTCTTCGAACAGCAGCACCAGCCCGTTCGGCCAGTTCGGCAGGAATTTCAATTCCAGAATCATTCGACTCTAGAGCTTTCAAAACAAGCTCAAGGGTTGTTAAGGCCATGTCAGGGCACAAAATTTTTCCAGCTGCAACAAACTGCTTGTCGGGAAACAGAGTTTCCAGACGATAAATCATTCCTTCCTCCGTACCAATAATGAATCTGGAGGAAGTGGATTGCTCAATATGGCGAATCATTCCACCTGTTCCCAGTACCTTGTCAGCCTCCCAGAGGAAAACAGAAGGGGATTCAGGGTGCACAAGAACTTCTGCGTCGGGCCATTCTGCTTTTTTCTCACGCAAATCTCTAATATCTGCACCACTGTGTGCATGACATCCACCGGGCCAGATGTGTATTTTTTTGTCTGTGTTAGCTGCGACCCATGTACCCAAATTTCTATCTGGTCCGAAAATAACTTCATCGGAAGGAGCTGCTTCCACGACCTCGATTGAATTAGCACTTGTGCAACATGCCCATGTTTCAGCTTTTAGATCTATGGTTGAATTCACGTACATGACAGAGGTGGCTTCAGGGTACTTCTTTTTCATCTCACGGAGATCTGCACCACTCATACAGGCTGCAAGTGAACAATCTGCGTCAGGTGCGGCAAGAACAACAGTACTCTCAGGAGAAAGAAGCTTTGCTGTCTCAGCCATAAATCTCACCCCGCAGAAAATAACAAGTTCAGCAGATTCCCGTGCTGCGATTCTTGATAACTCAAGGGAATCGCCCACGTAATCGGCTATATCCTGTATGACACCCGGCTGGTAACTGTGCGCGAGAATAATAGCGCCACGTTCATTTTTAAGTCTTTCTATCTCTTCTTTTATTTTATTAGGCATTATTATCTCCCCTGTATTTGCCTATGATTCCTCCACCGAGAACAAAATCATTCTGAAAAATTGCTCCAACCTGCCCGGGTGCGACAGCCTTCTGTGGATCGTAAAACCTGACAAATGCACTCAAACCATCTCCGAGAAGAGTAATGTCAGCTTTTGCTGCCGGTTTGCGGTAACGTATCTGAATAAGTGAATCAAATCTGCTATCCTCAGGCTTTCTCAACCAGTTGATACTATTCAGCAAACAGAATTCACTGTAAAGGTTCTCCTCATCACCGATAACCAATCTGTTCCGTTCAAGATCCAACTCAACAACGAATTTCCTTGAGCTGTGGGCTCCAAGACCCTTTCTTTGCCCAGTAGTATATGCATCTAGACCGGTGTGTCTGCCAACTATTTTACCGCTTATATCTACTATATCTCCCGGTTCACCAGCTTTGTTCCTTGAGAAACAAAGATCCTGACTTTCGCTAGTGAGAAAAGGAAGATCTCTTGCAAGAACCTCATTCCTAACCTCAGTTTTTATGCTGTTTGCCAGTGGAAAATAGCATCGTTCAAGCACTCTCCGGGGTAGAAGTGAGAGGAAATAAGATTGGTCTTTGGAGGGGTCTGAGCCTCTTCTGAGAAGACCTTCTGAATAGTTTGCGTAATGACCGGTAACGAGGGATTCCTGATCTTCGAGCATCGTATATGGAACAGCCAGCTTTACTTTTGCATTGCACAAGGCACACGGATTGGGAGTTTCTCCCAAGCTGTAAATCTTTTCAGTTAACTCTAGAATTTCTCTGTTGAACAAATCTTTTGCATCTGCCACGATAAGTTCTATCCCCAGCATTCTGCATGATTCGTACGCCTGAGCAGGGGGATTCATACCTGCAGTTTTAACAAAGACAGCTCTGACAGAACTGAACTCCTGGTAACAACGAAGCAGGGCGGCAGTGGAATCCACGCCGCCCGAAAGACAAACTAAAGCTTTTTTATGCACCGAACTTGGCCAACCTTCCGGCAGCAGCAAGAAGCAGAGCCATAAGCTCGTGTCCATGGAATGTACCCAGAGCACCGACGGAAGCTTCTCTCTCTGTGAATCGGGCACTCCAGCCTGCTCTTTGCGGTCCACCATAGATTAAAACAGGAACCGGATGCCAGCTATGCAGTTTCATCGGGCATGGTGTAGAGTGGTCACCTGTTATACAGATGACATCGAACCCACATTCAAGGAGACCCGGAATGGCATTGTCAAACTTCTCAATTTCGCGTACTTTTCTCTCATAATCCCCATCTTCACCGGAACTATCTGTGTACTTGTGGTGCAGAAAAACAAAATCTTTTCCATCCATCACTGCTTTTTTTGCAGCTTTCACTTCGCCGGAAAGGTCAGCAGGGACAGAATCATATTGCTCCATGCCAGCAAGAGAAGCTACACCTCGGTACATTGGATAGAGAGCAACTGCTGCGGGATTTAGTTTGAAACGGTCTGTGAGGGTGGGCATTTCTTCATGAAGAGCAAATCCCCGTAGCAGTAATCCATTGGCTGGAACTTTTCCTCTGAGAATCTCAGAGGACTGACTGATGAAGTCTTCAACGACACCGACAGTAAATTCAGCTCCTTTGGCTGTTGCAATTACTCCAAGAGGCAGCTCGCCTACAAGGCCAGGATCAGTATCATGGATACTATCAGAAAGACCCTTTGAGCGAAAAATAACACATGCTCTGTGCTCTTTTACCGGTTCAACAAAAATCTCGACCCCGGGTATTGTTATACCCTTCAGAGATTCTACAAGTTCAGTGCACAACTCAGTTGAAATTCTACCTGCTCTGCGGTCGAGAATAACCTTGTTCTCTCCGAGAGTACAAAAGTTGATACGGGCAGCGAGGTCGCCATGCTGAAGTTGAAAACCAATGCCAAGAGCTGCCAGTGCTCCTCTGCCGACAAGAAATTTCACAGGATCATATCCGAAAACAGCCAGATGACCAGGTCCGCTTCCAGGAGTAATTCCTCTGGCAACAGGAAGATGCTGTCCAAGCGCCCCATCAGAAGTCAGCTTGTCCATGTTGGGTGTATTCGCCTTTTCCAGTGGTGTAAGTCCACCGAACTGGGGAATAGGTATATCCCCGATACCATCCATTATGGCAAGAAGTATTTTTCCGCCATGATCAAGAGAAAGCTGTGATGCTAAATCAGCAGACATTTAAACTCCTCCACCAGAGTACTTAACTGAATCGCCACTCACTATTTCTCCAGCAGGGAATGGTTTTTCACCCGCTTGAAGCAGAATTTCTGTTACCTCATCAGGATGAGCAGTAGTGATAAGAAAGCCGGCACCCAGGTTGAAAGCCCTGCGCATCTCTATTTCAGAAATACCGCCAAGTTCTTTTATCAATTTGAATATTGGAGGAACATTCCATCCCGGTGTAATCAAGGCTCCACATCCTGCAGGTAACACTCTGATCAGATTTCCTGGGATGCCCCCACCTGTTATGTGAGCCATACCTGATACGAGATTTCCTGCTAGAAGTGGTTTCATAGAAGAAAGATAACTGAGATGAACCTTCAGAAGAGCTTCCCCCACGGACTCCCCCCCGAGAAGAGGGTGATGATCTGAAACCGAAAGACCCGCTTTCTCGAACAGAACTGCACGAGCAAGCGAAAAACCGTTTGTGTGCAGCCCACTTGAAGGCAGACCGATAATCTTGTGCCCGGGAAGAATAGCAGAACCGTCTATGATACTATTTTGATCGACAGAGCCTACAATAGTACCCGCAACATCATAATCTCCGGCATTGTAAAACCCTGGCATTTCAGCTGTTTCACCACCCAGAAGAGCACACCCATTCTCAGAACAAGCTTTTGCTAAACCGGTAACGATCTGAGCTGCAACCGATGCTTCAAGTTTACCACAGGCGATGTAATCCAGAAAGAAGAGAGGATTTGCCCCCTGAACAAGAATGTCATTTACACAGTGATTAACCAGATCAGAACCAACTGTGGAATAATCACCCATCAAGGAAGCGACTTTAAGCTTTGTACCCACGCCATCCATACTGGCTACGAGAACAGGCTTTGCCATACCTGGGAATTCAGCTTTAAAAAGACCACCGAAATGTCCCAGTTCCGAAAGAACATTGCTGTTGAAGGTTTTTTTGACTTCCTTCTTCATCAGATCAACAGCCCTAAGACCTTCATCTATATCAACGCCACTGTTTCTGTAATCGATTCCGCTCATTCTTTGATCCTCTCCAGCTGATTAGTGGAAAGGTAGAAGCTCA
The DNA here is from genome assembly GCA_016744855.1 of Candidatus Fermentibacteraceae bacterium. Classification (GTDB taxonomy): domain Bacteria; phylum Fermentibacterota; class Fermentibacteria; order Fermentibacterales; family JCC-6; genus Sabulitectum. Next base: position 67,567 of record JADGDO010000004.1, on the reverse strand, counting down.
ACCTGTTGTCTATATCGGCCTTGCTCAGTGTTCTCAACTCTTCAACACCAAAGCCACCAATAGCAAAACTTGCTGTAACAGAGCCATAACAGAGTCCTCTTGTGATGTTCTTGAAGGTTAGTTCTCCACCGACTCCAGCAAGAAATCCAAGCATACCTGCGGCAAAACTGTCACCCGCACCGGTTGGATCAATAACCTTTTTCACGGGGAATGCCGGAAGAAGGAAAGGCTGAGGTCCACCAAGAACCATAACGCCACTTGCACCGAGTTTGATGACAACAAAACGAGGGCCTCTCTTCAAGATATATCTTCCAGCTCTGAAGAGATCACTGGTTCCTGATAACTGTCTGGCCTCTGAAGCATTCACAAAGAGAAGATCAACCTTCTTTATTGCTTTTAGTACAACTTCTTTTTTGTGTTCTATCCACAGGTTCATTGTGTCCATGGCAATCCATGTGGGATTCTCGACCTGTTCAAGAACCTGGAGCTGAAGATCAGGGTCAATATTGGCTAGAAAAACATATGGTGTTTTACGGAAGGCTTCTGGTATTACCGGCTGAAAGCCAGCAAAAACACCCAATTCAGTGCGAATAGTTTTTGCATCGCCAAAGTCTGGACCGTAAACTCCCTCCCACCTGAATGTGGGTCCGCGTCCTATAGTTAAGCCCTCGACATCAACATTTCTCTCCTGCAGGAAATCTTTTTCCTTGCTGGGGAAATCAGGACCGACAACACCGACAATCTGAACATCTGCGAGCTGTCCCGCAGCGAGTCCAAAGTAAACAGCAGAACCACCAAGTGTATCTTCGACTTTGCCAGCAGGAGTGGTCAAAGTATCAAGAGCCACAGAACCAACAACAAGAACAGACATGACTGTTCCTCTCTACATTTTTTCCGGAGCGCGAACTCCAAGAATTGTTAATAAATCATTAAGAGTACTGCGAACAGCCATGCACAACGTAAGCCGGGCAGCAGTTATCTCATTATTATCAGGGTCAACAACCCTGTGATGCTGATAAAAACCATGAAAAGCTCTGGCAACCTCAGCAAGAAGATCAGGAATCCGGTGAGGTTCCAAAGAGGTTGCAGCAGCGGAAACCTTAAGAGGAACAGTCTCGAGAAGCCTCATGAGATTTCTCTCCCTGTCACCGGTAAGGATCGATTCTAATCTTTCTGCGTTGCAGAGATGAAGAAGAGATTCAACATCAGAAACTTTTCTTAGAATTCCGGATATTCTGGCAAATGCATACTGAACATAAAACACCGGGTTCTCGTCGTTGTCTGCTCCAGCAGCTTCAAGATCGAAATCCATGTGGGCTTCTGCCCTCCTGGTAAGGAATATGTACCGTACAACATCGGCAGAACCAACTTCATCAACAAGATCACGAAGAGTTACAAAGTTACCTGCCCTTGTAGACATTTTTACTTTTTCTCCACCCCGTACCAGTGTAACAAACTGATGCAGTATCGTTCGAAGACGAGTGCTAACAATTTCTTCTCCGAGAAGGTTCCCCAGAACAGTTTCTACATCTTTGCATGTATCAATATGATCTGAACCGAATATATCAACTATTAAATCGTAATCCCTCTTAAACTTGTTCAGGTGATACGAGATATCAGGCATTCTGTATGTGTAAGTGCCGTCATCTCGAACAACAACCCGGTCATCCGGTCGACCCATTTCAGACAGTTTCAACCATATTTTACGGGGGTCTTCAGAGTCTTTGTAGATCAGTTCTTTCGTGTCGAGAAGCTTCAAAGTGTTTTCAACAGCATCCGGAATCAGCTCGCTTTCAGCAAAGTATCTATCAAAGGTAATACCAAGAAGCTTTAAATCTTCGCTGATAAGAACAAACGCCCTGGAAGCAGCATACTCTCTGAAATCATCCTTCTGCTCAGGCCACTTGAAGGAGTCTCCTTTTTCTTTGAGAAAATCCTCTGCCCAGTCCTTGATGTACTCCCCCTGATAGCCACCCTCAGGAATTTCCATTGCAACTCCAAGGATGTTCATGTAGCGGGAGGCAAGTGATTCTGCAAGTCTTTCCATCTGTTTACCGGCATCGTTGAAATAGTACTCTCTTTCAACGTTCCAGCCAACGGCCTCAAGCAAACGTGAAACAGCATCTCCCAGAACAGCTTGACGGCAATGCCCAACGGTGAGGGGACCGGTGGGATTTGAACTGACAAATTCTACAAGAGCAGTTTTGCCCTTGCCCTCAGAGGGAATAAACCTGCCCAATCCCCGTTCAGCAACTGCTGCGGTAAATTCAGCCAGATATTCTCCGGAGAGTGTAATATTGAGAAAACCGGGCCCGTCAACTGAAACCTTGTCAACCTGAGGAAAACTGTTGCTGATTGAGTCAGCCATTACAGTGGCTATATCTCTTGGCGATCTTTTCAGTTTCCCGGCAAGAGGCATCGCTGAATTGCATGCGAGGTCTCCGAATGACAGATTCCTTGAAGGAAGAACTTCGACGGAAGGAATCTCAACTTGAAATTTAGAAGCCAGAGCCGCTGTCATAGCGGCAGCTAACTCAGTTCTTATCTGAAGGGGCGATATCAAATGTAAACTCCTCATCTGTTTCCAGTCCGGATTTGTCTTCAAATTTCAGAGATGGAGCATCGCTCCATAGCGCTTCAATATTGTAATACTTCCTTGTATCAGGAAGAAAAATGTGAACAACCAGATCGATGAAATCAAGCAGTATCCAACTTCCCTCATCGTAGCCTTCTTTGTGGTGAAGTCTCCACCCGAGCTCCCTGGCAGTTCTTTCAACATGATCAGCTATTGCCCTCGATTGTATTCTATTGTCTGCCGAGGCAAGAAGAAAAATATCCATCGTAAGTGGGAATTCAGACATATCCAATGCCTCAACATGATATCCGTGTCGCTGGTGAACAGCTTCAACTATCTGTTCAAGTACATCGGGGCTTTCATTTTCAGTACTCAAAAAATCCTCCGCTCTCAAGGCCCTTCAGGGCATTGGTCATATCCAGGGGGCTAACTGCCAGTGATATTTTCCAGTCAATTTGTTAGTCCCTGTATGGTATAAAATCAGAGGGATCGTTACGATCCCTTCCCAGTATTATCGTTACATCCACGGGGGCAATCTGCCCTGGTGGAGGAAGCATCATTACAATTGATGAATCTCCGACACCAATTACATCAGCAACTTCCCGCGCTGCAGAAAAAGACGTGTCGTGAGAAAGAATCACTGTAATACTATAATCCATATCTTCGGCATTAAGTGGAGGCCCCGGTGCATAAAATGTAACGTCCCCACCCCTGGTCTCAAGAAAACTCTGTGCCCGACCGGCAAGGTCAGACACTCCTGCACCGTTTCGAACCTGTATAAGAATTGTATCAGGCGGTGGAGCAGAATCGCCGAATTGGAAAACTGATACCAGTGAATCCGGTAGGCTTTCACTTTCGAACCATGCCGGTGAATAGACGAGAGCAAGGGTAATCAAACACCCTGCAGCCAGAGAAACAAGCACGACAGGAAGTACTTTCCTCTTGTTACTTCTCTTTCGTCTGGTTGAAGTTCCGGCCAACTAATTTCCTCCAAAATACGGATTGAGTTGATCCATAGCAGTCTCAAGGGACTGGGAAACAACTCTGATTGAACCAACGGTAGTCATAAAATTAGTATCACCGTTCCACCGTGGAAGAACGTGGACGTGCAGATGACCGGGTATTCCAGCTCCTCCGGCTGAACCGATATTCCACCCACCATTCATTCCCTGGCATTTCATACCCATCCGTAAAGCCTCTTCTGATTGCATAATGAGCTCCATTATCTCACATCTCTCTTCCTTTTTAAGAGAAGAGATATCCCCGACATGACGAAAGGGAACAATCATCAAATGACCATTGATATATGGAAATCTATTCAAAACCACAAAAGCATGCTCTGCGCGATGGAGTATCAGGTTCTCCCGGTCATTGGAGGGATCATCTTCCCCGATTCCACAGAACACACATCCACTCTTCCCATCTGCTGGAGAAGTCACATAATCATGTCTCCAGGGAGCCCATAACCGTTCGCTCATTACTCTACTCCGAATACTGAGAATTCTTCAATAATTTCATCCGGTGCGATAACAATATCTTCAATTATAGAACCGTCTCCCACAATAACTCCGGTACCGATTACGGCCTCCCCTGAGAGTCTGCAGTTTCGACCGATCACAGAACCTTTTCCTATTACAACGGAATCTTCAATCCAGACCGAGTCAGGATCAGGAATAACAACTCCACTCATAAGATGTGATTCTACAACTCTTCTCTTCATTTCTGAGGTACAACGGGCAAGCTGAACGGGATTGTTGACTCCGGCAACTTCCTGCCAGTTTACAGTAAAAACAGGCAAAGCTTTTCTTCCCATTTCCCTCACAACTGCTACGGCATCTGTAAGGTAAAATTCCTTCTGTGCATTCTGATTATCAATTGCCGCCAGCACTTCAGCTAAAATTGATCCATCAAACACCATAATCCCTGTATTTATTACTGTACACTTCTTCTCTTCAGAGGTAGCATCTTTTTCCTCAATAATTCTGTCAATCAAACCCTCACTGTCAAGAATAATTCTTCCATACCCTGTAACATCAGGAGGGGTTGTTGTGAGTACTGCCAGAGCTGAGTCTGTTCGACGACGAGCCTGAAGAAGTTCACTTACAGTTTCTTCCCTGAGCAATGGAACATCTCCCATAAGAATGACAACTTCGTCTGCATTCTTTACCTGCTCCAGGGCACAACTCACCGCATGCGCAGTTCCTAGCTGTTCTTCCTGTACTGCCCAGTTCCAGCCGTTTTTCTCGAGGATGGGAATCACTTTCTCACGGCCGTGTCCGATAACAACAGTTATTTCTGTAACACCAGCAGCCTCTGCTGTTCCGGCGGCTCTTTCAACCATGGGCTTCGCAAGAACAGGATGCAATACCTTGGGTAAATCAGATTTCATTCTTTTGCCCATACCGGCCGCAAGAATCACAGCTGCTGTAATCATTTAAGCTCCCTGCAATTGAGGTTGGAATCGTCAGCAACAACTACCACGGGCGAAGGGATCTGTTCTTTATCTATATCGAGCCATGCAAACTGAAGGATAATCACCCTGTCACCAGGATTGCACAGCTTTGCCGCAGCTCCGTTTATGCATATTGTACCGCTTCCCCGCTGCCCTTCAAGAATATAGGTTTCGAACCGGTTTCCAGTATTGATATCTGCCACGAGCACTTTCTCGTTAGGAAGCATTCCCGCAAGATCCATCATATCTCTGTCAATTGTGATAGATCCCATATAATCCAGCTCTGCCTGGGTAACAACAACCCGGTGCAACTTGGACTTTAAAAAACATCTAAGCAAATCTAAACCTCCGACTCAATCAGAATATTGTCTATCAGTCTGGTCTTCCCGGCAAATACCGCTACTGCCAGGAGAACCCGTTTTTCGGTAGTTTCAACCCCGATCATGGTATCGGGATCAACTGTTTCAACGTATTGCACTCTAAGAAGGTCTGAGTGCTCAAGGGCAACAAGAAAGGCATTTTTAATCACTTTGCAACTTTTCTCACCGGAAAGGGCAAGATCAGAAGCGTTTCTGAGAGCAGTACTTATCGTAGAGGCCTGCTGACGCTCTTCAAAAGAGAGATATTGATTTCTACTGCTAAGGGCAAGACCATCAGATTCCCTAACTATGGGAGCTGCTATAATTTCGATTCCCAATCGCAGATCTGATACCATGCGTTTGATAACAGCCACCTGCTGAGCATCTTTCATCCCAAAAACAGCTCTGTCCGGTCTCACAATGCCGAACAATACTGCACACACAGTTGTCACTCCATCGAAATGACCTCTTCTGAAAGCCCCGCAAAGACCATCACTCACGTTAGAAACACTTACTCCAGTAGAAAAACCTGAACTGTACACAGCATCAGCCTTTGGAGCAAAAACAAGAGAAGCACCGAGTTCCCTAACTTTATTACAGTCCTCTTCCAGAGTTCTCGGGTAGCTATCAAGATCTTCACTCGGTCCAAACTGGGAAGGGTTCACAAAAATGCTTACTACAACCCTGTCAGAAGAAGAAGAAGCTAACTCAACAAGGCTCTCGTGACCTCGGTGAAGAGCTCCCATTGTAGGTACAAAACCGATAGAGAGTCCCTCTGCTCGCCAATCTGCACAAATCTTCGCTGCACTTTGCTCACTGTCTGTTACTATCAAATCAGCATTCCCTTACGCGGCATGGGATTATAACCCTGTATGCCACCGGAGTGGGCCGCAATGGCCTCAACAAGACCTTCAAACGCTATCTCATCTTCACAAAAATCAACTGAATCTGTGTTAACCACAAGAACAGGATACTGCCTGTCCCTTAAAAACCAACTGTTGTATGAATCTACAAGCTCCTCAAGCCAGGTTCTGTCCATATCACGTTCAAAATTTCTTCCGAATCTGTTGATTCGATCAAGAAGCACACCGGTAGACGCCTGCAGATATATCACGAGATCAGGGGACGGGACGCGCGGATTAAGTTGATCCATCAACCGCTGATAAAGAGCCAATTCCTCCGGCTCAAGACTTACACGAGCAAAAACCATTCCTCTGCCGAACAAAAAATCTGAAACCAGATAACTACTGAAGAGATCAGGATGAATCAGCCTGCTCTGCTGAACATATCTGGCAAGCAGGAAAGAAATCTGAGCCTGGAATCCGTATTTTTCCCTGTCTCTGTAAAAGAGCTTCAGGAATGGATTCTCTCCCGTTTCCTCCAGAACAGCACGTCCTTCAAGCCTTGAAGCCAGCTTCCTGGCGAGGCTTGTTTTCCCTACCCCAACAGGGCCTTCAACAACAAGATACCTAGCACTTTTCAAACGGTTTAAGCTCCCTTTCAGAGTGAATGCAATTCCCCTTGGAATATAATAGAAGAGCAATCAGGTACGCGCTTTAGAAGCATAGCTGGTGTTGTGGAAAGACCGGGCACTTTCAAAAACCAGACTTCGGCAAGAGGAACAAGCACAAATCGTCTGAGAGTCATTCGGGGATGGGGCAGTGTAAGTTCTGCACTGGAAATGCCACCCTCAAGAAAAAGAATATCAACATCGAGCTCTCTGGCTCCTCCATTTTTCTTAACTGGACTGGAAAAGCATCCCTCCAACAAGCGACAAAGCTCCAAAAGTTCAAGATCGTCTCCGTACCACAATCCACAGACAGCAGCATTTAAAAAATCACCACCCTGAACATCCCCCCAGGGAGGGGTCTGATACAGGGAAGAGACTTTTAGTTCAGAAATTCTTTCATCGTCAAGAAGCTTTTCCACTGACGTTCTCATAGCAGAACGAACGTCACCGAGATTCCCTCCCAACCCGAGAGCAAATGATCTATTCTCCAATGGTTACAGTGGCCCTTTCCATTGGTAGATCTGTAGGTGGGTGATCTTTGTGTACAGATACTATCCAATTCCCTGACCAGCGACTTTCTAGAATAGCCATTGCATCTCTTGCGAGTTCCTCAAGGTATAGATATTCAGGTTCAAGCCTATCTTGTAGAGCTGTGCACACCTGTGAATAATCGACAACAGCAATTCCACCTGCGAGAATTTCTCCGGTCCATTTCAGATCAAGTTTGATTTTTCTGGGCTCAACTCTCTCAAATGGGAATACCCCGAGCCGGAGAGTTACTGCAATCCCCTCAAGAGAGAGGGTACCTGTCAGTCCCCTGTTTTTTTCAACCATTTGAGAAGCCTTCCCTTTTGTAACTCCATCTGCTCAAGTCTTCCTAGAGCCTGGTGAATTCGGGCCGAAGGGATGGTCAGTGCAAAACGAATGTAACCCTCTCCCCAGGTGCCAAAACCACTTCCTGGTGTAATAACAATACCTGCATGATTAATCATTTTCCTGGCAAAAACCATGGAATCAGCTCCCCTTGGAAGCTTCACCCACACATAGAAAGTACCCGGTGAATCAAAAATGTCCCAGTTGAGCTTCTTAAGACCTTCGACAAGAATATCGCGTCTTTCTCTGTAGACTTCCATTCTCTTTTCAAAAAGATTACCAGGCATACCCATCGCTATTTCAGCTGCTTTTTGAACTGCTGTAAATGCACCACTATCTATGTTTTCCTTCGCACCGATAAAGGTATTCACCAGATCCGCTCCACCAGCTACAAAACCGATTCTCCAACCTGTCATGTTGAATGTTTTCGATAAACTGTGGAATTCGAGAACAACATCTTCTGCACCCGGAACCTGAAGAAAACTCATAGGTTTTTCTCCATCAAACCTGATGTGACTATATGAGTTGTCGCTTACAAGTAGCAGATTATTTGCCCTTGCGAATTCAACAATTTCAGTCATCTGCTCTAAGGTAACGACAGCACCTGTTGGATTATTGGGGTAGTTAAGGAACAAAACCTTTGCTTCTCTGAGAACGGCTGGCGGTATGTTTTTGAAATCCGGAAGGAAGTTGTTCTCTCCAAGAAGAGGCAGGTCTACCGGAATAGCGTCTGCAAGTATGGCAGAAGCCCTGTAAACAGGGTATCCCGGGTTGGGAACAAGTACAAGGTCACCCCTGTTGCAGAAGACCATCGGAATATGTGCAATTCCTTCTTTTGAGCCGATGACAGCACCAGTTTCACATTCTACATTGAACTGGCTTTTCATCCACATCTTGCAGGCATTCCTGAAAGAATCACAACCGGCCCCATCGGGGTATCTGTGGTTTGCAGGGTCGGCTACTGCATTCTGCCCGGCCTCAACGATTTCATCCGGCGTTGGCATGTCGGGATCTCCAATACCGAAATCTATGAGATCAAGTCCTCTTTTTCTGGCTGCTTTCTTCTGTCTGTCTAACTCTGCAAACAGGTATGGTGGAAGCTTAGTAAGTCTTTCCGAAGCACTGATTAGCGGTTTTTTCTGCATAAAATCTCCTTTTGTTTTTGATAAGGGAATATACAGAAAACACCCCCCTTAAAGCTCCCGAAAAAAAACATACCCACATCTTGTATATCCTGTCCGCTATCTGCTAAAAAACTATATTGCAAGAAAGAACCAAACCAATAACCCGGAAGAACAAGGCTCATGCTCATTCCGTTTGATAGAGAGACCGGTACTGTAAAATCTGCAATAAAGGTTCTGATAGGCCTTTGCCGCCCGCCTGACACGCTGAGAAGCAGCGATGCGTCCATCGATCTGCAAACCAGGCAAAAAGAGCACATCAGGAAACAGAAAGAGCTCTCGGAAGAGAGAAATTTAATTTCGGAAATTCCAGCAATGCTTCTGACAGAAAAGAATGGAATACACTTCAGGATAACAGGAAGAGCCGATCTGCTATCTGAAGACGGCAAGACAGTCATTGAGGTTAAAACAGCACAACCCATGCCGGAATTGCCGGCAACACACCACCTTCTTCAGGTTCTCTTCTATGCCCACGCACTCGGATGTGAGAATGCGGCGATGCTCTACACCGACCCCGACTCACAGGAATCTCTTGAATTTCCTATTGACCCCTCCGATGCCAAAATGACAAATCTGTGGAATGGTTTTCTGGAAGATGTTTCCCTTTTTGTTCAGAGTGAATGGGAAAGACATCTCAAACTTAATACGGCCCTGGAGACCATGAGCTTCCCCTTTGACAGCACAAGACCTGGGCAGGAAGAGATAATTAATTCTGTACAGGACGCTGGTACGAAAAGGGAGGAACTTCTTATCCAGGCTCCGACCGGAACCGGTAAGACTGCAGCAGTGCTGACGGGAGCAATTCCACCTGTCGTTACAAACTGGAGAATCCTTTTTTTCCTCACTGCAAAAAACACACAGAAGAAAATACTTGCAGAAACAATGGATAAGTTCATTAGGGATGGTTTTCCACTTCGTACAATAATTCTCTCCTCGCGAGAAAATTCATGCCCAATGGATTTTGAAAGGTGCAATCCCGAACTCTGTCCGTATGCTGATGAATTCGGAAGCAGGATAAAAACGTCTGGTGTTATTCAAAAACTTACTGACCTGGTTCTGATGAGACCTGAAGACATAATGCGTGAATCAGTCTCTGCAGAAGTCTGCCCTTTTGAACTGGCCCTCTATATTTCACAAAGATGCGACCTTATTGCATGCGATTACAACTACGTATTCGATCCCGGGATCAGGCTAAAGAGGTTTTTTGATGATGATGAAACCGCTTCAAGATGTGTACTGCTTATTGATGAAGCCGCCAACCTTCCTGAAAGAGTAAGGGGAATCTGGTCTCCCGAGATAAAAACACACTGGATGGAGACAACCTGGAAGTATGCCAAAGGCAACAGAAAACTTCAAAACCTCCTTCGTCCATGGAGAAAACTTCTTCAGGCATATGCGGAGCAACCGTGGACAAACCGGGAAAATGAAATACGTCTGCATGACGACATTGGCCTTCCGGGAATCAACAGACGAAGATGGCAGAAATTATTAGGCGGCGACACGAAAGCACCTAAAGAGGCAACCCTTCTCAGCAGAGCAATCACCGGTTTTTCAAGGGTAGCGGAAAGACGGGATGAAAGATTTCATCTTCTAGCCCGTAAGGAGGGAGCTGATACTCTGATCCAGTGGTACTGTACCGACCCTTCAACATTTATAACAGAAGAGCATTCCAGGTGTTCAAGTGTAACAGGTTTTTCAGCAACTCTTGAACCTCTAAACCACTTCTCAGAAGAGCTGGGAATGGGTAAAAGCGATATACTCACATCCAGGGCTGTCGGTTGGCCATTTCCTCCTGAAAATCTTGCAGTGTGGGTAGATACCGGCATTAATACTCGCTACAGGTATCGTGATGAGCAGACAGAATTGATTGTAGGAAAACTGAGAGGTGCCAGAAATAAAACACCCGGAACCTGGATGGCTTTCTTCCCCTCGTTTTCCTGGATGGAAAAGATAGCACTTGCAGCAGAAGACGCCGGTCTCGATCTTATAGCACAACGTAGAGAGATGACTGAAAGAGATAGAGCAGACTTCGTTGAGCAGATAAATGAAGGGGATCATCTCATTCTTGCCGTGGCCGGGGGTCTCTTCGCAGAAGGAGTCGATCTGAGTATTCCGGATCTCCGTGGATGCTTCATTGCAGGACCTTCCCTGCCATCTATTTCTCTGAGACAAAAGCTTCTCCAAGAAAGATATGATAAGACAAATAGAGACGGTTTCCTTCATGCTTTTGCAATCCCCGGCATTAACAGAGTTATCCAGGCCGCAGGCAGATTGATAAGAAACAGCGAGCAGAAAGCAGATTTGATTCTTCTCGGAGGCAGGTTTATAAGAGCTCCATACTTCAACCATCTCCCAGACCACTGGTTTCCTCTTCGCGTGATAAGAAATGGGAAAGTTTCACTGAAACACAGGAGGTAATAATGTCCGGACTAATTAGTATTGTCAGCATGATTGCTGGAACAGCAGGAATCTTTTTCGGCTTCTTCTACATGGCTGAGCAACCGCATCTGGCACTCAGAATTGTTACCTTATCAACAGTTGGTATTGTTGGTGTTCTTTCTTTTGTAAGACATGTAGTTTTCTACAAATCAGATATGAAGAGATTGGGTTGGGAAACAGATAAGCCCGACTGGATGTTCGAAGTCGGGTTTGCAAACCTTGCCTTCGGTTTTATGGGAATACTTTCCACAGTCTGCAACTGGCCTAAGCATGCTCTGATCCTTGTTCTTTCCGGGTATGCTTTCTATCTGCTTCAGGCGGGTCTACTGCACGGTTATCGCTATTTCACAGACCCTGTAAAGTCCCCGTCCAGACTCTGGAGAAGCTGTGTAGCCACTCTGCTGTATGTTGTAATGATGGGATATTTTGTAGCTGTCTCTATATAGGTCACACTTCTCCCGACGGAATCACCCTACAATAAAAGCACATCCTGATATTTCAGTATATCTATACTTTTTTGCATAATCATCTGCTAAATTCGTATAATTCATGTATAAGAGTTAGAACATACCAATGACGGGAGTCCTGATTGTCTCTAAAACAGAATACTGTCTTTCTTGAATTTGTTTTACTTACCTTTATTGTGCTGTTACCTGCATGCAACTTTCAGGAACAAGGTTCTGATCCGATATACGAAATCACACGCTATTCAATATCCCCGAAAGCAATCATCTGTGCTGGTGAGTATGACACCCTATTCACTCTTGGTGCAGTCTCTGACGCAGATCATCTTTCTAACGGCAATATCGCAGTTCTGGACAGACTGACAGCGGCTGCTTACATATTCTCTTCAGAAGGTGAGTTTCTTTCCAGGGCAGGGCGAAGAGGAAGCGGTCCGGGAGAATTCAACAGTCCAGACGCCCTTGTACCCCTAAACGGGGACAGCATGCTAATCTTTGACCGTTCAATCAGAAAAATATCGGTATACAGCAACGACGGTACTTTCCTTTATGACATTGAAGAAAATTTGGAATCAATCTTTCCATACTGGGCAGAACAGAGCAGCCCGGACAACTTCTCTGGTGGAATCATGTTCATGAACAGTACTGAGTCAGGCTATGAGACAGAGTATTCTGTTTGCTCTTTTGGAATCGATCTCTGCCCGGTTGATACCTTCTTCACAAACAGGGCTCTGCTTATTCCGGGTGATCTCAGCAGTATGATACAAAACTCTGTCTTCTCGTGCGGATTCACATGCGACTCTCAGGGAAATACTTTCGTGGCACCTGCCTCGACAGATCAGTATGTAATACAAGGTTTCAACAGCCTGGGTGAGTGTTTCCTGACGATAGAGAAAGAGATCACCCCACTAAGGAAAACCAGCGAAGAACTGGCTAATGAAACAGAACGCTTCAACACAATGTATAGTGCCAGATCTTCCGGCGAACCTGTTAATTACACTCCTCTTGAATTTCGATACACCATTCCCCCTCAGGGTCTCCATGCTGATAATCTGGGGCGGATATGGGTACTGAACGGTCACTCCGACAGATTCCTTTTCGAAGTATACGATTACAGTGGAGCATTGCTGTTCGATGTGGAATTATGTGGAATAGACCCAGAAGAGACGATTGGATCTGGAATGATGTGGTGGAATATCTCCGAACATGGCCTGCTGGGATTCTCTCTTGATCCAGTTAACATTCCCGAAATATATGTTTTCGAACTACCTGAATAGGAAACCCGAAGATGGAGGTTTTGGCTGTGGAAATTTCTTCTTCCTACCCATTCTCCGGTATTGTTGGTCAGAGTGATGCAAAACTTGCTCTAATCCTTTTAGCGATAGATCCCGGCATGGGAGGTGTTTTACTCACGGGCCAGAAAGGCACTGGTAAATCAACCCTTGTAAGAGCAATGCCACAGATTCTTCCCGCAGTTAAGGTGAATCATTGCTCATACCACTGCCTGCCAGATGGCGCTCTCATGTGCCCTGATTGCAAAGCAAACCCAGGAAACTCTTTTGAGTTAAAACCTGAACTTGTTAATGTTCCTCTCGGTGCCGATCAGGACAGCCTGCTGGGTGCTGTTAAAATGGATAGTCTTCTCAGGGAGGGAAAAATTGAGTTCGAGCCAGGACTACTGGCAGCAGCTAACAATCAGGTACTCTACATCGATGAGGTAAATCTGCTACCGGATAACATCGCAGATAACATTCTTGACTGTGCTGCTTCCGGCGTTAACTCTGTGGAGAAAGACAATATTTCTGTAACACATCCTGCAAAATTCATTCTTCTCGGAACCATGAACCCGGAGGAAGGCAGACTGAGACCACAGATACTCGATCGTTTTGCTCTCAGCGTATCGATTGAAACCATCGATGAACCGGATAAAAGAATTGAAATAGTGCAGAGAGTGCTTGCATACGGCGAAAGCCCAATCGATTTCAATAGGGTTTTTTCAAAACAGAACGAATCCCTTCGAAATAGCATTAGCCTTGCCCGTACAAAACTGTCTTCGGTTGATCTACCGTTGGGAATGCTCGGAACCGTTGCTGCAGCAATGGCGGGAATGGGCCTTGATGGGCAGAGAGCTGATATAGTAACACTTAGAGCTGCAAGGGCTTTAGCGGCTTTTGACAACAAAAGTAGTGTAACGTTTGAATGCCTTAAAAAAGTAGCACCTATGTGTGTGAGCCACAGAACCCGAGAAGGCGGTCTGAAAAGTGCTCCAGACAAAAATGAGATACTGAAAGCCCTCCAAACCGGTTACTCCAACTACGGTAAAGGCAAAGATGCCGGTAAAATCTGGAACTGGCGTGAAAGCCTGGAGAGTAAAAATTGATCCCTCTTCACCAGGCAAATGCTGCCCTAGCAACTGCACTTCTGGTTACTGATCCTTTGATCGGTGGTGTTCTTCTCCGGGGATCCTCCGGCACCGGTAAAAGCGAGTTGATAAACGAAACCGAATTGTACATAGATTCTGTGAGAATTCCACTGGGCGTCGATCCAGAAGCTCTAGCTGGTGGTATTGATCTCACAGCACTCCTGGCCGAGGGTCAGCTTCGAAAAAGAAAAGGGCTCATACAGAACAGCTCAAACAGCATACTCATAATGGAACATCTCGATCTGTTCAGAGACAACATTCAAGACATGGTTCTTGAATCAGCAAAGCCAGTTCTAGGCACAGTTTCTCTGACCGGAGATATCCGGGGAAGACTACTTGACAATTTCGGGTTATCTGCTCTTCTTAAGACATTGTTATGTCCCGCTGAAAGACTGGGGGTGCTTGCTGCACATTTCTCTTCTTCAAAGCCCTCGGATCTGTTGGAAACTGCTCTGAAGGCCCGGAGATACATAGGGGAAGTAAGGGTTCCCGGCTGGTTCCTCAAGGCTTGCGCATTCACATGCTCTTCTTTGCAGGTGCAGGGGCACCGGGGTGAATTGTCTTTGTTCAGAAGCAGTATTGCTCTTGCGGCTCTTCTGGGAGAGAAGGAAGTCTCAGGTCATCATCTCAATATTGTTGCTCCACTGGCTTTAGGTCACCGATCCAGTGGATCAAACGGGGCACAACCTGAATCTCTGGAAATCAGCAAATCAGTGAAATATGCTGTTGAGATGGCTCGCCGTGGAGAGAAGAATATCGCATCAAGAAGTATGCAGGAGCTTACCGATAATATCCTCTCTCAGGTCTTTGCTTCAATAAGAAGCACCGATTCAACTACAACCGGTATGGAAATTCTTTACGAAGGGAAAAGTGCAGGAATACTCGGAGGCCTCTCCCGTGCAATGAGAAACAAGTTCTTTAGAGAGGTCGGGAAATTTTCATCTTCCCTGGGTACTTCAGGGTCAGGAAGAACAAAAAGTTCCTCCAGGATGATAAAAGATCCGATCATGGGCAGACCTATCAGAGCTGTTCACACAAATGACTTCAAGGAAATCAATCCTCTCTTGTCAGTACGAGCAGCTGCGAAAGCAGGAGAGAAACTGCCTTTTATGCCTTTGAAAAAACAGCACTGGCGGAAATGGGAAAAATCTTCCAAACCAAGAGCCGTTTGTATGCTTGCAATTGATGGTAGCAGATCATCACAGGAATACCTCCGGGATCTGGGAGTAATGCTTGATGGTCTTTTCAACAATGTCTTTGATCAGTCTTCAAGGGTTGGTCTTTCTGCGATAAGGAATGGAAGGCCTGTTGTTCTCTTCCCTCCAGTAAGAAACAGATTGAGGGTCTTCGGCAGAATCAGTGAACTGCAACCTCAGGGGACTAGCCCGATTGATGAACTCCTCTCCCTCTCGGCAGCTGAATTACGGAGAATTTCAAAGTCAAATGCGGAAAAGAGCTTCGTAATCCTTGTATCGGACTGTTACCCGGAACCGGTCCCGGTCGGAGACATCTGGAATTCTGACATCTACAACAGGGTAAGGAAACAGGCAGTACACCTCGGTAGACAGGGGATTCCGGTGCTTATTGTAGACCCGGTACAGAGCAATCTTAAGTTTGTTGAAAGCTCCCCTGGAAGAAGGCTTGGAAGATTCATTGCCCATGCTACAGGAGGGGATCTGATTTCATTCGGCAAGTCGACTGAATTTGATATTTTTGGAGCACTGAAGGAAGATCATTCAAAACCTAAATTTATTTCACAGTGCCTGCCCGGAATGAAGAATCAATCAAATCCCGCCGCAATGAATGACCTGATAGGTGGGATATCTGGATTGTAAAAAAAGTTACTCAACACTGTCTGTTTCTTTGGAGATAGGATCTGCCTTGTCAACATCACCGATTCTGCGATAAATATCAGCTATGCTCTTAATACACATGACTGTGTGGGGATGCTCAGAACCCAGTAATTCTTTCTGAATAGAGAGTGCCTTGTTGAAATTGTTCAGCGCATCCTCATTGTCACCCATGTCCCTTAAGACAAGACCTACGCAATAATAAGATAGGGCTGTATCAGGATGCTTTTTGCCCTGGTGATACTTTTGAATAGAGAGGGCCTTCTTGTAAAAATCCAAGGCCATGTCATTGTCTTTCTTACTGTAATAGACTGAGCCTATGTTACTGTAAGCAGTTGCTGTGTACCAGTGTTTCTCCCCGAGTAATTCCTTCTGAATTGCAAGAGCTTTGTTGTAAAACTCGAGAGCAGTATCGTATTCTTTCCTCTCATAATGAACCGACCCAATGTTGTTATAGGAAGTCGAAGCATACCATTGCTTTTCGCCAAGCAGCTCTATCTGTATAGAAAGTGCCCTGTTGATTAGCAGCAGAGCAGTGTCGTAATCCTTCTTTCTCCAGTGAATCATTCCAATATTGCTGTAAGATGCGGCCGTATCGGGATGGTTATCACCCAGCAATTTTTTCTGTATAGCCAGGGCTTTATCGTAAAAGGCAAGTGCAAGGTCATAGTCGCCCTTGTCTGAGTGAACCAGCCCCAAATTGTTGTAGGAAGTTGCAACAGAAGGGTGAATCTCCCCCACAATTTCCTTCCTGATCGAAAGAGCTTTTTCATGATACTTCAATGCTTTGCCAAAGATACCCTTTTTCCAGTAAACTTCTCCAATATTGCTGAAAGTGGTTGCAGAAAAAACATTTTTTTCACTCAGAAGATCGCTCCTGATAGCAAGGGCTTTGTTGTGGTACTCCAATGCTGTGTCATAGAGACCGTTTCGCAGATATGCCTCTCCGATATAGTTGTATGATTCAGCGGTAGAAGTATGCTTTTCTCCCAGTAATTCTTTTCTGATTTGCAAAGCCTTTCGGTGAAATGATAAAGCTGTATCATATTCCGATTTTTCATGATAAACTCTTCCAATGGAGTTATATAAATCGGCTGTTCTCTGGTGCCTCTCTCCTGATATTTCAAGGGAGAGAGAAAGAGCTTTCGATGAGTAGGTTAAGGCATCATCGTACCTGACAGATTCTCTGAAGTGCTCGCTGGCCCTTGCACAGTACTCCATTGCATTTTGCCAGTCTTCCGCTTGCTCGTAATGAAATGCGCAGTCAACGAATGTTGTTTCAAGATCGGTATAGAGCTCTGCAATAGCATCTCCCGCAAGTTTATGAATTAACCGCAATCGGGTTCTCAGCTGCATATCGTACACTGCATCTCTTAAAAGAACATGATTGAAGATGTATCGTATTTCACTGAGAGCCGACCAGATTTTTTGTTCTTCCACCATCTGAATCAGGGGAGAAATTTCTGAGTCTATTGATCCGACCGGGGCATTGCTGTCAGCCGTTGCTCGTAGAAGTCTTATCAGGGTTTTCAAAACATGCACTTCAAATTCTCTACCAAGAACTGATGCGATTTGTACAGTTTCTTTTAACTCAGAAGACAACCGATCAATACGGGCAATAAGAATCATGTTGATATCGGCTGGAATATCAGCTGACTCCCTCTCCAGAATGTAACAATCTTCTTGCAAAGTGATACTCCGGCTTTCAAGAAGGTAAAGACAGAATTGTTCTGTATAGAAAGGGTTCCCCTGTGTGCGCGACTGAAAGTATTCTGCCAACTCGTCATCTATTTTCCCGGCTAGACAATCTTCGATAAGCTCTCTTGACGCTGTATCAGATAAACCACTGAGAACCATTGAATGCCTTGGAACAGAATCATCCAGTTGTAACTCCGGTTTCGAGCCATCATCATTAAATCGGCTACTTGCAATAACGATTAACGGATATCTCTCAATGCTTCGAGTTAGCATTTTAATAACGTCTATTGAAGCAGAGTCGAGCCACTGGATATCTTCAATAAGAAGAATTAGAGGTTCAGTCAAACTCAAAGCTTTAAAAAAAACCTTGATCGCCTGTTCTGTTGCAACAGCTCTGTCCTGAGGGTCTATGACATCATAAATTGACCCATCTTGAAACACTCCAACAATGGCACTGATTACTGATTCTACCCTGCTGAGTTCCTTCAGAAGTCCGATTCGCCTTGTGGATGACAGAATCTTGACGGGTAAATCCTCTATTTGCCTGATCAGCTGAAGATATTTCTTCCCGAATCCAGCAGCTCTATTCTCGGGCGAAGAACTGGAACTCAACTCGAAATACAGGTTGAAGAAATATGCAAAGGGGTTCAAAGCCTTTCTTAAAATACTGTCAGTCTGCATTACAGCTGTCCGGAATCTATGCTGTTGAACTAGTTCATTTACAAGCCTTGATTTGCCAACACCCGGATTGCCGTAAAGATAAACGACACCAGCGAATCTGCATTCGTAAAGCGGTTGAATCAACTTGGTTAATTTATGCAACTCAGGAAGTCGTCCTACTAGTTGACATGCAGAAAATGAGAAATGTGCATTTCCTTTTTTCCCGATTAAGCTGTATACAGGAATCACCCCGGAAAACCCTTTGAATCTCTCCGGCATTAACTCATGGATTTCGAAGCGTAACCCTGCTTGTTTTGACACAGCATAATCAGTGTAAATAGCATTAGGCTCATTTCTCTCTGTAAATCGGGCGGAGAGGTTCACAACAGATCCGAGAGCGGTATACTCACAGAACAACTCACTGCCGACGAAACCCGTAAATGCAGTTCCATATGTTAATCCGATACAGGCTTCTATCGAGCTAATTTCATTTACAGAAAGCGCGAAATTTATAGCGCGATTGTAAAGATTCCCGGGATTGCGCGGTGCTCCGAAAAGAACCAGTATTGATCCTTTTCTACCACTGATGTCAATTTTGTTGAAATACCCTCCGAAACTATCAGCAAGTCTAATCACGCGGGTAACTTTCTCCTCTAAATCTCCTTCTGTAGAGAATGAGATGAAGCATGAAACTATATCCCGGAACTCTCCTCTGCTGCTCAGTTTGAGAATTTCTTCCGGGATAAATGAATTCTGAAGGAAAGAATCGGCATCAGAAATATCGCCTACTGATAGAAGGTATGCTACCGGTGGAAGAGCAAGAAGAGTGTGATAACTGCCGGTCTTGTTTTGAACAAAAAAACCTTCAAGTTCACCTGCCCGTGAGATTATCTGACTGTCGACAATAACTTCACCGTTGGCTGCAGCTATTTCACTTTGTTTTGAAGCAAGAATAGCAGTCCCGCTGAAATAGTAACTGCTCTGGATACGGCTGGGATAGATTCCCCAGGAAACAGAGCCATGAGACATACCGATTCGAACAGACAATTTGAACAAACCGAACTTTGTCAGCTGTGCCTCCTGGCCATGGAAGATCTTCTGCAAACGAAGAGCAGCTGAAAGAGATTGATTTATTGAAACTGATTCATCAGGAAAAATAGCTGTAAAAGCATCTCCTGCAAATGATGAAACAAACCCGCCACTTATGCTAATTGCTTGAATTGCCGGTGAAAATACTGCGTTAATTGAATCAGCAAGAACTTCAGCGCCCTCTTTACCATTCGCCATCAGAGCTTGTGTCATCGATGTGAATCCTACAATATCTACGAAGACAGTTGTTGCTTTGAACTCACCATTACAGTTCTCATTCTTTAATTGGTCAATGATAAATGAAGGAATCAGCCGGATCATCCGTAAACCTCCCGATAGTTTAACTAGGAGTTGATAATACTGCCGGGATTTCTGTATGCAAAGTGGCGAAGAAAGTCAAGTTAAAGGAATACGGATTAATTAAGGTAGAGTATAGCTGTAAACACCATATGCTGCTATCATTACAAAAAAAGGGACGGCCAAAAAGCCGTCCCAAATAAACTTTAACTGGAAATACTAAAGAACGTCTCCGACGTTTTCGATAAGCTCTTCGCCATCTTCGATAAGCTCTTCGCCCTCTTCGATCATTTCTTCAGCTTCTTCAAGCATTTCTTCGGCTTCTTCAAGCATCTCTTCGCCCTCAGCGATAACTTCTTCGCCCTCGATAACTTCTTCAATAACTACTTCTTCAACAACTACTTCTTCTACTGGGGCAACTTCTTCTACTGGAGCAACTTCTTCAACAACTTCTTCTTCTACAGGAGCTGCTTCATCTGTGGCTTCGCCACAACCCATTCCAAAAATTGCCATAGCAAGAACCAGTGTAGCGATTGCGAAAAATCTCATTTGTAATCCCTCCGGATTTTCAAGTTTCAATAACAGATTGCATGTTTTTTGATCCACCCCTGAATCATGGACCTTCTGGCCCAAATCTTCGCAATTATCTCAATCAAATCCCGTCAGGTCAAGGCCTCCTTGTTATCTTGCCTGTATTTGCGAAGTGGACTTTGGCAGTATCAAGCAGAATAGCTTCGCCCTTTAGAGCAACCAGTGTTCTCCCGATAGCATCCACTCCGGCACCGGCACCGGGCTTGAGATTAACTCCGCATGAGCTCGACAGTCTTGCTAACTCATCAAGATAAACACTTCTTGCAATAATGGATGCCGCGGCAACTGATGGTTCGGAGTCCTCAGCTCGAACCCTGAGTTCCACCTCAGCTGCGAGCTCAGGAAGCCAGGGGCGAAGCCTTCCCATCTCACAGAATTTATCAATAACTATGTACCCTGGATCTGTTCCATCAGATAGCAGCTGCTTAAAAGCTTTGCCATGAGTCATTGCCAAAATGTCAAGACTGTTCCTTTTTTTCTGCTGAAAAACAGAAAATAGCCTGTTGTATTCTCTTGGTAAAATTGAACATACAGCATATTTGACATCACCCATTATCGTTATCTTTTCGTACAATTCTCGAATCTTTCCTGCAGAGAGCTTCTTTGAATCGGCAACTCCCAGTTCAACCAGTTTTCTTGCGGTTGACTGATCGCAGGCCACAGCTGCTGCAACCAAGGGGCCAAAATATTCCCCCTTACCTGCTTCGTCACTTCCCGCACGGATGCCTTGAGGAATACTTACAGTAGGTTCCAAAGTGCTAGAACGCTGTTTGAATATTACATTGAGAAGGGATTTGTCTCCACCTGCTTGGACAACTGAATTACCCTTCTTACGGGAATGATAGAGGTTGATTTTGCAGGAGGTTTCATTACCCGAAAGGGTCAGTTGGATCCCGTAGGGCAACTCTTTCTTCTCGGCAACGGAAATTCCAATGGACGCAAGCTTCTCAACAGTTGCCTCCAGGTGATGTTTTAGCTCATTTGAAATCATTGAAACGGGTTCTCAACTACCAGAGGAGTACCTGCAGTATAGTCTTCCAACATGCAGGTTATCTCGCCGATAATAATTGAAGCACTCATAAGAACAGGCATGTGCCTCTCATCATCTGTTACCCATATAAATATCTCACCTTGCTGCTTGAAAATACCATCACCCCGTAAAACTGGCTGCAGTTGAATACACTCAAAACTGCCTGCTCTTGTACGAATTCTCTCACGCTCGAGAACTCTAACTTCCATGGGATAATTATCATTATCGACATGCACATCGATACAAAAATTACCACCGGGCTCGAGTGGCTGGATTCTTGCGTAGTAAAAAGCGCTGAGAACATCCAGTGCGTGTGGAGGAATGGGCATTTCAGCTAATTCAGGATCCTCCTCCTCGGGGTAGTAAGCAAGACCTGCTTCCTGATCGAAATACATTTCTTCTCTACTGGTAAAATCCCCTTCTTCGATGCTCTTCATGTAGGTGAGAGAGTGGAGCTGAACGATGTCAAGAAGTGCTTCATTGATGTCTCTTACTTCGAAGAAACTGCTGAAAGCAGGATTAGAATTCGCTTCTGCTGTAATCGTATAGGCTAAAAGACCTTCGTGATCGACGGGTCCCGTAACACTAAGTGTTGCTGTACCTGCCTTGATGATTCCATACTCAACACTGAAAACAAGTCTTTCTCCGGGTCCCCAGGCCGTATTTTCCTCATACCTGCGTGTGTACTCTCCCCAATCCCAGGTTGAGCCATAGGCAAAACAAGAGAAAGTCATAGCCAAAACAATCAATATTGAAAACTTCATACAAATCCTTTCATTTATCTTTAAATAGTGTACATCATGAAAAGCAAAGTTGTTCCAATTCTTCCGTCCACCGGGTCCCAACAACATCAAAAGAAAGATGCTTCTCACAGTAGGAACGTGCATTGGATGAGAGCATTTCAGCGAGACCCCTGTTATCTATAAGATGGTTAATCTGACGGGCAAGCTGGCTGCAGTTTCCGGGAGAATGAAGAAGACATGTAACTCCATCGTTAACAAGACTATTCAATCCGCCAGAGGAGGAAGAAAGAAGCGGAATTCCCCTTGCCATTAATTCCATTGCAGGATATGAAACAACCCTGTGGCTAAGGCTGGTAATAACGCCCAAATCAACTAAACCGTAGGACTCAAACTTTACATTCTCACTTTCGCAGAAGAAAGAAACCCTATTTCCCAATCCCAACTTCCGGACATACTCATTCATCTGGTTTGTAGAATAGTAGCCCTCAGCACCGACAATAACTGCACGGTAATCGGAATTCACCATACGCATTGCCTTTACCAGAGTTTTGTGGCCGCAGGCAGGGTCAAAACTGCCCATACCAAGAATGATCCCTGTCCCTGTCCTGGAAACTGTAGAAAACATCCGGGTATCAAGCGACTGTGGAATTACAGCAGATTGGTGCGGAAAATCAACAGGAATTGCAGATTTGCTGGGAAAAATAAAAACAGAGTTTCCGGAATGCCTGGAAAAAGCTCGGACTAAAGGCGACCCGTAAGAAGCACTAAGCGGACCGTAGGAAACAAGCACATCAAAAACTGACTCTAAATTGTCGCCTTCTGCCTTGATCTGAAGAACCTCATGTCCCTTTGACGACAGGCATTGAGAGAGAATTTCAGCGTCGTGGAAAACAACTCCAGAATCAACAAGTATTTTCATTCTTTCCCTTCTTTGCTCCCCCTTTTATAAATCATTCATCGGGAAACTGACACTCCAACCTGAATGGGGAACAGAATGCGGGTAAAAACATCAAAGAGAACACAACAGATTCATATGCCACCAATCCACTCTATAATGAACAAAGTCAGGGAGATGAGAAGCAGTGGGCAGGAGATATTCTCAATGGCACAGGCTGTTCCCTGGTACGACCCGCCATTTGAGGCAATTGAAGCAATGAAGAAAAAAATGGGGAGTGCTGGATTCCATTTTTACAGCCCCGACCCCGGCCTCATCTCTACCAGAACAGCTCTCACCGAAGAGTTCAGAGAGAGAAGAGGAATAAGTCTCGATGCTGCAGGAGAGCTGCATCTTACCTGTGGAGCGAGTCAGGCTTTCGTTTCTGCTCTAATGGCTGTAGCAGACCCTGGTGATCGAGTTGTAGTTCTTGAACCCTACTATTTTGATCATGTCTTTGCTATTCAGTTTTCAAATCTTGAACTGGACTCCATCCCGATGTCAGAGGATTCCCGCTGGAATTTACCATGGGAAAAACTTGAGGAAAGAATTCCGGGAGCTAAAGTCATGGTGTTGGTTAATCCTGGAAATCCAACAGGATCAGCATTGTCGGAAGAAGAGCTGCGCAGAATAGTTAAACTCGCGGAAGAAAACAATTGCACTCTGATTATCGATGAAACCTATGAGAGGTTCAATTTCACCGGAAGCGACTTTCACCCATGGCTTGAAACAAAAAAAGAACATGTTCTCACAATAGGCAGTTTTTCAAAAAGTTTCAGCCTTTCCGGCTGGAGACTGGGTTACCTTTTCGGGGCAGATCATATACTAACAGAAGCCCTAAAAGTTCAGGACTCTGTAGTCATTTGTCCTTCTACACCGGGGCAGCTTCTTCTGGAAGAATGTCTGAAACTGAGTGGCTGGGTCGAAAAACGCTCAGCAGAAGTTGAGCACCGGCGTATCCTGTGTGAAGAGGCAATGCAGAATTCAAATGGTATTGAGTGGCGGGAATCCGGAGGCGGATTCTTCACTCTTGCAAAGACGCCGGACAGATTTGATGCCTATGCTCTTGCAGATTACCTGATAGAAAAGCATTCAATCGCAACGATCCCGGGTGACGCATTTGGTGAAACGGGAAAACAGCACCTCAGATTCAGCTTTGGGTGTCTCTCAGATCAGCAGCTAGAGGGTGCTATGGCTTCTCTTGCAAGGGTAGATCTGTCGAACGTTTC
Source organism: Candidatus Fermentibacteraceae bacterium (assembly GCA_016744855.1). Lineage (GTDB taxonomy): Bacteria > Fermentibacterota > Fermentibacteria > Fermentibacterales > JCC-6 > Sabulitectum. Next base: position 43,174 of record JADGDO010000004.1, on the reverse strand, counting down.
TCTCTGAGGAGCTTTCTGAGTAGCTGTTTGGCAGAGAGAAAAAAATCATCAAACCTGCCATCTATAAAATCGGAGAAACTGTGTTCCGGTCCATGGAACTCCCCTTTTTTATAGCGCAGGCATGTGTGAGCGTATACACCGAGTCCCATGTAAATTTTGTCTGGTGCAGACTTGCAACTTGCCAGAACAAGTTTGCCGTGATCGAGGTAACCGGGATCAATGTTTACAAGCCTATTACCCTGGCCACCTGCTCCTCTCTCCAGTTCCACACAACTCTGCTTCCAGAGGGGTAAATCTGAAGGGTCACGAAGCGGAGCAAAACACAACCATACCCTTTGAATTGCAAGACCCATCTCTTTCCGGTAGTAATCACTCATATCGAAAGGATAAGGATCGCTGGAAAGCACCAGCTCACCAAAAATAGACTGGAGATCAACCAGAGCATTTTTGTATGGCTCGATATCTGTGTATAAAATGCTTACCACTGGAAGCGCTGGAGGGAATGACTCAGGAAGAGACACTTTTTCTCGCTTTCTTCTGCCGCTGCAACTCTGACCAGGCAGCTTCTGCGATAATTGAAGAGATTCCGAAAGACTGCTCAATTTTCCCAGCATAATCATCAGCAAGTTTATGATTCTTTTTTCCGGATCCACCGATAATCCGAAGGTTTCCATTGTGAGCACTGATTCTTCCGCCCAAAGAGCCAACCATGTTAAGATGCAAACTATTGAGCCCAGCAGAATCAAATGAATTTCTCCAGTAGTTTACAAACTCCTCTCTGGAGAGATTTCTTGACTCCAACTTGTATCTCAGCAGATTATTCCCGTTCTCAACAGTATGAAGCTCCCACCCACCGGCAACAGGTGTCCAAAGCATCTTTCTGCCCTCTGTCTCGATCTGACCGCTACCTGAATCAGAAAGTTGAACAGCTCCGGGAACAACATAACCCGGGTCAAACAAAAACCTACCGGCCTCACCCTCCACGAGAAGAGCGCAGTGGATATTTCTGCCGTGTTTCATGTGTCCTGTCAGTGGGCGCGCCGAAAGCCCACACGCTGCAAATACAGTTCCAAGGGTCTCTGTAAGGGAGTAACAGGTACCGCCGGTTCCTGCATTCACATGGTCTTCCATAACTTCACCAGCAAGTCTGGGTCGTTTTTCTCCGGAAGAATTCATGAGAAACTTAGTAAGATTCTCCCATGGCACTTTACCGAAGACTTCCCCTATCTTGTGAATGTCCGCTGCACTGCTACCTGGAGTCAGGCCGAAATGCTCGAAGAATATCTCTGCTGCTTTTTCCATGTGTTTATTATAATCCCGGCAAAGGAAAGAGAGTTGGGAATTGAACAAAAACAGGTATTACTCTCTGAATGCCTTCTTCAGAAGCATTTTCGGAGACAAGGTGTATAAGGTCAGTATTGCCGGAGGTTTCACCTGCCCTACCAGAGATGGTCTTCTAGGCACGGGGGGATGTTCTTTCTGCAATCCAGAGGGAAGTGAGCCCAAACACTACAAACCCGGCATGACTATCACGCAGCAACTCGAGCTGGCAACAGAATATGTACGGGAAAGGCACGAGACAGATCATTATCTTGCTTACTTTCTCGATTACACAACCACATACAAAGATGTAAAAAGTCTGGAAAAAATGTACCGTGAGGCTCTCGATTTTCCCGGAATCAGGGGACTTTCCTTGTGTACAAGACCGGACAGTATCAGCGAAGAAGCTCTTGACCTCCTGCAGGATCTTTCCAGAGAGACCTTTTTATGGGTAGAACTGGGAGTTCAGAGTGGATGTGACAAAACCCTTCTTCGGATGAACCGTGGTCACACTGTTTATGATTCGGAGAAAGCTTTTGACAGACTTCATTCAAGAGGAATCAGAACAGCCGCTCATGTGATTCTGGGCTTCCCGGGGGAATCAAGAGATGAAATGCTCTCCACTGTGGAACTCGTGAACAACTCCAGTACGGCTGGTGTAAAACTCCAGAACCTGCATGTAATCAAAGAGACAAGGCTTCAGGAGCAATACGAGAAGGGTGAATTCAAGCTGATCCGTAAAAGTGAATATGCAGCTCTTGCAGCAGATTTCATCGAGCGTATTCGTCCGGATATTGTGATCCAAAGAGTAACGGGCGAGGCACCCCCCAGAATGCTTGTGGCCCCGGAGTGGGCTATCAATAAGCTTGCGGTTATGAACAGGGTTAAGAGAGAACTGATGTACAGAGATACATGGCAGGGCAAACTGCTTGGATACCAGATGAGCGATGTTCCATCATTGGCAGATCAAAGCCCAAACTGATAGAGAGAAATATCTGGAATGTACAAAATTACTCCTCTGGGTATATCTTCACTGGAAAGCTGCCCGATGTAAAGAAATGCATCTCCTATCTGAACTCCAGCGGCTGGTTCAAACTCCTGTACCTCCGCTGAGAAAAACACTTCTCTGACTGGACTGTCACTTTCTTGAATGAAAAATTCTTGAAATTCAGTATTCCATACTGCCAGATAGCCTGGATCGAAACACCTTACTTCAGGAATCACAATTTCGTTTTCCCCACTGTTTACAAGAAGGCAATTATCCATAAGATTACAATTCATCTCTTCCAAGTTCGTCATGAAACAGGATGAGCTACCATAAAACTGAATATTATCCACATCCCAATACTGAAGAGCCCCGGGAATAGTCAGAGATTCTGAATTGGGAGAATAACGAACTCCACCATAATCTTCAGAAGCAGAGATCATGCTTCCCTGGAAGATATACTCAAAAGTAAAATCAGATAGATTCATGCACAGATAGTACCACCGACTCTCCCATAAGTAATGAGAGCCCAGGTTGTATCCCGTTTTAACAAGAAACACTGCTTTCTCTGATGATTCACCCAGTAAGATTATATCGGAGGTTATAATATCTGGAGGAGTTGCTCCAGCAACAGAAAAACAAACCAAAATCACTAAAAGGTATTTATACATCATCGGAGTTTCCGAAATCCACAAGTGATAGACCAATAGAAAACGCCTTTTCCATCAGATCTTTGTTCTCCTTGATCTTTTCCGGATCTTCAGTATCTGCTGCAACAAGAGTATTTTGAACGTCAAATTTTAAAAATCGAAACACATCAACGGTGGAGTCTATGTATGCCTGAAAAGACCCTTCAGAGGCAGCTTGAGTAAAGAGCATAGCAGTTTTTCTGGGACCAATTTTTGAGTCGAAATTTTGAAGGATTAAACCATAAAGACGATCAAGCATGACTTTCATCTGCCCAGTCATCTGCCACATATATATCGGTGTGCCGAATATCACTGCATCGGAATCCCTGATATCCTGATAAAGAGTTTGCATGTCATCCTGCTGAATGCAGAATTCAGCAGATTTGTCATTACACCACTCGCAGGCCTGGCAACCTCTAATACTCATGGTGTTTATCTTTCTGAACTGAATCGATGCTCCCTTGCTCTTTGCTCCATCAAGCATAATTCTTAGTAAAGTTTCAGTATTACCTGCTGTTCTAGGGCTTCCGCAAAATGCGGTTACTCTCTTGACCATGATAACTCCTTTACTGATATCACTCGATATGACGGTGTGTACAACTCTCTATAGATGCCAGAATGATGAACTGCAGGAAAACCGGATTTCCTCTGCAGCGAGAAATAGATATCCATATCATCGTGGTTGAATTTGGTTTGAAGAGGCTTAATCACTTCCCAAACAGGACCAAGTTCTTTTTCAGATCCTCCGTGAGTGTATCCAGTCCGGACAAATGCCTTAAAAAGAGAACTGGTATCCCCACCGTTTCTTACATAAGGTCTCAGATTTACTCGTATGATTTTAGTAGACAAGAATTCTACAACCTCTTCAGGGGAGTCAGGCTGACAAAGGTTACTGAGTTCAGCTTGAAATCGCTCAAAAGCAATCGATTCACTCTGAATGGCATGCCCGCTACCCATAACACCCTGGAAAACGAATTTGTAGATGTCCTGAATCTGCATATCAGGGTAGCTTCTCAGCTGATCCAGAAAACACTGTGCTACCGCTTTTTCAGCAGCTGAATCTCCCAGCTCGATAGAATTTTCATGCAATTGAAGTTCCAATCTAATAAGCTACCTTATCTGCCTTTGAATATCAGGAATGAATATGTTTGCGTAAGCCCTCTGTGTCCAACCAGTAGGAATATGGGAACCCTGGAACAAAAACTAAATGTTCGGATATATCGAAGTGTTCAGAACAGGATCCCTCCTCCTGAGTCTGGACAACCCTTTCAAGAGTATTGTGTCACAGGGAGACCCGCCGATTTGTTCAGTCGGCGGGTTTCTTTGTAGTATCATGAAACCATTATTCAGTTATCTATCATTGGACTCTGTTGACCTTTCTTTGTAGATTAGCGATTCTCCCGTACTTATTAATTATTCCCATATGGAGGTTCCAAAATGATCCGTCGAAACACCATTGATTCAATTCTTGGTGGAGTTCATACCGGAGAGACCGTAACGGTTTACAGCTGGGTGAAAACTGCTAGAACAGGCAAAAGTGTTGCTTTTGCATCCTTGAACGATGGATCGACAATAAATAATCTCCAAGCTGTTTTCGACAGAGAACTATTCTCAGACAAAGAACTCTCCGGTTTACTTACTGGGGCATGTATCCGTGTTAAGGGATTGGTTGTTGCAAGTCAGGGTAAAGAACAATCTGTAGAAATCTCCGCTGTGGAGCTGGAGATTGTAGGTCCTGTGGATGAAGATTACCCTCTTCAGAAGAAGAGGCATTCCCTCGAGTTCCTCAGAACAATGCCGCACCTTCGCTCCAGAACCAACACTTTCAGCAGTGCATTCCGTATGAGTCACCACATTTCCATGGCAATACACAGATTCTTTGACGAAAACGGTTTCTTCAATGTCCACACACCCTTCATTACCGAAAGCGATTGCGAAGGTGCCGGTGAAACATTCCAGTTAACTACTCTTCCACTGGATATGGTTCCTCTGAAGGATGGAGCGGTCGACTACGAAAAAGACTATTTCAAGAAGAAAGCCTTCCTTACTGTTAGTGGCCAGCTCGAAGCAGAGCCGTTTGCCCTGTCACTTGGAAAGGTATACACCTTTGGTCCCACCTTTCGTGCAGATCCCTCGGATACCCGCATTCATGGTGCCGAATTCTGGATGCTGGAGCCCGAGATGGCGTTCTTCGACTTGGAGGACAACCTCAACCTTATAGAAAAATTCGTTAAATTCACAGCATCTTATCTCATGGAGAAGTGCAGTGAGGACATAGAATTCTTTTCAAGATTTTTTGAGAAGGGGCTGAAAGAAAGATATAAGTCTCTCCTTGAAAACGATTTCGGTAGAATTACATACACAGAGGCAATTGAAATCATTAGATCTTCTGGGAAAAAGTTTGAAAATCTTCCTGAATGGGGAGATGATCTTGCAACTGAACACGAAAGATTCCTTGCAGAAGAACACTTTGGCAAACCTGTCTTTGTGATTGATTACCCAGCATCCATGAAGCCCTTCTACATGTATGTGAACGATGACGGCAAAACCGTGCGTGCCTGCGATCTTCTCGCCCCAGGTGTGGGTGAGCTTGTCGGTGGCAGCCAGCGGGAACACCGACTTCCTATCCTTGAAAAAAGAGCGTTGGAACAGGGTCTTGATATGGAGACCTACAGATGGTACATGGAGCTAAGACGCTGGGGAACAGCACCTCATGCAGGTTTTGGTCTCGGTTTTGAAAGACTCCTTTTGTACCTTACCGGAATGGACAATATCCGAGATGTTGTACCCTTCCCTAGAACCTTTGGCAAGATGTATTAGTAATGAACAGTAACCTTAGCGAAAGCTGGTAATCATGAGCAGACAAATGATAACGATCGACGGTAACGAAGCCGCCGCACGTGTCGCTCACAAGCTTAGTGAAGTGGTGGCAATTTACCCCATCACCCCATCCAGCCCAATGGGCGAGCACAGTGACACATGGTCGGCAGCCGGCCAGAAAAATATCTGGGGAACAGTACCCCTGGTGCAGGAAATGCAAAGTGAGGGCGGAGCATCTGCTGCGGTACATGGTGCCCTGCAGACAGGAGCCCTTACCACAACATTTACAGCGAGTCAGGGCCTTCTTCTTATGATACCGACCATGTACAAGATTGCAGGAGAGCTTACTCCAACAGTCTTTCATGTTTCGGCAAGAAGCATTGCTGCCCAGGCACTCTCCATCTTTGGTGACCACAGTGATGTAATGGCCGTAAGAAATACCGGTTTCGGTCTTCTTACAAGTGCTTCCGTTCAGGAAGTAACTGATCTTGCAGCTATTTCTCATGCTGCAACTCTGAAAAGTCGCATTCCCTTCATACACTTCTTTGACGGCTTCAGAACAAGTCACGAGATCCAGAAAATTGAGCCTCTTGAGGACAGTGTTCTCAGAGCCATGATGGATGATGAACTCGTATTCGCACATCGCCAGCGAGGATTGAACCCCAATCACCCTGTGCTTCGCGGTACAAGTCAGAACCCGGACGTATACTTCCAGGGCCGTGAAAGTGTAAACCCTTACTATGAGGCAACTCCGGCAATAGTTCAGGAATACATGGATCTTTTTGGTAAGCTTACAGGAAGACACTACAACCTGTTTGATTATGTTGGTGCACCTGACGCTGAACACATAATCATCCTTATGGGATCTGGATGCGAAGTTGCTCATGAAACAGTTGAGTACCTTGCTTCCAAGGGTGAAAAAGTTGGTGTTATAAAAGTACGTCTTTACCGCCCATTTGATGCATCAGCTTTCCTCGGTTCAATTCCTGAGAGTGTTAAAACAATCAGCGTACTTGACCGAACAAAAGAGCCCGGTAACGATGGAGAGCCTCTCTACAAGGATGTCTCTACCGCTCTCAGAGTGGCTGGTAGAAATGGAATCAAGGTTCTCGGAGGACGTTTCGGTCTTTCCAGCAAGGAATTTACTCCTGCATCCGTAAAGGGAGTATTCAATAATGCAGCTGGAAATCAGAAAAACGATTTCACAGTTGGTATCAATGACGACGTAACTTTCACCAGTATTGATATCCCCGAGTTTGTTCTCGATACCGAGGGACTGCATCAGGCAGTATTCCTTGGACTCGGTTCTGATGGAACCGTTGGTGCTAACAAAAACAGTATCAAAATTATCGGTGGAACAACAGACAACTACGCTCAAGGTTACTTTGTTTATGATTCCAAGAAGGCAGGTGCTCTTACTGTAAGTCACCTCCGTTTTGGACCTGATCCGATCAGAAGGACCTGCCTTATCGATCAGGCAAGTTTTGTAGCATGCCATCAGACAGTATTCATCGAGAAGTACGATGTTCTTGATTATGCTGCAAAGGGCGCAACATTCCTTCTGAACACTCCATATAGCGCTGAAGAAATCTGGGACAATCTGCCCCGGAAAATTCAGAAGTCTATGATTGAGAAGAACATCAAGTTTTACGTAATTGATGCCTACAAAGTAGCAGGTGAAACTGGCATGGGTGTTATGATTAACACAATCATGCAGACCTGTTTCTTTGCAATCAGCGGTGTTCTTGAAAGAGAAGCAGCAATTGATAAGATCAAAGGGGCTATCAAGAAAAGTTACAGTAAAAAGGGTGAAGATGTTGTTAAGAAGAACTTCCTTGCTGTTGATCAGGCTGTTGCTAACCTTTATGAGGTCAGCTACCCTAAAGAAATCACCAGCTCAATAAGCATTCCCCCGGTTGTTCCTGAGGAAGCACCTGAGTTTGTTCAGAATGTAACAGCAAAAATCATGGCACAAAAGGGTAATGACATTCCTGTTAGTGCTATGCCTGCTGACGGTACGTGGCCAACTGGAACAACTCAGTGGGAAAAGAGAAATATTGCTCTGGAAATCCCTGTATGGGACGAATCCCTCTGTATCCAGTGCGGTCTCTGCAGCCTTGCTTGCCCCCATGCAGTTATCAGAATGAAGTATTACGACGGCGCTCTGCTTAAGGATGCTCCTGAAACCTTCAAATCAGCAGATGGAAAAGCCAAGTTCAAGGATTACAAGTGTACAATCCAGGTCGCCCCGGAAGACTGCACAGGCTGTGGCGCATGCGTACACATCTGCCCGGCACGAGACAGGCAGGTTGAAGGCAGAAAAGCAATAAACATGCAGTCTCAGCCTCCTCTTCGCCATGCAGAAGTAGAGAACTTCAAGTTCTTCCATGATATCCCTGATTTTGATAGAACTGAACTCAATCTCTCCACAGTAAAAGAGAGTCAGCTCCTGAAGCCTCTCTTTGAATTCAGTGGAGCTTGTGCAGGCTGCGGTGAGACACCTTATGTCAAGCTTCTCAGTCAGCTTTTCGGTGACAGGGCAGTTATTGCCAACGCTACCGGATGTTCATCCATCTATGGTGGCAACCTGCCAACAACACCATACGCACAGAATGAAGACGGCCGCGGTCCGGCATGGAACAACAGTCTCTTTGAAGATGCTGCCGAGTTCGGTTTCGGCTTCAGACTCACCACAGATAAGCAGATCGAAACTGCCTCAGAACTCCTCAGGGGTCTCTCAGGTAAACTCGATGAAAATCTCATTGACAGTCTTCTGAACTCCACCAGCAAAACAGAGCTTGAAATCGCTCAGCAGCGTGAGCGTGTAGAGTATCTCAGGAAAGCACTTGCACAGATAGACACACCTCAAGCCCGTCAGCTTGAGTCACTTGCCGATTACTTCGTACCACGTTCGGTATGGATCATCGGTGGAGATGGCTGGGCATATGATATCGGCTACGGCGGACTCGATCATGTTCTCGCCCAGGGCAGAAATGTGAATGTTCTTGTAGTGGATACTGGTGTTTACTCTAACACCGGTGGTCAGTGCTCCAAGGCTACACCAATGGGTGCTGTGGCAAAGTTTGCAGCAGCCGGCAAGCCAATGCCTAAAAAAGATCTAGCCATGATCAGCATGACCTATGGCAACATCTACGTGGCACAGATCGCAATGGGAGCCAATCAGAACCAGACAGTAAAGGCGTTCAATGAGGCTGAAAGCTTTGATGGACCTTCCATCATCATTGCATACAGCCATTGTATCGCCCACGGTATCAATATGACCAAGGGAATTGACGAGCAGAAGCTTGCAGTAAACAGCGGTATGTGGCCTCTCTTCCGTTTCGATCCAAGAAAGATTGAAAAGGGAGAATCTCCACTCCAGCTTGACAGCAAGAAACCTTCACTTCCATTCCACAAATTTGCCGAAGCCGAAGGAAGATGGAACACCCTTCTAAGAAGCAATCCTGAGCATGCTGAAAAGCTACTCGCGAGTGCTCAGAAGGATATCAATAAACGTTTCCATCTCTACGAACAGATGGCCAAAATGGACTGGAATGGCGGAGAATAAGCTATTCTGACTTTTGACTAGTACAAGGGGAGGGCATCTGCCCTCCCCTTGCTGCATCAGGAGAAAACATGAACAACTCAGCGTTGCGCAACCTATTTCCAGTAACTGAATCAACTGTATTTCTGAACAATGCAGCTGAATCACCACTGAACAACAGAGTTCTGGAACGGCTCGAAAACTATCTTCAACTTGCCTCTTCAGAACCGCAGAATAAACCTGAAGTCAGGGTTCCTGTAAGGATTTTACTCGCAGACCTCTTCGGAGGAATCAAAGAGAATTATTCGCTTGTTACTAGCACAGGCTCAGGTATCTGCATAGCAGCTTCAGGAGTCAACTGGGTGAAAGGTGACAATGTTGTAGTGCCCCATGATGAGCACTGGAACAATACTTTTCCCTGGCTCGCTCTTCGCGAGAAGGGTGTTGAAGTTCGTTTTGTTTCGGTCGGGGACGACCAGCGTGTTTCTCCAGATTCTTTCGCAGGACTGATAGACAACAGAACCAGAATTGTCGCGACAGCAGCAGTTCGTTTCAACAGTGGTTTTCGCGCAGACCTGAAAAAACTTAGTAATGCTGCACACGAAAAAGGGGCTCTTTTTCTGGTCGACGGCATCCAGGGTGCAGGAGTATACCCGATAGATGTTGAAGAAGAGGGAATTGATATTCTTGCTTGTGCTGGCTTCAAGTGGTTACTGGGAATGCCGGGAACAGGTTTTTTGTACATGAATCAAACAGCTCAGAAAATTGTCAGCCCCGTTCTACCGGGAATGTTTGCAGCTGAGCTTAATACCAGAAAGCTCCAGTACCATGAAGATGCCAGGCGGTACGAAACAGGAACTATAGCCTATTCACTCTTCTACAGTTGGACAGCCGGTCTCGAGCTTCTGAAAGAAATAGGTGTCGATAACATCCACCATAGGATACTCAAGCTAACTGGAAGAATTATAGATGGGCTCAGAGAGAAAAACATCGAAATAGTCACCCCTGTCGCCTCAGAATCCGAACGCTCTGCCATACTTTCATTCACTCTGGGTAATCTGGAAGCAAACAAAGCCCTGCTTACAAAACTTGAAGCGGAAGGTATCATCGTTTCCCTCAGGGATGGCAGGATAAGAGTCAGCCCAAATTTCTACAACACTGAAGAGGAGATAGATCGTTTCCTATTTCTTCTGTAAGAGGCTGATTGCTGCTATTCTGTCGCGAACTCAGCTTCATTCTGCGGTCCCATGTACTCCGTGAAAACCTGTACTTCACCTGAAAGGTAGACCTGCCCCTGATTGGGAAAGTGTGTTTGAATAAACACCCATTCCCTGTCAAGCCCCACATGCACTTCAATTGCAGCAGCCAGGCTGTTCATCATGTCGGCAATCTGATCATTAGTGAAAAATCCAGGCACATACAAGTCAACAAGAATTGGTCTGTCAGTGGTTTTCTCACCCATGCATACTACATTTGAAAGCGGCTGCCAGTAATAGGTTATGTACTGCTCCTCAATACCGGTATCCCTTGAAACATCAGCACTGATACCTGCAAGCACCTCATCAATATCCGAATCAATCGGCAGGGCGCAAATTTTCACCATCGGGTCTTCTCGGTAGAGACCGTTATGAACTACCGATTCATTACGATCACATGAAAAAGACTCGTCTCCAACCGCTATTCCTGCAATCAGCAGAATTGAAAAAGCAACTGTTAGCAAACGCATAAATTCCTCCTTCTAAAGCAAAAAGTGGTAGCCGCACCTAGACAAACATCTGTTTAATTTCTGATCGGTTACAATCTTCTAAGATAATTCTCTGGATCGGAAAGAAAAGATCTAGTCAGTGAAACTTGCTCAACCTGATCATATTCAATTTCAGAAATCTCGGAACCGTGAATGGACAATATTCGGGCCTCAGGAAATGCCATGAGAATAGGCGAATGCGTTGCTATAACAAACTGACAAGATTGAGATACCATTGTTTTAATCAGGCTCAACAGTGTTAACTGAAGTTGTGGAGAGAGAGGTGTTTCAGGTTCATCAAGAATGTACAATCCGTCAGGAACAATTCTGGATTTGAACAGATGAAGGAAAGCCTCTCCGTGAGAGAAAGCATCGGGGTTCTCACCGTACCGAGCCATAAGAGCTGAATACTGCGCCCTTGCGGAGCCCATGCTGAGCATTCTTCCATAACCGGTGAATTTCCTGCCATACTCCTGTTCAAGATCTCTAAATTCTTGAATCTCTCTTTTGACCTTCTTGATAAAGCCGAAAAAATCTTCAGATCGGAAGAAAAAACCTCGAGTTGGAACTCTATTCTTAACCAGACGAAGAGAATCTGCAAGCTCTCTTACTTGATCCAAAGATGGATCAGTTTCAAGTGAAGAAGAGCCCACAGCAACAGTTTTAGCAGCTATTGCAATAGCCTCAAGAAGAGTTGATTTACCTGAACCGTTATCTCCGACAAGAAACGTAACTGGTGAAGAAAGATCCATCGGTTTCAGGTTTCTTATGAGGGGAAGACTGAAAGGAAACTCTTCAGAATCCGAAACACTGCTTCTCTCTACCGACCGAATGAAAACCATAAACTCAAAGTACCTTTACGAAAACCGGATGTTAAGAGGTTCCGGCCTGGAACAAATACCTTGAATAATAACAGGTTTACTCTTCGTCGTTCATCATCTCTTCTGCTGAACCTCTTGTACAGTAGTAACCCCATTCAAGACCCATTTCAGCAGTTACCGGGCAGGTGGGACAAACACATCCTGCTTCAAGTACGATGCACTCGCTTGCACCGGTGGCACAGTATCCACCTTCTCCTTTTTCAGCAGCTTCAGGAATCCAGCTCGGGCAATCGGGACAGATGCAGTTTTCCATTACATAGGCCATTTTCTCTTCATCAGTCATGGGGACTTCGACAGGCATGTCTGTAACAACCGGTTCAGCTGGTTCAGCGACTTCTACAAGCTCATCAGTATCAACATCCTCAGGTTCAACCTGAGGTTGATCCTCGCCACATGCCAGAAAACCTGCAAGCAGAACAACTGCAAACAGCACTATAAGATTTCGCAGCTTCATAAGAACCCCCTCTTCTCCCGTTTTTGGAAAACTATTAAAACGGAAATGGTTTAAAGCACTCGAACTCATAGAGATAATACGAGGATAGCCAGGTGGGGTCAATAACAACTTGAACCACAAGAATATAGGCACACACCCGATCTGAGTAGCTTTCCGGAATAGAGTTTCCAACAAGAAAAGCTATGTCAAATTATCGCTAAATCACAAACTATATCATGAGTACTCTACAGGAAGCGCTGTTTCCTCCAGCATCCTGTATTGTTACCACATAAATACCGGAGGGAACATAAGTGCCTCTTTCACTGCTTCCATTCCAGTGAATAGAGGCAGAAGAACCAGCGTTAACGGAACTAGTAAAACTGGCTACACGCCTTCCTGCAAGGTCATGTATCAAGATCCAGACACTTCCTGTATTGTTACTGCTATAACAGATTTCTGTTACTCCAGATGAAGGATTAGATTTCGGTGATATGAAGAGAGCTTCAATAGTTGGTGATCCTTCAATACCCAGAAGGTAACTGAAATACGTCTCAAGAAATTCATCCCAATCGGTATCATCAGCAAAATCGAGATTTGTTGTCTGGTAGAATTCTAGTCTCTCGTGTACTTCATCAGGAAACCAGATCGAAAGGCCGTGTGTCCTCGTGTCGTATGATGGGCCATGGGCCTCTGCAAGGATAACAGCATCAAAGAGATCGATAACTGCAGCTACTCTGCTCTGAATAACAGGGTCATCCTCTGCAGCCTGATAGAGAAGAAGGAAATCGTAAAAATCAACTTCAGGCCACTCGTAGTAACCGCCTCCCATATAGCATGCATCAGAACGGGTTTCCTCAATCACCTGAATCAGGTCAAAGAAATTCTCTTCCATGTAAAAAGAAAGTTCATTGAAAGAAGTTACAAGAGCCTCTAGATGTTCTTGGTCTACTGCACTCATCGTAGCATAGTCATAAGTTGAGCCTGAGAAATTAGCTTCAACCCTGTCGACTACAAGCACGCCAATATCCTGAGAAGACAGAGCTGCTGAATTATTAAGAACAGCGCTGAGATATGATAACACGCCAAACCACATGTTATAGAAACTTCCGTCCTCGCTCCCTATGTATACATCGGTACAGTCACGCAGTTCATAGGCAGCCTCAAGAGATCCCATTGTGCAGCATGCAAGCCATGCAATAATATCAACTCCCCCGTTAGCAGTTATTGCACTTTGGAATTCATCCATGTAAAGAAGATCATTGTCGGCAGATAAATCAACGCATGCCCCGTAAAAACCACCACCATGATCATAGACACATAGGATATACCTGCTTGCTGGATAATTTGTTTTGGAATACGCGAGGAAATCACTGAGAGTTTGGGCATCACCCATATTTACTTCACCAAGTTCCTCTAGAACATCAGGACTTCCAGTCTGCGGTATATGGTAATAACGGGCAGGTCCAGTTTCTGTATCCCGTAAAACAACAACATTCACATGATCTGAAGAACGCATTTCACTGACAAAACTGGAAAACGGATCATACATATTGGTACAGTCCGCATCATCGTAAAACATAACTGTCCAATCTGCGGTAGCATCCGATTTGCTGATGAACTGCTGCAGATCCGGAGATATGTACTCACTGGGGTTACCGGCTTCCCCGGTAACAATGTGTGTATAACCGAGAGAATGATTGTTCGTGCCTTCATTTTCTAATGGATTACTAACAAGGACTGAGTTGGAAAGGGTGCTCGCACCTGAGAAAACAGATGCAAGAAGAAGAAAAGCAAGAGCTACTGAATACAACATATTAACCTCTCTTTCTGCAATTGCTTCATATGTGCATGACGTAGCTTAATCAAGCACAATTAATAGCACACTTAAATACTATATTATTGATTGAATCAAGTCAATAGCTTTAATATTGTAGAAAACCGCTTGTATGAATTGTAAATACCGTAGCCCAAACGCAGCAAAGTCAGTAAAACTATGCGAAAAGTTAAAGAGAATAGATTAACTCATGGGACTATCGGCACCTGTGATTTCTTATAGAGAGCCTGTTTTCGTTGAGCATATAGATATCCAGATTTCTCAAACTGATGGTGTTATCTGTTACTATATCCGGGTGTCTGTACATTCCAACCTTCAGATAATGCTGATAACCATTGTGCATATTAGGTCCGGTGTAGAAAATATCCGGCTCTCTGCTATCATCAACCCATAGCTTCATGTAACCGTCATCTCCCAATGACCAGCATATCTCAAATTTCAACTTCATCCATTCACCGGGTGTAATTAATACCAGATCTTCAAAAGGTGGTTCTACATGCATATACCTTGGGGCAAAATAGAAACTCCCGTCATAAAACTTCAAGTGAAGAGACATCACTGGCGACCTTGCAGGCAGATCTGCCCAGGTTTCTCCAAGAGTAAGGTCTGGTTGGTCATGCCACTGCCCCATATTCCACCATCTGTTTTCAGGGGAATCATGCTGAAAATCCGGAGGAATCAAAATATCCCATTCATATACAACTGTGTCATGCTCTGCAAAAGGGAAATTAACAGTAACTTCAGACCTCACTCCATTGAAAAGTAAATCCTGCCCGTCGAACAGGTGAAGTGAAAGAAAATCATCGTAAAGCGTAACATTTCTTCCTGAAGGAATTTCAATTCCAGCAAAAGCTCTTACTTCAGAATCCTCGATGAGAAGAGATAGAATTTCCTCTTTTACCGATCGGGTAACCCTGTTCTCATCAGTTCCGGTAGACTGGGCCACTAGAAAGAAGAGAAGAAGAGGAAGAAAATGAAGAAAAGAAACTCGCTGGTTAAATCTGATTCTCAATGGCAGCCTCCAGGTTCAGGATACAGTCATAACAAAGTAGATATCTATTAAAGCATAGTCCCAGAGGAAATGCTCCGCAACACTCACTATTTCAAAGCAAATGGCTTAAGATCTTTTCTTAGATAGAGCGGGTGGCCTGGGCAACCGGCTTTAGTAAGTTTTAAACAATGAGGTTCCGTCAGAAGCTTCACAGTTTCCCTGCCTCTGTCAAGAAATGCACCGTGGTTACCCCAGGCTGCAATTGTAATGCCGGCTCCACTGCTTATTTTCTGAATATGATGATCGTTATCAGGGCCTACAGGATCATCTGCTTTGTATAGGTTCTTTGGATCAGTTGATCTAAATCCAAAAATATTCAGCATGTAAAACCCACCGTAGCCCCAGTCTTTGGCATAGTTTATACACCTTCGAACAGTTGGATCATTTTTATACTCATCTGCAGTTGAAGGATTAAGCCCCACAAATGCGGCATATTCTTTTTCCTCGTTCCAAATTCTCCAGAGAGAATATCGATGAATCCTGTCTGGAGAGAATTCAGCTCCACTAACCAAAAGGGAGTCTTCCATTTTGCTCATGCATCCTTTCTTTATCTTAATCAACCAGTGACAATACAAACAAAGTCACTTGCTTTCAAGAAGAGAGCAAAGAGCACTCCATTGACATCTGCGAGGAGAGCCCGATAATATGACTGGGAGCTGAAGGAGGAAGATGAAAACCACAATTGTATACGACAACACAACCGAAAGATCAGATCTCAAGGCGGACTGGGGATGGTCATGTTTTGTTGAAAGCAGTGAACGAAACATCCTGTTTGATACCGGTGGTAACGGTCGGATACTTATGTATAATCTTTCTGTGCTGGAGATCAATCCGGAAACTGTTGATGATATTGTCATCTCACACCCGGACTTCGACCATATTGGAGGTCTCTCCGCAATACTCAATTCAAATTCAAAAGCTAAAGTACATGTTCCCTTCTCTTTCAGAGGAATCAGATACCCAAATCTTGTGACTTACTATGACAAACCTACAAAGATATACAATAACATCTTCCTAACCGGTGAACTGAATGGAAGAGAGCAAGGGATGGCGATTAAAACAGAGGATGGACTGACTCTAATAATTGGATGTGGCCATCCAGGTGTAAGACCTATGATAGAGTCAGTTTCTGAATTCGGTGAAGTGCAGACGATTATAGGTGGTTTGCATGACTTTGACGATTTCAGCACTCTGGATGGGATAGATTGTATATGTTCTACGCACTGCACAAAGAAAAAAGCAGAAATAGAAAGATTATACCCTGAAAAATATATTGCAGGTGGAGTAGGCAAAGTGATTGAATCGGTAAGGATTGAAAAATGGTAAAAATTAAAAAC
This sequence comes from Candidatus Fermentibacteraceae bacterium, assembly GCA_016744855.1. Classification (GTDB taxonomy): domain Bacteria; phylum Fermentibacterota; class Fermentibacteria; order Fermentibacterales; family JCC-6; genus Sabulitectum. The sequence goes on along the minus strand of JADGDO010000004.1, from coordinate 26,536 downwards.
AGCATTGAAATAGATAAAATGAGAAAAGCCGGTAAACTTGCAGCACAATTACTGGACCATCTCGAGCCCTATGTATCAGAAGGCACATCTACAATTTACTTGAATGACCTCGCTGCAGTTTATACAAGAATGAATGGTGCACTCTCAGCCCCTCTAAATTACAGAGGATTTCCAAAAAGTATCTGTACCTCGATTAACAACGTCGTTTGTCATGGAATTCCTTCAGAAAAAGATGTTCTCAAGAATGGTGATATTGTTAATATTGATGTTACAGTTATTCTAGACGGTTTTCACGGTGATTCATCAAGAACCTACTGTGTTGGAGAGGTTGATAGCAAAATCAGTGACTTTGTAGAGCGAACTGAAAAGGCTATGTACAAAGGAATCGAAACTGTTAAATCAGGCAACTATCTGTATGAAGTCGGTAAAGCTATCGAGAAATACATAAAGCCCTTCGGATACTCCATTGTTCAGGATTACACTGGGCACGGTATTGGTGAGAAATTCCACGAGGACCCTCAGGTTTTTCATCACTTCACAAAAGCCAATAAGATCCGTCTTAGAGCAGGTATGACATTCACTGTAGAACCAATGATAAACATGGGTAAATCGTTCAATGTGAGAACCTCGCGAGAGGATGGCTGGACCGTCACTACAGCAGATGGCAGTTTGAGTGCTCAGTTTGAACACACGATTCTGGTTACAGAAAATGGTGTGGAAATACTGACACAATCTGCTTCGAAGCAAGAATCAATAGATTACAGCAGAAGAAATAAGATTATACAGTAGTCAAGTAAACAGTCTGCATCCCAAAGTCTTACAAAAGAGTAAGATGGGATGCAGAAGCTATCAATCTAAGAAAATAACGGTTCAGACATTCCCGGTTTACTCACAGGTGACAACGACTACCGGAGTAAGCATTGCGACATTTCCCTCGGTAGAGTTGCTGCTGCTGGCTGTAAGGAATCGGTATCCGTCGGGGTTCCAGCCCCATACGTACATACTTCCTTCAATATTAGTATATGACATATCAATAAGCAGATTACCGCCGGTGTATTCGTAGGGAGTATCAAGAACAAAGCTCACTCTTCCCTCCCCATCATCTGCAGCTGTTACTCTTGATCCTGAGAATACAACTGTGAAGGGGGAATCCTCCAAAATATTCCCGGCAAAGTTTCTGCCCAGTTCGCTTCCCCCACCTTCAGTGAGAGCTATTTTGAATCCGTGCAATAGAACAGAAGATCCACCGACTGGTGCTCTTTCAAAGGCCAATTCTGTAATTGTCATTGCTTCACCCAACTGAGCTTCAGGTACTACCACCTGGTAGTGTCGTTCAGAGGGGCCTCAACTGCCGCAAAAGGGATCTGTAGATGGCTGGCTTTGTTCTCCTATGACAAACTCTGATGCAATAAGCAGTGAAGACATTACGAGTAGAGCTGTAATTACTCTTTTCATAGCAACCTTTCATTCTCTGACAAGAACAACTTGTCTTGAGGAAAATCTGTTAGGGGTCTCAATTCCAATGAAATATACACCCGAGGGTGCCCTGCTGTTCCATGTCCATGTCACACCTGGCTCCATGTTGTTCTGTACCAATGTTCTGCCAGCAATATCCCGAATTGTCAATAATCCCCCTTCAGGAGAGCAGAGACTGAAAGAAGCTGCTGGACTAGCGGACAAGGTGAAAGCTGGAGGTAGATGCTCACTATCCTCTGCTATGCCTGTGCTCTGTGTAAAACGAACAGCATCCATTACGATTCTCTCCCCCGCTGTACCTGTAAAATCGCCAGCCCTGACAGAGAGGCCGGCTGATGCATTATAGGGGCCACCAAGAGAAACCCACTGCCCAGGAAATGCAGACTGTTCCACAGTAACACTGTCTTCGGAAGACCCATGAAGAATGTGATAAGTAACTGAAGCTGTACCGGTCGGTGGGATGTATACCTCAAGAGAATAACTGGCAAGGCTGTCTGGGAGGTGAAAATTCCACTCCACCCAGTTAACGTCAGGTGCAGCAGCAATCGATCCGGTGAAGAAAAAGGTGTGATACTGCCCATCTTCGGTGTAAGGATGCCAATATGAAGAAGGGCCATGCAACTGAAAACAATCCTCAAGATTATCTGTCATCATATCGTTAACAGGGGCTTCTCCAAAGGACTCCTCGAGCTGCTCCCACAACTCGGTACGCGAGCCATCGTATCCCAGGGCCCAGATACCAGCTCCCTGAATTCCTGCCATAGTAAGAATTTCGTACTTCAGGGCAAGGGATTCCTCGTCATCGTACCACCCTTGATTCCAGCCTCCGGAGTTAAATCTGTACCAGGGAGTGAGTGACTCGTCATCCCATAACGGTCCGTACAACTCAGACCTGTCTGCGAGTGTTGTGTAGAATTGTGTGCTGCAATTAGTTCCAGGCGAATGAGATGATGATCCGTCAGTCTCCCATTGATGGCCGTAATATGGAAGGCCAACCACAAGCTTTTCGTGTACATCCGGAGCATAGAGCACATAGTCACAGAGAGCCCAAGCCATGTTACTGGAAGACTCCGGAGAACTTCCCCAGCCTGATAATGGAGCATTTGGACCGGCGACAGTGCTCCAGGAACCTGCAAAAGCATAACACATCATCATCAGAGCATCGCAAGATTCTGCGAGTCCATCGTAATCAAATGCTCCACCCCAGTCTACAACTGGAGTACAAATAGAGATGTGAGCATCAGGCATTGCCATCCTCAGGTCTTCCATAAATGTAACAAGACTGTCAGAGTCGCCGGACTGGACATTTTCGAAATCAATACACACACCGTCCACCACTGTATTTCCTACAAGATTGATAATTGTGGATAGAGCTGCAGCCCTGTTTGTTGTCAAAATTGAATGGATAGATGAACCTGTGAAATTGGTTACAGTTACAACCACAGTAGAACCGTTAGCATGCGCCTGATCCATTGCTGAAGCAAAAGTTGAAGGAAATCCATGAGCATTTGTTATCGTCCCTGATGATCCCATGTCGACGCTGAACACTGCAAGGACTGTTAGTAGATCATAATGGAGCCAAGCCTGGTTTACCCAGTAAGGTAGAAATCCGAATACGGTCGAGGAAAGCTCAGCATCACCACTGTTATCTATTACTCGAACATCAGCCGTCTGGTGCATATAGTGCTGTCTTGTTGCTTCATCATGAACCGATGGATATTCTGTTAGTTCTGTAGAGACTGGCGATAGTGGACCGGCCAGCAGAGAAAAGATTAAAAAACCTGAAACAAGCATATGAATCCTCCTTCAGGAAGAAACATCTCCACTGCAGTGATTGAAAACAACCCTCTCCTACTGGGAAGGAGAAGCAGACTCTGATTCAGTTCCCAGGAGATCTATGTGTTTCCATTTGCCGCTTCTGAACCTCAGAAAGAAGAACACACCCAGAATTCCGACATACAGACTCGTGAAAAGCCAGAGGGTTACTATGCCCGAGTGACGGACTGCATAAAGGTACAGAACACCCGGAATCCAGCACAACCACGCCAAGAGACCCGAGACCCAGACAACATATTTTGTGTCACCGGCTCCTCTGAGGGCTCCGCCAAAAACAAGGCTGGCTGCATCAAAAACTCCCCATGCTGCAACAATAGTCAGAAGTTTTCCCGCTGTAGAAGAGAGTTCTTCGATGGAACAACTGGAATCAGGACTAAAGAAAAGCTTTGTGTAGAAGCCAGGAAACAGAACAAAGGTTGCAGCAAGAGGAATGAAGTAGCACAAAGCAAGAAGCAGAGAGCGCCAGGTAGCTCTTACAGCCATATCCGTACTTCCCATTCCAATACACCTGCCAACAATAACTGTTGTGGCGAATCCGAAACCCAGTAGCGGGTTGAAAGCAAGGTTGTTAACACTGAAAGCAAGATTGTTAGCAGTAAAATCTACAACACCAAGCCTGCCTGCTATGAAGATAAATATTGTGAAGCTGGCAACATCCAGGAATATCTGCATACCGGATGGAATCCCAAATTTTAGTATTCTAGAAGTTAACGGCCATGAAAACTTGAAATTCTCACGTGTTTTGTAACTACGGGCCGTTCTACCGGTGAAAGCGGCAACAGTAAGTATGGTTCCAGGAATGAAAGAGGAAATTGCAGTAGCAATTGCCGCACCCTTGATACCCATTTCAGGGAAACCCAGTTTGCCGAATATCATCAGGTAATCGAGAATGATGTTTACACCTGCACCTATCAAAACAGCAACCATGGCAGGTACAGTTTTACCTCTGCCATTCCAGAAAGCTGATGCTGCAGCTGTAAAGACGGGACCTGAAGCGGAGAGCATAAGAATCTTGAAATAAGTCTGTTCAAGAGCTAAAACGTCAGGAGAATGCCCGGACAAGTTTAAAAGCATGCTGCCTGGAATAGTGATTGCTGCAAGAATAGGGATAGAAAACATTGTTAGAAAAAGACCCTGTGCAAGAGATTTTGAACAACCTTCCCTGTCTCCTGCGCCAAAAAACTGGGAAACAAATGTACTTGAATAGCTGACAGTTCCGAAGAGAACACACAAAAGAGCAAAACTGAGAACTCCTGCAGGAAGTGCTGCCTGCAGTTCAAGTTGACTGTGCTGAGCAAGGAACAACCGGTCGCAGAACATCATTATTGTCCGACCAGCCATCCCGGCAATAATCGGAAGTGAAATAGCTATGATTCCTCTATAGGAGTCTGGAGAATATTTATTCATTAAGATCTAACCTCAGAAGAGATCCTGTTCCATCTTCAGAAACGTAAATGTGATTATTAACAACCACCACGTCCTCTATAGAGTGAAGATTATCTATCACGAGAGAATGTGATCCAGTGGAATCCACGCTGTATAGAGCTCCAGTTTCCTCTGTAAGATAGAGAGGGAAGTCTCCATCAGTCATTCCAATTCCTTCGCAATAAGGGATACCGGTAACAAAAGGCATCATTTCACCATCAATGGGGTCAAATCGGAAGAGAGAGACATTCCCGAAAATACCGGATGACTCGCTGCAAATGTAGATCATTCCGTCTACCGATGCCTCAAGATCGGAGAAACTAAAAGCTGAAGGTAAAGAATAAACCAGTTCCGGTATGTCTTCTGACATTCTCCACAGAGAAGTGAATAATTCCCCCCCTTCGATGCCGCCGGTAGTAAACCAGATAACTCCCTGATTATCAACAGTAACACCCTCGGGAAAACAAAGATCACTTGCAAGAGTTATAGGAACACCATCAGCAATTTCGATCAACCGGCCCAATTCTGTATCTTCAACAACTAGTATTCGACCCTCAACAGTAGCAAAAATCCCCTCTGGAGAGTGCAAACCTTCAGCTATTACTGCAATTGTCCCATCAGACGAAACCAGTAGAATTCTACCTGCTGTTTCTTCAGATAGGTAAATATCATTTCCGATAGAGCAGAGACCATCAGGACTGCTCAGTCCGGTAATAAATGAGATAGTTGCTAATAAAACTTGGATCATTATAAATACCAATCAAGAAATGCCAGGAAATGCTATTACAGACTGTAAAAACGGCTCTGAAAATTATTCGACTCATCCCAAAAAGCAAGGCCTGCAACAAAACAGGCAACACACTTAACTCTGTATACCACAATAGCAAAAGAAAAAGCTAGGGGTAAGACAGGCTGAAATATTGCATGTTTTTCATTCACTATGCAACTTACTGGAGGGATCTTCAAAAAAGCTCTCCTCAAAAGGTCTCTGAATGAGGACGGCATGAACTGCGCTACTGGCCATAAATAGGAGTCCTGCAACCTTAATTAGCATGTTCAACAGGGCTTTACTTTCTATAACAGAAGTGCATATTACTAAAGTATCTCAATGGTGGGGTACAGCCGGGCTTCTTTGGTGTCGATACGAAGATTCGGTTAATTTTTGAGAAGACACAGGATGAAAGGGATACTAATGAACCTGTACGTTGGAAACCTCTCATGGGGCGTCGATGATGACTCTCTCAAAAACTTCTTTGCGAAGTATGGCGAAGTTACAGATGCGAGAGTAATCACAGACAGAGAGACCGGTCGCAGCCGTGGATTCGGTTTTGTTGAAATGCCAGATGAAGCTGCTAAGAAAGCAATTGCTGAGGGTGACGGGGTTGAGCTTGACGGAAGAGCTCTCAGGATAAATGAAGCCAAGCCTCGTGAAGAAAGACCAAGACGCTACTAATCTTATCAAGTACAATGGGTGGCACAGGTGAGTCACCCATTTTTTTGTACCCCAAACACCACTTTAATGGGTTGCTATTTACAATCCAAAATTTTTGTGCATATTACCGTTAATATTCCAAAGATGGAATACGGCCGGGCTTCTTTTGTGTCGTCGCGAAGATTCGGTTAATTTTAAGATGGCATAAGTACGAAAGGGATACTAATGAACCTGTACGTAGGAAACCTCTCTTGGGGCGTTGATGATGACTCACTTAGAACTTTTTTCGAAAGCTATGGCGACGTAACTGACGCTAGAGTTATCACCGACAGAGAAACCGGTCGCAGCCGTGGATTCGGTTTTGTTGAAATGCCTGAAGAGGCCGCAAAGAACGCTATCGCTCAGGGCGACGGTGTAGAGCTTGACGGAAGAGCTCTTAAGATCAACGAAGCTAAGCCTCGCGAAGAGAGACCAAGACGCTACTAAGTCTTGTTGATAATAGTAAAAGGGCGGCTCATTTGAGCCGCCCTTTTCTTTTACCAAAATTACCTAGTGGTCACACGCATTCTCTCCGGCAACAAGAGTACCGGCAAGATAGTTTTCAACTATCTCTTTTGCTCCCGTACCTGAAGCTCCTGTAACAACATCAATACCATTCTGAGTGAACAGGTTCTGTGCTCTTGAGCCCATACCACCTGCAATAATCATGGTTGCTCCCTGCTCTGCAAGCCATGGTGGAAGCAGACCGGGCTCGTGTGGTGGTGGTACAACCTCTGAGGTCGTGGTTACTTTATTGTCTACAACATCAACGAGTGCAAAAGTGCTACAGTGTCCGAAGTGCATGCAGAGGGCACCATTCGCCATTGGTATTGCTATACGCATATCTCTCCCTACTTCTCTTCTTCAATCTGAAGAATCTTATTAATTACATTTTCGAAACGCTTTGCTGTTTCTGTTTTACTGTAGTGATAAACAAAAGGAGCTCCAGAGTCACAGGAAGCACCAACAGCCGGGTCAATGGGTATCTTACCCAGGAAGGGAACACCAGCTTCATTTGCCATTAATTCTCCATTATTACCACTGAATATCTCAGTCTCTTTACCGCAATCAGGGCAGACAAAACCACTCATATTCTCAACAATTCCAAGAACCTTTAGCTTCAACTGGCGGCAGAAATCAAGTGATTTTCGCACATCAGCAGCCGCAACAGCCTGAGGCGTTGTAACCATGACAGCCCCATCCAAATCTCCGATCAATTGCACAACAGAAAGAGGTTCGTCACCGGTTCCAGGAGGTGAATCAATAATCAGGTAATCCAGGTCTCCCCATTTTACATCTCTCAGCAGCTGCTCGATGACACCCATTTTCATAGGTCCCCTCCAGATAATGGCACTGTCTCTGTTCTCAAGAAGAAAACCGACAGACATTACTTTCAGGCCTCCCATTTTCAGTGGAAGAATATTCTCTCCATCAGAATCCGCCCTCGCGCCTTCAAGATGAAGCATTGTTGGAATTGATGGACCGTGAATATCCACGTCAAGCAGTCCGACTTTCTTTCCTGCAAGAGAAAGTGAAATGGCAAGGTTAACAGCAATAGTGCTTTTACCAACACCACCCTTTCCGGAAAGAACAACTATTTTGTGCTTTATGCCAAGCATTCTCTTTGTGAGCAACTGACGATTTGCATATGCTTCAGCGGTTTCTCCTGGTTTCTGCTCGCTGGCATCACATGAATTCACTGCGCATGAATCACAGTTCCCACCACATGCCTGTTCTTCTTTTACTTCAGTTTCTGGCATACACTCTCCCAAATAGTAGTTATGTTTTCAACAACTGCACCGGTTGTTTCTTCAACCAGCGTCCTGCCGTTTATCTGTGAAACGGTGAAAGCTCTATCATAAGGAATTCTTCCAATTGGATGGGCACCTGCATTTACAACATCTGCCTCTATTTCTCCCGTCATACCGGGATTGATGTCCCATTTGTTAACAATGACATATGCGGGTATTGAAAAGTGGTTTGCCAGCTCCAGAACCCTTTTCATGTCGTGTTTCCCGGAAATTGTAGGTTCAGTAACAACAACAAGCAGAGTAGCTCCTGTAATAGATGCGATAACAGGGCAACCTATTCCGGGAGGACCATCTACAATTAGCAGATCTCTCCCCAATTCCTTCGCCTTCAATGTTGCTTCTCGTCTTACTGTGCTAACAAGTTTACCGGAGTTTTCCTGGGCAACCCCAAGTTTAGCGTGAACCATAGGACCAAATCTGGTATGCGAAAAATACCATTCTCCACAGTGATTTGGTGGGAAATCAATAGCTTTTACCGGACAGACCTCAACACAAACCATGCAACCTTCACAGCCGAATGGATCCACACGGTACTTGCCTTCCGAATTCACTTCAATAGCACCAAATTTGCATTTCTCCATGCAGATACCACAACTTGTACAATCATCTTCCCTTACCACTGCCTCGTGACCACTAATAAAGTCTGTTTTCTTTATTACCTCCGGAGCAAGAAGCATATGCAGATCTGCAGCATCAACATCGCAATCTGCAAGAACAGCATTCTCTGCCAGAGCTGCAAAACAACCGGTGATACTGGTTTTACCTGTTCCACCTTTGCCACTTATAACAACTATTTCTTTCATTCTACAGCAATCCCCCTTTCAATCATTCGGGGAATATCCCTGAACAGATCACGCATCTCTGGAATGGCATCAAACAGATTTCCACCCCGTGAATAGGCTTCAGCCATAGAACGCTTGTGAGGAATTCTTGCAATGATGTGTATTCTTTCCCCGGCACAGTAATTCTCCACACCATCATTACCTTCATCACATCGGTTAATAACTACCGAGAACGGCAAAGAGAGCTCACGAACGGTATCAACGGCAAGTTTCAAATCATGTAATCCGAAAGGAGTGGGCTCTGTTACAAGAAGAACATAATCAGCTCCGTTCAGTGACTCGATAACCGGGCATGCGGTTCCGGGAGGACAGTCAAGGACACACAGACTATCTTCCGGAATGTGTGTCTTTACCTGCCTTATAACGGGTGGGGCAAGAGAACTTCCGACATTCAGTTTACCCTGTACTACCGAGATTCTTCCCCTATCGCTCTTACCTATTGCAATCTCACCGATTGAAACATTTTTCCAGGAAATAGCACCACTCGGGCAAACAATCCTGCAACCTCCACAACTGTGACACAGCTCAGGAAAAACAAGGGGAGGTGTACCAAGAGAAACGAGCGCGTTGAATTGACAGAATCGTGCGCATGCAGCGCAGGAAGTGCATACAGCCTCATCGATCTCTGGTATTTCCACAAGTACTTCTTCTGTTCTTTCATTCTCCGGTCTCAGAAAAATACTTCCATTCGGTTCTTCAACGTCGCAGTCTGCATAAAGAACAGGTTCAGAAGCTGCCAAGCTGAGGGCAACCGCAACAGTGGTCTTTCCTGTACCTCCCTTACCGGATGCTACAGCAATTCTCATTTTACCAGTGACCTTCCACATTTGCAGCATCAGACTCGCTGAGTTTACCGGCAATGTAATCTTCGATTGTTTGTTTTACAGTTCCACCGGAACAGAGAAATGTTTTCAAACCGGCAGCCTTGAGTACCCGAAAAGCTTTGGGACCAAAACTGGGAGCAATAACCACGTCTGCCCCTGTCAGAGCAACATTCTGAGCTGCCTGAATCCCTGCCCCCTGGGCTGCGTTCAAATTCTGATTGTTGTCTGTAACTACAAAGGTTTCATCCTCTGTGTTGTAAACAACAAATCCGGCTGCTCTTCCAAACCTGCTGTCCACATCAGACTCAAGGGTATTACCTGGACTTGGTACTGCTATTTTCATAATCTATTCCTTTAGTGATACAGTCAGCCGGTATTTCTAACACAATACCGGCTGATCTATCTGACTAGTTTTCCGGGTTAACGCTGCTCTGCTCCAGCCTGCTCTTCAATAAAGCAAGTTCTCTTTCAAGTTCCTGAGCACGATTCTCCAGAGCTGCCTGCTCTGATATCTGATTAACAGGAAAAACTCCTGCAAAGCCTCTTCCCATACCCATTCCTCTACCGGCTCCACGGCCTCTTCCGTTAGCGAAACCTCTTCCCAGGCCTGCACCGACACATACGCCTCCGCGAGGTCCTCTTCCATCGGGTCCGGATCTGTCTCCACGTGGCATTTTAAACCTCTTTCTTTCCAGAGAAAAAACCTCTGTTTCTTCCCCGGCTTCTGTTTCCTGCACCTCTCCCACAACCCTGCCCGTTCTTTCCCATACCGCAACCGGGCATGCAAAAAGGCTTTTCTTCCAACTTGCCTGCGAGAAGTGCTTCAAGTACCTCGTCAGCCTCTCCTGAAACAAAGGAGTGAACCCTAATTCCGGAGGCTGCAATCATTCGGTGAACCGGTCTTGAAATGGCACCACATATCAGAACATCAATGCTCAGTCCAAGAAGTGTATCAATACGACTGATCATTCCACTTCCCTGGGGAAGGGCAACGGTTTGATCTTCTACTATGCTCACTCCGTCATGTTCAACGAGTCTCGCTGTACCCGTTACATCAAAGACTGGAGCAATTCTTCCATTCCAGACAGTAAGAGCTATTCTCACTTCATTCACCTCCACCACCTTCTTATGCATATTGAATGCCAGAAAATCGGAGAAATCTTATTTAATTATGTTGCATTGGTTTACTGGAACCTGAAGGAAATCAAAGAGAGTTCTTTAGTTGCGTTTGCGCTACTATACCAAACGGGGACGGTAGCGTATCAGCTACGGCCATCAGATTCAGGAAGAGAAATGCCGAGAGCCTTTATTCTTCTGTAAAGGGTAGTCTTGTGTATACCGAGTTCCGTAGCAGCGTTGGTTCTGTTGAACCTGTTGTTCTCGAGTGCAGCAAGAATCATCTGCCTTTCGGTGTCCGCTCTTGCTCCTCTCATCGTGCCTGATTCAGATACTGCCGTACTCCTTCGTGGAAGGATCTCAGAAGGCAGATCACTTATGGATATGGTGTTACCTGTAGAGAGAACGATTGCTCTCTCCACAAAATTCTCAAGTTCTCTTACATTACCCGGCCAGGAGTAGCCCATCAGCAGTGGCAGTAGTTGAGAATCGTATCCCTTTACATCAATTCCCTGTGCGTAAGAGTGTTTCTCAATAAGAATATCAAGCAGCTGCGGTATGTCCTCCATTCTCTCGCGAAGTGGAGGTATCTCAAGCTTCACAACATTAACTCTGTAAAAAAGGTCCTGCCTGAATTCGCCGGACTTCACCATTGAAGCAAGATTTCTGTTGGCTGCACAAATAATTCTTGCCTTAACAGAAACAGCTTCATTGGAGCCGAGTGGTGTAACTGTTTTCTCCTGGAGTACTCTTAAAAGTTTCGCCTGCATAGCAGAACTCACATCACTTATCTCATCAAGAAATAGTGTTCCGCTACCAGCGGCAATAAACTTTCCTGCCCTGTCTGCTACTGCACCTGTAAATGCACCACGTCTGTATCCGAAAAGCTCGGATTCCAGAAGAGCATCAGGAAGCGCACCGCAGTTTACAGCGATAAAGGGTTCTTCTTTCCGGGATCCGCTGGAATGAATGGCTCGTGCAAGAACTTCTTTCCCTGTTCCGGTCTCCCCCTGAATAAGAACTGTTGTAGGTGAAGAGGCTACAGGAGGGATAAGCTTGAATATTTTTTGCATAGCAGAGCTTCTGCTGACAAGGTCACCAACCTGAAATCGACCCTGAAGCTGATTCTGAAGATTTTCAATTTCACTCAGATCCCTGAAAGTTTCTGCTCCTCCGAGAACCTTTCCGTTCTCGTCACGAAGAACAGCAGTGGAGACACTTACAGGTATCCTCTCCCCCTCAAAATCAATGATGTATCCAGCGCGGCATCTAATTTGTTTTCCTGTAGCTACGGATTCACGTAATGCACATGCAGTTTCACACATGGATGACCTGAAAACCTCACTGCACTCCCGACCAATAGCTTCTTCCCGCGGAATTCCAGTTATCTCTTCCGCTGCTCTGTTGAAAGAGGTAATTTTCCAGCTGGAATCAACTGTAAATACACCGTCTGAAATGCTTTCAAGAATGGCCTTAGTCGAGTCCATATTCTCCTCTCCGAAGTTCATCTTGAATATAGCAGAAACGCTACGGTACAGCATGTTTTTTTAGGATTGAATGCCTCTTTCCTACAGATCCCAACCATGGCTGCATTGAATATATTGTTGCAAGCTGGTCTGAATAGACTGAATGCTTACCGTGAATTACTGAAGAATAATCCCGACATTATCGTACCTTGCAATAAGAGTTGGATTGTTTCCACCTCTGTCTGTCAGGGTTCCCAGGTGAAGAATCCTGATTGAGGCATCGATTGGAGGCTCTGTTGAAGTAAAAAAATCATTGTCTTCCAGGCAAATATTGTATCCCTTCTTCTCCAACTCATTCATCAGACCGAACATGACTGACCAGCAGTCCTGAGATTCAAGCTTAATCACAAAATAGTTATCAGGCTGCTGGTCCATAACTTCCTGAAGAGGAGTAGCCAATTCCTGAATAACTCTTTCAGCATAGAGGGATTCATCCAGATCTGTTCTGAAATAACCGCGCAATCCCAACGGCATAGCTAGTGAAGAATAGAGAATAAAAAGAACCAGAACCCATCTGAAATTTTTTCTTATCACGATTGCTTTGCTTCCATTTTCAATCCACGAGAAAAGTGATGCAAGAATGGTAAACAGGGACAAGGGCACAACAATCTTCATCCAGTCCAGAAGGTAGGGATTCAGCTCACCACGTATCTGTGATATAGAATACAAAGTCACTCCATGTAACAGTATACTAATCACATTAAGAGAGCAGAGAAAACTACAGTTACCCTTTCGTCTGAGCAATGAATATCCCATCGTTAAAAAGAGTATTCTGAAAGCAATAACACAATACGCAACAGGTACCAAAATACCCTTTTCGCGCAGAGGTCGAAGAAAGCTTTCAAGTTCAAAGCCGGTTAACATAGTGGCCCATGGCTCAGTGGAAGTTTCAATACTCTGATCGGGTTCAGATTCTGCAAAGAACTCACGAATAATACTCATGTTACCCTGAGTTTCTGCAGAAATTTCTTCATAAATGGGGAGGGCCCAAAGAAGCAGAAGCACGGCAAAACTAACAATTAATCGCTTTCGAAAACCTGGTTGAATATTTCTCTTAACGGAAGAGAGTATCGATGGGAAAAAAGTGCATGAAAGAGCAAAGAGTGAAGATACGACTAGCGCAGGAAATCCACCTATATGCGTTTGGGCAATGAATGAACCAGTGATAACAGCTAGAAAGAGATACTTAAATTTGCGGCAACTCACAGCTGCCATAACAACCGTAAAGAGCATCATCGGAAACATAATTATGTGAGGGTTCCATTCAGAAAGCCACAAAGTCTTATCAGTATTCATAAGAAAAAGAGCAAACACCGCTGAAAACAATATAGAAGTGAATGTGTTGGTCAGTTTCCTGACGACATACCAGCCGCCCAATAGACTCACCATTGAGATTAATGCAGTCACAATAAGAAAACTGGAGTTCCTCTGCCCCATAATCATGTAAAATGGATACCTTATGAAGAAATAAAGCGGCCCCGGATGAAAGAATAGAAACCTCGAGTAAGGACCCAGAAGAATTCCTCTGGAAAACAAAGATCTTGTGGACATCTCAAGAAGAGCACCATCACCGGAAACGGTAGCATCCGGAACACCATTAAGCAGAACAACTCCTGCAATGTAGATGAAAGGTGAAAGGATTAGGACAAAGAGCAAGACGTCAAAACGAGCCTTGGATAATATTTCTTTCACTCCCAAAACTATGCTCTCTCCCTATTAGTGATTGCTCTATTGGGCGGATACGACAGTCAATTTCAGCAATATCTGTAAATAAGATAGTGTTGTCCAGTTGTTATCTACATTCATACTGGGTTGGCGAGTACAAGCTAACACTATTCTTTAACTATGAATAAACTCATCTTCCATACCTGAATCACTCTGATATTCTTGCTATACTACCGAAAAATGTAAGCAATAAATTAATGTAGTTGCCTTGACTTTCGCATTGGACTCAGCTATTCTTTAGTAACTAATAAATTAACATGGAGGTTGAAATGCGTCTGATCACAGCAGTAATCCTTGTATGTCTTCTTTCTTTTGCTACCGGTTGCAATAATGCAGAAAGCGACATAACATCTCCGCAAATACCCGAGTCCGAGTATTTCAGTAACACCTCCGGAAGCACACTAGAGTGCCAGGCTAACATGAGAACCATAGCAAGCCAGGCTGTAATGTATATGGCAAATCATAACAATATGTATCCTGAGACCTTGGAGGATATGGGGATGGGCGGGTTGATATGCCCTGAGTGCGGACTTCAATACTCATGGTCAACACGCTTCGTTGAAGAAACCAAGGAGTCTACATTTTTTCTTGAATGTCCCCTGCCTTCAGATCCCAATCACGGTTGCATTGATAATGGCGCTCCAAGCTGGACAACACCTCAGGAACCCTCCGAGGATGCATGCAGAGCCAACATGAGAACAGTTGCAAGTCAAGCTGTTATGTATTTTGCAAATCACAATCGATATCCAAAGACACTAGAAGAAATCGGTTTTGAGAATCTCGTCTGTCCGGTATGCAACATGGAGTATGTTTTGGTTTCAGACGAGGAGAGCTATTTTTTGGAGTGCCCTCTGCCTACAGATCCCAACCATGGAAACATTGATAATGGTGTTGTAAGCTGGAATGACTAACGGAGCCGGCGAAGGTATCAAGATAGGCTGCTCCCCATAAACAGGCTTTTCCAGAGTTTGCTCTGTTAAGTATGTTTCCGACATGGGAAAATCAATAGGAAAAACATCAGAGCTGAGAGAAACCTTCAGGATCTCGATCACTGAAGGGGTTTACTCACAGGTATACACAAGTCTAGCGGGGCCGGGATCAGTCTTTCTGACCAAGCTACTGGTAATGCTCGGTGCTTCTTCTATCCAATTCGGAATTCTTTCGGCTACAGGGCAGATTTTTCTGGTACTAATGCCCCTTGGTATACTTGTAACTCGCAAACTGACTCTGCACAAATCTTCAACTGTAAAATGGGCTGTTGCCGGAAGAGCATTGACTCCCCTTCTGGGTCTCATTCCTCTCTTCCTATCTGACCGCTTATCTCTTACAGCTGTTCTGGCAGTATTTGCCCTTTCAACTGCTCTTCTGGCAGTTTCGGCAAACATATGGGCCGGTTGGATGGCAAGGATGGTTCCCCTTCGAATCAGGGGTCGGTTTTTTGCCAAGAGAAATGCCATTCTCCTGGGGTTCGGACTTTCAAGTGCCTTTCTGATGGGTCTGTTGGTTGATAAATTCAGCAGTGATCAGAATTCTCTTAAACTTGTAATGGCTGGCCTGTTTTTCATTGCAGGGGTTGTCGGGCTCATCGGTCTCAAAATCCTTTCAAGACAACCGGAAAAACCGACTGAAACATTCGAACAATCCACCGGAGAACTCTTCAGAGAACCTTTCAGGGATAAGAATTTCAAAAGACTCTGCCTCTTCGGAGGATGGTGGATGCTTGCCGTGGGTATAGGTGCCCCGTTCTGGCAGCCCTTCATGATTGAAGTTCTGCGTATGGGAGTTACTGAGATGCTTCTATACGGTATGACAATGACAACCGGATCTATTCTTACCCTCAAATACTGGGGAAGGTTCATAGACAGGTATGGGAATATTGCTGCAATGAAGCTTGCAATTGTTATCGGAACAGTGGTGCCGTTTGTCTGGCTTTTTGTTACACCATCAAATATCTGGATTCTTTTTCTTGAAGCTCTGCTCGCTGGCAGTATGTGGGGATGCGTTGGAATAGTGACGGCTAATCTTGTTCTTTCCATCGCTCCTGAGAAAAAAGCACAGATTTACTCCGGCCTTTTTGGAGCGTTCTGTGGAACAGGTATGATGATAACGATGCTAGCCTCAGGATTTTTCATGCCCGGACAGCTGACAATTTTTGGTAAATACCTTCATCCGATGCAGGTGTTGTTCCTGATAACTGCTTTTGCAAGGTTGAGTGCTATAATCCCTCTTTCAAAAGTTGATGAACCCAACGCAGTACCGCTAAATGCAGTTCTAGGGAAACTCAGACTCTGGAGCAAAGTGCGTCTCTTCAATCTTCGTATTTCTCTAAGTAGAGAAAAAAGAAAGAACTGATAAAACCAACTCAAAGCTTTGTTTTATCCTAAACTTTCGAATATGTTTGCAAGAGGTAAAAAAACGGAGGTAGAAAGTTGAAAAAAAGCCATTCCTCAAGTAAATCCAGAAGCAAATCCAGCAGTTCATCACAGAAGTCTTCGCGTTCATCCAAGGGAAGCATGTTTTCCAAAAGCTCGTCTTCCAGGAAGAGACCTTCCTCAAGTTCAAGCAGCAGTAAATCTTTCTTCGGGCGGAAAAAAGAGAAAAGCTCTTCCTTCACCAAACCACACAAGTCAGGTGGTGAAAAGGAACGATTTGTTAAACCGGAGCACGATCCAGGTTCAAAATACCACGACAGACCTGCTGAGTCCAACGATTACAACAACAACCAGAACGATTATTCCGGTAATGATGCTCCTCAGCCCACCCAGAACTCAAGTGGCGGTTGCCTCGGTTCAGTTGCAGGGGTAGTAAAATTCATTGCATTCCTGGCACTTGTTGCTTTCATAGTATTTATTGTTAAGTGTGGTTGCTAGGCATTAATGTGCAATTCTGTAGTTCCCCTTGATTCCGAAATCGGGGGGGTCTGCAAATCTACAGAAACAGAGAGCAAATGGTAAGTAATTGCCGGAAGGCTCCCTGTGCTGCTGGTACTCATGGGGTGGTTTTGCAATTCTTTCAAGCACTGACCGGTGCAGAACACTTCCTCTTCTGACAGGTCTGTTCTTCTTCCGAAAAAGACTGAAAAGAATGCTACCCTCCGCGTTGTGCATCCTCCCAAGAGAATCCGGGTTGAGTGCAGCAGTTAATCTACTGTCAAATGTAAGCTCATTCTGAACCTTGGAAATCATCCATTTCAGGGTAATGTCTCCCAGAGATGGGTCGTCTTTCCTGTAGCCGCCTCCGATATCCGAATGTACTCCTGGAAACCATACCTCTTCAACATGAGTAGCATTGCTCTCTGTCTGGTTAAACAATAAGTGGGGATAGAACTGGGTTCTACGCTCATCAATTGATACAGCATGATACATCCGCTTAACTTCCGGAAATACAGTCATCCTGTGATACCTGTGTGAAAGCTTCTTGCGAATATTCTTAGTACGGGTCTGGCTTCCGATTGAACCCACAGTATCCCATACGCAGACGGCCTCAATGGTTGCTTTTACCGGCTCACAGCATCTCTTAAGCTCTGCAATATATTGGGTGAACTTCTTTTCATTTCTGTTGGAACTATAGGCTTTCCAAAACCGCTTAATCATTTTACGGGATGAACCCGCTGGCGCCAGGCCACACAAAGCAATCATGCTTGCTAGGCTTCTAGCTGTGTAGGCTCCCCTGCTGAACCCGAATAGATAGATCCTGTCACCCGACTGATAATTATTGGAAACAAACTTAAAACCGTCTAGAATATTCAAATAGAGTCCTACTCCAAAAGCACAACCTCTTATTGTGTTTCCAAACTTCGTTCCCACTCCCCTGTCATAGGCTTTCACCTGCTTGGAATTATCTTCAAGCATCTCGAAAAGCTGAAAGACATTTGTTCTATCTTTCTGGGTGTTGCTGGTACCATCGGAGCAAAAGATAATATTCTTCATAACAGCCCACCTCTTTCCGTATTCTTCACAGATACTGCACTTTATTGCAACGACAGGCAAAGAGCACTTGAGCCTTATAAATTGCTTCATTACTTGCTCTTCTCTCCTATAGATTCTATAAAAAACTATTCTTAAGCACAATATCGTGTTCTCTTCCTATGTACAGCATGTTATTATTGATATCACGGTGGAAAATTACTGATGCTGAAAAGCCCTATTGGGGACAGGTCCGATATTAAAGAAAAATGTGCCATTCAGTTCCTAGTATTTTTGTGTTGACATTAACGAATATATAAATGTATCATTTATAGGATCTATTTTGAGGGAATTGCTAGAATGGAGAATAAGTGTAGTTCCCTAAATAACACTAAAAAACTGAAATGAAACATGCAAAAGAAATTTGTCCTCATTGTTGATTTAGATGGTGTTATTGTTGATACATTCAGTGCTCATGTATGCGGTTGGAAAAAGGTTGCAAAACTGCATGGGAAATCCCTGAGTGATTTTAATTTTGTATCACTGAAAGGAGTATCGACGCTTAAAGCTTTGGATGAGATAAGAAAACATCTCTGTATTGAAACAGAGGACTTTCTCTTTGATGAATCTTTTAGGATAAAGAATGAAACCAGAGATGAGATTTTCAGTACTATCACTCCCGAAGATATAGATACTCATTTGCATGATTTTCTTGAATGTATTGACTTTTCTGTATGCGAAATAGTTTGCTTTGCCACCACTACAAGAGCTAGAGATATTCTGGAGAAGCTTGGAATACTGGATCTATTCTCAGAGGTTTATTGTGGTAGCATGATCAATGTAAAAAAAATAAATTCGCTCAATGGCATTATATCTATGGCTAAAACTAAATTTACAGTTGAGTCTAGTAATATAATAGTATTAGATGATTCAGCAGCAATATGCAGTAAGTTTGCTGGATTGGGAGTAAGAAGTTTTTTGATTCCAAATGTTAATGTGAGACGTGAGTTCTATGAAAACTCAGTGGTTCCTTATGTCAAAAACTTAAACATCTATTTAGCAGATTAAGTGAAATGATATCAATTTGATTCACAATTTCAGATTGTGAGTGCATCCATCAGAACTTGCTCCAGTTAGTACAACGATCCGATTAAAAAGCTTTTGCTTGCGAGATGAAGGGATTCCTTCTCTCTCAGGCTGTCAGACTGTTCCCTAAAGAGTATTCCTGCTATTATTTACGAAGGAGCTGTAAAACTCAAATTGAGCACTCATTCCAATGCTACTGTAGATGAGGCAAAAACTACAGGTGAGGGAGAATAAAATGGTTAAAATACTGGCTTTTGCAGGAAGCACCAGAGATGAATCATTCAACAAAAAGCTTGTACGAATAGCAGCATCCGGAGCAGAAGTTGCCGGGGCTGAAATTGAAGTGCTTGATTTGAAGGACTATCCGATGCCACTGATGGATGAGGATTTTGAAACCCGGAACGGTTTACCCGAGAAAGCGATTCTTTTCAAGGAAAAACTCCTTAAAAGCGATGGCTTAATCATCTCAGCTCCTGAATACAATGGTTCCATAACTCCCCTGCTGAAGAATACTCTTGACTGGGCTTCTAGAGCAGGTTCCTCAGAAGAAAAACCTCTTTCTGCCTTCAAAGATAAAACAGCTATCCTGATGTCAGCTTCTCCTGGCCCTTGGGGTGGTATGAGGGGGCTTGTGCCACTTCGGATGCTTCTGGGCAATCTTGGAGTTACTGTGATTCCCAAGTACAGATGTATCTCGTCTGCATACTCTGCTTTCGCCGAAGAGGGCTCTCTCTCTGATCCGAAACTGCAGAAGGCAGTGGAAAATCTAGGCAAGCTTCTCGTACAGACGCTGGAAAGGTAAACTATGAATAAAGGAGACAAAGCACCCCAGTTCACTCTTCCTGACCAGAATGGTGAATCAGTTAGCTCAAATGACTATTCGGGAAAATGGTTGGTTCTCTACTTCTACCCCAAAGACAACACCCCTGGTTGCACCAAAGAAGCAGAGGACTTTTCATCGCTCATGGACAAGTTTGAGGAAGATGGATGCTCTATCGTTGGTATAAGCCCTGATTCGCCGGCATCGCACACAAATTTCATTCAGAAACACGAGCTGAAAATCAATCTTCTCAGTGATGAGAGCAGAGAAATCCTATCGCTGTATGATGCGTGGGTGTTAAAAAAGAACTATGGCAAAGAGTACATGGGAGTTTCAAGATCAACCTTTCTGATCGACCCGGAGTTCAGAATTGCTGAAGTATGGAGAAATGTCAGAGTAAGACGCAAAACAAAATCATGCGAGATCCTTCATGCTCAAAAGGTTCTGGAGAAGCTCAGAGAGTTAAGAAATCCGCTAGCTTAAAGAAGCTTTTTCTGGCTTGTAGACTTACTCTAGAAATGACTTGTATACAGCGCAAGAAACATCCCATTTTTCAATTTCCAGAGGATTGTAAACAGTTACAGGAAACGATTTCTTAATGAGATTTCGTCCTTCTTGAATACTTGTAAGTTTTCCAAGAGAAACTGCCTGAACAACCAGGTTCCCCAGAACAGACCCTTCAATAGGTCCAGCGTAAACCGGTATGCCTGTTGAATCTGCAGTCAGCTGACACATGAATTTGCTCTGAATTCCACCACCAAGTGCATGAATTCTATCGATTCTGCCTGTATGAAAGCTTTTCAATAAATTCAAAGTTTCCTTATAACTCATTGCAAGGCTGTCATAGGCGCAGCGAAGATATTCTGCATCTGAAACCGGAACAGTCTGGCCAGTTCTTCTAAAGAAAGTATTGAAAGCTTCCTTCATAGATGACGGATTAAAAAACAGAGGGTCGTTTGGATAGATAAACCTGCTCAAAGGGACTGCTTCTTCTGCAATCTCTTCGATTTTCTGATATGAAAGAGGTTGCTTCATATCCTTTCTCAAACCATTAACTATCCATAGACCCATTAGGTTCTTAAGTAATCTGTACCCACCACCAACAGCACCCTCATTAGAAAATCCACCATCAAGAACCTCTGTAGAAGTAAGGGGTTCTGTGACTTCAACTCCCATCATGCACCAGGTTCCGGTGCACAGGTAGGCATAATTAGCATTAGAAGATGGTACTGCAACAACAGCTGATGCAGTGTCATGGGAGCCAACCGCAATCACTTTTACAGGTTCAGATCCGGGCCAGAAGTCTTCTTGAACAAAACCCAGATCATGTCCTGGGTAAACAGGTTTAGAGAAAAGCTCGCTGGAGAGATTCATTGCGCTCAATATCTCTTCATCCCAATTTCTATCACTTCCACCGAGCATTTGAGTAGTTGTTGCGGCGGTGAACTCATTCACCATACTTCCTGAGAGCTTGTAATTGAAGAAATCTGGAATCATCTGAAAACGTGTTGATCTATTGAACAGCTCCGGTTTTTCCTTGAGTAAAGCCAGCAACTGATAAAGTGTATTGTACTCCACAAAGGCGATTCCAGTTTTATTGAAAAGAACCTGTTTGGGTATCAGTTCTGAGAACTGTTCAATCAAGCCTTTTGTTCGGGAATCTCTATAGGAAACTGGTTGATCAAGGATTTCTCCTGAGGAGTTCATAAGAACAAAGTCTACACCCCAACTGTCGACACCTATGCTGAGAGGCTGCTTGCCGAGTGCAGCGATTGCAAGACCCTCATGAACACTCTTTAAAATTTCTTGAACATCCCATCTGTCGTGGCCATTAACACAAATAACACTATTGGGGAACCTGAACAATTCATCAAGTACAAGTTTATCTTCTTCAAAAACACCTCTAACTAGCCTGCCACTGCTAGCACCAAGATCGAGTGCAAGACAGCTGAATACTTCTCTCATTAACTCAGAACTTTCTTGAACGGATTCGTTTAGTTTCGTTCTCACTGATGTTCAAGAGGTATACAAGAGGAGTCGGACGGTCCACTCCTTCGATGAATTTGGGACGAGCCTGCCATGGTGTTACTGATAAAACATTTGCCATGTCCATCCAGTACTCGAGGCGCGCTGGGTTCACTCCCCGGTTCATGTGGAAATGATTTGCCGGGGCGTACTGTTTGTATTCAGTCATGGAGGCATACTTGGGGATAATCCATGAGTGCGGCCATGTCACATTTGAACTGTTTGCTATAGCATCAGAAAGTTTCTGAGGTAACTCAGCAGTTGAAGCTTCATCCCATATCATACTGAACATTCCAGTCATTTCGCTGAAAGCAAGCCGCCCGGCAATTCCAGTTATTCCTCCGGGAGAAACGAAGCTTACACTGTTTCCACCACCCGGGAAATAATAGAGTTCGGCTCCCGGCATGCTAACATTTCTCATGACTTCTTCAACGGAGCTTCCAGGATCTGCAGCCCAGTTAAGGCTTGCTGAACCAGAGTTATCGCCGTCCACCAGGCCTTTTTGGGCCCACAACTGTTCCTTGTCAAAGGGAACATCCAGTTTATTGCACAGTTTTTCGAGTTCCCATGGCTCCCAGGCCTTCCTGAAGTCCATGAAAAGTGGAGGAGTCCCACCTCCAAGCCAGCTGTTAAAAAGCATGGTCAGGGTTCCCTGCATATCTGCTTCAGTTCCAAAAGGAACGGGTGATTTTGGTCCGTTATGATCAAAGCTTGAATTCATGAGTGACTCTGCCAAATCACATATTGGCAGAGGAATACCGCGGGGATCACTACCCCACTCGAGTTGATTCATAAATGCGCCGCCAACTGCATTCATGTCCTTAAGTAAGTCGCGCATTATCAGATACATGCCAAGTGACTGATCAAGTTTAGCTTCTGCATCCGGTTGAGAAGTGCAGATACGATTTCCCAGATGGTTTTCCGTCCACTTGCGAAGAGCAATAAGTTCGTCTGAATTCCATGCTTTCTTCTTCAACATATCAGCAAGTAACTTCATATCAATCCTGGAAACCTCAATGCCAAAATTTCTTCTGGTTGCATTTACATGGGTTAAGGCAGTTTCCATTCCCATGGAGTCGTGACCGAAACAGACAATCCTTCTCCCCTTAAGACCTGTGTAAGTCAGAGCAGCGTAACACCAGTCAACTAGTGAAGTAACCGTATTCTCTGAAATATCAGGATACATACCAGTTTCAGCCCAGCTTCCAACATTCAGGTGAGATAAACGCCCGGACTGCGCTAAAGCTCCATTGGCAGCATGTGCAAACACTACTCCGGGTTTAGGTGCACTGTTTCCACAAGTAATATTCAAAGGCATGTCTGTGGGGAAATGAGCCAGAAGGCTTAGAAGAGAAAGCTGGGGAAATGCCCATGTATCAGGTGTAACAACGATTGCATTGACTCCTACTTTTTTGAACTGGTAGGCAACCAGATCGGCCTGCTTCTCCGAGTCAATCAGAAGAGGGCTCCAGACAACACGAATCACCGTATCATTATTAAGTTTCAGCTTCTCAGAAATAACTGTAGCAATGCTTTCAACAATGCTCACTGTTCTTTCCCTAGAATCAAGATCGACACGCGGATCGCAGGGAGCACAGACCCCGATGGTAACCATGTTTGAGTAAGGCCGATCACTTTCTTCTGAGAGCCTGACTACCTGGTTCATTCTTACAACCAACTTTCTCCGCTTAATTGAATTGAAATCATACGATGATGCGCATTTGTATATGCATTGAATTCTATCAATGGTCAAGAAGAATTACCCCTCAGGCAAAAACAAATAACCCATACCTTAAAGCATGCTGGGAGCTACTTTACCACTTCATTACGATGCAACGTTGGTTTTTACTAATCGAGATAAAGGTTTCGTAGAGAGTTTTGGGTTTACTGTTCCACTAGAGAGTCATGATTGAAACATCAATTCGAATATCGATATCTCACTCCCAATTGATTACAACTGAATTACAGTTAGCTGGAATTACTGTTGTGGTTAATGTAATCAAATGGTATCATAGTAATCAGATTAATCTGCTATTTACAAAAACTTCAGCAGGTGGAGATTACATTTGCTCCTGCTGTGATGCGCTTTGAGGGGAGGGCATTATGATGTTTTTTATATCTATTCTTTCTGTTTTTCTAATTGGTGACACGGGTACGATTCCCGAAAATATGGATTTTGAAATGGTTACAAATCCAGATTCAGTGTCCTATAATTGGACTTGTGAAGAATCATCCGGATTTGAATGGATTCCAGATCCAACAGTTTTTCATTCAGGCCTCTATTCTGCAAAGTTCGAATCTATCTTCGCCACTTATGCACTATACAATGACAGCATCGAGCTTGAAGTTGGTTACATGGAAAGAGCGATTCCATTCAATTATACGGGGGATGAAATAACATTATCCGGTTACTTCAGATTCGAGGGATACTACGAAGAGACATATGCAGGTTTGTACATGATCCCTATGGACGCTGATGGGAATGCACTGGATTACGAACAAATAATTTTTGAAGAATTCCACCCGGACTCAGAGTGGACGTCATTCTCACTTGACATACCCAATTCGGTATTCTGCGATTCTCTTGATTTCGGCTCTCTATTGGTCGGTCCGGGCACACTTTGGATAGATGATATGCAACTATTGGTTGATGGTGTGTCACTGGAAAATGTAACTATACGAGCAGAATTCAGCGCGAGAGAGGACCATGAGTTTGACAATGGGTCAGGAATTACTCTTTCTTCCTTAAACAGCTTTCAGCTTGAATCTCTGGAACAACTCGGAAAGGTCTGGGCTTTTTTGAAGTACCACCACCCTACTGTGTGTTCAGGTGAAATTAACTGGGATTACCAGCTGTTCAGAGCTATTCCTGCGGTTCTTGCTGCCGAGACTGATCTGGAGCGGGAACTGTCTCTTCTTGCTCTTCTATCTTCTTTGGGGCCGATAGAACCTAATCCTGAAATATCTCCCCCGGCTGATGAGAACAGAATTGAGACGGATCTTTCCTGGATAGATGATTCTATACTGGGAGACAGCCTTTCTGGTGAACTGGAAAAGGTTTATGCAGGAAGGCATCAGGGTGACAGTTATTATGTAAGAGCCACACCTTATCCATCCTTCAGTGAAGAAGCTTACTCATCTCTGGTAATGCCCGATGATGGGTTCATGCTTCTGGCACTATACAGATACTGGGGAATGGTAGAGTATTTTTTTCCATACCGCTATGCCACAAATGTAGACTGGTCTGACCAGATAAGACTGAGCCTTCCACTCTTTGCTGGAGCTCAAAGTGAACTTGAATATCAGCTTGCAGTAAAAAGATTAATAGCTTCACTGGGCGACACGCATGCAGGATTGTGGAATGAGCCAGATGCTCTTATGGCATATTACGGTGAATTGTATGCTCCGCTTGAATTAAGGTATCTAAGCGATAATTTTATCGTTTCGGGATTTATGCATTCTTCAGCTATTGAATCTCCAGTAAGACTCGGTGATGTTATTCTCGAATGCAATGGTATTCCTGTGGCAGAAATTGTTGCTGATCTTCTTCCTCTAGCGAACGGTTCAACTCCCTGGGGCATGATGAATGTCTTAGGTAGAAACATTCTGCGCGGTAAAACCGATAGCGTTAATCTTGTAATTGAACGCGGTGGACAGCAATACGATGTTTCGATCCCGAGGGTTCTCAAAAGTGAATTTGACCGGTCCCTGCTACCGGGCCCTGCAATTGGTAACGGATCATTCTCATTGACTGGCGACAGTATTGGGTATGTGGATTGTTCCTCTCTGCAAATCTCAAATATCACAATGATGAAAGAAAC
Source organism: Candidatus Fermentibacteraceae bacterium (assembly GCA_016744855.1). Lineage (GTDB taxonomy): Bacteria > Fermentibacterota > Fermentibacteria > Fermentibacterales > JCC-6 > Sabulitectum. The sequence goes on along the minus strand of JADGDO010000004.1, from coordinate 827 downwards.
GTTGCTGGAAGCACGAGGTATCGTACTTGATATGCGGGGATACCCATCAGGCTTTGTTCTGTACGATGTTGCTGACTTCATTCTTCCGGATTCAGTTATTTTTTCCGAACTTGCCATGTGTGATTTCAATAACCCGGGGACCTTTTATTGGGCAGATCCTCTCTATGCGGGAGGCGGCGATCCGAACCCCTATACAGGTAAAGTTGCAATACTTGTCAGTGAGTCTTCCATCAGCAGTGCCGAATTCCACACCATGGCCTGGAGGCTGGCTCCTGTAGCATTGGTGTTCGGTCATGCCACTAACGGAGCAGATGGTAATGTTGTTTCACTAACATTACCGGGTGGAATTAGCACAGTATTCACTGGTTTGGGCATCTACAACCCTGACAGAAGTGAAACACAGCGTGTGGGTATTATTCCTGACATAGAAGTTAATCCGACTTTGGAAGGTATGCAGGCAGGCACAGATGAAGTACTTGAAACAGCTCTGGAGTGGATCAGAACTTCCTGACATTTTTTGCTACTCTGCTTCATTGCATTCAATATTGGGTGGAACTATTGCCTCAATTACAACTCAGCCACTCCGGTAATTAAGAGGTTTGCCAGAGCACCTGCATAAATAGTATTGTTGCCACTGTGTAATTCACTCTGCACCTATACCTTTTCAGCACAGGCAGGCCAATGAGCAAAAAAACAGGAAAATTCGCTGTATACCTCGGTACCTTCGGGGCAATGTTTTTCTGGGGCATATCTTTCGTCTGGACCAAGATAGTTTTTGAACACTACGGTCCTCTCAGTACTATTCTCATGAGACTGCTCATATCATC
>JADGDO010000049.1 GCA_016744855.1 Candidatus Fermentibacteraceae bacterium | reverse complement strand
GTCATAGTCCCTCCTGCCACTGAAGCAGAGGATGATCTGGCATGGCTCAATGAAGAAATAGGCGATACGGCTATAGAAGAGTCTTTTGCGGAAATTCCCGAGGCAGAAATTTCAGATGATATACCCGACTGGCTACAAGATGCTGAAGCAGATTCTGCTAGAGAAGAGACCCCGCCAGTTGCTGAAAGCACAGAATTTGAAGCATCAGCTGATATACCTGATTGGATGAAAGATACGGCTGTAGCAGACTCCGCTGTAGAAGAACCTGCGGCAGAAATTTCCGAAGGCGACCTTCCTGACTGGATGCAAGAGATGAAAGCCGAAACACCTGCGCCAAAGGAAGAAGCACCTGTAGCTGAGCCACAAGCACCAGCAGAGAAAGAAGAAACACTCATTTCTGATTCTGCAATCGGCGAGTTGGGCGCATCGGCAGATGACCAAGATGCGGCAATGAATTGGCTAGAGAGCCTCGCCGCCAATCAGGGTGCAAATGCTGAAGAATTGATTACAGACCCCAACGCTAGAACCGAAACTGCACCTGAGTGGGTAGAGCAAGCAAAAGATGCCAGTGAAAAAGCACCCGTTGCTGAAACGCCAACGGTAGCTGAAGAAGATGACGATTTAGCATGGTTGAAGGATGTAGATAGAAGTGGCACAGAGCCTGCTATAGCAGACTCCGCTGTAGAAGAACCCGCGGTTGAAATTTCCGAAGGCGACCTTCCTGACTGGATGCAAGAGATGAAAGCTGAAACACCTGCGCCAAAGATAGAAGAAGCACCTACAACTGAATCACAAGCACCAGCAGAGAAAGAAGAAACACTCATTTCTGATTCTGCAATCGGCGAGTTGGGCGCATCGGCAGATGACCAAGATGCGGCAATGAATTGGCTAGAGAGCCTCGCCGCCAATCAGGGTGCAAATGCCGAAGAATTGATTACAGACCCCAACGCCAGAACTGAATCTGCACCTGAGTGGGTAGAGCAAGCAAAAGATGTCAGTGAAAAAGCACCCGTTGCGGAAACGCCAACGGTAGCCGAAGAAGATGACGATTTAGCATGGTTGAATGATGTAGATACAAGTGGCACAGAGCCTGCTGTAGCAGACTCCGCTGTAGAAGAACCCGCGGTTGAAATAACCGAAGGTGACCTTCCTGACTGGATGCAAGAAATGAAAGCCGAAACACCTGCGCCTCAGGCAGAAGAAGCACCTGTAGCTGAGCCACAAGCATCAGCAGAGAAAGAAGAAACACTCATTTCTGATTCTGCAATCGGCGAGTTGGGCGCATCGGCAGATGACCAAGATGCGGCAATGAATTGGCTAGAGAGCCTCGCCGTCAATCAGGGTGCAAATGCCGAAGAATTGATTACAGATCCCAATGCCAGAACCGAATCTGCACCTGAGTGGGTAGAGCAAGCAAAAGATGCCAGTGAAAAAGCACCCGTTGCGGAAACGCCAACGGTAGCCGAAGAAGATGACGATTTAGCATGGTTGAAGGATGTAGACACAAGTGGCACAGAGCCTGCTGTAGAAGACTCTGCTGTAGAAGAACCCGCGGTAGAAATTTCCGAAGGCGACCTTCCTGACTGGATGCAAGAGATGAAAGCTGAAACACCTGCGCCAAAGATAGAAGAAGCACCTGCAGCTGAGCCGCAAGCACCAGCAGAGAAAGAAGAAACACTCATTTCTGATTCTGCAATCGGCGAGTTGGGCGCATCGGCAGATGACCAAGATGCGGCAATGAATTGGCTAGAGAGCCTCGCCGCCAATCAGGGTGCAAATGCCGAAGAATTAATTACAGACCCCAACGCCAGAACCGAATCTGCACCTGAGTGGGTAGAGCAAGCAAAAGATGCCAGTGAAAAAGCACCCGTTGCGGAAACGCCAACGGTAGCCGAAGAAGATGACGATTTAGCATGGTTGAAGGATGTAGACACAAGTGGCACAGAGCCTGCTGTAGAAGACTCTGCTGTAGAAGAACCCGCGGTAGAAATTTCCGAAGGCGACCTTCCTGACTGGATGCAAGAGATGAAAGCTGAAACACCTGCGCCAAAGATAGAAGAAGC
>JADGDO010000048.1 GCA_016744855.1 Candidatus Fermentibacteraceae bacterium | reverse complement strand
CCCGCGACGGTCGGCTGCGGGCTCGTTCATGTCAGGACCACACACCGGGTGTTCACGCGCAACCCGGCAACCCAGGACTAGTCCTAAAACAAGCGCTAGGTGAGAAGAGGCGACAGCTCCGGCGTCGAGCCGAAGCGCGGACACAGCGAGCCGTCTGCAGGCGTCGAGAGGCCCCGCACAGGTTGAGTTTTTCGAGTCGACCTCCTTTCAGGAGCGTTGAAGGTGGAAGGTTCGTCAGCCTGCTGGGGCACCATGCAACCCGACAGGCTGGGCTCATCCGCTGGCAGCGCGGAGCAAGATGTGTGCGTAGGGACGGTATCCGAGGAGGCGGTAGACTAGGCGCCGCCCCGAGCGGATGACCTGAGCGGGGATGAGCATGAGCTGGCGCAGGAAGGTGCGAAATTCCATGCGAATGATGCGCTGCTGTTCAGCCTCATGCCGCTCGCGGTGTCGGGGCGTGACGGGGAGCAGCAGCCCAAACCAGGCCTTGAGCGACCAGGCAAGCGAGGCGATGACCATGTAGGCCCAGTTGGCGTCGAGGGTGTTGAGCGGAGCCCGAAACGAGCGCACGCCGTTCTTGAGCTGCTCGATCAAGTTCTCCTGGTCGCAGCGCTCGTTGGCCTCGAAGACGACCTGCTCGGCGCTCATGTCGGGGTCGTTGGTCACGTAGAGGAAGTAGCGGACCTCGGTGCCCAGGCATCGCTGCCCACGCTCTTCTCGCAGGGTCTTCTCGAGCACGATGACCCGGTAGCTCTTGTCGCACTGCGTCGGGCTGTACTCGAACTCCGCAATTCGCTCGGACTCGAGCACAATGTTCTTGTACTCACGCGCGCGGACAATCTCCTCCTTGACCTGCGGCGGCTTGGCCCGAGGCTCGGTGCGGACGACGTACTTGGCCCTGCGCAGGAGCTCCTCATACTCCTGGCTCTCGACTTCGGCAGCGCGTGCCTTCATGCCCTTGCTGACCGAGTACCCGAGCACGAAGTGGACCCCTTCTTCCGTCCAGCGGTCGAAGTTCTTGGTCAGGCAAAAAGCCGTGTCACCACGCAGGAGGACCTTCTCGAAGCCCGCTCGGAAGCACAGCTCGGCGGCTGCGTCGTAGTAGTCGGCGGCACCCAAGGCCGAGTTCGCGTTCCCGCTTCGATTGACGAGAAATAAGGGTTCCTTGGTGTTGGCGAGGGAGACCAGCAAGGGCTGATAGCCCCAGTCCCCCTTGTAGGAGAGGTCCATGCCCTCCTTGCGCTCGCCGAGGGTCTTGATGATGTGCCCGTCGGCGTCGATGCGAGCCGTCTGGCCGAGCAAGCCCGAGCCGTGCTGGCGCCAGACATGGACGCGGACCTCGTTGATGATGTCCATGAGCAGGTGGATGTCTTCGGCGGCAAAGCGGCGGCAGAAGTCGCCCGCGGTCGTCGGGCCGGGGATCGACCGAGCGCCGAGGGCCTCGAGGTAGTTGGCGTCGTCGCGCAGCAGCTCGATGTCGTCGAGGGTGCGGCCGCCAGCAAAAATGTTGTAGACGAGGTTGAGGATGTGGTCCGACTCCATGTAGGGCCGGTGTTGTTTGAACAATTTGAGCTGCTCGTCGATCGCCTGGGGTAGGCCGAGGCGTTGGACGAGGTTGTGGATGGCACCGATGCCACCGCAGGAGATTGCCTTGGTCCGGTCAGCGAACTCGAAGTGCGCGACCTGGCTGGAGAACTCGGGCCCCTCATGTCGGGGCGTCATGCCGCCCCTAGCCTTGGCGAGCCTTCGCTGGATCTTTCGCTTGGCGTTTCGGAGGCGTTGTCGTGTAACTTTGCTGTTCACCTGAGGGGCTCCCTGGTTGCGTCCGGGTTGGGTGTGTAAACCCCCGAACACTGGGCCCCTCAGCTAAATTCCCGCGTGGCGCAGAAAACTGCGCTTGTTTTAGGACTAGCACCGCATCCCCGAAGTCCGATCCGGGTTTCGGAGGGTGTCGTCCCGGGGTGGCCTTGGTCCGCGCTCGGGTACCCCGCGACGGGGACGGGGCTGGTCGCACACGGGCGTCGCTGGCTGTGAGCGGGGACGCGCACTGGCCGGATGAGTCACTCCGCGAACCTGGGCTTCCCGCTCGGGATTCTCCGTGCCCTGTCTCGCAGGAGTCCGCTGCCGACCGTGGTCGGCTTCGGAGAACATCTAGCGCGCCCCTAACGGTTCGCTCCGCGACTCCTCCGTCCTTGTCGTGCGCTCTTCGTCACGCCTGGGCTGCTTTGTGCGCTGAG
>JADGDO010000047.1 GCA_016744855.1 Candidatus Fermentibacteraceae bacterium | reverse complement strand
GTGTAAGGTAATAATACTAGACAAAGCAATGTTTTGAGTATCATATGCATATTGAATGTAACTGATGTTACTGCTGATAATATTGCTGACAGCGTTATTGGTTATGTTATACTGTTCTTCTGCCCGCATCGCTTGAATTTCTTTTGCTGATTCCGCGTCTTGCTTTAATTTTATGACTTCTAATCTTTGTTCCATCTCTCTCTTCCATAATTCAAAGCGATGTTTCTGAATATCATCAGGCTCTATGATGGAAAATAGATTGTAACTATACAGGTGTTCAACCTGTGGTATAAATAAAAGCTATGGATATTCAGGAAGAAATCGTGCAACTAAGACAAGCTCTTGCAGAAGCGCAAGCAGCATTGCTTGCTGCTAACCTGAAAATTAAAGAGCTAACAGAGCGGTTAAATCAAAACAGTCGTAATTCAAATTGGCCATCCAGTCGGGATAATACCCGTAAAAAGAAGCGTACTACAAAAAGCCTGCGTACCAAAAGCAACAAAAAGCAAGGTGGACAAGAAGGGCATCAAGGTCATACGCTTGAATTTAGCGACACACCTGATGTGATTGAAACGTATCGACCATCTACGTGCCAACATTGTCAGGCTGCATTTACAGATGCTCAACAAGCCATCGCTATAAACAAACGACAAGTGCATGATTTGCCGCCGATGCGTCTTATTGTGCATGAACATCAATCAGAATGTCTGCTCTGTTCGGAATGTGGGCAGGAAAGTCAAGGTGAATTTCCTGAGCAAGTAACAAATCCAGTCCAGTACGGCGCGGGTGTTCAGCAGTTAGCTGTTTATTTGAAGACAGAACAGTTCATCCCTTACAATCGCAGTCGTCGCTTTTTTGCTGACCTTTTTGGAATCAATATATCGCCAGGGACATTGCAAAATATCATCAAACGAGTGGCAAGCCAACTACGACCTGTGTCCAATCGTATCAAGGAAGCATTGATAGCTGCTGCTGTTGTCCATTTTGACGAAACTGGTTTCTATATTGGTGGCGAACGGCATTGGCTGCATACGGCAGGAACACCTTTTTTAACCAGCTATTATCCACACAAACGGCGCGGTCGAATCGCAACGGATGAAATGGATATCTTGCCTCATTTTCGAGGCACAGCGATTCATGATCACTGGCAAACCTATTATTTGTACGAGCAGTGTACTCATGGAGCATGTAATGTACACCATTTGCGTGAGTTAACGGCTGTGGTTGAAAATGCTGAACAATCATGGGCAGAACGCTTCAAATGGTTGTTACTCAGCGGCAAACGGGTCGTTGAGGACGCGTATTTATCGGGAAAATCTGCTGTGCCATCAGCTAAAATTGCACAAGTTGAACGGATATACACGCAATTAATACAAGTTGCTTTACGAGCTAATCCACCACCACCTGAAGGATGGCCTAAATCCAAGAATGGCCGTTCTAAAAAAACAAAAGTACGAAATTTAGTCGAGCGTCTTGATAAACGTAGACGAGAAGTGTTGGCTTATCTGTATGATTTTAATGTGCCGTTTGACAACAACTTGGCTGAACGAGATATTCGGATGATGAAGGTTCAGCAGAAAATCTCTGGTTGTTTCCGTAGTCAATCTGGTGCCGAAGATTTTTGTACAATTCGCGGATATATCTCGACAATGCGCAAGCAAGGCATTTCTATATGGTCGGCTTTAGGCTCTGTATTCTCGGACGATATTCTTATGCCTAACCTCATACCTGTATAGTTACAAAGTAACAAGTTGTTTTTAATGTTCATCGTCCTGTTAATTGGTGCATTCGCACTAGTTTCCTGCGGTAGCGATACAGAAGAGGCGGTAGAGGAAGAAGCCGTTGCAACTGAAGCCCCCGCCGAAGACATGACTGATGAAGAAATGGAAGATGAGACACACGAAGAGATGGGGCCAAGCGGCACCGTTTCCTTGTGGCACGCTTACGGCACAGGCAGCGCGGAAGAAAGCGCAGTTACAGAAATCGTAGCCAACGCCCAAGCCGAATTCCCCGACATGCAAATCGACGTTTTGCAAATCCCCTTTGACCAAATCTTCAACAAATGGCAAACAGAAGTTGCCGCTGGTGAAGGCCCCGACATGTTCATTGCCCCCAATGACGATTTGGGCAATATGGCACGCGCTGGCTTGGTCATGGATGTGACCGCTCAGTTAGACGGCCGTCTCGATGGCGTAACCGACACTGGCGTTGCTGGCATGATGGTTGAAGATGCCCTGTACGGTGTGCCCGAATCGGCCAAAGCCGTCGCTTTGTACTACAACAAATCGATGGTTGATGCCGTTCCCACCACAACAGAAGAATTGATGACCGCTGTTGAAGCT
>JADGDO010000046.1 GCA_016744855.1 Candidatus Fermentibacteraceae bacterium | reverse complement strand
GGATACACTAATGCTTGCTGATAACCTCGATAAGGCTGGAGCTGATTTGGTCAGCCTGTCAGAGCGAATTGATACGACAAGTGCAGCTGGGAAGATGGTCTTCCGGATGCTTGCGGTACTGAACGAATTCGAGCGCGATCAGATTTCTGAACGTACATCTGCTATCCTCCAACATAAGAAGTCCAAGCTGGAAGCATATTCCCCAACTCCTTATGGATATAGAAAGAAGGGGAAGAAACTCGTACATTGCCAAATTGAGCAGGAAGTCATTGCCCAAATCTTTCGACTTCGTAAAAGGGGGTTCAGCCTTAGACGTATAGCACGCAGATTGAACAAACAGGGAATTCCTGCAAAGAAGGGCGGGTGTCGGCACCCATCGGCAGTCTACTAAATCCTAATTAGTTTCCATCCAGAAACGGGCTTCAGAAATAACTCTCTGAGAATCTATTCCTCGCATTCTTCTAAGTCCACCTACCCATTTCCTGATTCTGGAGCAGTTCAGATCCGAAGGGTGTAGAGTTCCCTTGAGCTTTTAACAGCCCCGAGCTTTGCAGACTTCTTAATTCTGTTACAGCAACGATTTACAGATTGTGATCAGATTAGCACTTAAAATGCCACTCCAAACATAGCTCTTGAATGAACTGAACGATCTCCAGGGACATTTGTCCAGAGAGAATGATCTCTTCAACCAGGAGATTATGCCCTCTACACCAGCTCTGAATTTCCAAAGCTTACGGTAAACCTTTTTGCTGGAGCACATATCTTCTGTTTTCATACCGCGCTTTTTTGAAAAGCAGGCTTCACGGACTCCATGCTTCTTAAGCTTTTTCAGGTTCTCCTTTGAAGCGAATCCACCATCCATGGCAGCCTTTTCTGGAACAATTCCGTATTTCTCCTGCAGTCGTTTGATCATATCAACTGCGAGAGTAGAGTCTGCTGGATTCCCTTCAAGCACGGTACAGTCAAACACCAAAGTTGATTTTCCTGCCGTAAGACAAATCTTGTGACCGTAGAATGTGTCCCTGTTATCCTTCACTATCACATCAGCATGGGTTTCGAATATAGAGACGAGTTTCTCTGTGGCAGGGACCTTCTCTCCATTGATAACTCTTCTCTCTGTCTGACTGATTACAATCTGTCCCTTCAGAATCAATAAGGCAATTTTTTCTGCAAAGCCTTTTGTAAGTGTCTCTGGATTCTCAAGAGCAGTAGCGGCATAACCTATTGTCTCACAGGCAATGTTAAGCAACGCCTTGTAATGCTTCAACCGCTTTTTCTTACCGCGACATGAACGAATTTCGTTCAGCCTTCTCTTCGCAGCTTTGCTGCGATTGCTGTATTTTCTGTATCCGGATCTCTTTAGAGTCCTCAGCGTTACTCGGATCAGATCGTAGAGCAGACTTGAATCAGACGGTTCATGGATGTTGGCCTCAACAACGGTACAGTCAGTTCTCACCTCTTTTCCGGAATCAAGCTTCACTGCTGCATCGGTTCCAACGACAATTGTATTTAGCGTTTCTATAACTTCAGCCGATATCTGTTTTAACAAGGCGGCCAATGAAGATCTTGATGGTATCTTGTCGGCAATACCGAAGAAACAGAATGCTCTGTAAGTCATGTTTTCGTTGAGATGAAAAACGAGATCGTCATAGGTGAATTCTTCCAGTGATCTGAGAATTGAAATTCTCATTATCTGTTCAGCTGTAATTCCTCTTGCTCCTGTGTTTATCTTACCCTGTGTGAGAGCTTGTTGAATTCCATCTGCGAGCGTAGGATTATCGGAGAGGAAACTGCTGATTTTCATGAGGAGCTTTGTTCTGTAGTTATCGGATACCTGATAAGTCAGTGGTAACTGAAAAAGAGCTTTTTGGCGCATTTTTGTGCTTTTCCTTTTCGCTGTAATTGCTTATGTTATTGTGTTGCAACAAAATATAACAATTTCATCGAATTTTGTCAAGTCAGAAATGCGCCTCTTTAATGATCTATATGGTTACCCTACTCTACGATATGAGTTTCTGGATGGAAACCAACTAGGAGAAAGGTGATTAAACAACCATGAAAAAGCAGATGCATTTCACAATTCCCGTTCGGGAAGCTGTTTCGCGCCGGTACCGGTTCAGCTGCATTTGTTATCGATATTGGTGGCGTTCTTAATCACTTTCATTTTCAATCTGATTTAGTCCCAATTAAACAGTAAACGGAAAACGAAAGCACCAGAAAATGGCGTATATCTACATGCGCTGTAATTAGGTACATATGGATATTAATCGGAAAGAGCCATGGATTGAATGACAGAATCAACAGTTTCAGGGGGAACAAGCATGGGCAGCAACAACCTTATGAGAATCAGAGAACGAATTGATCGTATTGATAAGGGA
>JADGDO010000045.1 GCA_016744855.1 Candidatus Fermentibacteraceae bacterium | reverse complement strand
AAGATGCCGCTCTGCAGCCCGTGATGCCTGTTACCCCGATTTCCAATACTGCTTCCTGGGTTTCAGGCTAGTAAGAACCCCAATCTAGCTCGAGTTCGAATTCGCTTTGGGGTGCCAAGTAGAACAACTTCTACTGAGGCGTAGAAATACTTCTACAAACTAGTAGAAACCCTTCTATATGATTGTTCGATAAGCGTTTACTTCCAAGTAACTTAAATTTAACATGTTGCCCCGTCAAGAGATGCATTTTCTTGGTTTTTAGCCGGAATCATCTTGAAACCCATCTCAGCAACCCTTCTTTTCAGGTTTTTCAGAACACGATCTTGGTATTCCCTTTCATAGTAATCCTGCCCCTGATCAACATATTCAGTACCGTTCTTAAGCATACTGTAGATCAATCGTGCCAGCTTGTGAGCAGTAGCTGTGATTGCCTTGGGTGAACCATGTCTGGATCTCATCCTGCGGTAATAAGCACCCAAAGCACTTTTTGAATTGGAGAGGGCAAATGCCGACATTCTCAGGGCTGAAGATGCTCGATTTGCTGTTCTTTTAGTTTTTTTGCTGAGAATCTTTCCTCCAGAAACATTCGTACCTGGACTCAGACCAAGCCACGATGAAAAGTGCTTTGCACTTTTCCATCGACTCATATCTGTTCCAGTTTCAGAAAGAACTTTAAGTGCTGTGAATTCACTGATACCGTCAATTTTTGTAAGATCTACCCCTGTCATGCGAAAAAGCTCACTGCGCACATCAAATGCAGGTGCACTGTTTGACTTTTTTTCTTTGGAAGGGGGTAGTGAATTAACATCTCCCTTGCTGTCAAATTCTCCCAGCAATTTCTCAATCTCAATATCACAAGCTTGGATCTGATCCTGATAGACATCGTAGAGCTGCATAGACTGCTTGAGTGAAAAAAGATATTCATCGCGGTAGTGACCGTGAAGAGATTGTGATATTTCTTCTTTGCTTTTCTTGCATCGCCCATCCCGGTAGACAGCAAGCTTATCAGGATCTCTTTCGCCCGAAAGAATAGCACGGATAATAGTCATGCCGGTTTTGCCGCTAATATCGTTTACGACATTATCAAGCAATAGATTCATCTGACGAAGAGCCTTTTGCATGTGTTGAATATGAGAACCGGCATAACGTTTTAAGGTCTCTCTCTGTCGCATGTAAGCACGGAGGGAAGTAATCTGCTCTGGAGGGCGAAAGGCTCCCTGCAACAAACCGTAGGTGTGTAACTGTTGTAACCACTGACAGTCCAGAACATCACTTTTGCGACCTGAAACATTCTTCACGTGCCGAGCATTAACCAGGAGAACTTCAAGTCCGTACTCTTCAAGAAGTTCGTATGCTGGAATCCAGTAAATACCTGTAGACTCCATAGCAACAGTGTTGATCCCAATCTCAACAAGCCAATCTGCCATCTTTTTCAAATCACCGGTAAAGCACGAATAAGAACGAACAGGCTGATCATCCAACTCAGCAGGAACTGCAATGTAATGCATCTGAGAACCGATATCGATTCCTGCTGCGTACAGATTAATCTGTTCCAGATGTTTGCTCACTCTTTTTCTTGCCTTGTCGGCAGACGGTTGAATTCGCTTTTTGTTTTTCATCGGGTTTTCCTCCATAGTAAAACTGTTAAGAAAAAGCGTACAAGGGTGCGGAGTGATAATTATGCGCACTCTTCCAAAACGGGATCGCTAAGCGTCACCAATGATGTGTTCGCTCACTCCAGACCACGCTACGGGTCGGGTATTCAACGCCAATGTGTTAACGGTCTTTGTACCCTTGCTCGCTTAAAAATAACAATACAGACCCGATCAGGCATTAAGTTACTTTTAGATGTGGGGCCGCCGAGCGACCTGGAACGCTACGGGGTACCAAGTGGAACAACTTCTACTGAGGTGTAGAAATACTGTGAGGTTTGATGCTAACTATTTGGCTATGACCCGGGGTTATTGCTTTATGCATGTAGTAAGTATAATTTGGGAAGTGTATTCAGATCAATGATTGTTCAAGGCGAAAAATCAGTCTGGTTGATTGTGGGAGGAGTATTTTGTCTAAGGTTCGTGAATTCTACCTGAAGTACCTTGGGGCAACGGAAGAAAACCTTTCATCAGGAGAGAGGTTTTTCCCCTCACCTTTACGAGGGAAACCCGAATCTGAACTAACCCTGACTGTTCATGATCTGATTGTTTCAGTTTTTGGAGAAACTCTCATTCACTCCATTAGTCAGAATATGATTGACGGTTACCGTTCACTTGCACCAATACACTTCTCAGATGACCTTATAGAACAGGTTGACGATGCATTCTTTAGAACCTCCGATTATAGATACTACTGGATATCCGAGTGGTTCAGATACTCAATAAACACCTCTTTTGACCTTTGTAAAGATGTTACTGTCCTCACATCCAGCCATCGCGAGTTGATAGAGTCAAGAAAACGGGTGAGAAGAGGTCGTTTATTCAGTGATAAGGTTTGGGAGAAAACCTATCAACCGTTGTTAAAAGAAGGCAGAATGATGGCAATTATTAGGGATGGGATTCTCTTATCC
>JADGDO010000044.1 GCA_016744855.1 Candidatus Fermentibacteraceae bacterium | reverse complement strand
CTATAGAACTTTGCTTTAGACTAAGAGCGCTTGGTAAGACACTTTAATAAGACTTCTATTCATTATTTGTCCCTACTTATTCCCTTCCCTTTTGGGGAAAAACGCCGGTGCAGAGACTCCATTAAGATGGAGTTTTGGGATTCCCTATGTGGAAAACCAGCAGGCGGTTTGCCGAGTCTTGCGAGGCAAACGTCAGGTGCGATCGGCATGGTCGATTCAGTCATTTTCTAATTGATTTTAGGAGTGGCTTTTACTTATGGGGTGTAAGTCCCCTGAATGCCTTGGAAGAGAGGAAATTCTAGACGACGACAAGGGTGTCCGAAGAAACAGTTCTTCTGTGTTATTAAGAGCAAATGAAAGCTCCGTCGCGTGTTACGCAACGAATATCATGGTTTGAAAGAATTGCCAATGAGGAATCTGAAGGAAGTTTTAGTCAAATTTGCTACCTAAACGAGCAGTCAATCTCTCAGCAGGCTGATGTGGTGGGTGAGTTGTCCTGAGCCAACAAAACCCGATATTCTTCACGTAATCCCACATTAGTAGTAGAGATAGGTGAGCAAGGAAAGTAATCGACCTTACCCGATGACTGGCCGTATGATTTGGTGAGCCGTAACTACGACGAGCGTTAACCTAATGACAACAATGATGTTGTTTTACGAACTTATGGCCTGCGGATGAAGCAGTAGTAGCCTTTAAAGCTTTAGCCAACGATGGTGATGGTGACATTATCTAGGATAAAACTAAAGCAAAGAGACAAGGATTGTCGAGGCGAAGTGTGGAACATGTTAATGAAACTGGAATTAATGTTAAGACCCATAATTACCGTGACAGCTATTATAGAAGTTATTCCTGACCAAACGTATATGAGGAAGAAAGGAATGGCTGCAAGTCTTAGGTAATTATGCAAAACAGAAAGGAAAACAATGGAGGAAAGTTTATTCCATCTTGGAGAAAATCTCTTTGAACGTCTCTGTGATGTTAACACACTGTATAATGGGTTTCTTGCGGTTAAACGTAATAAAGGATCTCATGGTATTGATGGTGTTAGCGTCGAAGAGTTTGCATTAAATCAAGACAAAGAGTTAAGGAGGCTTTCAAAGGAAATTGAAAGCTGGACTTACAAACCAAAACCTGTGAGAAGAGTTGAAATCCCTAAACCAGGTAAAGATGCAGGTGTACGCCTTCTAGGTGTTCCATGTATTCGAGATCGAGTTGTGCAGACAGCCCTTAAACAACTTTTAGAGCCAATCTTTGAAACAAGCTTCTCTAACAATAGCTATGGATTTAGACCTAAACGTAGTCAAGAAGATGCGATTAAATCCGCATCTAAGATTGTCAAGTCAGGAAAAGAAATAACGGTGGATATAGATTTATCCAAATTCTTTGACCGAGTTTCCCATGACCGACTTATCAGTAGGGTGAGCCAGAAAGTAGATGAGAAGAAAATTCTCCGACTAATTGGTATGACCCTCCGTAGTGGGATTATGATTAATGGTGTAATTGTATCCTCAGAGGAGGGTACAGTTCAGGGAAGTCCGTTAAGTCCATTGCTTAGCAATATTGTTCTTGATGAACTGGACAAAGAATTGGAGAGAAGAAAGCTTGAATTTTGTAGGTTTGCAGATGATGCCAACATTTTTGTGAAATCAGTAAAAGCTGGTGAACGAGTAATGAGTAGTATCAGTAAATTTATTGAGAGCAAACTAAAACTAAAAGTTAATTGGGATAAAAGTAAAGTTGCAGCTTCAGAGAAAGTTAAGTTTCTGGGTATGACAATTACCACGAAAGGAGTCGCAATCTCAAAAGTTTCATTGGATCGAGCGATGAGGAAAACAAGGGAATTAATTCCAAGAGGAACTCATCTTTCAATTGAGAAATCAATCGAAGAGTTTAATAAGTGGTATGTTGGCTGGGCGAATTATTATAAAATGACCAATTACCCAGCTCAACTCAACAAAATTGAAGCTCACATGAGACGGAGACTGAGATCAAGAATAGTGGGCGAACAGAAGAGACGTAGATATTTAGCAAAGAAACTAATTAAGGCGGGTGTAAGGAAAGGTCTTGTTTTTAGGCATGTTTACTCAAATAAAGGTAGATGGGCTTTATCAATAAGTTCCCCTTTACATCTAGCTTACTCAAATGACTGGTTTGCAAAGAAAGGGTTAAAGACCTTCTCAGCTAAAGGATTACCACATTGGTTTGGAATCAAAGAGTGGATAAAATTAACGTGAGGAGCCGTGTACGGACCCGTACGCACGGTTCTGTGAGAGGACGGGGTTAATCGCCCCTCCTACTCGACCTAAAGCTATTGAAATTAAAGATATTTATAATGATTATCGAACTTTGTCAAGGATACTAGGCAAAGCCTTCCCGTTAATGAACCCGAACTAAAGCCGATCGTACGAAGGAACCAATGTTTTGAAAAGGTGCGTCAATTGAAAACTGTAAAGAGACAAAAAATAAAGTTAGGTAGAACCTTCGTGCTGCTGGGTATAGCTATGATGGTGGGTTTACTTCAAGGAGAGTTAAGGGCACAGATCGTGAACCCTAGCAGTTATGAGAAACTTCGGTTTGAGACAGACTTAGCGATTAAGAATAAGGTGAATCCTTTATTAGATCGATATTGTGGTGAAAATTGTCAATTGATTAAAATTGAACTTGATAT
>JADGDO010000043.1 GCA_016744855.1 Candidatus Fermentibacteraceae bacterium | reverse complement strand
ATTCTCTTGGTTTCCAGCAACATCCCTGGTTCGCATTAAGTGCGTATATGCGCCATTGGGTAATAAGTAGGTATTCCAGCTTTCAGACCACTCCCCTGCTGCGTTCAAAGAAATGGGCGACCACGCTGACCCGTTTGCGCCATTGTCGATAAATATCTCGCCGGATGAGTAAGTGCCTGAGAGCAGGTCTGATGATTCTCCTCCTAATTGCACTGCCCCACTCACCAAAGCACCTGAAGCATGAGATGTGAAGTTCGACACGGGAGGCGTTTTATCGACAGAGAGTGTCCCGTCAACAAAACTTTCGTTGCCCGCCGTGTCAATAACTCTAAATCGAGAAACAAAGACACCTTCCCCTAGCGTAGTAGCATTTCCGTCCACCCACGCTCCACCATCAACTTGGTATGCAACTGCATACACACCCGATCCGGCATCGGACGATTGCACAGATATATTTGCATCGGTGATATACCAGCCGCCTTCTCCATCCGCTCCACTTTCGACAAAGGTCGCAAGCGGACCAATGGTGTCAACGTAAATACTTCTTGTAGATTGTGTAGATAGACCGGCATTATTTAGGGCTAGAAATTCAATAACGTACACCCCATCTGAGAGTATTGTAGGATTTGAGCGATTTGAGCCATCTACGACAATGCTTTGATAGTCAACTCCTGAGATCGTATCTGACGCATCAAGGCTTATTAGTACATCACTTATATGCCACCCGTTTGTTCCATCTATGACCGGCACAGAGGGAGAAAGGGTTGGGGGTTGAGAGTCTACGGATATTGCTCTTTGAGTAGTCGTAGATAGACCTGCTCCGTTTTCGGCAAGAAAGACCACAGTAAAGACACCATCTATTAGGTTTACGGGGGCGGATTGAAGTGCGCTTCCATTAACGAGAACACCTGTTGAGGCTATTCCTGAGACAGAATCAGAAGCGGACAAATTCGCTGAAACAGCGTTGATATACCATCCATTTTCTCCGTTTATAGCGGGCAAGGATGGTGAGAGCAATGGGTCGCTTATATCGAGTTTCCAAGAGGCTGAACTATGCGAAGAAGACCCTGACGCGGATGTTGCCCAGAACTGTATATTTCCAGATCCTTCGGGAAGCGTTTTTGAACAAGTATTTCCCTGAGCGCAAGAAAAAACAGAGCCGCCGATTGTCCCCTGTACTGTCACGGGCTTGCCTTGCGGGTCGTTGGCAGTCATATTCAAATTGGCATTGCCTATACACCAGCCAGCATTACCGCTTTCGTTACAGCTCACCGATCCACTCACTGTTGGAGGAATAGGTGTAGGCGTTGGCGCTGGTGGCGGGTCGTCTTCGCAACCAGATTTGCATCCTGGACCATAAGCGAGGCAACATCCCCCACCAGAACCTGGAGAAGGACATTCAGCACTAGGACCAGGCTTCCAATTAACGCAAACTGTAATGACGCATTTCTGAGGGCAGCCAGCAGATGCAGAGCTTACGCCCAAGCTGTGCGAGGGGCTTTGGGCATACTCACTTACATCGTAGCCGTAATCCAGCGATGTGATTTGATTGTCCAATTGCGGCACGGGACCTCCGCTAGTACCTGAGAAAAAGGCAAGCAACACTGAGACAAAAATTGCCAAAGGCAGCATTACACTTCTTGCTATTTTTTTTCTTTCCATGAGTTCACCTTTTAATAGAGACGAATTACTCCAACTGCAAACGCGTAAGACCCCAAACAAAGGGCAAGTAGCCACATCAGAGCAAGGAGTACCATGTAGGGCAGCATCTCTATAATGCTTCCTTTTTCTATCTCTTTATTCTTCTTTACATTCATTTTCATTGCATCTCAATATTCAATGCCGTTGACAATCACAAACAGCGGTGTTTGAGTAATATCATTACTACTTGGTACAAGGGATGTCAGCAATACAGTTGCCAACATTATCAATACCATCAAAATTAATAGAAACCCCTCGATTAGCCTATCTATAATTTTCCGGCTCCTTGCATCTAGTTTCTTTATCTTTAACTTCATCTCATTTTTCCCTACAAAAAGTCGTGATAAACGTCAAAAGATTTACCTTTACACCACTCAAATTCATCCGAAATTACCTCAAGTTCTCTTTTTGCTTCAAAAAGCTCTAGTTCTGAAAAAACTTCCACAGTAGTTTTTTCAGAACTAGGAAAATGATTCTGTATCCATGTCTCAAAAAACTTTCTTCTTGCCCAGGGTAGTCGCTGGGATTTATCAAGGACATCCATCAATGCGTCTACCAAATCATCCACAAAAGCCTCCGTGATCTCCGTAAAGCAGCGTTTCTTCTTCGGACATACGCCAAACCACAGAGACGGAAAAAAGAAGAAAAAGAGCCACGTTCCAGAGCGAAAAGGAGGCAATCAATACACCAGTCAAGGATAGAATTTCGCCAGCATACATCGGGTGACGCATATATTGATAAGGACCGCTCGTAATAATCTCTCTTTTTGCTGGGGCGATGGAGAAAGAACGGTCTAGGGAAAGCATTGCCCAGAGAGACAACAAGAGTCCTGGGATTAAAAGAAGAGCCAACCAAGGATTGGTCGAGGCACGAGGTGAAAAAGCTAAAGGTAGCAGAGCAGAAACCCACGCCAAAGCCTGTGTTTTTTTGTCTGCCTTTTCCTTTGGCTTTGTGCGCCGAAAGTACAAGGCAACGGCCATCCCAGATTGCAAAGCCAGCAGGATGGCTATCCAAGAACCATCGAGAGCTTGCTGAATACGCAAGATG
>JADGDO010000042.1 GCA_016744855.1 Candidatus Fermentibacteraceae bacterium | reverse complement strand
GAATAATATGATTCGTTCTTATGAATTGGGTGTTGGCGTAGGCTCTGGTTCAAGTGGCAAATTAGGGCAAACCGCACGATAAGGTTCGTCTCCTAAATAAAACTTCCATTCATCCCTAGACAAATTACGGGGAGAAATAGCACACGCTCGCTCAATCAAATCATCTGGATGCCAGGGCCACACGCGAGCAGTTTTATCATAGCCACCGGAGAGAATAAATTCACCATTGGGGCTAAAAGCAACAACCTCCACCAACATCGTATGTAAAAAGCGAGAGATTTCATTTCCAGTTGTGGCATCCCAGACTATTGCAGATCTATCGTCTCCTGAAACCACATAATTCCCGTCAGGACTGAAATCAATTGAAAGAATTACATAATCATGAGGAAGGTTCGCAATCTCTTTGCCGGATGTTGTTTCCCATACACTAGCAAACAATCCGCCAGCAGATGCCACATATTTTCCATCGGGGCTAAAGGAAACAGCAAATACCGGTCCGTGGTATTGAGCTTTAGCAATTTCTATACCAGATTCTATTTCCCAAACACGAGCAGAATCAACACTACCAGTGACTAAATATTTCCCGCCTGTCTCAGATAAAACATTGGGACTAAACTCAGCAGTATAAACAAAACTTTCATGAAGCATGCTGGAAATTTCAGTATTATTCTCTATATCTAGTATGCGAGCAGTAAAATCATTACTAGTAGACACTAAATACTTACCATCAGGACTAAAAACAACTGAATTGACTATGTCTTGATGATCCGCATGTGCAATTTCTTCACCCGTCTCGGCATCCCATACACGCGCTGTAGAATCATCGCTTCCTGAAGCTACATAATCTCCGTCAGGACTGAAGGCAACAGACCCAACCCTGTCAGTATGGAGCATTTGGGCAATTTCTTCCCCAGTGGATGCTTCCCATACTCGCACAGTCCCATCGTCACTTCCAGAAACCACATACACCCCATTAGGACTAAAAGCAACAGCTTCGGTCAAATCCTCATAAGTCATACGAGAAATTTCTCTACCTGTTTCAGATTCCCATACACGAGCAGAGTGTCCTCCCCCCGAAATTACATATTCACCATCTGGACTAAAATCAGCGGAGAAAACTATTCCATCGTGTTGAATATCTGTAATCCCCATTCCTTTTCTTGTTTCCCATACATAGAGCGTTCCATCTGCACTTCCTGAAATTGCATACTTACCGTCAAAGCTAAAATTAACTGAATTAATCCACTTATCATGCGTCACACGAGTTTCCTCCTCACCCGTTGAAACACGCCAAACACGAGCAGTATTATCATTACTTCCTGAAACAATGTGTTTTCCATCTGGGCTAAAAGCAACTTGATAAACACTACCATCATGCATAAATTTAGCAACTTGAGTTCCCGTCATAATTTCCTTGACCCGAATAATATTATCCCTGCCTCCAGAGGCTATCAATTTTCCATCTGGACTAAATGCTACAGCAAATACTCGTGCATCGTGAGATATTGTTGATATTTCTACCCCAGTATCTATTTCCCACACATGAGCCACACCGTCTTGCCCACCTGATGCTATATACTTACTATCAGGGCTAAAAGCAACAGAAAAAACAATGCCGTCATGTTTCTTTTTTCCTATTTCTTTACCAGTAATAGCGTCCCAAATACGGAGAGTTAGAGCATCTCCCGTAGCTATATATTTCCCATTCGGGCTAAAAGAAACAGTTTCTATAGGGGGACGATTTGTCTTCATCCGGGCAATTTCTATTCCACTTTCTGTCTCCCAAATACGAGCTGTCTCAAAACCACTTGCAACAAAATACTTCCCGTTTGGACTAAAACTAACCGCATTTACATTCCCGTCATGCTCAAGACGAAACACTTCATTCCCGGTGGAGACTTCCCAAACCCCAACTGTCTGGTCGCGACTTCCTGAAATTAAGTATTTTCCATCAGGGCTGATAGCAATAGCAAGTACCATATCATCATGCAACATTTGGGCAATCTCAGTACCATTGTCCATACTAAAAACAAGGACTGTTTTTTCATTAGCAGAAGCAAAATACTTAGCATCTGGTCCGAAGACAACGGAATTGACAGCATTAAAATGAGAAATATTATAAAGCAGACGCGCACTAGAATTGCTCAATAAAACTTGCGCAGCCTCACTGGATGGATTCATTTTCATAGATTCAGTTGCAAGTAATATCGCAGTCATTTGCTTCGAGTTTCTTGTAAAGCTAAGCGATTGTGCTTGAGCTACCATTTGACGTGAGAGAGCTATTCGCGCTTGCTCCAAAGCATTATTTCGTTGTCCCCATGCAAAAAAAGCTAATAATGCGACAGTGACTACCGATAAGTGCAGCTGTCAAGGACAAGAAAAAAAACGAGAAAAAGCGGAGCAGTAGCAGCAGAGTCTGTGGAAAAGTGGGCAAGACGCACTTCTTGTCCACTTTTCCATAGACCATTCAGAGCCAAAAAGAGAAAAAAGAGAGGGTGATTCAAAGCCAGCCCAACCACA
Organism: Candidatus Fermentibacteraceae bacterium; assembly: GCA_016744855.1. Taxonomy (GTDB): domain Bacteria; phylum Fermentibacterota; class Fermentibacteria; order Fermentibacterales; family JCC-6; genus Sabulitectum. The sequence goes on along the minus strand of JADGDO010000042.1, from coordinate 399 downwards.
AAAACCCCGGTGAAGAAAACGGGGAAGAGAAAGTAAAAAAACGGGTTAAAGAAAGGGCTATTCGAGCAAATTTAGCTCCGGCAAGAGAGCCAGAACTTCATCCGTAGGGGCGATCCGCCTGGGCAAACCGTTACGGACAATACGAGTAAGATGGATTCCCTTGCCAAGACGCAAAAGACCATACTTGGCAAACTGCTGGCGCGTCATCCCCCGCAAAGCATCTTCATCCATCCGCTGAGACCAAATCAGCATTTTATAAGCCAAATCCTCTTCGGTGGAGTGCCGATGGGGCTCGCCTTTGGTGAGCATGTGCCAAATAGCGACCAGTAATTTTCGGGCAATAGCAACAATAGCTTCATTGGAGTGCTTTCCGCGTTTCTTGAATTGCTCATATTGAGC
>JADGDO010000041.1 GCA_016744855.1 Candidatus Fermentibacteraceae bacterium | reverse complement strand
CCATTCGTGCAGGTCGGAACTTACCCGACAAGGAATTTCGCTACCTTAGGACCGTTATAGTTACGGCCGCCGTTTACCGGGGCTTCAATTCAATGCTTCTTCCCTAAAGAATAACATCCCCTCTTAACCTTCCGGCACCGGGCAGGTGTCAGGCCTTATACGTATTATTTCTAATTTGCAAAGCCCTGTGTTTTTGGTAAACAGTCGCTTGGATCATTTCACTGCGACCTCTATTACTAGAGGCGTCCTTTATCCCGAAGTTACAGGACTATTTTGCCTAGTTCCTTAGCCATGAATCACTCGAGCACCTTCGTATTCTCTACTCGACTACCTGTGTCGGTTTACGGTACGGGCGGCAATATACCTGAAGCTTAGCGGTTTTTCTTGGAAATATGTTTACAGTCACTATCCAATTGTCCGAAGACGCTTGGTACTATCAGGTTCGACACAGTCTGCGGATTTGCCTACAGTCTGTATATCTACACCCTTTAACGTACTATTTCGTCAGTACGCGGACCTTTCACTCTTTCGTCACCACATCGCAGTATATGCCGGTACAGGAATATTAACCTGTTGGCCATCGACTTCCCCTTTAGGGTACGCCTTAGGACCCGACTAACCCTGATCCGATTAGCGTTGATCAGGAAACCTTAGTCTTCCGGTGTGCAGGTTTCTCACCTGCATTATCGTTACTTATGCCTACATTTGCTTTTCCAATCTCTCCACAAAAACTCGTCGTTTCTGCTTCTGCAATATTGGAATGCTCCCCTACCGATTAATTAATTAATCCCATAGCTTCGGTAGTGTGCTTGATGCCCGATTATCATCCACGCACAATCGCTCGACTAGTGAGCTGTTACGCACTCTTTAAATGAATGGCTGCTTCCAAGCCAACATCCTAGCTGTCTCTGCAATCGCACCTCGTTAGTTCAACTTAGCACACATTTGGGGACCTTAGCTGATGGTCCGGGTTCTTTCCCTCTCGGCTATGGACCTTAGCACCCATAGCCTCACTCCCGAGTATATATTATAGCATTCGGAGTTTGTCAAGGTTTGATAGGCGGTGAAGCCCTCTAGCCTTATCAGTAGCTCTACCTCTATAATACTAAACTCAAGGCTGCACCTAAATGCATTTCGGGGAGTACGAGCTATTTCTATGTTTGATTGGCCTTTCACCCCTACCCACAACTCATCCAAACACTTTTCAACGTGTACTGGTTCGGTCCTCCATACCGTTTTACCGGCACTTCAACCTGGTCATGGGTAGATCACATAGTTTCGCGTCTACCCCCAGTGACTAACTCGCCCTATTAAGACTCGCTTTCGCTTCGCCTGACGTAGCTGAACTACTTAAGCTTGCCACTGAGGAGTAACTCGTAGGCTCATTATGCAAAAGGCACGCCGTCACTATATTAATATAGCTCCGACCGTTTGTAGGCGTACGGTTTCAGGTTCTTTTTCACTCTTCTGTTCGAAGTGCTTTTCACCTTTCCCTCACGGTACTGGTTCACTATCGGTCTCTCAGGAGTATTTAGCCTTACCGGATGGTCCCGGTGGATTCAGTCAGGATTTCTCGTGTCCCGACTTACTCAGGATACCAAACTAATTTAAATATCGTACATGTACGGGACTATCACCCTATTTTGTACCACTTTCCAATGGACTTCCATTTTGAATTCAAATTATTACTCTGGTCCTACAACCCCAAAATTGCCGAAACAAATTTGGTTTGGGCTAATCCCTTTTCGATCGCCTCTACTAGGGGAATCACTATTGTTTTCTCTTCCTCCGGGTACTTAGATGTTTCAGTTCTCCGGGTTAGCTTCATTATTACTAATGATGTCTATTCTTCAAATAGACGGGTTATCCCATTCGGACATCTTGGTATTGACGGTCATTTGCACCTACACCAAGCTTTTCGCAGCTTATCACGTCCTTCTTCGCCTCTGAGAGCCTAGGCATCCGCCATACGCCCTTATCTTTCTTATTTCTTGTGTAAATAAAATCATCAATTACATTACTGTAATTTCAAACATTTAAATACATGCTCTTTTTTGCTTTTAAACCAATATGTCAAAGAACTTTTTTGTTTTATCAATAATTCTATATTTTCATACTTCCTTATAAAAAAACAAACGGTAGTCCCGCGCAGATTTGAACTGCGGACCCCTACATTATCAGTGTAGTGCTCTAACCAACTGAGCTACGGGACTGCTTAAATGTTAAGCAATTCCTGTCCTACCTTTAAAATAATAAAAAGACAGAATCTACATCATTTTATATGTAACTGCCTTTATAATTATTCAATTGATAATTATACAATTAATATAGTAATTAGATTAAGAATAAAATCTCTTAGAGATCTCTCCAGAAAGGAGGTGTTCCAGCCACACCTTCCGGTACGGCTACCTTGTTACGACTTAGCCCCAGTTACCAGTTTTACCCTAGGCCGATCCTTAATGGTTACGGACTTCAGGTACCCCCAGCTTCCATGGCTTGACGGGCGGTGTGTACAAGGCCCGGGAACGTATTCACCGCATCATGGCTGATATGCGATTACTAGCGAATCCAACTTCACGAAGTCGAGTTGCAGACTTCGATCCGAACTAAGACCGGCTTTTAAAGATTCGCATCTTGTTACCAAGTAGCTGCTCTCTGTACCGACCATTGTAACACGTGTGTAGCCCTGGACGTAAGGGCCGTGCTGACTTGACGTCATCCCCACCTTCCTCTCACCTTACGGTGGCAGTCTCGCTAGAGTCCTCAGCTTGACCTGTTAGCAACTAACAATAGGGGTTGCGCTCGTTATGGGACTTAACCCGACACCTCACGGCACGAGCTGACGACAGCCATGCAGCACCTTGTAACCTGCTCCGAAGAGAAACAACCTTTCGGCTGCGGTCAATCTACATTTAAGTCCAGGTAAGGTTCCTCGCGTATCATCGAATTAAACCACATGTTCCTCCGCTTGTGCGGGCCCCCGTCAATTCCTTTGAGTTTCATTGTTGCCAACGTACTCCCCAGGTGGATTACTTAATGCTTTCGCTCAGTCACGCACGGTGTATTGTGCACAACGAGTAATCATCGTTTACGGCGTGGACTACCAGGGC
>JADGDO010000040.1 GCA_016744855.1 Candidatus Fermentibacteraceae bacterium | reverse complement strand
CAGGTTCCTTGAATGGTATCGGGTCGCTCGGATATCCGGGGAAATACTATTCCACTTCATCTGACGTACCTGCCCTGGTCATCGAACCAGGAGAAGAGGAAGAGTATGGCTGTGACAATGAGGATATGCTTCCAACCTCCAGACTGGCGTGTGGAGTAATAACCGACTGGGACCCATTTGAAACAGGTACCGACACCTATGTGATGCCTTCTGAAAGGCAGTGCATGGCGTGGAATGTGAGTGGGGAAGACTTTCTAAACTTCCCTACACAGGAGTTCAGCGGAGCTTCCCCCGGCAGCCCTGTCAGCCCTATTGCCCTGGGAAATCTTGATTCGAGTACTGATGCAGAAATGCTTTTCAGTACAGTGATCTCGGGGAGCAATTCGATTTTGGCCTATGATTCTGATGGGAATCTGCTTCCAAGCTTCGAAGGCTGGCCCTTCAAGTTCCCTGATGAAGTTGGGGCATACGGAGGGTTTGCGATTGCAGACTTAGACAGGGATGGAAGTGTCGAAATTGTATTCGGCTCAGATGACGGCCTCCTACATTGCTGGGAGTTCGGGAGCTGCTCAACAGGATATACTCCATGGCCCATGTATCAGCATGACTGCGAAAGATCGGGAACTCTGGAATGATAAGTCTTTTACTGCTTTCCTGCTTTTCTGTAACAGTCGGTCCAGGCTGGAGCGAACCGTTCGTCGTAACTGATTCGGCAAATACCACAAGAAGAATACAATACCTCTATCAAGATGAGATAGGCAGGAATCATTTGATTTGGGCCGGATTCAATGATGAATCACGCATTGCCTATAAGATGTTCTCAACGGACGGAGGAACAGAGCTCTATCCTGAAATTATGATTTCCAGGGATGTAAGCAGTCCATATCTTTCTCCAATAGTGAGAACTGGTGACAGTCTGTATGCTTTCTGGAGAGAGGTTAACCCCGTCTATTCTGCTGCTAGGAGCCTTTCAGACGGCAGTGAGGTCCTGCTGGCAACCCACCTCTTCACGAACAGTACATGGATGCCTGAGATCAGATCCAGCCCGGACTCCCTTGGGAGGATGCATGTACTATTCAATGGTGGTTATGAGGGAGCTGAAGTGTTCTATGCCGCCTGGAGCCCGTCACCTGATTCAGGTTTCACAACAGAATACGAATGGCTCATTGAGGGTGCAGAAGAGGACTGCGTCATCCTTGTGGACAGGGGCAGAGTGCATGCTGTGGTAAAAAACAAGCTGGATCATCACCACATGTACGTACAGTACGACATTGAGGGGAACATCGTTGTACCCATGTATGACTTCACACTAAACGATTATTACTGGTGCAGATCCCCTGAACTCGAGATAGACAGCGAAGGCAATCTGCTGGTTATTGCTAGAGTTGATGATCCGGGTCTGGGATACACATATGTCTTGTGGAAACTCCAGGGTGAATCAGGTGAACTCTTGATTGACTATAAGACCATTGTTGTGCCTGAACCTCCAGAAATGGATACTGGCGTTGATTTCATTGTTTCTCCTTTGCCTGATCTGAACTTATTCTACTTATGCTGGTGTGGCTATGGTTATTCTGCCGAGAACAGAATTTTCTACAAAGTGTTTGACTCAGATGGCAACACTGTTGTAGGCTGGCAAATTGCATATGATTATTCCGATGAAGAACCAGAGGACATACAAAACATCAGTGGTGTGGTTGACTATGAAGGAAATCAGTATATCGTTTTTTCCCAGGGAGAAACGCAGCCATATCTGGGAGCATATCCCACCTTCGGCTGGTTCGACTACAGTACCCTTGGGATTGAGGATTCAACCTCGGATATTCCGATTGAGGTTGAGTTTACTGTTTCACAGAATCCTGTTACCGGTTCGGTGACTGTGTTTGCAAGGAGCAACACTCCTTTGAATCTGAGAGTTATTGATCTTGCAGGAAGGCAGGTTTCTTCTATAAGCGTTTCTGAAGGAGTCGGAACATGGAATGGAACTGATTTTTCCGGTGAAAGATTACCTGCAGGTGTCTATAGCATCGTAGGAGATTCAGGCATTTTACAGCGTATTACATTACTTAATCAATAATATCTTTTGGCACGCCGAGGGCGAATACACTCGAACCTTTTCCAGAACCCCCAAAGCTTTTCGCATCAGGCGTTCCGACACACCAATAATAAAACCCAAAAAGATATTCCGTAACCCTTTGGTGTACGCAATGGAACTGAATGATGAATTGGTCCGGGACAATCTCACACGGAAACAGCTTGCCGAAAGGCATGGAATCACTTCAGACCGAGTGACCCAGTGGCTGTGTCTCTTAAAGCTACCGGAGGAAGTTCAGACTAAAGTCTTGTCCATGGGAGATAACTGGGAAAGACAACTTGTTACAGAAAGATCATTACGTTTGCAACGGCTAAGAAAAAGTTAACCCGCTGAATATAGCATCTCTTCTTTTCTACAATGTCTTCTATTGACAATACCCCCCCCCTTCCATCCCATATTCACCTGTAAACTGTTTGTTATACTTCTATCTTCGAAGAAAGCAGGAACTCACGATGAATCGAATAGCACTCATACTCCTCATTTGTTTGTTAGCAATCACAGTTCTTGCCAATGCAGACAGTCCACCTGCCAACACGATTCCAATCGTGGGATTGAAGGCAAACTACGAGGACATCGATATCGAGTTTTTCTGCTTACTTTCCTGGAACAACTTTGATGGACTCAGCCGACAGTTCTACGATGCAGATTCAATACTGAAGAATGTAGTTCTTCCCGGCGACACAACAGGGATGCTGACTCTGGTTAACCCATGGAATGTTACTTGTGTAACAAACTGGTATTCTCGGATGTTTGAAATGAGCATTGATAAACCATATGCTTGGCCAGTATGGGCAGGTTATACTATTGGCGATACTACCTATACTCAAGATGCTCTTAGAGATACAATGACAGCGAGCCAGATGCAATCTGACATGATCAATGTGTCTTTGGATTTGGAGACTCTCTTCAACGATTCTTCTCATAGTGTATGGTTCTACTACGGCTATGATGAAGCCCCTGCTCACCAGTGGATGCACATGATGGATGATTCTTCTGCCTATGATGACTACATGCCAAGTTTTTTCACACAAGACTTTGATAGTGTAATGAGAGCTGATCTTGATAGCATTACAATCTGGCAACCTACTTTGGAGGAGGTTGACCCCAATGGTGTTATCTCTTGGATGAAATGGCACATAGAACAAGCCGATGCTACCAGAGAACAATCGTTCATTATCTCCACCATGCACTCAATCGAAGACTGGGCAGGTT